>JAPTTX010000047.1:0-21322 GCA_028068195.1 Gammaproteobacteria bacterium
CAAACCGTTTGAGAACACCTACGCGGAGTGGCGTGCGAGCCGGTTTGCCCGCGAGGGCGTCACGTGCCAGTCCTGCCACATGCCCCATCGACGGCATCTGTGGCGTGGTATCCATGATCCGGCGATGACAGTACGTGCCCTGACGGTGAAGCTTCGCCTCACCAAACTCGATCGGGACCATATGTGGGCAGCAGCGAGGATTACAAATTCGGGGGCCGGTCATGATTTTCCCACCTACGTAGTCCCGGAAGTGGTATTCACGCTGCAATTGATTGACCCTCATGGCCGACCAGACGGCGAACTGGCACGTACCGTCGTCGCGCGCCGGGTAAACATCGCTCTGACGCAGGAAAGGTTCGATACGCGTATTCCAAGCGGCGAAAGCCGCGTCCTGGGCGGAAAATTCCGACTTCCAGCTGGAGCCGGCTGGAGCGTCACGCTGCAAATGGCTGTATCTCCCGGAGCACACTACATACGCGTGTATCAATACGCGTTGAAACATGTTGCCGGACTGACAGCTGAATCGCGTCAACTGCTACGGAATGCGTTGGAACAGGTAAAAATGGAGCGGTACCAGGTGACTCTTGCACGCAAGGATATTCCTTAAGACCAAATCGAATTGCAATCCAATCCAGCTCATTGCAAATTGCATAAGATATGTTTGGATACAGGGTTATGCAATGCCATAAGCAATTGAAAATATCTGATTTTATGGGAAAACATGATGGCATATATTATGCTTGATGTGCTTGCAATAAGCACGGATTGTGCAACAGGGATAACGGGATTCAACCAGCGCGATAGCGGCCGTACAGATCAGGTTGGGCGCGATAGAGGAGTTTATTGCAAGGCGGAATGGAAACAGGGCGGAGGACGCAAGCTGTCCGGTGCGCAAGAGATTTTAATCTGCGGCATGGTCAGCAGACTTTCATGAACAAGGAACTTGCTATGATCTCCGTCCAGCGGATCAACCGCTCTGTCGGCCATTTCTTCCAAGGCGCTTCGCTGCGGTTGGAGTCCGGCAGGCTCCAGCGGGGTTGCTGCACAACGGAAATGCACCCAAATTCAGTTGTGAGTTGCTGGAGCAGGTGATGACGGCGCTCGCGCATTACGCACTTATGCAGGGTTCAGCGGTGTACCTGGGCCTTGATGTCCTGCTTATCGGCTGCCTACTGGCCGCGCTTGGAGTCCTGCTTTACCTTCATGTCGCATATCGAAAGGTGCTGAGCGGCATGCACCGCAGTATTTTGCAAGCCCTCGAAGGCATTCTGTGCCCGGTTTCCAACCTTCGCGGTCCCGACCGCTTTCTGCGCCGCATCGTATCCGACCACGACCTGCTGATGATGCGTCTCAATTCTGCATTTACCGAGATGGAGGGCTGTCAGAAGCGGGTCATCGGTGAGCGCAATCGCAACGATGCGATCCTGCACAGCTTGCCTGGCGCGCTTCTTTGCGTGGATAGCGATCTGAAGGTTAGCCTGTCCAGCCGTCAGGCAGAAGATCTCTTCGGTTTTCCGCGAGACATGCTTCTCGGCCGCAACTTGTTCGATCTGCTTGCGCCGGACAAGTCCAGCATCGATATGATCCGTGACGCCTTTCTCTACGAACAGCCGATCGTCAACAAGGAAGTCCTGCTGCAGGTAGGGGGGCATGCGCGCCACTTCGCATTAACCCTGTCCTTCTTCAAATCGGTAAGTGTCAATGAGGCTGGTGCCGTTGTTATCGTGGTGGACATTTCCGATTACAAGCATCTGCAGGAACGCATTTACACGGTGGAGAAGCTCGCGGCAATCGGCCAGCTTGCCGCCGGCGTGGCGCATGAACTCAATACCCCTTTGGGAAACATCATCGGCTACGCCCGGCTGATGGATGAACCCAGCGCGGATGCATGCCAGATCAAGAAATACACGCAAATCGTATTGCATGAGGCGAAACGCTGTGCGCGGGTCGTCGACGATTTGTTGAATTATGCGCGCCGAGACCACTGTCAGTTCGAGGTGTGTGAGCTGAATTCCGTCGTCAAAGACGTGGTTGACACCATCGTCGACTGCCAGGGAAAGCGCTACCAGGTCGATATATCGTTTTACCCGGGGCCTGAGCTGTCGGTCAAAGGCTCGCCGGGGCAGCTAGATATCGTCTTGGTAAATCTGATGCTGAACGCGATCTATGCCACGGCGGGCACGGATAATCCACGCGTGACGGTGAAAGTCGTGGAATCAGGAGATGGCGAAGCCACCGTCATCGTCGAGGACAACGGACCCGGAGTGCCCCCGGAGCATCGTCGCCGCATCTTCGACCCCTTTTTCACAACCAAGGAGGTCGGCAAAGGTACCGGGCTCGGGTTGGCCATCAGCCAGGCGATCGTAACAAAGCTCGATGGTGGCTTGCGGTACGATTCGACGTTTCAGCAGGGTGCGCGATTTGTGCTGGCGTTGCCCTTGGCGCAACAAGCGAGGGAAATGGCCCATGTCGGCTGAAATCCAGGAATCGGTGCCCATCAAGCAAACTGACGATAAACCGGCCATCCTTTTGGTCGAAGACGACACAAATATGCGTGAGCTCGTCGTGAGCCTGCTCGCTCCGCTGCCGGTCACCGTGATCAGCGCAAAAAACGGGCAGGACGCCATCGCGTTGCTTGAGGACACAGATGTTGCAGTGGTTGTGACCGACATGCGTATGCACGGCTTGGGCGGAATGGATGTGCTGAAGTTTGCCAAGCAGCACGCTCCGGCAACATTGGTGATATTGATCACGGGGTATGCAACTGTGGAGTCGGCCGTCGAGGCTCTCAAGAACGGCGCCTATGACTATTTGCGCAAACCTTTCGAGCCTGAAGAGTTGCGCTGCACTGTAGAGCGGGCGCTAGAGCATTATCTGCTGTCGCGCGAGAATCTGCGGTTGCGTGCAGCCAACCGGAACAAGCAAGAGGGCGAATTTAGCCTGATCGGTAGCGCAACGGCCATGGAGAACGTTCGTCGCCTGATTGACGCCGTAACAGACTACGACTGCTGCGTGCTGATCACCGGAGAAAGTGGCTGTGGCAAAGAACTGGTCGCGCGCCAGATTCATTACCAGAGCCGCCGCAAGGATAGCAGTTTCATTGCCATCAACTGTGCCTCGATCCCGGATAACATTATCGAGAGCGAGTTGTTCGGCTATCAGAAGGGCGCATTTACCGGGGCAGACCGAACCAAGCCTGGCATGTTCGAAACGGCGAACGGCGGCACGATCTTTCTTGATGAAATCAACAATGCACCGCTGTCGCTGCAAGCGAAGCTGTTGCGAGTCCTGCAGGATGGGAGCTTCTATCGCCTGGGAGACACCGTGCCGCGAACAACGGATGCGCGTGTGCTGGCTGCAAGCAATCGGGATTTGCCCAAACTGATAGCGCAAGGACTGTTCCGCGAAGATCTCTATTACCGGCTCAATGTGATGGAGATCTCCCTGCCGCCTTTGCGCGAGCGGAAGGACGATATTCCCATGCTGACGAATTTTTTCATCAACCGGATATCATCCCAGCTTGACAAGAATGTGAAGGGCGTGACAACGGCGGTTCTGCGCGCCTTCATGCAGCACGAGTGGCCGGGCAACGTACGCGAACTGGAGAACCTCATCAAGCGCATGATCATTCTCACCGAGACCGATGTCGTGGATGTGGACGTGCTGCCGCCGCGACTGTTGAATACGCCCCAGGGCCCGGCCCGGGCGCTCGATTATCTCGTACCGCAGAGCCTCGAGGAGATCGAGGCCTATTTCATCTCCAAGACTCTGCGCGAAACCAAGGGAAATCGGGGGCTGGCGGCAGAAATCCTGGGAATCGACAAATCTACGCTATGGCGCAAGATCAAGCGCTACCAGTTAGAGGAATGAACTCCGTGACGATGCAGCGGATGAAGTGGTGGTGGATCGCGGCGATGGCGGCGATCGTTGTTTGCTTGTCGACAGACGCCAGGGCGACCGGCGGAGCATCGGCGGAGCGCGCATGGATCAATGGCGCTGCGACGTTGGTGACAATGGCCAAGAGCCACACGGCCGAAGCAGGATTTCAGTGGGAAGTGGAGCAAAGTCGCGAACGGTTGCGTGAAATAGTCCTTCGGGCTGGCCCCCATCCGGCACCGCAGCGCAAGCAACTGTTCGTTGCCATGATCATGCTCAATGCGCTTCTGGAGTCTGCTTCCGAGTGTCACGAGGGCGGTGTCATGGTGTGTCCAGCAACCCTGATCTGGCAATTGAATGCCCAGGTCAAGACCGCATTGGCTCAACTCAAGGCGTTGGGAAGTTGAACGTAAAGGCAGGCCGGAGCCGTGGTGATGAACGAGACGCTCACAAAAATGACATCCGTCGTCGTCGGCATCATGGTCGAGGCCGGATTCTGGATCATATTGAGCCTCTTCGTGGGCGGGTTGGTCCACGAGTACCTGCCTACCGCGCGCTTGCGTACATTCATGCGGCGGTCTGGATGGATCGGCGTGCTTGGTGCCATTGGCCTTGGTGCGATGCTGCCGATGTGCAGTTGCGGCGTAATTCCTCTTGCGGTGAGTTTTTATCTGAGCGGGGTGCGTCTGGCAACCGTAATGGCCTTCACGGTTGCCACGCCGGTGATCAATCCGGCGGCAGTAATTTTGTCCTACGCGCTGCTCGGACCGCAATTGACGCTCGTGTATGTGGTCTTCGGATTAGTAGCGCCGTTTCTGATCGGTTATCTTGTCGAGTATCTGAACGGCGCACCTGTTACGCCGACTGCGGCGCAGCTGGAGCCGTGCTGCGCGATGGGTACCTGCGAAGCGCCGCAATCGGATGCAGCGTCTCCAGTGCACCGTTTCGGTCGAGCGATTCGCTGGGGTTTCGGAGAGCTCGGTCCGGAAATCGGGCCGTACATAGGCATTGGCGCAGTCCTCGCTGCCGTGATCTCAGTGGCCGTGCCGCCTGATTGGATTAGCCATTACCTCGGAGTATCGGCGCCGTTTACCTCGCTCATTCCCATTGCGCTATTGGGGGCGAGCATTTACGTTTGCGCGGTTGGCCAGATTCCGCTGGCGGCGTCACTGCTCGCCGCTGGGGCCGGGCCGGGCAGTGCGATCGTTTTTCTGGTGACCGGTGCCGCCACTAACCTTCCGGAGTTTTTTGCATTGCAGCGGGTGCTCGGCACGCGTGCCGTACTGCTGTACGTAGGCGGGCTAGTCAGCCTTTCGCTGGTTACCGGTACGCTGGTCAACGTCTGGTTCGAGGGGAGTCGGCCGATCATGGATCCCCTGCGCAGCCTGGAATGGAGCGGTTTGGCGGCGCGAGTTACACCGGTGATTCCGCAGTCGATTGCAATCGTCAGCGCGTTGGCCGTCGCCGGGCTGATTGCATTGGGAATCATGAGGCGATCATGGCGGATATTGCGCCGGATCAATTCGCTACCCCTGGTTGCGGACCGACGGCTGTCGAAATGAAATCTAAGCACTTTCATTGGGCGTGATTCAGTGGATATTTTCGGCCGGCAGCCTGATGAACAAAGGGATTTTATGATGGCGAAATCCATATTTCTGACCATGTTCGACTCCGACGGTCTCCTCGAATTACTCCGCTTCGGTGCGTCTGAGCATGCCGCAGAAGCTGCCACTGCGAAGGCTGAATGGGTCGAGATACGCGACTACGGTTGCCTTTACATCACTCGGTCCCTGAACTTCATAGGCGATACATGCCTACGTACCAATATGGTTACCAAGCAGGCGCTCGCCGAGGTCAGTTGTGGCGATATCATCGAGATCATCACTGACAACCTGAGTTCCATAGAAACCATTCAATTCATGACGCCAAACTACAGCGGTGTCCATCTCTTTACTTGCCAGACTGCAAAGTGCTGGAAAATTTATGTTCAGAAAGATCCCGCTTTGTCTCCGAAATAACAGCATGATATGCATTGCCCGTTTTTGGGTCATCGCGAAAGCGGGCGGGTGAATGTTGCTGATCTTTCGATCAAATCTGCGGCAGCATCGAGGTGAGGATCTTTAAGCCCGAGCTATTCGTCATCCCGTAGACTAAAGGCACGGCGCTGCAGGACGCGGATCATGGTGTCCAGTCGTTCGACGGAGCCGAGCGCCACCGTGCTTCGGGTATGCAGAAATCCGCGAGGCGTCCCAACGCCGCTCGATCATGGTGGCAAAATCCTGGCAAGGCTTGAGGCGCCGCCCTGTGACCCGGGCGCGCCAGATCTCGAAGAGCGACCGGGCTCACGCTTTCCTGCAGTAGGCTCAAGGCTCACTGAACGACTCCTTGGGTCCGTACGCAGTGTCGGCTCCCTGTTCCGCTGCGCGCCGTAGCGGGCAGGCTCATGCGTGCCGTGCGATTCTGGGGTGCGACGGCGGGGTGCATTTCTGGTCGTGGATGGAGTCATTGTCGGCGTTCTCCTCTCGGACAGGGCCCCGCCTAGCTTTGACTATAATAAGTCTACGAATATGGGTGCCTCCCGTCCCATCGACGCAATCGTAATCCATCCCTCCCGCCAAAATTGAAAGGATCTGTGCGGTTTGAGCAGGAACAAAGCCGGCTCGTTGCAAAATCCAAAGCCTAGTTTCCTAAACGTTAGGGCATTGCGATATGCGAGATGGCGTTGAGCCCTTTTGCGGTGCATTCCTCTGATAAATCAATCATATGAATGTACGGCACGGAGTTTGCTTCTCCATGAACATTGCCGGTAGGTGCGCCCGGCGGAGTGGTCCCGCAAACGCGGCCGGATCTTTAACTTAACCCAAGGATCCACGGCGCGGACCGTAGAACGTTCATGCGGGGTGCAGCACCGAGTTACCAGAGGAATTTTTTGGCTTTAAAGAGGAGGCAGAATCTGATGGCAAGCACCGAAGGCGAGGTAAGTGCGGTATTGCAAAGTACCGAGGCGGCTGAGACGAACCGTGAGCGAAGAAACCAGATGTGGGCCTTCGGGATTGTGGGTTTTTTTGCGCTGATCACGATCTGGAGCTATGCCGTCGATGTGCGCTACGTGTACCTGGCTACCTATATCTGGTTCGGATTGGTCTACGGCATGGCCTTACAGTACGGCCGATTCTGCATGGCCTCGGCTTTCCGTGACCTGTTCGCGGTGGGCGTGCCGAGGATGACGGTAGGCATCATTATCGCCCTGGTGCTGTTCAGTCTCGTGTCCGCGGTAGTTACCGGAGCGGGGGAGAGCACGTTTCATCCGATACCTTACGGTTATCAGAACGTCATCGGGGGGGTGATCTTCGGGTTAGGCATGGTATTCGCAGGTGGATGCGCCTCCGGCTCCCTTTATAAGAGCGGGGAAGGCACGGTTGCGTCGTGGATCGTCATCCTCTCGCTGAGCTTTTCGCAGACCTGGTTCGCAAGCGCCGGCGGATGGCTCAATGACCTTGTTCCCGCGTCGTGGACGGCTTCGGCGGCGGCCAAGAACCTGCCCGCTGTGCTGTCTCCGACAAACGGCTGGTATAACCAGTACATGGCAGGGTATATCTGGAACCTGCGGGCTACGACCGTTGCCGAGCTGACTCACATCAAAAGCCGCTATCTCGCCGCTTTCGTGGGCAACTCACTGCTCAATACAATCATTCCGGCAGTGTTCATTTTGGCGGTGGTCTATGTAATTTGGTACCGGAAGTCGCACCTCAAAAACATAGCGAAAACAGGCGCGAAGGGCTGGCGCGCAGAACTGCGGGGCTACTGGTCGATGATCAGCGCCTCGCGACGTACGGCCATTGCCGGGCTGGTGATTGGCGTGGCAGCCGGGCTGCACATGTGGGTTACCGAGGGTCTGCGTCACGTATTCGGGGTGCTCAACGCCGGCGAGCTGCTGCAGGCCATGGGCCATACCTCAGGCCTCTCGATACAGAACACCGTCTTCGACCCCGGTTACTGGTATATCACCACCCAGGAGGCGCAGTGGTCCGGATGGTTGCTGCACGTACTCGGGGTTCACGACATGCGCAACATATTTTACGGACTGCAGAACGGCCTTCCTAACCCGCTGCTCAACCCGCCGGGATGGATGTCCATCGCCATTATCCTCGGCTCATCCGTGATGGCGCGACTCAGCAATGAATTTAGGCTCAAGCTTCCCACGCTTGAGACCGCCATTTGGGCGCTGCTGGGCGGCGCGCTGATGGGTATCGGCGCGCGCATTGGTATCGGCTGCAATATCGGCGCCTTCTTCATCCCGGTTGCGAACGGCGATCCGTCCGGCTGGCTGTTCGGGCTCGGTCTCGGGATCGGAGCCTATGTTTGTGTGCAGTTCTACAACTGGTGGATCAATCGCCAGATGGCGAAAGAAGACATTTTTTAAGACTAAATAGAGGACGAAGAGCTATGGCAGTCGAATTCAAGAAGGAGGCGGAGGGTATCTACCTTCTCAACGTGAAGGGCTACGTATGCCCGCATCCGCAGCTATTCACAAAGAAATCCTTGGAAAAAATGAAATCGGGTGACATATTGAATCTGGTGTTCGACAATCCGTCCTCAGCCGAGTCGATAATCTCAATGTGTGAAGCAGAAGGAAACGAGATTATGGAAAGAGGGAAGGATGACAGCGGAATGCGATGGCGCATCAAGAAGGCATAGGACAGCACGACGGAGCGGCGTGATGAAAAACAGCTTGTGGATAATCATCGTGATTATTGTTGCGTTTATCAGCTTCATAATGGGCTACTCCCGTCCGCATCCGGCCACGCCCAACCCGTCGGCAACGTGGAGTCAACCGGCGAAGTGAAGGGCATAGGCGCGGTTGGGCTGTCAGGATCCGCAGACGCGGCATAGATCTGGGTCATCAGTGTTAGGAGGCGCAATGCGCTTTGGTGTCACGATTACTACTGAGGAATTCGGCGGATATGCGACAGGCCTGCTTGCCGCAGCCTCGGAGCGTGGCTGGGAATGCCGCTGTTTCCTCACCGACACGGGCGCACGGGTTCTTCATCATGCGCCGTTTCAGAAGTTAGTAGAGTCTGGAAGAGTGAGTGCCAGCGTCTGTGAGCTGAGCTGGGAGCGGTTCGGAGACGGGGAACCGCCACCGTGGGTCGTCATGGGTGGCCAATATCAGAATGCGGAGCTGGTACATCAATGCGACAAAGTCGTGGTTTTTTGAGCCAGACCTTCATGCCATCTCAAGGAACAATGTTGCGAGGTGACCTATGAAACAGGTGCTTGTGATTGCGAAGTATCATCAATCCGAGGCATTGAGGGTGGCGGCCGGCCTGACGCTGCTAAACGACATAATCAAAGTGGATGTGATCGGCAAACTTGAGGACTCGCCCGCCGTAAGCGAGCAGAAAGAAGTGCTCGATTTTGCGGAAGTGCCGTGCGAGATCGTGGACTTCGATGCGCCTCTCATTCGGATCGCGCAAGATCTGATGGCTGCGGACGTGGCTTTCCTGCTATGAGCGGCGCAAAGACGATTCTGATTTTGCGCCCGTCTCCCGAGTTACGCCCGGAGGCCTCCGGCCTAGGCGCGGGGCAGTTGGCGGACGCGCTGCATTCGCTCGGCGCCGAGGTCTTGGTCCACGACATGACGGCGCAATATGGCGAAGTTCTCGACGCGGTTGCTCGTGCCGCGACAATTGTGGTTTGGCGGTGAGCATCTTATTGGTGTTGCATTTTGCATTCCCCGAGATTTGAAATTGCATTGATCACGCTGGGTGCTGTCGTGACTGCCGACACGAGGCCTGACTATAACCAGTAGCAAATGCTGGTTCTTTGGTCTTTGGCGAAGCCAAAAAGGTGTGATCCAGTATTATGCGCCCGCCGTGACCCGGTATAGCCGGTGCGACGCGCTTGAGGCTGGTATGGATCGGGGGCGATCGCGCAGGATGCGGCGATTATGGCCAAGGCGGTTTTCCGACCCTTTTCGTTCCGAGGTGGTCAAGAAAGCGATCATCGGGCGGCGCACTGCCTCTCTCCTTTGGCCCGCGACGCAAGCGGGTTTTTTTTGGCTTTTTGCCGAGACGGAGGCCAAGGGCGCCAGCCAGGGTGAATATCCTGCACTGGCATAGCCGCGCCGGCACCACCAGTCTCCGATATTGCGCCGTGCCTGTTCCGTGCATGGCACCCAGAAGCCCCGGCTTCGCCGATCCAACGGGTCTGGACCTGCGACCAGGACACGCCGGGTTTCTTCTCGTGGCCCGGGCGATGAAACATTCTCATAGGTACTTTAAGTCGAATGGCGTCCGGGGCGATGGCTGCAGATCGAATCCAGCGATCGACGCATTTCCGCGTCAACGATCCGGTATCGGAAGGTCACTTATGCCGGTACTAGGCCGGGTGGCGGGATATTGTGGGGAGGTACCGTGCCGGACGCGTGCAAATCGAAATAGATAAGCGGAAATAACATGAGAATTCCGATGTTCCCGAGGCACATGTAGTGCGGTATTCATTGGACCCAGATGGTGGCAAAGTCACCTGGCAGGTCTTCGGACGGAGTGGAATCTGTGCTTCGCTCCGGAGTTTCTCGATTCGTGCATTCTGCCCGGTGGTTCAGGGTGTGGCCGCAAACCGGATTGAGCCGGGGCCGTACCATCCCACAAGTTTCGAGCAACACGTCGAACTCGCGCCCGAGGTGCGCTGATGAAGCCCGTTCCGCCAGGAATGCACGTACCCGGGCCGCTACGACAAGGTTGCGGACATTGTTCTGTGCGGAACATTCGCCCGGACCATCACCACCCGCCATCAGCGGACCCGTCTCGTAGTACGATGCGCTTTCGGAGGCGGAGATTCAAAAAGAATTAAGTTGCAAATTGAAAGCCCGGTGACGGTGCGACCGGCAAAAACAACGAAATGCAACGCCCGGTTCGCATCAATATCTCGTAACTATCTGTTTTTACAAGGTCTACTGGCTGGCATGCAATGTGCTTTAGTGCTGGCAACGCTCTCTGTAATGTTGAATGACATAAAAATGAGTTCCGAACAGACGAAACGGCGGTTGATCGCGGTTATGGCAGGCCTGCTTTCATGCACGGCGGTGCCAGCCGTGTGGGGAGCGGCCGCTTCGGCAACCACCACAACGACTACCTCTCCGGCTGCTTCGCGCACGCCCGCGCCACGACCGAATTTCGGGGTCAAAGGACCAGTCTGCCTGTGTGGGTTCGGGGTAACCGAAAAGCAGATTGAAGCTGCCGATCAGAGACGTCGACTGAAGCGTCAAGGCCTCGAGGATTCCGGGAAATCCGCTGTAACCGACCAACACAGTAATAGGGGGATTAGCAAATGAATAGAGCTTTCATAAGCATACTTAAAAAGGCCTCGCGGTCGGTCTTTTTTTACGCTACCTGCATAACGCTTTTAACCGTGGTAGCGGTAGTCTGGTCTATTCTTTCAGCTAGCCCGGAAACGCCTTCCGTGGTTCACGCATACAGCGCGCCCGC
Source organism: Gammaproteobacteria bacterium (assembly GCA_028068195.1). Lineage (GTDB taxonomy): Bacteria > Pseudomonadota > Gammaproteobacteria > Acidiferrobacterales > UBA6901 > JAJYCY01. The sequence goes on from JAPTTX010000047.1 coordinate 11,367, forward strand.
CGCCCATAAGGGCGCATGGGGCGAGAGTGCGATCTCTTCGTTTCATGGCTCGTTCGCGGCATGTTCCCCGATTGCAGCAGCCAATGCCTGCGGCATGGGCGCCTCGTCGTGCTTCAAATGTCACACCAGCGGCCGCGGACCGGCCATCGACAACAGCGTCTGGCACACCGATCACCAGCAGGTCGACAACGACTGCGTTGGTTGCCACAAGGGCAGTCCTTGGATCATGAAAAAGTCACTGGCGCACGCCGGATTGATCGCAGATCCGCGCACGACGCCCCAAACGTCATGCGCTACCTGCCATCAAGGGGGGGACCTTAAGAAGCTCGTCGCCAGCTACATGAAAGTGAACGCGCCCCAGAAGCAATAAATCGGGAGGAGAACCAAACATGAAAACCCCGAAGTCCAAAACAAATCCAATCGCAAAGGCCGTCCGATACGCAATCATTCCGCTTGGAGCGCTGGCACTTGCCGGATTTTCAGGTCCGGCAGTGTGCGGAGTGACGCTTCGGTCCGGAAATAGCTACGTGACGCTCGATTATGATGTTCAGGCTTGGTACCAGAGCCGGGGTTATACGTCATCGACCGACTCCGCCGGGTTGAACAATTTCTATCTGCGCCGAAACCGGATTGTTCTCAGCGGGCAATTCAATGATTACGTCGGATTTTTCATAGACACAGACGCGCCCGTCGACGGACAACAGGGTTTCAACGATCGAAGCGTCTTCTACCCGGACGCCTACATCACGCTTGATGCAAGCCAGGCCGTCCGGTTCATCGTGGGCAAGTTTAAGGAGCCGTTCGCCCGCGAAAATCTGGAAGACTGTTTCGGAGCCCTGACGTTGGACCGTTCGTTGACGCTTGCCTATAATCCGTTCGTCCATAGCCGCGACACCGGCGTCGCGATGTGGGGAAACCTACATAATGCCATGTTCCAGTACCGCGTCATGGTATCGAACGGGCGGCAGGGTACCAGCAACCCGAAGAGTGACCCGATGGTGACAGCCCGCGTAACCGCCAGCCTGCTTGATCCCGAGTACGGCTACGGGTATGAGAGCACCTACCTCGGTACCATGAAGGTCTTGACGATTGGCGCGGCCTATCAGTACCAGCCGAATGTCGTATGGGACAATTTTACGGCACAGACAGGCGCCAAGAACTACGAAGCCTGGACCACGGACATCTTCTACGAATATCCGTTCCGCAGCGGAACCTACACCGCCTCGGCGGCATACATGCACTACAATACGGGGAATGCCATCAACAGCCCCAACCCCGACCCGAACCTGCCGATTACGTCGCAACTCCAAGGCTACTACGTCAAAGCGGGCTATATGCTTCCACGGAAGGTCAGCATCGGGCGCTTACAATTTTTCCTGCGTTATGAGAATTCGAAATACAACCTAGCAACCGGCTATGGCGATCAGCATTGGCAAGGCGCCGGTTTCAACTATTACATCAGCGGTGAACAGCTTAAGGTAACCGCCGAGTTCGACCGCATCGTCTTCAACAAGCAGGATCCGCTGGACGCTTCGATGCAAAATTACAACATGGGTACGGTCGGTCTGCAGATGCTCTTCTGAGCATGGCATCGCATATCCTAATGGCCGGACGCCGGCGATCTTCAGCCGGGGAGCTGCGGCCGGCGGGCTGGTCGGGGAGGTCCGCGCCGCCACCTTCGTGTCCGGCGTCGGGCAAGATGGGCCACGGGCAAACGGCGGACGTCCCCCACAGCCGCTACAACGGAGCGTCTGTGGGCTTCCCGCCCTATGCCCATGCCGAGCGCTTCAATCTGCCTCGCCATCGCGACCATGTCCGAGGCAAAGCGCGAAGCGCCGAAATTGCATTGGAAAGTTCTTGTTCTCGACGGCGCGCTCCGGATTTTCTGCGGCCGATTCAACCGGGCGCAGTGGCACGGGGCGGGCCTGAGCGGCGTTCGCACCCGCCCCGGTGGGTGAGAGCTGCAGGCTTGCCGTAGAATCCAGTAGCGGGTCGATTGCGAGGCGATGTAGCGGCCCTCATTGGCCAGGGCCGGCATGATCGTCTGGGTCGCAGATGCGCAAAGCACGGCCATTGCCGCACCTGGCTGCTGTTCGCCTTGCGGGAACGTGTTTCGGGGTCCGGTATGCCAGGTCTGTGCCCGGCGGTGGGTATGACCGGGCCGGCCCCGGTCTGGCACGCGAAGCTGGGGCCGGGGCCGGCGGCACCCGCGGTCACGACCTCCTTGATCGGCGAGACTGCTGCCTGACGGTCCGGGCCTGGCTATTCATGCTCTGCGTCCCTGCAAGTTGCCCGGGCTTTTTGGAGTGTCAGCAGTGCCGCGGTCTCGGTGAGGGGTGGTCCCGTGCGGTGCAACCCGCGCGCGAGTTCCCGTGGCGCCTTTCCTGTCTGGCGATCACTTCGCGCAGGACCCGAGCATTCAGTGCCTCCGAGGTGATACCGCCCTCGATGGCCTTACGCCACGCCCTCACTTTGTTGGGGCACAAACTCTTCCTTCGGCGGCTTTCAAACCGAGCTGATTCCTTGGAAGCGGCTGCATCGATGACCACGGCGAGCTTTGAGCCTGCGGAGCGCCTGCCGGAACGCGTGACGACTTGCCTTTCGAGATGGCCTTTCTGCGCCAAGTACGCCGCGTCTGGGCCGAAATCCTGGCCTTCCGCGCAAGCCCTGGATCGACACGGTTGGCTGCGAACACAGATTCTGCGCCACCGGCACTTTTCGGAGGGGAGGCGGGCGGTGAGCTTCTTCGGTACTCGGGCCGGACGGGCAAAGAGCTGGGCCAAGGCGGCGTAGAGATCACCGGCGGCGGCCTCAGCCACCGCGAAGTCTTCAGCGAGGACGCTCGTGCGGGCCCGGCGTTGTCGCCAATCGCATATCCGATGACAGGTTTCGAGACACAATTATCGCCAATTCGAATTCGCGCTCCCGGCTGGCAGGGAACGCTGTCCGGGCATGGATCGCCTGTGTGCAGTGCCGTCATGTGGCGCCCTGGCGAAACGGGTCTGTGATCGCGATTTCGAAGCTGGACCGCTCGGTGGTTTGGATTTCCCGTCGCTGCGCTGGCTTTGCGGCACGCGCGCGTTGCAGGATTTATGCACCCAGTCTGCAGCGAAAGCGGCTTGAAGTTATGCGGTGCGCCCCTATATACGGGAAGTACCGGGCCGGTTCTCGCGAACCGCGCTTACAACGGATACACTGCGCTTCTTTCAGTCACCCGCTCGTAGAACCCACGGGAATATGCCATTACTTCGCCTCGACAAGGTATCGCTCGCCTTCGGCCATCAGCCGCTGCTCGACGGGGTGAAACTCGAGATCCGCCGCGGCGAACGGGTGTGTCTGCTGGGACGAAACGGCGAAGGCAAATCGTCGCTGATGCGGGTCGTCGACGGCGAGGCCGCGCCCGATGACGGCAGCGTCTGGATCCGCCCCGGCACGCGCATCGCCCATCTTGCTCAGGAGGTTGCCCTAGACAGCGATGACACGGTGTTCAAGATCGTTGCCGGCGGCCTCGCCGAGCTCGGCGAATTGCTATCCGGATACCGCCATGCCGCCGTAGAAGTCGCGCGTGCACCCACGCCGGCCGGCACGCAACGTCTCGCCGAACTTCAGCATGCGCTCGAAGCGTCTGACGGCTGGCGCCTGGAGCAGCGGGTCGAGGCGGTATTGTCCCGGCTCGGACTCGACGGCGAAGCAGCGCTGCACACCCTCTCTGGGGGCTGGCGACGGCGTGTACTGCTCGCCCGCGCCCTGGTGTGCGATCCGGATGTGCTGCTTCTCGATGAGCCTACGAATCATCTCGATATCGAAGCCATCCGCTGGCTTGAAGAGTTCCTGTGGGACTTTCCCGGTGCAGTGCTATTTGTCAGTCACGACCGCATGTTCGTGCGGCGGCTCGCAACGCGTATCGTCGAGCTTGATCGTGGTGTGCTGGCATCCTGGCCCGGAACGTACGATGACTATGTGCGACGCAAGGATGATCAGCTGGCGGCGGAGGCGAGACAGCACGCTCTGTTTGACCGGAAGCTTTCCCAGGAAGAAGCCTGGATCCGCCAGGGCATCAAGGCGCGCCGCACGCGCAACGAGGGGCGCGTGCGGGCGCTGGAAGCGATGCGCGAGCAGCGCCGCCTGCGCCGGGACCGGCCGGGCAAGGTGGATCTCCAGCTCGAAGAGGGCGGGGCGTCCGGCCAATTGGTGGCCGAGGTCGAGCACGCCGATGTACGCTTCGGCGACAAAACGGTAATCAGAGACTTTTCAGCGCGCATTATGCGTGGTGATCGGATCGGCATCATCGGCCCCAACGGGGCCGGCAAATCGACCCTGATCCGGCTGCTCCTGGGTGAAACCGCCCCAGCCTCCGGCCAGGTGCGCCTCGGCACAAGGCTGCAGCCGGCCTATTTCGATCAGCAGCGCGCCCAGCTCGACCCGTCCGCCACAGTCATGCAGAGTGTCGGCGGCGGCAGCATGACCGTCACGGTCAACGGCCGCAGCCGGCACGTCGCCGGCTACTTGCAGGATTTCCTGTTTCCACCGCAACGCCTGCAGTCGCCGGTGAGCACGCTGTCCGGCGGAGAACGCAACCGCCTGCTGTTGGCGCGCCTGTTCGCCCAGCCAGCCAATCTGCTGGTATTGGACGAACCCACCAATGATCTTGATGTCGAGACGCTCGAACTCCTGGAGGAGCTGCTGATCGACTACCAGGGCACCCTCCTGCTGGTCAGTCATGATCGAGCGTTTCTCGATGCAGTAGTCACGAGCACGCTAGTACTGGAAGGTGGCGGACGTGTAAGTGAATATGTCGGTGGCTACTCCGATTGGCTGCGCCAGCGCGCAGACGTGCGGGAGCTGAAGGACAAGATGGTAGGCGGCAGCGCCCCCGCGCAACCGCCCGGCGTGCGTGCCGAAGAGCGGAGCGCCAGGAAATCCGGCCGGCTTTCCTACAAGGATCAGCAGGAGCTCAAGACCCTTCCAGGGAAAATCGAGGCTCTCGAAACGGAGCAGTCACGCTTGCACGCGGCAGTGGGCGCAGCCGGTTTCTACCAGCAGCCGCGCGACAGGATCGCGGCAACGCTCGCGCGGCTGGAATTGGTCGGCAAGGAGATCGAAGCCGCTTATCAGCGGTGGGAGGGGCTGGAGTCGCAGACGCGCGCAGCAGATTGACTGAGGGTAGTTGTGCCGCTTGCAGCCTGCGCGTACCCCTGTCCGCGATTGATGGCGGTTCCTGAAATGGCGCCTCGTTGCGCGCCGAGCCGAATTCGCCGCAAACAGCGCATTGAGCTACCTGCCATGAGCCATGGTCGCGGTCCCGCCGCTGGCGTTCATCGTGCACGGACGCGGGCGAGTCGATTTCCGGGTTGACGTTCAGGCGCCGTATATGCCCGCCGTGCGTATTGGCCGTTCCGGTTGGCCCCGGGGGTGGGCGGATGCCGGCAGCTGCCTGCGGGAGCCGATCCGGGCCGATGTCGGAAGGCGGGACATGTCCCGGCTACGGGACCACGGCTCAAAAAATAGTTGTAGCTATTTGCCCGTTTGGGGCGTACAGTAAACTTGTTGCAGAGTAATTCTTGTAGTCAGTCCGGTAGGTCCTCCAGTTACTTCGGTAGTGCTTCCGTAATGTCATATCCAGGAATGAACTGCAAACCATCGCAATTCAATTAAACATGTAGAGGAATTTCCGTGATAGCAGGAACAGTAAAGTGGTTCAACGATGCCAAGGGCTTCGGATTCATCACCCCGGCAGACGGCGGTAAGGATGTCTTCGTGCATCACTCCGCAATCCAGGGTAGCGGCTTCAAGAGCCTGGCCGAGGGCCAGCAGGTGAAGTTCGACGTGCAGCAGGGGCCGAAGGGTCCGTCCGCCGCCAACGTCCAGCCAGCCTGAAAGCGGTACACCGCACAGACAGGTTTTAGGATTGAGACCCCGCCAGTCGGCGGGGTCTTTTTATCGGTTAGGTGCTCGACGCTGGCTTTCGTCCGCGTGGCCGCCATACCGGTTGTGCCGACATCCCGCGCGCGCTCAGGCGCTCGGCGCACTCCGTAGCGTAGGCCACGACATCCTTGCGCGATCCACGTCTAAGCCCCACGATCGTGGATGAACTGCTTTTGAGCACATAACGCTGCCAGTCCTGCCCCTCTCCGCCGTCGGGGACGCTGGATCTCTCTACCTCAACGACTTTGAACGCATAAGGCGTAGCCGGCCGTCCGTCCGACGGGGCGTCGTTGACTGCTGAATTCTTTGAATCGTTCGCAGACTGTGTCATGGTTGGCGACCTGCAGGCCTAACGGCGTCTCCCCGGCCCGCGGTGACTGCGTGGGCGTTCTTCATTGACTTTAAGTGGCCGTCCCTTAAATGGCACGCCGTTCAGTGCGGCAATGGCGGCGCGAGCCTCGTGGCCTTCCATCTCGATAAATGCGAAACCGCGGCAATTGCCCGTGAACACGTCAACGGCCACCTTGATGGATCGCACCGTCCCGTGCTGCGAAAAGAGCTCGCGCAGTTCCGCCTCGCGTGCTTCGGGTGGGAGATTGCCTACGAATATCTTTAGCATGTGAGTCCTCGGTCAATGAGTGCCCCGCAGCGAGCACGGCTTCGTGTGCGTGTCTTGTCGGTAAGCCGTCTGTCCAGGTCCGGGAAGCGGGAGACAGGTAGGGACGGTGACGAGCGAGCGAACACGGGTGGATAACAGGAACTGCCTAGCTGGGACAATCGGCCCGTACTGCGCTGCCGATACGCACCCTTATGACCCAAGTTTTTCACTATATCACATGGAGGGGGCCGGGGCGATGTTTTTGCGTCCCCCGGTTCGCGCTTGGAGACGCAGGCCTGGCCGCGGTCGGGGGGCTGTCCTCCGTCCAGCCTCACCCCGGCGCTGTCACCCGCGGTGCGGACCAATCCTTCGTATCGGGGCGCTGACCGGCGTAATGGGGCCCCGGACGGCGCGCGGACCGGGGAGAGCCTCGTTCGCTTGCGGCGTAGCGCCGCATTGCCAGTTGATTTACAATTCCGACCCGCCCGATGCAGTGTCACCGAATTCATGTTAGGAACCCGCAATGGAAAAGACCCCCGCTGACGCCGTTGCGATGGTGCGTCGTTACTATCAGTCGCTCGCCGGACGCCTGGTTGCGGTGCGCGGCCGCGTCGGCCATCCGCTCACACTGGCTGAAAAGATCCTCTATGCCCACTGGGAGGATAGGGGGGAAGGATTGCCGCAGCGCGGCGTCACCACGGCGGCATTACGCCCGGACCGTGTGGCGATGCAGGACGCCACGGCCCAGATGGCCATCCTGCAGTTCATCTCGGCGGGTCGCAAGACTACCGCTGTGCCCACCACGATCCATTGTGATCACCTGATTCGGGCCAAGGCCGGTGCGCGCCAGGATCTTCAGGTGGCTGACCAGGCCAACCGCGAGGTCTACGATTTTCTGGCATCGGCCTCGGCCAAATACGGCATCGGATTCTGGAAACCCGGTTCGGGGATCATCCATCAGGTCATCCTGGAAAACTATGCCTTTCCTGGCGGCCTCATGATCGGAACCGATTCGCATACGCCCAATGCGGGCGGACTCGGCATGATCGCCGTTGGTGTGGGTGGCGCTGATGCGGTGGACGTGATGGTCGGCATGGCCTGGGAGCTGCTGTGGCCAAAGCTCATCGGCGTGCGGCTTATCGGGGAACCCTCGGGGTGGACCAGCGGCAAGGACGTGATCCTGAAACTCGCCGGTATGCTCACAGTGAGTGGCGGCACCAACAAGATCATCGAATACTTCGGACCGGGGACGCGCGCCCTGAGCTGTACCGCCAAGGCCACGATCACCAATATGGGCGCCGAGCTCGGGGCGACCACGTCGCTGTTTCCTTTTGACGAACGTATGGCGGCGTACCTGCAAGCGACCGGCCGCGGCGAGATCGCGCGAATGGCCGAAGCCGTGGCGGCTGAACTGGTGGCCGACCCCGAGGTTCTGCAAGCGCCTGAGCAGAGCTTCGACGAGATCGTCGAGATCGATCTTTCGGCGCTGGAGCCGCAGATTGTCGGGCCCCACACGCCCGATCTGGCGCGTCCGGTGTCCCAGCTCGCTGCCGACGTGCGTTCCCAGGACTTCCCGGCTGAGCTCAAGGCAGCCCTGATTGGCAGCTGCACTAATTCGTCTTATGAAGACATCGGTCGCGCTGCCCATGTGGCGCGCCAGGCCCGGGCGCGTGGCCTGAAGGCGCGCGTGCCTTTTCTCGTGACGCCAGGCTCGGAACAGGTGCGCGCGACGATCGAGCGCGACGGATTGCTGGCTGACCTGGAGGCGATCGGGGCTACGGTGCTGGCCAATGCCTGCGGACCGTGCATCGGCCAGTGGGAGCGCACCGACGTTGGCAAGGGCGACAGGAACTCGATTCTCACTTCGTATAATCGCAACTTTCCCCGGCGCAACGACGGCAATCCGGCAACCCATGCCTTCATCGGCAGCCCGGAAGTGGTGACCGCCTACGCGCTCGCCGGCCGTCTGGACCGCGATCCCGTTCACGAGGGGGTCGCTCTCGATGACGGCACGGTGCTGCGGCTGGTGGCACCTGCAGCCGACGAATTTCCCGGGCGCGGTTTCGACCCCGGCGTATCGGGCTACGTTGCGCCGACAGATGATCCGGCCGCCGCCGTGTTGCGCGTGGACCCCAAGAGCGAGCGCCTTGCGTTGCTCGAGCCCTTTGAGCCGGTGGACAAGGTCGCCGGCTATCGCGACTTGCCGGTGCTGCTCAAGGCCCGCGGAAAGTGCACGACCGACCATATTTCGCCCGCCGGGCCGTGGCTGCGGTTCCGCGGCCACCTGGACCGGATCAGCGACAACCTCTTTTCCGGTGTGGACAATGCCTTTTCCGACAAGCCGGGTACCGGATACAACGTGTTCTCCGGAGCCTCAGGTCAGCCTCTGAACGACCTGGCGCGAGATTACAAGGGCCGTGGCCAGGGCTGGGTGGCGGTCGGGGACCGGAATTACGGAGAGGGCAGTTCGCGCGAACATGCGGCGATGTCGCCGCGCTACCTGGGCTGCCGGGTGGTGCTGGTGCGCAGTTTTGCCCGTATCCACGAGACCAACCTCAAGAAGCAGGGGGTGTTGCCCCTGGTATTTGCCGATGCTGCAGATTACGAGCGGATCCGTCGCGATGACCGACTGCGGTTTCTGGATCTCGACCAGCTGGCCGTGGGAAAGCCGGTGACGGTCGAAATCACGCATGGGGACGGAACCGTCGAGACCTTCCAGGCCGGCCACAGCCTGACTGCGGAGCAGATCGGCTGGTTCCGGGCAGGGTCGGCCCTGAACCTCATCCGACAGCAGGGCCAGAAGCTCTAGGGAAGCGCTGGCCCGGCTGGGGCCTCCGGCCCATTGACGGCTTGGGGTTTTCTCCAGCATAATGCGCGGCTTACATTTTGGAGGGGTTCCCGAGCGGCCAAAGGGATCAGACTGTAAATCTGACGGCTCTGCCTTCGGAGGTTCGAATCCTCCCCCCTCCACCAGCCTGCATCTGCTGGCCTAGGGTCACGGCGGGTGCGGGACGCGGCGCTGGCAGGTGCAGCCGGATTGGGCGGGTGAAGCGCGCGGGTGTAGTTCAATGGTAGAACTTCAGCCTTCCAAGCTGATAACGTGGGTTCGATTCCCATCACCCGCTCCAAGCTCCTGTGGAACAGGATCGCCGGAAGTGCAGGAAAGTGGACGATTGCCCATATAGCTCAGTCGGTAGAGCACTTCCTTGGTAAGGAAGAGGTCATCGGTTCGATTCCGATTATGGGCTCCAGATCTGGATCTCGCGCTGCCAGCGGGGTTCCGGCTGGCGGAACGGCAGGCAAGAAAACAACCACGAGGTACCAAAGGTGTCTAAGGGAAAATTTGAGCGTACGAAGCCCCATCTGAATGTGGGGACCATCGGTCACGTGGACCATGGCAAGACGACCCTTACGGCGGCGCTGACCAAGGTCC
>JAPTTX010000029.1:0-21115 GCA_028068195.1 Gammaproteobacteria bacterium
CGCGGTCCAGCAGCTTGAGGTGTTCAGCCAGACGCTGGATGAGCGGGCGCATCGTGTCGGGCAGGCCGTTTTCAGCGTCTTCCAGGATTTCGGGGACCCGCTTGGCGATGTGGATGAGCCCCTTGGGGATCACGAGGCCGAATTCGCCGAGCAGCCCCCGGATCTGGTTCGCTTGGGCGGTGCGGGCCTTGACGAAACCCTGACGGGCGCGGTGCACGGCAAGTATTGCTTGGGCTTCCGGCGTCTTCGCCGGCACGAAGCGCATGTTCGGACGGCCGACGGCCTCGCAGATCGCCTCGGCATCCGCCATGTCATTTTTGTTGGTTTTCACATAGGGCTTCACGAACTGCGGGGCCATGAGCTTCACCCGGTGTCCGAGCCGCTTGAGCCTGCGCGCCCAGTGGTGGGCGCTGCTGCAGGCCTCCAGTCCGATGAGGCAGGGAGCGAGTTTCCCGAAGAATGCTGTCACCTGGTCGCGTTTCAGTCGTTTCGTGAGCACTGACTTGCCGTGCTCATCCACGTTGTGCACCTGAATCACGTTCTTTGCCAAGTCGAGTCCCACGGTTGTAACCTTCATCTGTCGCCTCCTCTTCAAGTTGAGTGAAACCGATCCAGCTTCACTCTGGCACTTTCGATGCCGCATGGGGAGGGGGCGACCATTCCATTGTGCGCCAGGCTAACCGGCATAGAAGCGGTGAGCGCAAGCCTCATGCGGATAGGGTGTAGCGAACCAGTCTGGCCCCGAGTCATGCGCGACGGCGCGCAAGTGCCGGCGTGAAGCGTTGACAGGGGAAGATGTGGGCCGGGTATGGAGTCGTGTAACGGACAGTTCCGGGATGCCGACGTCTTAATGGATACGGAAGGCAACACGGGCGATGGCGCCAGACGCGAGTCATCGCACGATCCCGCGCGATCTGAGACCCCGCGCGCGCATCGAAGCTTCATGCACGAGACCTGGGAGATCCCGCCGCAGTCCAGCTGTAATCGGCTGGACCTGTCAGGGAATGCCGCTGGCGATGAGCCTGACGGGACCCGGGGTGGGAAGTCGGACGATGGCATAGTACCGATGAATCGGTCGAACGCGGGTCATACCGCGGAGACCGTGGAGGGAAGGCCGTCGACCAAGAGGAACGCGTGGCGGGCTGCCGCGGTTCACCGCGGCGGCTACCGTGCCCAGCCTGTCCTACGGACCTACATCCCCAAAGCAGGTGGCACACAACGGCCTCTGGGTATCGCGGCGCTGGAAGACAAGATTGTCCAGCATGCGGTAGTCACCGCGCTCAATGCCCTCTACGAAAGCGATTTTGTCGGCTTCTCCCACGGCTTCCGGCCGGGACGGGGCCAGCACGATGCGCTCGATGCAGTCGCCGTCGGTATCGAGAAGCGTAAGACCAATTGGGTTCCTGATCCTGCTTCCGTCGTGATGCGAAGCGGATTGCCTCGCCTGCAACATAAACAGATCCACTACGCTTGCACCTACTTCCCGACATCTGATCAAAGCCACCTTGCCACGCGAGCAAAGAGCGAAGGGCGCTAGATAACGACCTGCGCAAGGCCAGTTTCCCCGACCGGCCGATGTGGAAGCCAGGGAATGAGCGCAGTTCGCGTGGAAAGTGTATTGACCACATTCTGGATAAACGGAATCTCGTGCGCACCCCGCACGCAGAGGAGCCGATCGTGCGTACCGCTGGCAAGCAGCGACTGGTTGATTACCCAGGCGTAGGGCTCGACCCCGGCTCGGCGCAGGTCGACCTGCAGCCGCTGTGCTTCGTGCACCGGCGTTGTTTCCGGTAACGTCACGATGAGAATCCGGGTGAAGTCAGGGTCGCGCAGTCGCGGCAGCAATCCCCGTACGGCGTCGGGCATGTCGCCCCGGGTCCGCATGACCTCGCGGTGGTAGGCCTCGGCCGCGTCGAGCAACAGGAGCGTGTGTCCGGTCGGGGCCGTATCCAGCACCACGAAACCGTGTTGACCGTGCTCGACGGTCCGCGCAAATGCCCGGAACACCGCGATTTCCTCGGTGCAGGGCGACCGAAGATCTTCCTCCAGCATCGCCAAGGCGCCGGCATCAAGGCGCCCTTTTTCCCTATCGAGCACCTCCCGGGTGTATTGGCCTACCTCTTCAGCGGGGTCGATGCGCGTCACCGTAAGCCCAGGAATCGCCTCCTCGACCGTAACCGCGACATGTGCGGCCGGATCGGTCGTGGAAAGCATCACTTGGGTGCCCCGCTTCGCCAGCGCCAGCGCGATGGCGGAAGCTACGGTGGTCTTACCAACGCCTCCTTTGCCCATGGTCATGATGACGCCATGCCCGGCGCGGGCAATATCCTCCACCAGGTCACCCAATCCGGATGGCAGCACCGCTTCCGTTCTTGTCTGGTTGGATTGCAGTTCGTCAGGGGCCCCTGGCGTGGCCATGAGGCGCAGCGCCCTGAGGCCCACCGTGCCGCAGGGCAGCAAGGGCGTCATTGTCACGGGCAGCGCGGCCAAGCCCTTCGGCATTTCAGCCAAGGCAGAAGCCGCCCGGTGGGACATTGCGGTGGCGATTGCGTCGTCCTGCCGGTCCGTCATGAACAGGCCGTTGATGGCAAGCTGCAGGTTGCGTATGTCTAGGGCAGCAAGTTCCTCCCGCGTGCGATCCGCCTCGCGCAAAGGCGCTGACTCGGGGCGGCTCACCAGGATGACTGAAGTCTCTTCGGGGTTGGAGAGCCGCGCCACGGTCGCCGCGTACAGTGCTTTCTGTTTTTCCAGTCCTGCCAGCGGACCCAGGCAGGAGGCTCCGCTTGAGGATGATGCGATGAATTGGCTCCAGGCCGTCGGCAGGGTCAGAAGCCGCAGTGTATGACCGGTGGGTGCAGTGTCGAAGATGACATGGTCGAACTCCGCCGTCGTTGCCGCTTCGCCCAAGAGCTTGGAGAATTCGTCGAATGCGGCGATCTCTACCGTGCACGCGCCGGAGAACTGTTCCTCCATGCTCTGGATGGCAGCGGCTGGCAGGATGCCCCGGTAGGGGGCCACCATGCGTTCACGGTAAGCCTGGGCCGCCGCTTCGGGGTCGACGTTGAGGGCCATCAGGCCATGGGCTCCGGGAACGGCGGTGGGCGTAGGACCCAGTGCCACCCCCAGCACCTCATCCAAGTTGGAGGCCGGATCGGTACTGACGATCAGGACGGTCTTTCCGGATTCGGACAGGGCCAAGCCCGTCGCGCAGGACAGCGAGGTCTTACCCACTCCTCCTTTGCCGGTGAAGAATAGATAGCGTGTCAAGGCTGTGGGTAGGGCCATGGCCAAATCCCTCCGTTCAGCAGCAGCCCGACTTGGGGGAGCAGCAGGCGCTTATTTTGGCATGGAGCTCATCCGCACCGGCCGATGCGATGGCCAGCTTCTGCGCGAGCTGCTGACGGGAGGGGTATAGACCGGTAGAAATGACCTGGCCATCAACCAGGAGCACGGGCAGGCGATCCATGCCGGCCTCAATTTCCTTCACCACCGTCGGGTTGGCCGCAAAGGCCTGGGGCTCCTGGCTCAAGTTGTGCCGGCGCACGACCACGCCCTGCTCTTGCACCCATCTCAGGTCAGCAGCAAACTGTGCCAGCGCAGGATCCACGTCGACGCCGCACACGCCGGTGGGGCAGCACATGGCCGGATCAAATACCTCGAGTGTCTTCATCGTCTTATCCTCAAATTGTCAGGATGCTTCGTACCAGCCTTTGGAGGCGTTCACCACGCGCACGACCAGCAACATCACAGGCACCTCGATGAGAACGCCTACGACCGTCGCCAGAGCGGCGCCAGATTGGAAGCCGAACAGGCTGATAGCGGTGGCCACCGCCAGCTCGAAGAAATTGGAGGCGCCGATAAGGGCGGACGGGCAAGCGATGCTGTGCTTCTCGCCTGCCGCACGGTTCAGTCCATAGGCCAGGGCCGAGTTGAACAGCACCTGGATCAGGATAGGCACTGCCAGCAGCACGATGACCAGCGGTTGCCGGACGATGGCCTCGCCTTGGAAGGCGAACAGCAGCACCAGCGTGAGCAACAACGCCGCCATGGACCAGGGTCCGATCTTCTCCATGGCTGCATCGAACGCGGCCTGACCCTTGGCCAGCAGGCTCTTGCGCCAGAGCTGTGCCAGGGTGACGGGAACGACGATATAGAGCACGACCGAGGTGAACAGGGTGGCCCAGGGCACGCTGATCGACGAGATGCCCAGCAGCAGGGCGACGATGGGGGCGAAGGAAAACACCATGATGGTGTCGTTCAGAGCCACCTGGGACAGGGTGAACAGCGGATCTCCGTCCGACAGCCGGCTCCAGACGAATACCATGGCCGTGCAGGGTGCGGCAGCGAGCAGGATGAGACCCGCAATATAGCTGTCGAGCTGGTTGGCCGGCAGCAGCGGCGCGAACAGATGACGTATGAACAGCCAACCTAAGAACGCCATGGAGAAGGGTTTCACCAGCCAGTTTACGAACAGCGTGACGGCAATGCCGCGGACATGCTGGCGCACTTCGTGCAGGGCGCCGAAGTCCACTTTCACCAGCATCGGAATGATCATCACCCAGATGAGCAGGCCCACCGGCAGATTGACCTGGGCCACCTCCGTGCGCGCGATGGCCTGGAACGCGGCAGGCGCCAGCTTACCCAGCAGGATACCTGCCAGGATGCACAGAAACACCCACACCGTCAGGTAGCGCTCGAAGAGACTCATGCGGGCGCCCAACCTGGACTTGGCAGCCACTTCGCATTGCGTGCTCATGAGGTTCCCCTAGAGGTGGAGGGCTGCCCGCACGGCAGCTACCAAGCGGGCGCGTATGTCGTCGCGTACCCGCACGAAGCTTTCCAGCGGCTCGCCGTGCGGGTCGTGGAAGGGCAGATGGATGCTTGGAACGGGGCGCGGAAAGATGGGGCAAGTCTCCTTGGCGTTGTCGCAGACGGTCACCACCAGGTCTATGGCCTCGCCCATGATGCTGCCCACGTCTTTGGGATAAAGGCCATCGGTGGGCAGCCCGGCGAGCTTCAGGGCTTCGACGGCGCCGTCGGCCACCTCGCGCTGCGGACAGGTGCCGGCGGACAGGGCGTGGACCTGTCCGGCCAAATCGTGATTGAGGATGACTTCAGCCATCTGGGAGCGGCAGGAGTTTCCGGTGCACAGCACCAGGACGGTTTTGCTAGCAGTCATGGTTCGAAATGGAGCTGGGGTTGAGTAAGGAATCAAATGACCGGCCATGCACCGCATTCAGCTTGGCCGGCGGCCGGCTGGTGAGCGGAGAAATCCGGCGGTGCAGCCGCGGGAAGGTTCTGGGCATGGCCGCAAGTCTGGCGTCGTCATGGCCGTCCACGGCGGCGAAATCCACGCTCTGCCAGTGAGCGGTCAGCGGCTTGCCGGGCCGGATTGCGCCGGCAGCCCTGTCGCAGACGGCGAGTTCGAAGTCCAGAGGCGGTGCATCCGGCCGGAACAATGCGTCCCGGTGCGGTTTGCGCAGCTCGTCGGCGGGGAAGAGCCGCTTTTGCGGCAGCCTCCGGACAAAACGGTTCCGTTCGCTCGCTGGGTGGCTGCCGGCCCGGATGCGGCCGTGTGCAATCCGATTGAAGACAGACCCGGCTGCGATACTGCGGGCCGAATGGGCAGTACATAAGAAAGCGCCGCTGAACGCGCGTTCGCTGGTCATACGCGTTCCTTGGCGGGGGAAGTGCGCGTTCCCCGACGCTTAGCGGCAGCGTCCGCGGACATCGTCTTGGGCAGACAGGGCTTGCCCTGGCAGCAGTTGTTGGTCAGGAAGCCGAGCAGTTCGTCCATCGTGCCGTAGGCGGCCGAATAGCGAATGAACCGGCTTTCCCGCTGGCCTCGAATGAGGCCCACCCGGCTCAGGTGGGCAAGGTGGAAGGAAAGGGTGGCGGGTGCCATCCGCAGTTGCTCCCCAATGGCGCTGGCATTAACCCCTTCCGGCCCAGCCTCGACTAGGAGGCGAAAGATGGCAAGGCGGGATTCATGACCCAAGGCGGCAAGAAGTTCGGCGGCATCGAGAGTTTCCATACTTCCAATATTATCGAAGTATTTTATTTCGTCAAGCCCTCGGGTGGGAATCGTCCGATTGCCGGACGGCGTGCAGCACGCCGAAGGGAGCCGAGCCGCTGCGCGGTGCTCCAGCGCCGGGTTGGAGCTTGTCATCTACGATGCGCAGGCGCGGCGTGTTGATCTTCAGGTATTTCGGCTGCTTCAACCGCATCTTGGTACTGGGGCGAGGCCGCGCTTCTGGCCGTGCTTGCTGCAGAGGGTCAGGCCCGGGTAGCGAATGCCGTGCCGGTTCGCACGCACGGAGAGGGTGCCTGCGGGCGCGCTCTTCCGCGGCGCGGGGGGCGCCAGGCCGTCAAAGTGGCGCGCGAGTCGCGCGGCCCCGGACCCAGTCATCCCCTTGGCGATGGCGGCAACGCCGTGCCTGCGGGATGAGCACGCTGGATACGGCGGATCGCTGCGGCCGCGCGCCTTGACGAACTTTTACCCAACGCCTTCCTTCCAGTGGCGCAATCGTTGATTTGCATCAAAGCCGGTGATGTGCCGCCGCCGTATGGTGCGCCCATGGTGGACAGTGGGTTGATGTCAGGACAAAGTAGCCGGGCTGCGTGCACGGACAGGGAATGCCGTGCCGGTACGTGCATCGCACGGCAGGCCGTGCGGGTTCCCGTGCATGAAAGCGTGCCGCTGGCTATCCAGACTTCTCGAAGGTGCCCATGAAGGGCAGCCGAAAGGCGCCATGGGTGCCCCGTGGCATGATCTGGCGCCGAATCCCGTGGCCCGCGATCACCGAAGCGCTACCGGGCCTAGCCCGCTGCGCTGTCGACCCAGATTCACACCGTCCGACGGTCGCGGTTCCGGACCACTTAAAGGAAGGGATCGAATGGCGGCACGCACGGCCGAGCGCTGCGCCGCCTGATGCTGCGGCTGAGCCCGGCCCGTTGGCGTCCGTCGCCGCTGGTGCCGTGGGACACCATTCCCGAGCCTGCGGCCACGCTGCGGATTGCAAAGCGCGCAGCGCTCGTCACGGAAGAATCAGGCGATCCATGAAATGGATTTGTTCGTTGGGAACGTCGCTTGGCGTGCTCACGATGTTGCTCGCCGGTTGCAGCAAGGGCCCGCCACCACAGGCGTCGCCGCCACAAGTGTACACGTTGAGCGTCAAGCCAGGCAGTGTGGCACTGCGCCGACAGTTCGTCGGCCGCGTGTCGGCCTACCGGAGCGCGAACGTGGTCGCGCGCGTATCCGGGGTGCTGCTCGACCGGCTGTACCGGGAGGGTAGCGAGGTGCATCGCGGGCAGCTCCTGTTCCAGATCGATCCGGCCTTTTACAAGGCGCAGCTTGATAATGACCTGGCCGTGCTCGCCGAGGACCGGGCCACCCTGGTCAACGCGGACATCACCGCTGCGCGCGACCACAAGCTGCTGCGCATCGGATCGGTTTCGCAGCAAACCATGGACGATGCCAATGCGACCGCGCGCAGCGCCGCGGCGAAGGTGCAAGCTGATGAGGCTATCGTGGAAGGCGCGCGCCTGAATCTGGGCTACACCCGCGTGGTCGCTCCGATCGAAGGCATCGCCGGACAGCAGCAGGTGACCGTGGGAGCCATTGTCGGCAGCGGCACCAGCGACAGCGGTGCTGCCGGCACTTTGTTGACGACCATCGAGCAGATCAATTCGGTCTATGTGAATTTCGCGATCAGCGCAGCGGATCTGGTCACCCTGCGGCAGGCGCAAGCGCTCGGAAAGATGGAGCTGGCCAGCCAGAGCCAGGCCAGGGTCGCGATCGAGCTGCCCGATGGCGCCGCTTATCCGAACGACGGTACGCTCGACTTCTCGGGCGTTCTGGTCAACGCAACCACCGGCGCGGTCAACATGCGCGCGATCGTGCCGAATCCGGCGCACGTGCTTCTGCCTGGCATGTACGTGACGCTGACCGC
Source organism: Gammaproteobacteria bacterium (assembly GCA_028068195.1). Taxonomy (GTDB): domain Bacteria; phylum Pseudomonadota; class Gammaproteobacteria; order Acidiferrobacterales; family UBA6901; genus JAJYCY01. The sequence goes on from JAPTTX010000029.1 coordinate 7,953, forward strand.
CGACCTCGGTCAGCAAAATGGCGTCTTTCTCGTTCCGCAACAGGCGTTACAGCGCGACGCCTTGGGTGCCTATGTGCTTGTGGTCGGCGCCGACGGCAAAGTCGTGCGCAGGAACGTTGTGGCACGCGACACCTACGCCAGCGACTGGATCGTGACCCAGGGCCTCGCAAACGGTGATCGGGTGATCATATCGGGATTGCAGCGCGCGCGTGAAGGCCAACGCGTGGTCGCGCGCGTATGGCAGCCGGCTGCGCCAGCCGGATCCGACGCAGCCGGCGCGCGGCAATAGTCGCGCCGTACCAGGGAGTCTCGCGATGCCAAGCTTTTTTATCCAGCGCCCGATTTTTGCGTGGGTGATCGCCATCCTGATCGTGCTGTTCGGCATCCTTTCACTGCGCACAATGGGGATCGCCGCCTATCCGGACATCGCGCCGCCGCAGGTAACGATCACGGCCAACTATCCGGGCGCGAGCGCTGCCACGATGGAGTCGACGGTCACCCAGGTCATCGAGCAGCAGCTCACCGGGATCGACAATCTGCTGTATTTCAGCTCGGCCTCGGGATCCAACGGCCAGGCCCAGATAACGCTCACCTTTGCCACCGGGACCAACCCCGACATCGCCCAGGTGCAGGTGCAGAACAAGGTCAACCTGGCCGTACCGCTATTGCCCGCAGAGGTTACGCAGCAGGGCATTACCGTCGCCAAGGCGAGCCCCGACATCCTGATGTTCGTCGCGCTGAAGTCGACCAATCCGTCAGTTACAAGTATGCAACTCAGCGACATCCTGGCGTCGCAGATCCAGCCTGAGATCGCGCGCATCAATGGTGTGGGCAACACCTTTGTTCTGGGCTCCGAGTATGCTGTGCGCATCTGGCTCAACCCCGATAAACTGGCCGCTTACGGGCTTTCGACGACACAGGTTCTCAACGCGATCAATGCGCAGAACGGACAGTTCGCCGCCGGTTCGATTGGTGCGGACCCTGCGGTCAAAGGCCAGGAATTCACCGCGACCGTCTCCGGCGACAGGCTGTTCACATCGCTGCAGCAGTTCCGGAACATTATCCTGCGCGCCAATAGCGACGGAACCGTGGTGAAACTCAGTGATGTCGCGCGCGTCTCGTTCGGGGGCCAGAGTTACGGCGAAGCGACGGTGCTCAACGGCAGGGCGGCCGGGGGTCTGGCGGTGTTCCTGACGCCGGGCGCCAACGCGCTGACGGTGGACGACGCCGTGAAGGCCGAGATGGCTTCGCTCGCCCGCGCCCTGCCGCCGGGCGTGACGTGGACCGTTCCGCACGACACCGCGCCCTTCATCACGGCGTCGATTCGCGAGGTCGTGATCACGCTTGTGGAAGCGGTCGCGCTGGTGTTCCTGGTGATGCTGGTATTCCTGCAGAACCTGCGCGCGACCCTGATTCCGACGCTTGTTATTCCAATAGCGCTCCTCGGAACTTTCATAGGACTGGCGATGCTGCATTACACGCTGAACCAGCTCACGCTGTTCGGAATGGTGCTGGCCATCGGCATCGTAGTCGACGACGCGATCGTCGTCATCGAGAACGTCGAGCGCATCATGACCGAGGAGCCGATCGAACCGAGGTCCGCGACGCGCAAAGCGATGAAGCAGATCACCGGAGCGATCGTCGCGATCACGGTGGTGTTGACCGCGGTGTTCGTGCCGTCTGCGCTCCAGCCCGGCGCTACCGGAATCATTTACGCACAGTTCGCGCTGACCATCGCCATATCGATGGCGTTTTCGGCATTTCTTGCGCTCTCGTTCACCCCGGCGCTGTGCGCGGCACTTCTCAAACCCGAACATCATGAAGGCAGGCACGTGGTGTTCCGCTGGTTCGACCGGGCTTTCAACAGTACGGCGCACGCATACCAGGTCCACGTAGGACGAGCGGTCGGGCATGCGCCACGCTGGATGATGTTGTTCGCGCTGGTGACGGTGTTGACAGGCTTCCTGTACACGCGCCTGCCGACGAGTTTTGTTCCCGACGAGGACCAGGGGTTCCTGCTGGCATTGGTCAATCTGCCGGCGGGTGCGACGCTGCAGCGTACCGACCGGGCGATGACGCAGATGCGCCAGGTGCTGGTGCACAGCTCGATCGGAAAGGATATCAAGGACATCTTCCAGCCGGAAGGTTTCAGCTTCGTCGGTACCAGCGAGAACGTCGGCATGGCTTTCATCAAGTTGACCGACTGGAGCAACCGCTCGCTGACCGCGATGCAATTGATCCCGCGAATGAACAAGTTGTTAGCGACCATTCCGGATGCGCAGATTTTTGCGGTCAATATGCCGACGATCCGCGGGTTGAGCACTCTGGGGGGCATCGATCTCTATCTTGTGGCGCGCGCTGGACAGTCCAACGCGCAACTGGATGCGGCCGCAAAGACGCTCGTCGCCGACGCTGCGAAGAGCCCGGTGCTGTTCCAGGTTCGGGAGAACGTATTGCCTAGCGCGCCCCAGCTCGACATTGCGCTCGATCGCAGGCAGGCTGCATCCATGGGCCTTTCACTGAGCGACGTCTACGACACCATCGGCATGGAGCTTGCGCCTTTCTTCATCGACCAAATGTCCTACGCCGGGCGTATCAGGCGGGTCTATATCCAGGACGATGCAAAGTACCGCATGAGCCCGGGTGCGCTGCGCTACCTGTACACGCCTGGCAGCGACGCGGGCGCGAGTACCGGTGTAACGGGGTCGAGCCTCACGCCCGTGGATCCGTCGGGGGCGAACACCTCGATCAGCCCCTACGACATGGTGCCGCTGTCCAGCGTGATCAAGGCGAAGTGGGGCGTCGGACCTACGGTGCTGCAGCGCTACGACGGCTATCCCGCGGTCGAGATCGTCGGCAATCCCGGTGCCGGCTATACCACCGGCCAGGCGATGAGCGCGGTGCAAAGCATCATTCACAAGTCACTGCCGCCCGGCTACGGTTCGGAATGGACCGGGCAGTCGTATCAGGAATTGTTGGCGGGGCACTCAGCGCCGATGTTGTTGGCCTTGTCCATCGTGGTCGTGTTCCTGTGCCTGGCCGCGTTGTACGAAAGCTGGTCTACTCCCGTCGCGGTTCTGCTCGTGGTTCCGCTTGGCCTTCTCGGCATGATCGCCTTCTGCCTGTTGCGCGGCTTTCCGAACGACATCTATTTCAAAATCGGCCTTGTCACGGTCATCGGATTGGCCGCCAAGAACGCGATCCTGATCGTGGAGTTCGCGATTCAAAACCAGGCCGAGGGCGCCACGCTGTACAACGCGGTCATCACCGCAGCGCGGTTGCGCCTGCGTCCGATCCTGATGACGTCTTTCGCATTCATTCTCGGTGTGCTGCCACTGGTGCTATCGACCGGTGCCGGCGCGGCCTCGCGGCATGAAATCGGCACCGGCGTGATCGGCGGGATGCTGTTCGCCACCGTATTCGGGTTGCTGCTGATTCCGGTGTTCTACGTGACCGTGCGGCGCCTTTTGGGTGACCGGCTCAACGAATCCACGCCCCCGGGCACCGGGCTCTCAGGAAGCGGGTCCGATGCCGGGTGAATCCGTCTCCAGTGCGCCGCGGCCCCGCTTCAGGGGATCATTGTCCGCGGTCTCTTCGCGGCGGTTACGGCGACATATTGGCTAATCCCCGCCATAGTAATGATCAAGCACGGATCGCGCCCACCGATGCATTTCAGCATCACCAACCACCCGTCCGCGGCGCATGCGCTGCAGCATTTGCGTGAGGCAGTCGGCTGCGAGACAGGCCGCCGGGTTACGCGATGCGTGATCGTGACGAATCGGGGCGGGGGCGGTGGCGCTCACGCTCACGTGCGCATTTGGCTGGGTAAAGTCCGGGGGACAGTTGCGAGCGGAGAACTTTATTGAGCCCCACTGATGGCGGGCCAAATATTCCTGTTCGACCACTCTGGGACGGTCTCTACCGCCGCTTGCCGAGGTAATACTTCGTTGATCAGCACCGCCTCGGCAACCGCAGTCTCCGGGCGCTGATCGGTTGGCCTCGATGCCATTTGCTTGAAAATGTCCGTTGCTTCGGGCACTCCCTTGCGGAAATTGACGATGACACAGATTACCGGGACCGGATTTGCGTGGGCGTGATCTACCGGGCTCCGTGCGTTCGCCAGGCTTTCATCTTTATTCGGCGCCCGGTCGATCGTTGCGGGTGCACGTCCATTACCAAGAGGGCTGATTTTTCCTTCGTATTAGTCGTGCATCCAAGTTATACATACACAAGTGACTTGTGCAAGCATCTTGTGTATGTTATACAGGGTGAATGAAAGCCAGGATCGGTACGCAAGATGCGTTGGCCCTGCGAATAGCGGTCGTCATAAAGCGACTGCGCTCACGGCTGCGCGAGGTGGCTTCTGAGGGCATGCCGATCTCGCAGCTAACAATCCTGCATTATTTGCGTACCGGGGGGCCGGCCACGGCTGCCTCGCTTGCCGAAAAAGAGCACGTCACCCAGCAGGCGATAGCCCAGAATCTTACCGTGCTGAAACGCGCCGGACTCGTCGACATGTCCTCGGACAAGGCGGACCGGCGTAAGAAATTGGTCAGACTCACCGTCTCCGGAAATAAGCTGTACGATTCCGTCATCGCCACGCGCAATGCGTGGCTGTCTCGTGCCATTAACACCACGGTACATTCCAAGGATCTGCCGGCTCTTGAGAAAGGCATCGGACTGTTGGAACAGATCGCGGATTCAAACGGATAGAAAATGGTGGAAGGCGCCACCCGCTCGGAATCATATAAGTGGATCGCGTTGATCAACACGACCATTGGCGTCTTCATGGCCGCCCTCGACTCCTCTATCGTGATCATAAGCTTGCCGGCGATTTTCCGCGGCATCAACCTCAACCCGCTTCTGCCCTCAAACATCGGATATTTGCTGTGGACTTTGATGGGCTACATGATATGCACAGCGGTGCTTGTCGTTACGTTCGGCAGATTAGGCGACATCTACGGGCGCGTGCGCATGTATAACGCTGGGTTCGTGATTTTCACGCTCGCCTCGATCGCGCTTTCCCTTACGCCTGGCACCGGTGCCGCGGCAGCGACCTATCTCATCGTCATGCGCATTGTGCAGGGTATCGGTGGATCGTTCCTTCTGGCAAACTCCGCCGCGATATTGACGGATGCATTCCCTCCGCATCAACGCGGGTTGGCGCTCGGCATCAATCAGGTCTCGGCGATCGCAGCCTCGTTTATCGGACTGGTCGTCGGCGGCATCCTCGCCGCAATCAACTGGCGCCTGATTTTCTGGATCAATGTACCGATAGGCATCTTCGGCACGCTCTGGGCCTACTGCAAGCTGCGCGACACGGGCGTGCGGAGGAAGGAATCTATTGACTGGTGGGGTAACGTAACATTTGGCATTGGCCTCATCGCGCTCTTGGTAGGGATTACCTATGGTATCCAACCGTACGGTGGCCACACGATGGGATGGACGCGTCCGCTGGTGCTCGGCACGCTCGCGGCGGGTATGGCGCTCCTCGTTTTGTTCGCGTTCATCGAGACGCATACGCGAGAGCCGATGTTCAATTTGCAGCTTTTCGACATTCGGGCGTTCACTGCCGGAAACATTGCGGCGCTCCTGGGCGCCGTCGGCCGCGGCGGCTTGCAGTTTATGCTCATCATATGGCTGCAAGGAATCTGGCTGCCGCTGCATGGCTATTCATTTGAATCCACGCCTTTGTGGGCCGGGATCTACATGTTGCCGCTGACCGCCGGATTTCTGGTAGCGGGTCCTGTTTCGGGATGGCTTTCCGATCACTTTGGCGCAAAGTATTTCGCGTCGGGCGGCATGATGCTAGGGGCGCTCGCATTTCTGCTTTTGATGCTGCTGCCTGTCGAGTTCACCTACTGGCAATTCGGGCTTATTCTCCTCATGAGCGGTATCGGCTCAGGGCTCTTCTCGGCGCCCAATTCAACTGCGATCATGAATTCGGTCCCTGCGCACGAGCGTGGGCAGGCGTCTGGCATGCGTGCAACGTTCCAAAATGCCGGACAGGTGCTCTCGATAGGGATCTTCTTCAGCTTAATGATAGTCGGGCTCTCGGCGAGCCTGCCCCAGACAATACTCAGCGGGCTCACGGCGCAGGGCGTCCCGGTTGCCGTCGCGCAACAGGTCGCGTCAGCGCCGCCGGTTTCGAGCCTTTTTGCGGCATTTCTTGGCTTTAATCCGATGAAGCAATTACTGCCAGTCCTGATACTCAGCGCACTTCCTGCTCATAACGCCGCAATACTCACGGGCAAGACATTCTTCCCCGATCTCATATCGGAACCGTTCAAGCATGGCCTCGCTATCACATTTGTACTTTCGATAATCGCCTATCTCATTGCCGCAATAGCCTCATGGCTGCGCGGTGGACGTTACGTGCACGGCGAAAATTCGTAGGGCCAAAGTGAGTTCGGGTCGCATTGCCATCTGACAGCATCAAACGGACGCTGTTGAATTTCGTTCAGGATCGAACCGGCATTGTCATTTTGTGTTGAGCTGCCAGCGTGGCCACAGTGTGGCAAAACCCTGTGTTATCCAACGAGCAAGGCGGGTCAATGTCCGATGAAAGTACGGCCGGAGAATGGGCCGGTCCTGCGGGCCATTGAACGGCATGGGCTACCGGCGAGGCGAACAAACCCCCTCGGGCATGCGGGCGAAAAGTCGTGAGGAAATCGCGGCGGACACGCTGCGATTGCGTGAAGCCCGGTTGCCGTCGTCATGCAGACAGGATTTGTTCAATCGCTTTCTGGAACACGTCAGGGGGTTGTCCGCCGGAAATCAGGTACTTTCTGTCGATGATGACCGCTGGCACGGAGTTGATACCGGCATCCAGGTAAACCGATTCCAGTTGGAGCACCTCATCTGCATATTCGTCGCTTTCCAGGATTGCGCCAGCCCGGGCCTTGTCCAGGCCGACTCCTTCCGCCAAACGGAGCAGCGTTTCATGGGAAGCCGGATTGTCGCCGCGGACGAAATATGCATCGAAAAGCGCCTTCTTTAGGTCGAGCTGCAGGGCCGGGGAGGAGCCTGTTGGCGGCAGCCCGGCCCAGTGAAGAAGACGATGCGCGTCAAACGTATTGTAAATACGTTTTCGGTTGTGCCACTGAAACGCGAATCCCACTGCGGCCCCCCGATCACTAATGGCATTTTGGGACTGGATCTGCTGCTCGAGAGTCGAGCCGTATTTTTGGGCAAGATGTTCCGCGATATCCTGGCCCTCTGGCGGCATTTTAGGGTTGAGTTCAAACGGTTGAAAATGAATTTCCGCTGTCACCTTGTCCGCCAGGCCGGCGAGAGCACGCTCCAGGGAATACAGCCCGATGGCGCACCAGGGGCACGAAACATCAGAAACGAAATCGATCGTTAGAATGGTAGCCATGTCATTCACACCCAATTCGAATGCCGGGATCCGTCAAATGTACGCTAACGTGCCGTATCCGGTCAGGCAGAGCGTGTCTTTCGTGACATGCGCAGCGAACTGCATGAACCGGTCCGTCATGAATTGAAATCTGGCACGTCAGTCTCTTCTGGCTGAAGGGGGCGCGCGATGGGCGACATTGACATGGTCCCAGGTCCGCGTGACAGAGTGCCGCACCCTCTGACCTGGAACAATTGTGACCTGTGCCGCCTCCTGTTTGCAACGGCCGCTATTCTCCATCATGGGCGTGTATTGACGGACGATCCCCGCCCGTCGCTCCTGGATCCATATAGAGCAATGCCGCCCTGGCGGTGCAGGGTTTATTTGTCATGAGCAGAGTTCTGATCTGCTCCTAATTCGATTTCTGCCAGAGGCACGCCGTGCAGCGGTTTCGCAGGCGATAGTCTGGATGGCCATTGCAGGGATATTCGGAAGATACGTGCTCCAGCCGTCGGGCATTGGCGCGGCGGCGGTCTAGCTGGGCGCAGGCCTTCGCCATCTCGGAAATTGCGCCATATACGGGGCACCTGTCGCATGGGGTATGTATCCTGCGTTTATCCCCGCCGCAGATGCGGGGTGGTTCGAGAGGGCGCCCTCGCAGGCGCTTGCCGCAGCCGCCGCGCTGCTGTTGTTCGCATCGCGGCATTTGTCGAAAAGCGGTTACTCGGTTGGGCATCACGCTACGTGCATTCGGAGATGGGAGAGCAAAGAAGCTGAATGCCGCAGAGCGCGGTCATCAGCGCCGGCCCGGGATAGCCTGACGGCCGGATTGCCTCGGCGGCGTTTCCGGGGCAAAGCTGTAATCGATCCAAACCGCGGTGGTTCCGGCAAACGGGGAAAATTCAACGGACTTCATCGGCTGCGCAGCTGAGATTTTTGCGCCGCGTCAATTTTTTCGGTGGCGGCAGGTTTTCCAGACGAAAATGGTGGCGCATGCTTCGTGATGATCGCGATGCGATGCGGTCGATCCATTGTTTTGCAGATGCAAGAGGCGTAACGTGAATGTCACGGTGGCGTTGATGGGATGAGATAGCGAACAAGGAGGGTTGTCTATATGAACACGAAAAATCTGCACATGCGCGCGAGATCCCGTTTCGGGTTTCTGGTGCCAATGCTCGGCTTATCCATGGTGGCGGTCTCTGCCGTTGCGCAGGCAAGCGACCAGAGTTTCGACACCCGATGGTATGTCACCCCGCAGTACAGCTATGTCTGGCCCGACAGCAACGAAAACACGAACAGCGGCAGCGGCTGGCAGTTCAATCTCGGCAAGCCGATCACTGAAAACTGGGATCTGGAGCTGGGCGTCATCGATTACAGTCTGGACGCCAAGAGCGGACTGACCGGATCGTTCCGGCAAACCGCCTACGGGGTCAACGGGCTGTGGTTCTTCTATGACCGGCCGAAAGTATTTTCGCCGTTCCTGCTGGTCGGTGCCGGTGCCAATGATCAGAGTCCAAGCGGTATGGTTCCGGTCGGCAACAGCGGAAGCAGCACCAATGCCTACGGCACGATTGGGGTCGGGTTCCTGACTGCGCCGTGGGAATGGGGCGGCGCCATTCGTGTCAGTGTTCAGGATCTGAGCACCTTCGGGAATGGCAGTTACAACGACATGATTGCCAGTGTCGGCCTGCAGATCCCGCTGGGTTCGACCGAGTCGGAGGTTTCTGCCGAACCGGCTTCCGAACCGACTCCCGAACCGCCCCCGGTCACCGCTCCCGCGGAAGTAGCGCCGCCCGAGCCTCCGCCGGAGGCGCCGGTTGCGGCGCCTCAGAAGGTCATCGAATTGCCCGGCGTGAAATTTGCCCTCAACTCCGACCGGCTCCTGTCGGCATCCGAGGCGACCCTCGATCACGCGGTGCGGCTGCTGGAAGACAATCCCAATATCGACGCGGAGGTTGCGGGGTATACCGACAGCACCGGCAAGGCCGCGTATAACCTGAAGCTCTCACAGCGCCGCGCTGAAGCCGTGATGAAATATCTGGTGGATCATGGGATCGATGCCAGTCGACTGACGGCCAAGGGCTACGGCGAAGCGGATCCGATCGCTACCAACCGGACCCGTGCCGGACGTTCCGAGAACCGCCGGGTCGAGCTGCGCGTCACCAATCCGTAGCCGCTCTGCGGCCCGGCCGCTGAGCACGCCCGTCGGACCCGGGCGTGTCTCGGTGGCGCACCGGAAGAGAAAACCATTGGATGTTCCATCAGGATTTGATGGATATCTGTGCCGTCCTGTTTTTCGTGAAGCTGAGCGGATGGGCTAAAGCAGGGGGGTCGCCTAACCTGCCAGACCGCAGTGGCGGCCGCCTCAGCTCCCCGCTATCTGCAGGAATCGGCGAAAGCAGGTATGGCCCGTTCTGGTCCGCTGCGTGCAGGCGGCGCGTGCAGCGCGAATCCGGTCGCGTCGATCGAAAGTGCACCCGTGCCTTTCGGCCTTCCCCCCGCGCCGGGACGTCGCGAATAAACAATGACTGGCATCCCGGTTCGTGTTAGAATTATTGATGTTTTGCGGTGCCACTTCGTTATTTCTTGCGGCCAGCGCCGGCATAACTGTCCCATCAATCCATCATTCGGATCCGGTAGGCGCCCTCGGGGCGGCTCCTGGACCTGCAGGAGTCCAGTCTTAAATCTATGTCATTTTCCATCCTTGGCCTCCGTGCCGAGCTGCTCAAGTCTGTTGCCGAGAAAGGATACCTCGAGCCGACGCCCATCCAACGCCAGTCGATTCCCCCGATTCTTGAAGGCCGGGACGTCATGGCCGCCGCCCAGACCGGGACCGGCAAAACCGCCGGATTCGTATTGCCGTTGCTGCAGCGGCTTGCCGCCGGTACCGCGCCTCGCGGAAGTCGGCGCGTCCGCGCCCTGATTCTTGCGCCAACGCGTGAACTGTGCGCGCAGATCAAGGCGAGCGTTTCTGGCTACGGCCGGTACATGACCCTCCGGTATGCCGCCGTGTTCGGCGGGGTCGGCATGCAGCCACAGGTCTCTGCCCTGCGTGATGGGGTGGACGTGCTGGTGGCAACTCCAGGCCGTCTGCTCGATCACCTGGGTCAGGGCACGGTCGATCTGTCGCGGGTCGAGATTCTGACGCTCGATGAGGCCGACCGCATGCTCGACATGGGGTTTATCGTCGACATCCGGCGCATTCTCGGGAAGCTGCCGGCGCAGCGGCAGAGCCTGATGTTTTCGGCGACGTTTTCGGGGGAAATCAGGGAACTGGCGCACGGCCTCCTTAAGGAGCCCGTCATCGTCGAGCCGCAGCGGCCTAACAGTGCCGCCGAACTGGTTACCCAGGTTGTGCATCCGGTGGATCAGGCACGGAAGCGCGAGCTCCTGTCATTTCTGATCAAGTCTGGAGACTGGCGTCAGGTGCTGGTGTTTACCCGAACCAAGCATGGCGCTGACCGCCTGGCGCAGCAGCTCGACCGGGACGGGGTCGATGCGGTTGCGATCCATGGGAACAAGAGTCAGGCCGGACGTACCAAGGCGCTGCAGCTGTTCAAGTCAGGCAAGGTGCGGGTGCTGGTTGCGACCGACATTGCCGCGCGGGGCATCGATATTCTTGAGCTGCCCCATGTGGTCAACTTCGATCTGCCGCATGTTCCCGAGGACTACGTCCACAGGATAGGCAGGACCGGACGTGCGGGCAACGAAGGTTGCGCCCTGTCGCTGGTATCGCGTGATGAGCAGCCGCTGCTTCGGAACATCGAGCGCCTGCTGAAGCGCAAGCTGGTCACGGAATCGGTGGCGGGATATGAAGCAGGGCAATCGCCCGCCCAGGATGAAGCGGCGGATTTCCGGCGGGGCAGGCGTTCCAATCCGGGCGTGTCTCCGGTGCGTGACGGCGGTGCCCGTACCGGCAAGCGGCCCGGCCCGCGTCGGTCGGCGAGTGCCAGTTTTGCGGGACGAGGGTCGACTTCGCGCTCACGCGTTTAGTCCGCGTATTCTGGTCGCGCGCATCGAGGCGCCAGGGAAGGGGGCATGGACTGCACGGGGAGGGTCCCCGGAGCGGTCCGGCCCCTGTGTGTGCGCAACGCTCGCCAGGGATTCCCGGCGAGCCCGCGCTTAAGGGGTGGGGCGAGCGCATCATGGCGCAGCAGTAACGGCCCCACGCAGACTGCCGCCCTGCGCAGTGATGCGCGGCGCGCGGATGCCCTCCCCGATATCCGCTCAACCAACGGTTCCTGGGATTGCTGAGCGGCTGCGAACGCCATCCCGGCAGTCGTCCGTTCCGCGCCCGGCTTGCCCGATCACGCCGCGGATGCGCTCGTTTTGCGCCAGGCCGTGAGGGGTTTGGCGACAATCCACAGGTAGGCGAAGATGAACGCGTAGATGATTACGTTGCCGAGCACGTTGCCGCGTACCCCAGTACCGGCTGCGCTGTAGGGGCCGCCCCAGCCCTCCGCGGTGACCCAGACCGCGAGCGAATACAGCAGGCCGATCGGGACCCACAGCTTGAGTCCGCGACCGCTGAGCAGACTTGCCGCGATCAGGGTTTCAACCACTGCGGTGGCGATGGCGACCGGCATGGGTCCTATGAAGCGCACCATGGCGATCACGACCCCGATGAACGCTGCGATCCAGGCGGGCTGGCCCTGGACCGCCGGCGTGAGCTGGTCCATAAAGTGGGCGAGAAAGTAGGGCTGCCATTTCAGGATTGCGTCGAAGGCCCAGAGGAGGCCGAACAGAATCCGGCCGGCGGCAAACGCGTCGCCCGGTCCGGGTGCGTTATCGGTCGCAGCAATCGGATCGGCTGCCGACAGGGCGCTCAGCACGAAAAAAAACGCCAGCATGTAGTTCACGAACACGCCGGGGTCGGTCTGGCCGTTGGCGTAGGGGAAGCCCAAGGCATCGAGCGTCGTCCAGCAGAACAGGCTGTAGAGAATACCCACCCAGCAGAACAGCCGTACCCGCACGCCGAAGATCAGAGAGGCCGCCAGCAGCAGGTCGATGGCCACCATGACTATGGCCACGGTGTGCGGTCCGAGGAAGTCGATGCCGTGAATGACTGCGGTGAGGTAGGCCTGAAGCCAGGCCGGGGCGGAGGATACGGATTTGGTATACGCATGGAGCAGGTTGGCTGCCGCCTGTCCGTGTGCCGCCAGCAGCCAGGCGCGCAGCTGAAACCAGGCGTTGAGCAGCCACGCCGACCCCAAAATAATGCGCAGCGCAACGAAGGCGGTACGGTCGCCGGCGGTGACACGGGAAAAGGCAAGGGACTGTTGGGCGGAGGTATTCATTTATATATGGGTTCCGGCCTCGTTCTTATTAAAGGACGCAGCGGGCCAGTGGCCTCCAGCCCTCCTCGGTGAGCGTAGGAGTGTGTTTGGCCCCGGCTGACTGCCCGTTTTGGCGCACAATACGGCAGCGTCAGTACCCCTTTTGGACATACGGCAGCGGCTTCGGTTCGATCCTGCATCGTCGTGCACGCTGCAAGGACGATCATTCGGACATCGGCGCGGGCCGTGCCTGCGCGCCCGGTTGATTTCGAATGGGTCTGGTTCCGGACCGGGGTCGCGTGCGCTCCGGCTGGGACACGCCGGCGGCTTCCCGGGGCCTCTCGCATGGATCGGAGCCCCGGACCCCCGCCCGTTCTGCCGCGTCGGCGCGTACGGCAGGGCCAGTCAATTCCAATTGAGGTTTGATCCTGAAGCAAGGGGGTAGAGTATCCCCGGGTTGAGCTCAGGCAGCATGCCTGGATCGACGTTGGATGGATTGGAAGAGCTTCTTCCTTGCCTCGTTGAGGAGG
>JAPTTX010000098.1:0-17290 GCA_028068195.1 Gammaproteobacteria bacterium
TTTCACGAGGCAGACCGCTTCGTGACGACGGCAAGCTACGATCAGGTGCGTCGTCCCATCTACAAAAAATCGGTGGCGCGCTGGAAAAACTACGAACAGTTCCTCGAACCGCTGCTGACGGCGTTGAAGGGCTAGGATGACTGACCCTCTGCAACGCGTCTTCGAGCTGGTTCATGGCAGCCGCTGGCACGATGCCCGGACCTTGGCCGAACAGTTAATTCTCCGGGAACCGCGTAATGCCCAGGCGTGGTTTGTGCTCGGAGCCATTCACGGCCGGTTGGGCACATTCGAAGACGCGGAAAGCTGTTGTCGACGCGTGATCGAACTGGAACCCGGCATGCCTGCGGCCTATTACAACCTGGGCGTTGCCCTGTTGAGGCAAGGCAAGTCCCAAGAGGCGGCATCGCAGTTTTCCAGGGCTGTGGAGCTGAATCCGACGTTTGCCGAGGCGTTTCATGATCTAGGAAATGCCCAGCAGGTGCAGGGATTGCTGGATGCGGCGGTGGAGAGCTACCGGAAGGCGATCATGCTCGACCCATCCCTGACCGAGGCCCATCACAACCTGGGACGTGTTCTCCAGCAACGACACGAGCTCGATGCCGCGATAGAGAGTTACCGCGCGGCCGTGCGCGCCCAGCCAACGAATGCCATGATGCATTTCAGTCTCGGCGAAGCTCTTTGGGAACGGGGATCCATCGAAGCCGCTGTGCAATCCTACCGGGAGGCGATTCGCAACAAGCCAGATTTTGTGGAGGCGCATCAGAATCTAGCGGCGGCATTGCAGTTGTTGTGCCGTTTTGAGGAGTCTATCGTAAGCTATCGGAGGGTCTTGGGACTGAAGCCGGATTATGTGGAGGCACACGTCAATCTGGGCCTGACCTTGTGGCAAGCAGGCCGGCCTGAGGAAGCGGCCGAAAGCTGCGTCAAGGCCATTGCGCTGCGGCCCGGACTCGCGCCCGCACACAATGTCATGGCGCTGGTGTTGTGGGAGACGGGGCGCCTGGAGGAAGCCGCGGAGCATTGCCGAGCGGCAATCGCCGGCGATCCGTCCTTTGCCGAGGCGCACAACACGCTTGCGACGGTCCTGAAAGACCAAGGTCGTCTGGACGAAGCTGTTGCTCATTGCCTTGAGGCGTTGGCGCTTGAGCCCTCCTTCGCGCGTGCTCACTCTAATCTGCTGTTCACTCTGAACTACCTCGACCGCCTGGACGGGCCCGCGCTACTGGCAGAGCACTTGAATTGGGCGGAGCGGCACGTTGCGGGCGTAGCGGGACCTTTGCGCGCACATCGGAATGAACCCGACCCCGGCCGACGTCTGCGGGTCGGGTATCTGTCGCCGGATTTCTATCAGCATTCCGTTGCGTTCTTCATCGAACCGATACTGGCGGCGCATGACCGCCGGCAGGTAGAAGTCTATGGCTATGCGAGCGTCATGCGCCGTGATGCGCTGACTGCACGGCTGCGGGGCATGGTCGACCACTGGCGCGATATCACTCCGTTTACGGACACCCAGATCGCCAAGCTCATTGAGGAGGACGGCATCGACATACTCGTAGATCTGGCGGGCCACACCGCGGGCAATCGCCTGCCCGTGTTCGCGCGGCGACCGGCACCGGTGCAGGTCACCTATCTGGGGTATCTGAACACGACCGGCATGGCGGCGATGGATTACCGGCTCACCGATGAGTGGTCCGACCCCGCCGGGGAGAGCGACGATCTGCATACCGAGACGCTAGTACGCCTTCCTGGCGGACTGCTGTGCTTCAGCACCCCACCGGACAGTCCGGCGGTCGAAGAGCCCCCGGCATTGAGTGCCGGATGTGTTACCTTCGGTTGTTTCAACAACAGCACCAAGATTACGCCAGAGGTCATCGCGCTGTGGAGCGAGATCCTCAAGTCCGTACCGGGTTCGCGTCTGTTGCTCAAATCGAAGCAGTTTGCCGATATTGGTACGCAGCGGTATTACCGCGACGGGTTCCAGCGAAACGGCATAGAACCCGCGCGCGTGGACATGGCCGGCAACAGCAAGTGGCGCGACTATCTCGAGAGCTATCAGCGGATTGACATCGCGCTCGATCCCTTTCCCTACGCGGGCGGTACAGTCACCTGTCACGCATTATGGATGGGTGTGCCGGTGATCACGCTGGCCGGACGCATGGGGTTTGCACGTACCGGCGTCAGCATCCTGTCGGCGATCGGGCTGCCGGAACTGGTCGCGGATTCTCGGGAAGCCTATCGGACAAAAGCCGTGGAACTGGCCGGGGATCGGGATCGGTTGCGGCAGCTGCGCGCCGGTCTGCGCCCGCGCATGCAGAAGTCGACGCTGATGGATCACGAGCGCTGTGTGGCGTCGCTTGAAGAGCGGTACCGGTGGATGTGGCGCCGCTGGTGCGAAGGCAGGGACGGCAAGCCAGGGAGCGATACCGCCATTGAGCCAGGCGGCCCCGTCTAAACTGGTTTCTTACCACGGCCTCAGTTCGGCAACTATACCCCCGCGGACCGAACAGCTTATGTTTCAAGATTTGTCGAGATACTTTACAGACACTGATTAGCTTAAGTTATTGATCCATAAATCCAGGCCACATATTAGCAATGCCTGACCTGTAATTTCCCTGAGTATCCGCCATCCCATTCATTGCATAGGGAATATGAATGTTTGGCAATAACATGCTGATCCATGAGTATTTTGTTCTTTAAGAGAATTTAATTCCCTAGTTCACGATTGTCGGTAATCCTTACAATCAGCCCCCTTGTTCGCGCTCTAGATCACCCGAAGTGAATATAAGCTATTGATATATAATGATCTAATGCATCATGGCACGTGGATTGCTTTGAGAGGTAGCGCGGCAAAGGAAACAGGACGTTCCGCCCGCGGAGCAGTACTGGAAGAGAAGTAAAGAGAAAAGTAAATCTCTCGAGTGATTTATTACCGTAAATTTTATTACGTGGAGGAGCAAATGAAGAAAGCAACAATGAAAGCTGCAGTGAAGAAGACCGCACTGTGCCTGGCCATGACGGCAGCCCTGGGCGCTTCGGCGGCGGCTTCGGCCAGCACCATAAATTTCAGCTTCAATGGGTTGTTCACGATGCTGTCGTCGACGGGCGCTGCGTTCGCGAACACAAGCGCCGCCTCCAACTCCTGGAGTGGCAATCGTACCGACATTACCGGCACGATGAGCTTCAACACCACCACCGGATCCGGCACGGGCACGGTTACTCCGTTCGCATTCTTTAACGGGTCCAGTGATGCAGTGGCTCAGTCGATTAATTTCCAGTCCATCGGTAACGGCAACTGCACGAGCACTGGCTGCCAGCCCGGCACCTTGGTGCTCGGCAACATGCTGTTCAACTGGAGCGGCAATAACGGCATCCCGGTCTCGATCGTTCTGGATGCGAGCGGCCTCTTCACTGCAATGAATACGCCCGGATTCGGCGTCGGTACGACCATCAATCAGAGCTCCGCAGGCGATGTGTTGCCCGCCAGCAACTACATGACGACCGGCGCGAAACACCAGTTTACATGGCAAATTGGCGCCGTGCCCATCGCGACCACCACCTGGAACACGACGCTGATTGGAGCGGCCTGTACGGGAACCAACGGTGCGAGCTGCTCGGGGCGCAACCCCAGTGGCGGACTCCCGCTGATTGCCGACACGGCCGTCCCGGCTAACTATACGGTAGCCCAGACAGGCATTGGCGGCAACCCGATGATCGCCGGACCATTCCCCGGTGACAACGCCAACTTCGACATCACCAGCATGACGGTGACGAGCATCACCGGCGTCCAACCGGTGCCGGTACCGGCTGCCGTCTGGCTGCTGGGTTCGGGCCTCCTGGGTCTGGTAGGAGTCGCCAGGCGTAAGCGTTCGGACCAGGTTTGATCTCGCCTTTGGCGGGAGATTGAATCCGTGTTCAGTCAGTAGGCAATGACCATGGCGGGGCGCATTCTGGCCCCGCCATGTTTCTTTATGCGATGTGTCTATGTCCCTTTGGTAAGCGGAGGAGCAAAGGACAGCTAGAACTAACCGCAAGGAGTGGAGACGTCGCCACCAGACGGTCTTGTGGAGCGGGATTCGGGACGGAGGAGAAAAATATGAACAGCGCACGGGGAAGGAACACAAAGCTCTGGTTAGGAATTGCACTGCTCGGCTGCCTCGTGCCATTTTCGGCGGCCTGGGCATCGGCAGTGAATATCAGCAGCATGCTGGTCGACAATGCCTCGTTGACCGTGAGCGTTACCGGTTACGGAAGCTATTCGTTTTCCGGGCCGGTCATACCTCCGGCAGACATTCTCATGGGCGAGTATCAGCCCTCAATCTACACGGCAAACATCACGACGTCCGGAGCAACGGGGACGGCGACGCTCTATTCGACGGGGGCAATCGGCAATCCCGTACCTCCTCCGCCCAGCGGAACGGTGGATGTCAGTAAAGCCAACCCTGTGTATGTCAATTTCAGCAGTTTCCGTCTGAGCGTGAATATCAACTCGCTGTTGGGTTCCATTTCATTCGATGCGCCGGCCTGGCCCATCACTACCCCGAACAGCAGCAGCACCTTTGATGCGCTCACCAATGCGTATACGCTTGGTTGGAACAACAATTTCAGTGTGACCGCCAACTTCGACGGTGCGCCCCTGCCTCTCAGCGGAAACATCCAGGTGAGTTTGGCTGGCACACTTCAGCCGGTTCCGATCCCGTCCGCATTATGGCTATTCGGCTGCGGTCTGATCGGAATTGCCGCTCTTGCATATCGCGGCAGGTCGGCTCCCGGCAGTCGGCGGGCTGCCTGAGGGCATTGCATTGCCTGTCGGCGCGGTCGTAGCGCTGACGAGGGTTGGGTTTTGGCTGGAGGAGCGACACTGTCGTAACCAGGAAATTGGGAAAGAGAGGAGCGCCGGGGTGACGTTGCCCCGTTTAAGGAGTTGTAACTGCTGGAAGTCAATAAAAAGAAGAAGTGGAGAGGCGGGCGGCATTCGCCGCCCGTAATCTCCCGGCCAGAGCGCAGGCAGGATGGAGTGGCGAACTAAAGGACCGCGGAGCGCACCAGCGATGCAAATGCACCTGGCCGTCTCGGGGCTGTGGATGACCCGGAAGGATAGGGAGCGAAGCTGGCAATAAAAGGAACTCGAAGGCGACTCAGCGGCAGAGACGGGCATCGCGGGTTTTCAACCCGCGGCCGCAACGACTGTGGAGGAGGAGCGTACACCTGACCGTTCGCGGCGGGTGCGGGAAGAGCGAACAACCGATCACGGAGCGAGGGATGCGGGGCATGGGGCAGCAGGCCCATGCCCCGTTTTTTTTCCGCCGTTATCGACCACATCATCACGTGGACCTCGACTTCAGACACACCACCGCCAGCTGCCTTTGACATGGCCGAGCGCCCTGCTATCAGAGCGAGGAAGATCTCGACGTGGCTACAAAGAGCAGTGCACCAGCGAAATTGCGCTCGGACAGGCGACGTCCTGGATTGTCAAAGATTGACATCATATTCCCATCTTTTGAGGCAGGAGGTGCATTTCCATGGCCGCCATGAATGGGTCTCTGCCCGACTCCATGAAGAACTGGGTGGAAGCAGGTTAGGACCGGCCAGTACAGCAATGTCAGCGATTGCGTCGGAGATCTCATCCGGCGTGACCAGGACTCTCATGGCAGGTGTGAAACTCAGATTAAAGTGCTTGTCAGCGGGGAGGCAAGCGGCGAGCCGGGCCGCATGAACGAGGATATTCGGCGACGCGTAAAGGCACGTCACGGCGTGAACATATAAACTTTCCGAAGTCGCGACGGGTGATCTAACGCAGCTTCTTGCTCGGTGCCCCGTCGATTTCGGCGTGCGCCAAACGGAGCCCTGGTACGGTTCGCCGATCCGTCGTCTGGAACTGCTAGCCGGCAACCCGGAGACGGACAATACGGCCGAGGACAGCCGGCCGGGTTACCGTCGCTTTCTCCCGAGCGCTATGTCATCTTCCTCACGATCTGCGTCCAGGATTTCTTTGTCGCGCGCATGCTGCGCCGGCGAATGGACGCGACCCGAAATATCCAGGAGTGACCCGCTGAGGTGGATGCTCCGGGTGTGGCCACGATAGCCGAATCATTGCGCAAGCGCGACGCGGCCCGCCTGTCCCGGCCGCTTTTCGGATGGCCTTTTCCCACGTCCAAGGGGCAGTGACTGCGACCATGTAACTGCACGTGTGTGAGCGTTCAGCCCCTGATAGAGTCGGTTGATCCGGTCGCTATAACGTCTCGATGTCGCGACGCGCGTCTGGTTCGACCACAGGAGGAGCGTCGCGGCGTGAAGACGTACGGGCACAAAGCGGTGGGGCGGCATCGGTGTTTCACGCGCCAAACCATCCTTGTGAACGGTATCTGCTGGTAAAGCGGATCCGCAGGACTTCGCTCTGCTCGGAACCTTCAACGCGAGATAGTGACATTTCCCTTTGAACGCGGTATATAGCACTCATCACCGTCAAGGAGCGACGGCATGTTGAGGAGAATTCCTCGCACAGGATCGCAGGCAGGGATGGCCGGCGCAGACAGCCCCGTTTTCCCCCTTGCAGATCACCCCGTTCGGCGCGCAGTCCCGGCGCAGGCTTCGGTTCGTGTCGCGCCGACCCTGTGTGACTCGCCTTTGCTCCAGATCCTCTCCCGCTCTCTGTCGCCCGGCCCCGGCGCGCATCACGGCCACTGTGGCGATCTTGCGACATCGGAAGTCATGCCATGCCGGACCAGGGACGGACCGGATCGCGGCGGCAAAGCGAAGGAATGCCCGTTCGTGAGCGCGACGGACCATTCGTTCGCGGTGGCGCCGGTGGCCGCCGGCGACAGAGAACTGCAGTAGCGCAAGCCGTACGCACCGGAAAGGGTGCGCACGAGGCAAGGAACTGAGGGAACAGTCCGGCGCACGGCGATCGGTGGACTCAATCCGATTGCCACGGCGCCTCTACCGGAGAAAACCGATGAAACAGCTGCAGTTTGCATCGCTCGCCGTGCTCGGCATCCTGCTGGCCGCCCTCGTCCCTGACGAACGCGTGGTACGGCGCGCCGGTGACCTTGCCGAGCAATTTGGGCTGCGCGGCTACGACCGCGTGCAGCTCGCCGCAGCGGAATCGCTGGCTATCGACCGTCGCCATCCGATTCATTTCGCTTCGTTCGACGGGGCACTCAATGCCGCTACCGAACTTGGTCTGCATATCCTCGGTGCCGATTTACGCCGCTGAGCGTGACGGTACCGGCTTCTACGCGCGACTACACGCCAGAGGGAGGGCAACGAACACCGGCACGGGAGCATCGTTGCGAGTCGGCGGTTCGCCGGGACCCCATGTTGCAACGGCATGGGTTGTATCAAGGCGCGGCCAGCTCGTTGCAGGTACGGGCATGGCTCAGGTCGGTCGAGTTTCCGGGCGAGGGAGCTGGCGCTGTTCCCGGCGGTCAGGCTGCCGGAGTCGAAATACGCCCATGAATTGGGCGGCATGAGAATCAATGGGTTTTGGCGCTGAGCCCAGTCTTGAGGGCCTTCGCTATGGCCAGTGTAGTCTCGAGCATTGGGTTGCCGTCGCCGTTCAGGGAGTGGTACCGCTGCGCGCGGGAAAGACCGGTTTCGCTGGCAAACTCGCTCATCCCTTTAGCACGTGCCACCCCACCCAGCCCATGGGCGATGGCGTTGGCGTCATTCGCTTGGAACGCTGCGGTCACGAAGACCGCGACCGCCTGTTCGGAAGTCAGATTCTCCGCCGGATCATAGGTCGTCGGTTTCTTAGCCATTTCATTCGCTCCAATCACTGGCCAATCGCCTGGCCGCCTTGATGTCCTTCGCCTGCGTACTCTCGTCGCCGACGCATATCAAAGGATGATGGGGTATCTCCTCGTGATTTCCTGACCGACCGGCGCACATTCACCCGCGTGACCAAAGGCAGACGGTCCAAGCGGGATGCGATCAAGTTCTTGCCCCCTCATCCTTGAGCCGCGTTCGCCATGTCCTGAGCGTGTTTGGTCTGCATGACCGCGACCACAAACACAAGTACCCAAGTAGTTCATGGACTATCCCATATAAGATCCGGCCCGCATTCATCCTGCCAGGTAGTGACATTTCCCGCTAAAGGCGGTATATAGATGTTTCCACCGTCAAGGAGTGACGGCCATGTCGAGGAAGTCTCCTCACACCGGAATGCAGGCAGGGACGGCCAGCAACCTCAGCGTTTCCGCTGTCCCTTCAATTGGCGTGCCTGCGCAGATCGATTCTGCGCCGATTGCGGTGCGTGCGGCGGCTGTATGCCCGTCCGCAATCGGGCTCCCCCTCTCTGTCGCCCGGCCATGGCAGGCACGGCGGCCACCGCGGCGATCGCACGACATCGGATGTCGGGCGGTAGCAGATCCGGGAAGGATCGGATCGCTGCGGCCAGGTGCTGACCGGCCCCGCGACGGGCAGGCCGGTCTCCCCCCGTGCCGATGGCCGATGGCGACAGAGAACCGGGCCGAATGCCGGCCGCGCGCGCCGCCCTGACGCGGCGCCCGGCACCCATCGGAACTGAAGGAACAGTCCCGGCACCGGCAGACTCATCCTGTCCGGGCGCCGATTGAGCGAGGGATCGCGATGAAACCACTCATGCTGGCCATACTGGCCGTATTAGCCCTTCTGCTGGCCGCACCCGTCGGCCACGCCGACGCCATTACCCTGCCGGACTATGCCCAGGGCGCCGACCTGCGCAGCGCCATCGAAGCGCGCGGCAAGGCGATCAGCGATGTCCTGGCCTTCGTCGCCGGAGTCGTCGGCATCATCGGCATCATTGTCGGCGCCATCAAGATGGGCGCCGGCGACCCGGATGGCGGCAAGCGCCAGGTCATCTGGGGTGCGCTCGGCATCCTCGTTGCGGCACTCGCCTACGGCATCGCCGCGCTGGTGGCCGGCCAATGAGCGCCTTCAACCGCCGTTACGAGCCGCGCACGCTCTTCGGGCTGCCGGCCCCGACCGCCGTCGCCGCCGTCGCCATCCTCCCGCTGCTCCTGTTCACGCTGCTGCTGCCCGCCGCCTTCAAGCCCGTCACGGCGCTGGCCATGGTCGCGGCGCTGGCGGTGGCGGCCGCCGGCCTGTGGCTTGGCGACGACCGGCCGTTCCTGAGGGTCATGCTGGCTGCCGCGCGCGAGCGCGACCGCGTGACCAGCGAAACCCGGACCGACGCCTGATGCGCCCGGCACCGCGACAGCTTCCCGCCGCGCGCCAGTATCCGGCGCTCTACACCTGGTCGCACCTGCTGGGCGAGGAGGTGATCGCGCACGCGGATGGGGCGGTGTCGGTGCTCATCGAGTGGTCCGGGATCGACGCCGAACTCCTGACCGAGACCGAGCGCGCGCAGGCCTGGACGACGCTGCATAGCGCGCTGGCGGCGCTCGAGGTCGGCTGTTGCGCCGAGTTTCACTGGTGGCGCGAATGGGACCCGGGTCTGGCCGACGCCTACCTCGAGCGCGGAAAGACGATGCGGCGCGGCGGCCCGCTCGCCGCCGCCGTGCACAGCGCCCAGGCCGAGCACTTGCAGCGCTACGGCATCCGCAATTCCGTGGCGGTTGTGCTTGCCCGTCTGCCGCGGCGCGCGCCGTTCCGGGGCGCCCGCCGCGCGCTGCTCCGGCAGGCCGCGGAGGCCGAGGCGCTGCGCGCCCAGGCGCAGCGCCTGCTGCCGCACCTGCCGCAGGCGCGCATCGCGCGCGCACCGGACTATCTGCGGCGCATTCAGCAGAGTTACGACCGCGAGGCCTTCGAGCGCGGGGCGCGGGTGGCCTACGATCCGCAGCTGCTGCTCAGCGAACAGCTGCTGCGGGCCGCCCCGCGGGTCGAGGATTCCCGGGTGCGGGTGGGAGAACGCCGCACCCAGGTCCAGCTCGTGCATCTGTACCCGGACGCCGAGCCGGCCTGGTTCCTCGGGCTCGCGGCGCTGCCCCTGGCCATGCACGCGGTCGCCATCCTGCGGCCGCTGGATGCCCGCGCCGCGATGCGCGCCGCCGAGCGTCAGAGCGACCTGGCCGAGGGAACGCTCGGGCGCCGCGGCCGCGACCGCCAGCTGCAGGCGGTGCGCGATCTCGCAGGCTTTCGTGCCTATGTCGCTGAGCACAATCTGCGGGTCTACCACAACAGCTACATCCTCCACCTGCACGGGACGCCCGCGGAACTGGACGAGCACGGCCGCTTCGTCAGCGACTGCATCCTCACGGCCGGCGGCCAGGTGCGCACCAGCGATTACGTGCAGCTGCCGTATTTCCGCGCGGGCCAGCCCGGTCAGGGTTACCGGGCCCCGTTGTTCCGCGCCGACCACGCGCGCCAGGTGGCCCACATGCTGCCGGTTCAGGTCTACCGCAGCGGGGAGGCCGCGCCCGAATCGCTGCGGCTCGGCGCTTCGGGCGCGCTCATCGGCTTCAGCCTCGCGAACCAGCCGGTCGCCCACAGCGTCACCGTGGCCATGACCGGCGGCGGCAAGGGGGTCGACAAGGTCGCGACCATCGCCGAGACCTATCCCTTCGGCATCGACTGGTACATCCTGGAGATCGGGGGTTCGTACAAGTGGGTGGTGGAGGGTTTCGGCGGATCCTACACCACCATCGACCCGCGGGAGACCGCGGTCAACCCGCTGCCGCCCTACGCGGTCGCCGCCCCGCATACGGCCATCCCGCTCGATGCCCTGATCGCCGGCGCCACGCTCAACGCGCTCGCCTTTCTGCTGACCGATGGGCGCACCGAGTTCGATGTCCACGAGAGCGCCGCCGCCGAGCACGCCCTGCAGCGGCTCTATGCCGGGCCCGACCCGACCGCGGAGGCGCCGGTCCTGCCCGATTATCTCTACTGGCTCGAGCACAGCGACTACGAGACCCGCGAGCAGCGCACGGCCGCGCGCGCCATGGCCGCCAATCTGCACAGCTTCCTGGGTACCGCCGCCGGACGCGTCTTCGCCCGGCGCGACAACCTGCAGCTGAGCGAGGGCATCACCGGCTGCGACCTGAAGGAGGTCGACCGCGCCAGCCCGAAGCTGCTGCGCTTCTACCTGGTGTTCATCGCGCTGCGCTTCAAGCACCTGGCGTTCGCGCGCCGCAACGATGCGCGCGTGCTGCTCGACGAGATGCACAAATTCGTGGCTGACGCCCCGCAGATCGTGGGGCGCCTGATCTCGGAGCTGGCGCGCATGGGGCGCAAGGACCGCGCGGCCGTCGACCTCGTGACCCAGGGGATCCATGAGATCGACTGCCTGGAGAAGGAGATCCTCAACAGCATGCCGCTGCGCTCGCTGCTGTACCGCGGCGACGAATGGGAGGAGATCGCGCGGCGCATCAACATGCCGCCCGGCGCGCTCGCCGCCTGGCGCCGCTTCCACTACCCGCTGAACGAGCCCTGGCGCCCGGCGATCCGTTCGGTCGGGCCGGACTACTATCATCTCCATCTGAGTTTCCCGGCGCTGATCCTGGATCTGGCCTCGACCGCACCCGCGGATCTCGACCTCAAGGACGCGATCGGGACCCAGACCCGGGATCCGCTGGAGCGGCTGCGGCGGTTTCGCGCACAGCGCGCGGCGTCGCCCGGGGCGGGGGCGGGCGCATGAAGGCCGCCCCGTTGCTGCTGGCCGCGGCGCTGCTGGGCGCCGCCAGTCCCGCGCGCGCCTTCCTCGGCATCGGCGACGTGAGCTTCGACCCGCAGAGCTATGGCGAGCTGGTGTCCATCTACAACCAGCTGCAGCAGTCGGCCGCCACGCTCGACGGCCAGCTTCGCACCCTGCGCAAGCTTCAGGCCATGACGACGCGGGCGCAGCAGAGCTACCGGCAGGTGCGGGACCGGAAGCTGCACGCGCTTGCCGGCGGTCTCGGCGTGCCGCTGGCAGGTGCGAACGGCGGGCTGGGCGCGGTGCGCCTGCGCATCGAGGGACGGCGCGCGGCCGATCCGGCCGACGCCGGGGTCTACGCGATCGAGCTGCGGCAGCTGGCGGGCCTGCAGCAGCTGCAGTCGCTGCAGCAGGCGGCAGCCGGCAATGTTGAACGCTCCGCCACCGATCTCGGGGTCCGCGCCAGCGCGCGCGTCACCGCCGAATCGACGGCGACGCTGGCCGCGCTCGCCGCGCTGGCACAGCAGCGCCGGTGCGCCGCGGCGCTGCAGCGGGCGCAGGCGCAGGTCGATGCGCGCGGTCTGGTGGCGACCTCCGGGGACGTGTACCAGGCGCTCGGAACGGCACCATGAGCGACGTCGTTCGCCTCATCGACAGCCTCGATCCGCAGCCGGTCTACGATGCCTCGGCGGCCGCCGCGCGCTACGTCGCCGCCACCTTCACCCCGGTGCTGCTGATCATCGCCATCTATCTGCGCACGCTGCAGACGGAGCTCGGCGCGCTCGCCGGGACCGGCCGCTGGGCGCAGGCGCTGCGCGACATCGCGCTGTGGGGAACGGTGCTGGCCGTGTACTTCGAGGCGGCGACCCTGCTGGCCGGATTCATGAACGCGGTCTACCACAGCCTCGACCGGATCGGGTCGCTCAAGCTCATCACCGCCCAGCTCGCCCGACTCATCGCTGCGGCCAACGCCAAGCGCAGCGGCACCGGAAGCCTGGCGGGGCTGGTCGACGACCTGGCGGCTAACCTGGTGAAGGCGGTGATGTTCCTGTTCTACTACCTGACGCTGCTCGTGGTGGCTTTTCTGGCGGCGTTTCTGAGGGTGGCGCAGGCGATCGCCTACGGCATCGCCTTTGTCTGGGGGCTCGTCGCCATTCCGCTGTCGATCGCCGCCGGCCCGCGACTGCTGCGCCCCTGGGGCCAGCTTCTGGGGACCATCCTGCTGTGGCCGGTGGTGCAGGCCCTGATGCTGGCGCTGTTCGCGCCGGTCTTCCAGCATGCGGCCGGCGCGCTCGTCGCCGACCCGGCGGTGACCGCGGCCGACACCGGCGGCATGGTCTACCTGCTCTACAGCATCCTCAACCTCATCGTGTCGGCGCTGCTGGTGTCGGCGCCGTTCCTGGCCCATGCGCTGATGGCGAGCGGCGCCGTCGGCGGGCTGGTGGGGCCGTTCACCACGGCCGCGGTGGCGGCCGGGGCGGGACTCGCCCGGCGCCTGGAGCTCACTTCGGGCGCGGCCGCTTTCACCCGCGGTTCCGGCTCATCGGCGCTCGCCGCGCCGCCGCCGCGTCAGCGCCCGCCGGACTCCGCCCCGCCGCCGGTCGCCCCCGCAGGGGTCGCCCCGGCTGCGGCGACGGCCTCCCCGCGCCGGCGCCGGTCCGGTCCGCAACGTCCGAGGAACGCGCATGACCGCCCCCCGACGCCTGGAACCTAACGAGCTGCTCGGCCAGCACGGACCGAACGGCTGGCTCATGCTGAGGCTGCAGCGCTACGCGCTCGCCGGCTGGATCGCCTTCTTCGTGCTGCTGGCGCTGTTCGTGCTGCTGGTGTTCGTGAGCACGCTTGCTCCGAAGCCGGTGGTGGCGGTAAACGCCGCCGGGCAGGTGCTCGGGCGCATGGAATACCTTGGCCCCGACAGCCGCTCGAATGCCGAGATCATCGCCGCCGCCAAGCGCTTTCTGGACGACTACCTGAGCCTCAACAGCGCCACGATCTTCGACGACTATGCCGCGGCGCTCAACATGATGTCGCCGGCCCTGCGGCACGCGGCGCTCGCGGCCCTGCGCCACGGCAGCAGCGCGGGCGGGGGCGACTATCTCGCCCGGGTACGGGCTGCGGATGCGCGCTCGCGCCTGAGCTTCGATGCGCCGCCCCGAGGCGTGCGCATCCTCGAGCGCCACGGGCTGACGGCGCGGCTGCGCGTGCGCGGCGCGATCCACATCCGCGACCGGGCCGGTCGCGCCGCCGTGCGCCCCTTCGACATGACGCTGGATGTCGCGATCGTGGCGCGCACCCTGGCCAACACCGCCGGGCTCGAAGTGACCGGCATCCGGGAGCAATGAGATGCGCGCGTCCCCCATCCTGGCCGTGCTCGTGGCGCTGCCGCTGATGCTGCCGGCAGCGGTGCGCGCCGGCTTGCGCCAGCGGCATGTGGTGCTGAAGCCGTACACCACGCTCCGCGTCCGCATCGCGCCCGGCCTGGGCACGCGCTTCATCTTTCCCTTCGTGCTGGACCGGCCGGGCCCGCAGGTGCCGTTTACGCTCGATCTGACGAATCCGGCGGCATTCGCGTCGCACCGCGATCCCGGGCGCAATTTTTTCATCATCACGGCCCGCGCGCGGCCGGGAGACCGCCCCCGCTACGGCAATCTGTACGTGACGGTCGCCGGCTACGAACTCAGCATCGAGCTGCGTACCACCAGGGACCGGGCCGCGGACGTGAGCGACGTGATTTTCGGGCTTGGGGCCAAGGCCCGCGCCGGCCTCATCCAGCGGGCGGTCGCGCGCCGCACGCACGCGCTGGAGGCCCGCTACCGCCGGCAGGTCGCGCGTCTGCGCGCCGCGGTGGCGGCCCGCACGCTGGCGCGCATCGGGGTGCTGGCGCTCGACCGGCCGCGGCGCCGGCGCATCGAGGACAAGACCGTGCGGCGGCTGCCGGACGGCGACCGGGTGGTGCTGTACGTCCCGGAGTCGCTGCGCTTCGGTCCCTACACCGTGGTGGTCTTCCGGCTGCGCAACGACAGCGCCGCCCGCCGCTTGCGGGTCGAAGCCGCATTGCTGTTCGAGATCGCGGCCGGCGGCGCCCGGATGCAGCCGCTGCCGGTCGCCGCCCGCCTGCCGCGGCCCATCGCGCCCGGCGGGCAGGGGCGTGGCGTGCTCACCGTGGCGCACGCCCGTCTCGACCGTCGGGACCGGCTGCGCCTGGAGGTGCTGACCGACCGGACGACGCTGGAGGCCCAGTGGTAGCGCGCCGGTTGCTGGCCGGCCTGGCGCTGGCCGCGCTGACCCGCACCGCGTCGGCCATCACCCCGGCGGCGCTGCATGCGCTGGTGCGCGCGCAGGTGACGGCCGGGTATGTCCGGGCGCGCTCGGTGCAGCCGGGAAATCTCGCCGCCTTGCTGCCGCCGGGGCCGGAGCGCAGCCTGCGCCCGGGTCCGGCGATGGATGCGGCGGGACCGGCGCGTGTGTGGCCGCGGCGCACGGCGCCCGCTGTCCTGGGGCCGGCTTCCGTGTCTGCGGCCGCGGTGCGACCGGCCATCTATTCCGATGCGGTGATGCCCGATCGCCGCCATCCCTTCGGGATCCGGCTGGGAACCTGGATGCCGGCACAGCTGCCGACCCGGATCTCCAGCGCCGATCCCGGGCTGGTCGAGCTCAGGCTGAGCCGCACGGTGCACGGGGCGCGGCGGCGGCTTCCGGCAGGCACGCTGTTGTTCTGCGCCCAGCGTCTGAGCGACACCGCCCGGCGCCTGGAACTCACCGCCCTAAAGGGCATCACCCCCGGCGGGTTCGAGTTCCGGCTGCGGGGCCGGGTGTTCGATACCACCCGCATCCCGGGACTGTCCGGAATCGTCACCGTGGACACGGTCCGCCTGCTGCGGGGCAGCGTCGGCGCCGGTGTGCTGGCAGCCGGCGGTACGGCGGTGGGCGGCCTGCTCGGGCAAAGCGGGGCGGCGGCGGCCGCCGCCGGCGCGGCGGGCGGTTCGCTGCTCAATACGGCCGGGCGGGTGATCGCGCCGGCGACCCGGTGGCGGCGTTCGATCATTTACGTTGCGCCGCAGCCGGTGCTCATTCGCGTTTCGGCTGAATTCTGATCCGCGGCGGCGTGCCGCGGGCGACAGGGGGGTGGCATGGATTCGAGATGGATGCTCGCGGCACTGCTCTGCGGCTGGGCCTGCGGCGCTGCGGCCCGCGAGCCGCTGCGCCTCGGGCTCATCGGCGGCGCAGCCCGTATTGCGGTCGACGACCCGGACGGTCCGACTGCCGGAGCGACCGCGCCCGATCTCGGCGTGGCCGCGCTGCTCGGCTGGGGGCGGGACACCCGGCTGCTGCTGGAGGCGGACCGGCAGACCGCCACGCTCACGGCCGGCACGCACGACATCGGCGCGCGCATCGCGCGCACCGCCGTGAGCCTGTCGTACCAGGAACGCTGGCGCCTGAGCTACCGCTGGAAGCCGTGGCTGGGCATCGGCCTCGGCTATGCGCGTATGACCGAGACGCTGCGCCACACGATCGACGGCGGCGGCTTTCTCGCGAGCGTCTATCCGGACCGCTCGCAGGGCGTGGCCGACGCGGTGCTGACGGCCGATTCCGAGTGGCGGTGGACGCGGGGGTGGCGGATCGGCGTGGCCCTGCGCTTCGAGATGCCGCTCGATCCCCATGCCACGACGGTGCTCGCAGCCGGGGTGCTGCTGAGCCACCGTGTTCCCTGACCGGCCAGGAGTCCCCAATCATGCGTCTGCCCGCGATCGCTGCCGTCAGCTTTGTCCTGGTCCTGCTCTGCGCCTGCGGTTCCGGGCCGGGCAGCCTGCCGCCGGAGCGCCCGGACGCGGTAATTTCGGGGGTGGCCTTCGACGGGCCGATCGTGCACGGCACGGTTTCGGTATACGGGTTTGGCGCCGGCGTGCCCGGAAGCCTGCTAGGCACCGCGACCACCGACACCCAGGGCCGCTACGCCATCACGGTGCGCGCCGCCGACCAGCCGGTCCTGGTCGAGGTGCGCGGCGGTTATTACGTGGACGAGGCGAGCGGCGCGCAGGTTCCGCTGCCCGAGGGCGCCACGCTCACGGCGCTCGCCAACTACCGCTCGGGGATGCCCCTGACGGTCGCGGTCACGGCCTTCACCCACCTGGCCGCGGGGCTGGCTGGATACTATATCGGCCAGCAAGGCATGGCCGTTGCTGCCGCTATCGACCAGGCGAACCGGCAGGTCTCGCAGCTGGTCGGAGTCGACATCATCGCGACGCTGCCGGTGGACATCACCAATCCGGCCAATGCCGCACCCGGCCTCACCCCGGGGCTGCAGTATGCCTTTACCGCCGCGGCGCTCTCGGGCTGGACCGATTACGCCGCGGCCATCGATCAGGCGACGCCGGGTGCGGCGCCATTCAACGCCGTGTCGCTGGCGCAGTGCATGCAGGACGACATCGCCGCCGACGGCGTGCTCGATGGCAACGGCGCCGGTCCCGGCGGCACCCTGGTGCCGCTGTCGCTCGGCACGTTCGCGCTCGACGAGGACGTCTACCGGCACGGGCTCGCGGTGCAGATGATCCGCGTGGCGCAGAGCGCGCACAATCGGACGTCCGTGACCCCGGCAGCCGTGGCTGCGGCGGCGCAGGCCTACAACGACAGCACCAGTCCCATTTTCGGGAACCGGCCCGTCATCCCCTTCGCCGAGGGCGGACCGGGCATCGTCCTGCAGGGCCCCAGCGGCTGGGTGGG
>JAPTTX010000098.1:18043-20753 GCA_028068195.1 Gammaproteobacteria bacterium
GTCCGGAAATCGGGCCACAGGTACTCCGGCTTAGAACTGCTCCGGGTACGGTCATCGTCCGGTCATCTGCGATTGACAGCGGCGGTGCAGGCGGGGAATATCCCGTCAGTCCCGCGGGGTGGCATCGCGTACCGAATTTAGCGCTGCCGCGTGAAAAATGCCGACGCCCGCCGCCGGATCTGCTATACCTCATGGTTAAGGTGACTTATACATTACAGGCCCAGGAAAGTATAAGTGACTGGTCAGAATCGGGAAAAAACTCACTTCAATCTGTGGAGGATACAGACACATGACCATTAGAAAAACCAGCTTGGCCCTGGCCGTCGCTGCCGTATTCGCGCTGCCTGCCAGCGCCTTTGCTACCAACGGCATTCTGCCGGCCGGTAATGGCATCGTTTCCCAGGGTATGGGCGGAGCGGGACTGGCCAACGCAGGTGAGGCCGCGGCCGGCATGGACAATCCGGCCCTGATCAGCCAGACGGGTGACGCCATCGGCGCCGGCTGGTCCGTGTTCAGTCCGGAACGCAAGGTCGATACCACCGCGGTGCCGGGTTATCCCGGCGCAGTGGTCAAGAGCGACAGCACCATGTTCGCCATTCCGCAGGCGGCGTTTACCGCCCGGATCAACAGCGACATGAACTGGGGCATCATGGCTTATGCCATGGGTGGCATGAATACCGATTACCCGACGGGCCTGTTTCCCGGCGCGGGCCAGACCACACCCCAGACCGTCAATCTCCAGGGCATGATCCTGGCGCCGACGATGAGCTACGATTTCACGCCGAACATTGCCGGCGGCATCTCGGTGCTGTTCGGTTATGAGACTCTCACGACCCGCAACCTCTTTGGCCAGGGTACCGCCGGCACCGGCCAGCGCACCGCCACCGGCGTCGGCGTCAAGCTCGGTCTGGATGCGATAATCAGCAGCGGGGTGGAAGTCGGCGCCATGTACCAGCCCAAGCTCAGCATGACCGACAACAGCGACTACTTCAAACAGCTTCTGGGCGGATTCGGGTTCACGGGCAACTCGGGTCTGGACCTGCCCGCCGAGTATGGCGTGGGTGCGAAGTTTGCGGTCGGTCCGAGCGTGGACATCCTGGCGGACGCGCTGTACTACCAGTGGAATGGTGTCGACCTCTACAAGTTCTTCGGCTGGAAGAGCGAGCCGGTCTACAAGATCGGCGCCGAGTACCGTCCGACCGAGAGCCTGGCGCTGCGCATCGGCTATAACTACGGCAAGTCGCCGATCCAGGGCGGTACCGCGGCGGCGAACGGCGCGATGGATGCGGCCTTTGCCAACTATCCGTTCCCGGCCATCAGCCAGAGCCACATCACGCTCGGCATCGGCTATAAACTGGACAGCAAGGCCACTGTGAACGCGTACTATCTCTATGCGCCGACGGTCACGGAGACCGCCTCACTGACCTCCCAGACCTCCGCCGGGCCGGTGCCCGCAGGCACTCAGATCAGCATGCACCAGAATGCCTTCGGTGTCGGCGTCAACTACGCATTCTGACAAGACCCGGCGCGGTTGAGCCGGAACGGCTGTACCCTCGGGGCTGCGGGAAACCGCAGCCCCTTTTTTCATGTTTGCGACCCCCATCGAAGGCATCGGGCTTCGCAGTCCCCCGGAGCGTACCGCAAACCCCGCCGGACCGTCCCGGCTCCGGTGCCTCCGTGGCGTTCACCGATTCTCGCCGAAACGCCTGGTCCGTTTTCAACCGGCGTCGACACGGGTTCTCGGCGGGCTCGCCCAGGGTGGCCGATGCCGGGGCGGGTCCGGTAGTGCACGGAGGCGTTCCGGTCCGGACGGATGCAAACCGCGCCGGTGCGGCTTGACAGGCGGCTCACAGAAAGGAATAATTCTCATTACTAATCATGAATGAGAATTGTTCTAAAGTGTCCACTGTTCCTGTGCTTCCCGAAACCCGCTCTTTCCGCTGGGCCAGCGTTCTGGCTGTGCTCGGCCCCGGCCTCGTGGTCATGCTGGCGGATACCGATGCGGGCAGTGTCGTCACCGCCGCCCAGAGCGGTGCCCAGTGGGGCTACCAGCTCCTGCTGCTGCAGTTCCTGCTGATGCCGGTGCTGTATCTCGTCCAGGAGCTGACCGTGCGGCTGGGCATCTTCACCGGAAAAGGTCACGGTGAACTGATCAGCGAGACCTTCGGAAAATCCTGGGCCTATGTTTCGGTCGCCGGACTGACGGTCGCAACCACCGGAGCGCTGCTCACGGAGTTTTCCGGGGTGGCCGGAGTGAGCGAACTGTTCGGCGAGCCGCGCGCACTGGGCGTGGGGCTGGCGGCGCTCACCCTGCTGGTCGTGGTGTGGACGGGATCCTACCGGCAGGTGGAACGCGTTGCCCTGGCCATGGGGGGGTTTGAAATCGTCTTTTTCGGCATCGCCTGGGTCAGCCATCCGGACCTGCATGCCGTGGTGAACGGTCTGGTGCACGCACCGCTCGGTAATCGGGGTTACATGACGTTGGTTGCGGCCAATATCGGCGCCGTCATCATGCCGTGGATGATCTTCTACCAGCAGTCGGCCGTCGCCGACAAGGGGCTGCATCCGGAGGACTACCGCGCGGCCCGTTGGGATACGGCACTCGGGTCCGTGATCACGCAGGCCATTATGGCCGCCATCCTGATCGCCACCGCAGCCACCATCGGGATCCGCAACCCCAACGCGCCCCTCAACACCGTTCAGCAGATCG
>JAPTTX010000005.1:0-20599 GCA_028068195.1 Gammaproteobacteria bacterium
TATCACGCGAGCGGGCGCTGATCGGAGGCAGACGCCAGTTCGCCTCGACAAACTTGTCGAAGGAAACGTGATCGGCATAGGTATGCACGACACCCACTCCGCGCGAGAAGCGCGAGACCACGATGAGGGGGATGCGGGTACCGTCGCCGAAGAAGTCGATCGGCCGGTCGCGCGGCCGCCCCCCCTGCTCCGGGATCACACAGCGCAGCGCGCAGATGCGCATCGCCGATTTTTTGCATACAATCCGGCGGCTGAACGCCAGCGTCCGGAAAACGGCCTCCGACACCGTGATGCGCTGGTGGGGGTGGGCGCCGCACCGCAGGACGAGAACGGCCGCCCTATTTGGATTTCGAAACGACACTATGAGCACATTGAGGGTTCCCGGGCGATCTTGGACCGGCAGCATGCCTGGCATCGGGTGCGCGCCGGCCGCGTCACATCCGCGCTCCGCCGACGCCGGCCAGTCCGGCTCTGGTGCAGCCAGTCCGCCGCCGGCTGTTCCCGCCGGCGACATGCGGCTGCCGTGGCAGCGTTCGTCACGGCGACCCTGAACGCTCCGGCTCCGGCTTCGACTACCCCGTGCACTACCGGACCATCAGCGAACAGGCGGACCGCGCAGCCCGTTGGCTCGCAGTCGCCCTCGGATTTGCCATCCCCATATCAACGGCCATGGACGGAGTGCTGCTGGTTCTGATCCTGGCGCTGTGGCTGGCTGGCGCCGGATTCCGCGAGAAATTCGCCAGCATCCGCCACCACCCGGTTGCGCTCGCCGTCCTGGCGCTGTTCGCCATGATTGCGGTCGGCGGGCTGTATGGCAGCGGCCCGATGTCCGAAACGATCAACTACGGCGGCAAATACATTGACCTCCTCTTCCTGGTGCTGCTGATCCCGCTGTTCGGCGACCTTCGCATCCGGCGTTACGGACTCAATGCCTTCATTGCGGCGATGTTGCTCACCCTGGCGCTGTCCTACCTGCTGGCGCTGCGGCTGCTGCCCCCCAGCAGCTGGATCTGGGGCAAACCAACTGACGCGGCCATATTCAAGGATCACATCACACAGAACATTCTCATGGCCTACCTTGCCTACCTGTGCGCGATACGCGCGCGGTCGGCTGCGACCCGGGGCGCGCGCAATACCTGGATAATACTGGCGGTGCTGGCGGTCTATGACGTGCTTTTTCTGGTCCAGGGACGCAGCGGCTATCTGGCACTTGGGGTGCTGGTGCTGTACTTCGCCTACGATTGGACCGGCTGGCGCGGCCTGGCCATCGCCGCAGTGTCCACATTGATGATCGGCGGCATCGGTTATCTTGCCTCGGCCACGCTCCACCGCCGCGTGGACGGGGTGATTCGGCACGTACGCGGCTGGCGCCACGGCCACGATCTGCATACCTCCATCGGACTGCGGATGAGCTTCCTGCCCAACAGCCTCGCGATCATCCGCCGGCATCCGGTGTTTGGTGTCGGCACCGGAGGGTTCGTTCAGGCCTATGCGCGTCAGATCCGCGGCACCGACTCGCCGATGACGGATAACCCGCACAACCAGTACCTGCTGATCATGATCGAACTGGGCGTGGTGGGCCTGGTGCTGCTGCTGAACCTGTTCTACGCCCAGTGGCGCGCTGCCGCGGACTTGACACCCGACGACCGCCGCCTCGCGCGCGCGCTGGTCCTCACCTTCGCCAGCGGCTGCCTCGTCAATTCCCTGTTGATCGATAACACTGAGCGGCTGTTTTACATGTGGCTGGGCGCCTTGCTGTACGCCGGCTGGAAAGCGCGCCCGCAACCGCCGCACTCCGGGGCTGCGTGAGTCTATCGGTCATTATCATCACCCGGGATGAATCGGCGGTAATCCGCCGCTGCCTGCAGTCGGTCGCCTGGGCCGACGAAATAATCGTGGTCGACTCCGGCAGCAGCGACGACACGGTTGCCATCTGCCGCGAATTTACCGCGCACGTCCATGTTGCCGACTGGCCCGGTTTCGGCCAGCAGAAAAATCGCGCTCTCGGACATGCCGGCGGCGACTGGGTGCTGTCGATCGACGCTGACGAGTACCTCACTCCGGCCCTGCGCGTCGAGATCGAACGCACCCTTGCCGACGCGACAGCATGCGCGGCCTACCGGCTGCCGCGGCGATCAAGCTACTGCGGCCGCTTTCTGCGCCATGGCGGCTGGTGGCCAGACTACGTGGTGCGTCTGTTCCGGCGCGGGCAGGCGCACTTCAGTGACGACCCTGTGCACGAGCGCCTGCTGGTCGAGGGAAACACGGGCACCCTGAAGGAACCGCTCCTGCACGAAGCGTTTCACAACCTCGAGGAGGTGCTGGACAAGATCGACCGCTACTCCACCGCCAGCGCCGCCATGCTGCGCGCGCGCGGCCATAAGGGCTCGCTGGGCCGCGCCATCGGCCACGGCATCTGGGCATTCGTGCGCACCTACGTGCTGCGCGCCGGCTTCCTCGACGGCCGCGAAGGCTTCATGCTGGCGGTTTCCAATGCCGAAGGCACGTACTACCGCTACCTTAAGCTCATGCTGCTCGAGCGGAGAGGACCGCAACAGTGATGCGCATCGCGGTCATCGTCACCACCTATAACCGCCCCGACGCGCTATCGGCCGTTCTTGAAGGCTACCTGGCCCAGAGCGACCGGAATTTCGAGCTTATCGTGGCCGACGATGGCTCGACCGAGGACACCGCCCGCGTCATCCGAACCTACCAAGAGCGCTCGCCTTTCGCCATCGTCCATGCCTGGCAGGAAGACCGGGGGTTCCGCGCCGCCGCCGCACGCAATCTCGCCCTGTCCCGGACCCGCGCCGACTACGTCATTTTCACCGACGGAGACTGCATTCCGCTGCCCGATTTTGTCGCTGCACACCGGCGCCTCGCCGAAACCGGCTGGTTTCTGTCCGGGAACCGAGTGCTGCTGAGCGAGGCATTCACGCGCCGGGTGCTGCACGAGCATCTGCCGGTCCAGAGCTGGACGCTCGGTCAGTGGCTGCACGCGCGAGTCCGCCACGATATCAACCGGCTGCTGCCCCTCCTGCGTCTGCCCGCCTGGCACCGGCTGCGCAGGCTGCGACCTCAGGCCTGGCGCAGTGCACGGACCTGCAATCTGGCTGCGTGGCGCACCGATCTCGTGCGCATCAACGGATTCGACGAGGCCTACGCCGGCTGGGGCATGGAAGACTCGGATCTTGCGGTCCGGCTGCTGCGCTGCGGAGTCCACCACAAGAGCGCGCGCTACGCCGCGCCGCTGCTGCACTTGTGGCATAACGAGAGTGATCGTGGCGCCCTTTCCGGCAACCGTCAGAGGCTCGATGCGGTGCTGTCGACGGACTCGGTACGCGCACCGCGCGGCCTGGACCAGTATGCGGGGGATGCCGCGGCGCATCATTGCCGCAGCGATGCCTGAAGCGCTGCCTGCATGCCCAACCCACCCGGTCTGGAGTGTCCGCCGCGGCGCGTGTACACTCGCGCGCATCATCGCGGATCTCGACCGCGTCCGAGCCTGATGCCGTGGAATCGATATCCGTGACTCACCGCATGGTCCTGCGCGAGGCGCTCGCGCTGGCCCGCAGCGGACGATTGTACGAACGTGCAGACGCCGAACTTGAAGATCAATTCCGCGGCAGCATCGACCGCTTCAGCCTGATCGCTGCGGCCATGGCAGGGCGGGCGCGCGTGCTCGACATCGGTTCCGGACGGGGCTTGCTGCTGGCACTGCTGACGCTGCGCGGCCACGAGTGCCATGCTGTCGACTACCGTGACCGGCGCGAGCAATTCCCGGCGCCAGCGCGTACCGTCGCATTCCGCCAGTGCAACGTCGAGATCGAGCCGCTGCCCTATCCCGATGCGTATTTCGACGGCATCACGTGCTGCCAGGTGCTCGAACATTTTTCACACTCGCACCTTCCGGCCGTGCGCGAGATGCGCCGCGTACTCAAACCGGGCGGCATGTTGGAGATCGACGTTCCCAACGTGGCCTGCTGGCGCAATCGCTGGCGCCTGCTGCGCGGCAAGAACATCACATGGGACTACCGGGAGCATTACCTGCATGCTACACCCGTCCTGGAGCACGGACACTCCTTTTATCCGGTGCGGCACAACCGCGAATTCACCCGCGATGAACTCCTGCTTCTGCTGCGCGAAGCGGGTTTCACTTCTCCGCGGGTGGAATTCCTGAAGTCACGGCGCATGCGGCCGGGCGCTGCCCGCATCCTGTCCCTCGGAAGCGGCTTGCGCGATGTGGTGCCGGGCCTGCGCAAGTCGCTGGTCGCCTTTGCCGTCAGGGACTGAAAGATCCGCAGCCGTTCGGGCCGGGGCCGGGACCGGACCCATGGCATGGGCACATTGATGACAGGTTTCCGAAAGCACGACGACCGCCCGCCCACCGGACCCGGCGTCCGCCCCCAATCGCTGGCGGACAGCGCTCCGGTGACAGCGTTGCGCGCCGAAAGCATTCTTGTCATCGCCACCCGCCGGATCGGTGACGTGCTGCTGACGACGCCGCTGCTGCGGTCGCTGCGCCAGGGCTACCCGCACGCGCGCCTCGACGTGCTGATCCACGAATCCTCCACCGGAATACTCGCAGGCAACCCCGATGTCGACGGCATCGTTGCCGTGCCCGAGCACCCGGACCTGGGGCAGTATCGCAGACTGATCGGAACGCTGCTGCGCCGCTACGACCTTGCGGTCTCGACCCAGACCGGGGACCGCCCGATCGGCTATGCGCTGCTGGCAGGCCGCGTACGCATCGGACCGGTGCCGCCGGCCGGCAGCCGCGGAGCCTGGAAGCGGCACCTGCTGCGCGCCGCGACGCCGTTCGATGACCGGAACACCCACACTGTGGTGCAAAACCTGCGACTTGCCGATCTGCTTGGAATCGCGCGGTCCTACACGATCGTCCCCCCGGGCGGCGCCGACGAGGAAGCGCTCGGCCGCACGGTCCCCTTCGCGTGGCGCGAAGAACCATATGCCGTGCTGCATCCGGCGCCCATGTTCCATTACAAGCGCTGGCACTCCGCAGGTTGGCGCAACCTCATCGCCCATCTGACCGCGACCGGACTCAAAGTGGTCATCACAGGGGGGCCGGGGCCGGCAGAGTCGGCGTATATCGCTGAGACCCTGGGTGAGCGGCGGGACGGCGTGACTGATCTGGCCGGACGGCTGACCCTCGCCGGACTGGCGACGCTGTTGCGCCGCGCCGCCCTGTACGTCGGACCGGACACCGCGATAACCCATCTTGCCGCCGCTGCCGGCACACCCACCGTCGCGCTCTACGGTCCGACCAATCCGCTCAAGTGGGGTCCCTGGCCTGCGGGCTACGCTGAAGATCGCAGCCCCTACTGCCGCGTCGGTCCGCTGCAGCACGTCAACAACGTGATCCTGCTCCAGGGGCTCGGGGACTGCGTACCCTGCCACCAGGAGGGCTGTGACCGGCATCTCGAGAGTCGCGCCCGCTGCCTGGATGAAATGCCGGCGAGCCGCGTCATCGACGCCTGCGCCCGGATACTGACGCACCGCAACAGGTGATGCGCTGCGGCTCCCTACCCCCGCCACCGCGGCGCTAGTCGCCGGAGGACGGTCGCGCCTATACTAATATCCGTAGCGGCCGATCCGGTACCGCGGCCAGGGCCGAATGCAACCATGTGGAACCTCGGTAACCTCATCAACACGGTTCAGCACAACTGCCACATCTCCGACGCACAGCACGCCGGCGACACCACGCTGTGCATCTACCTGCTGAGAATGCGCGAATTCTACCGCTGGGAGCACGACATTCCCCTCGCAGGTCCTTTGCCCAGCGATCAAGTCGGCGCCTGGCTGGAAGAGCGCGAACGCATGTGGGACGGTCTGGCGTCGAGCCCTTTCGAGGCTCTTCCGCTCGCCTCCGTGCTGGCGGACCCTTTCGATTCCGCCACTGTTAACCGCGAAATCGTGCCGCACGGCTACATCTACAGTGCCGGCTACGGACGGTTCAACAAACCCCATTTCTTTCTTGGTGCGCTTGATCGCGCCGAATCGCGGTCCGGCTTTTCGGTCTATATTTCGTCCTGCGAATACGCGCGCGACCTGGTGGCCCCGCCCGCCATGCTCCTCGATCGCGACATCTTCGTATGCCGTGAATCAGTGCGCCGGTTCCTGTGGGAAAAGATCGAGGAATGGCGCTGGAACCGCCGCAACGAAGCCATGGCCCGGGCGCTGGCCGATTCCGGTTTCGACGATGACCCGCCGGGGGGGCTCGATGACATGACCGAAGCTGTAACCGAGTCCATGATCCTCCACGAGCTCGGCGAGGGTACGGCCGGCGCGCTGCTCGGGGAGGACTGGAACGCGATGCTGCTCGCGCTCTCACGCTCGAAGGCCGAGAACATGGCACGCGCCGTGCGCGACCTGCTCGCCGACTGCGTCTCGACCCTGCCCGTTCTGCTGGAGGAGGACAACGCCGCCGCACTCCACTTCTATTTCGCCACTTTCTCGGGCATGCGCAGGCATCTGTATCCCGATGTACTGGCAGCCTACCGCCTGTGGGCAGACAACCATGACCCGCAGCCGCTGCGCCACGCCATCGCGCAAGGCAGCGACCGCTGGCTTGCTGCGGGCCGGTCGCTGCTCGATCTGTATCACCGCACCGGATCGCTTGCCGGCGAAGCGGTCGAGCAGCTGTTGGAAACGACCCCGCTCTGAGACCCCGGCCAGCCAGTCTTCCCGGCAACGCCCTCTCCTGTTAATGTGGCAGCCGCCGGCTGGTGGATGAAGGCACGCAGCACCGGCATCAACCTTGAGGTTCGGCATGAAGCTCACAGTCATCATCGACGACCGGGCGCGGGATATCGACGTCCCGCAGGACCTGCTGGCGCAGGCCGGCGAGTTCTTCGAGCAGATGGACCGGGACATGGATCGCGGCTGGCGCATGGGCCCGGAATTCATCGAACACCCCGACCGGATCCAGCGCTGCCAGATCGCCGCCGACAAGCTGCTCGGCACGCTCAGCAGCGGCAACAGCCGCCTCATGATGCTCATGGCGGGCTATATCCTCAGCCGCAGCTCGGGGATCACCGGCGTGCGCATCGACACCGGGGGCGACCCGCTCGCCACCGAACTCATTGTCGAAGCCGGCGCCGCCGACGGACCTGCGTCCTCCCAGGATATCGGCCCTGCGACCGGCTTCAGCCGGACGGAAGCCGCGACCCGGGCTGACAAGGAGGTAACGCAGGTATACCGGGTCGGGCAGGCGTACCGGTTCGCGACGCGTGATCCCGCAACCGGCCGGTGGATCGAGTCACCGCTCATGTCGAGCGCCGAAGACGCCCAACAGCAGCGCATCGAGGCCGTCGACCAGCGCTTCGAGCAGCTTCTGGGTTCCAGCCGCTAAGCGCCATGTCCCGCTCGGACCGGCCATTTGGCGGTCACCTGCTGCTGCAGGAATAATTTCATCCGCTCCGGTTTCCGCTCTCCATGATCGAGGTCAAGCCACAGAGTTTCATCTACGAGATCCGCAAAGCTCTGCCGGGAGACGTTTGCCGGGAGATGATCCGGCGGTTCGAGGCCCGGCCCGACCAGCAGTACATCGGACGCATCGGCCAGGGCGCCGATCTCGAGCAATCGATCAAGAAGTCCACGGACCTGCGCGTCAGCGGCCGTGCGGACTGGAAGGACATCGACGGCATACTGGTCCGATCGCTGATGCAGCATGTCCGGATCCTGGCGGAGCGGTTTCCCTTTTTCGCAGCCAACGCCTTCAAGGACATGGGATATAATCTGCAGCGCACCCTGCCTGGAGAGTACTACCACTGGCATGTGGACGGCGGCCCGGGCGAATTCAGCCAGCGCCAGCTGGTCGCGATCTGGTACCTCAATGACGTTCCCGGTCCCGGCGGCGAAACCGAGTTTCTTTCCCAGGATGTGCGGATCAGGCCCGAGGAAGGCAAGCTGCTGCTGTTCCCGCCGTTCTGGACCCATGGTCATCGCGGCGTCACCCTGCAGCAGGGAGTCAAGTATATCGCGACGACCTGGGTCTGCTTTGCCTGAACTGGCCGGCTTCCACGCTTCATGGTCCCGACCCCCCCTCCCTTCATCCTCACGGCGGTGTGCGCGCTCACCTATTCCTTCGAGATCGTCTTCGGGCTCGCCGGAACGATCCTGATGCTTGCCGTCCTGACCCTGTTCTACGACGCCAAAGCACTGGTCATTTACTCGGTTCTGCCGCAGATCCTGGTGGGCACAATCGGCCTTGCGCGCTCACCACGTACGGTGCGCGCCGGATTCCTCGGCGGTATGCTGGCATTCGCCACGCTCGGCGGTGGCGCCGGGTTCTTTCTCTTCTACCATGTCTCAGGGAACGTCTTCCGCGTCCTTCTGGCCACGCTGATCACCCTTGCGGGACTGCATCTTCTGGTCGGCCCCCGACACCTGCGCCTGCATGCGGCCGGAGGCCGGGTGCTCGACACGCTCGCCGGGCTGTCCCAGGCGTTGTTCGGCATCAGCGGCCCGATCGCGATGACCAGGCTGCTCGCCACGTTCAGCGACAAGACCACGGTGCGCAACTATGCGCTGGCGTTTTTCCTGGCCCTGAACGTGCTGCGTGCGACCGGCTACCTTTTTGCGCACACCATCACCCCCGGAATCGGCCGCCTGATGCTGGATTCCGGACCTTTTCTGGCGGTGACGCTGTGGTTCAGCAACCACCTCCATTTCCGCGTCAACGAGACCATGTTTCGCCGCGTGGTGGCATGGATCATTTTTGCCAGTGGGCTGTCGATGTTCTTGCGCTGACGCGCCCCCGCCGCCCGGATGTCTTGGTTGAGCCGCTTCCCGATGTATAATCCGGGCGCTTCCACAATCGCCCAACACCCATGACAACCATGTTCATCAAGGTGGCATCGGCACGTGCCATCCGGCCGGGAACCATGCAACGCGTACTGATCGACGGCAGCCGCATTCTTATCGCCAATGTCGACGGTCGCTACTTTGCGGTGGATGACACCTGCACCCACGAGGATGCCTCGCTGTCGACAGGATCGCTGCGGGGGGAGTTCGTCAAATGTCCGCTGCACGGCAGCCGCTTCTGCGTACGCACCGGCGAGGCGCTGGAGGAGCCGGCGCAGGAGAACCTGCGCACCTACGCTGTACGCGTGGAGGGAGACGACATCCTGGTTGCTGTCGCCTGACTCGCGTCCCGGGACGACCGGCGGACAGCAGCCTGTTTAGCAGGGGGTTAGTGGCTGTATAATCCGGGCATCCCCGACCGCGATCACGCCTAGGAGCCTTTCTGATGACACCATCCGCAAACGCTGTCACGCCGGACCGCGAGCCCTCCCTCAGTTCGGTCATTCAGCGCATCGCGACCGGCCCGGAACTGAGCAAGGACCTCTCGCAGGAAGAGACGTGCCGCGCGATGCGCCAGATCCTGGAGGCCCGCGCAGACCCGGTTCAGGCCGGGGTTTTCCTGATTGCACTGCGCATGAAGCGCGAGACCGACGATGAGAATCTGGGTGTTCTCGACGCGCTGCTCGAGAAAACCGCCACCGTCACCGCGCCGGTCGACGAGGTCCTGGACATCGCCGATCCCTATGACGGCTACGCGCGCTCGCTGCCGGCCTCGCCGTTTCTGCCGGCTCTAATGGCCGCCTGCGGGGTACCGGCGATCACGCACGGGGTCGAGAGCATGGGACCGAAGTACGGGGTGACCCACCGCCAGGTGCTGCGCGCCGCAGGCGTGCCGGTCGACCTCACCCCCCAGCAGGCGGCGGGACGCCTCGCGGATCCGGCGGTCGGCTGGGCATACCTGGACCAGAGCGCCTTCTGTCCTGCGCTCTATCAGCTCAGCGGACTGCGGCGCCTCATCGTCAAGCGCCCGGTGCTTACCACGGTGGAGGCGCTCCTGGGACCCGTTCGCGGGCGGACGCATACGCATCTCATGACTGGCTACGTGCACAAGCCCTACGCCCGCGTCTATGCGATGCTCGCCCGCCATTCAGGCTTCGATTCGGCGCTGCTCGTGCGCGGCATCGAGGGCGGCGTCATTCCCTCGCTGCGCCAGGCCGGCAAGCTGTACTTCTACCACGACCGCGCCGAGGAGCAGTCCCTCGACCTCGATCCGGAAACGCTCGGCATCGACCAGGCGCTGCGTGCCGCGCCTCTGCCGCCCGAGTTGGCGCCGGCGGAGGGTGACGAAACCGCGCGGCTCGACACGGCAGCAGTGGCCAAGGCCGCTGCACAGGCCGGCGCTGCAGCGCTAGGCGGAGCATCCGGACCAGTACGCGACAGCCTGGTCTACGCCGGGGCGATCTGCCTGTGGCATCTGGGCCGCCACGACTCTCTGTCCGCGGCCGCACAGCAAGTGCGGCGCGTGCTCGATTCCGGCGCAGCGCGCACGCGCCTGCCGTCCTGAGGCACCGCCCGTGATGCTCCGTATCCCTTCGGTTCTCGCTTCGGATGAACTTGCAGCCGCGACCGCCGTCCTTGCGACGGCCCGGTTTGTCGACGGCCGCCTGTCGGCAGGATCGGCCGCACGCCGGGTCAAGAACAACGAGGAGGCGGACCGCAAATCGCACGAACTGTCCCAGCTCGACAACCTGGTGATGGGAAAGCTCGTGCAGCACCCCGTATACCGCAACGGCGCGCTGCCTTTGAAGGTCGCTGCTCCGTATTATGCGCGCTACCTTCCGGGACGGGCCTATGGCGACCACGTGGACGACCCGGTAATGGGCGCGGACGGCGCCCTCTACCGCTCTGACATAGCCATCACGATCTTTCTCAACGACCCGCGGCATTACGACGGTGGGGAGCTCGAAATACGCACCGCCTTTGGGACCAGCAGCGTCAAACTGCCGGCAGGGGATGCCGTCATGTATCCCGCCTCGAGCCTGCATCGCGTCGCGCCCGTAACACGTGGTGAGCGCCTGGTGGCAGTGACCTGGGCGCAGAGCCTGGTGCGCGACCCGGCAC
This sequence comes from Gammaproteobacteria bacterium, assembly GCA_028068195.1. Classification (GTDB taxonomy): domain Bacteria; phylum Pseudomonadota; class Gammaproteobacteria; order Acidiferrobacterales; family UBA6901; genus JAJYCY01. The sequence goes on from JAPTTX010000005.1 coordinate 10,948, forward strand.
GGCGCGAGCTGCTGTACGAGCTCAACCAGGCGCGCGAGACCCTGCTCGAAAAGTCCCCGGACGCACCCGAGACTGCGCGCGTCAACGCGGCATACGTGAACCTGGTGCGCATGTGGAGCGAATTCTGACCGCAACGGAGATTGCCATGGACACCAAAGTCACCAAGACCGATGCCGAATGGCGGCAGCAACTCACGCCCGATGAATATCGCGTGACTCGCGAGAAGGGCACTGAACGTGCCTTCACCGGAGCGTACCACGCCTGCAAGGACGAGGGCATATATCGCTGTGTATGCTGCGGCGCGGAGCTGTTCGATTCACACACGAAATTCGATTCCGGGACCGGCTGGCCCAGCTTCTGGCAGCCGCTCGCCGCGCAGAATGTTGCAACCGAAGAGGACCGCAGCCTGTTCATGAAGCGCGTGGAAGTCCACTGCAGCCGCTGTAGCGCGCATCTCGGTCACGTATTCGACGACGGTCCCGCACCGACCGGGCTGCGTTACTGCATCAACTCGGCCGCGCTGCGCCTGGACCGCGGCCGCTGACCGCGTCCTGCAGCATGGCCATCACAAATCCGTTCCATTACGCGTTTCCGGTGCACGATCTCGACGCCGCCCGCGCCTTCTACGGCGGCGTGCTCCGCTGCCCCGAGGGACGAAGCGATCGCACCTGGGTCGATTTCAATCTCTACGGACACCAGATCGTCGCCCATCTCGATCCAGACACGGATCCCGTGCGGACGCGAAATCCCGTCGATGGTCAGGACGTACCGGTGCCGCATTTCGGCGTGGTGCTTCACATGGACCAGTGGCGGGAACTCGTGGAGCGCCTGCGTGCAGCCGGCCAGCAATTCATCATCGAACCCGGCATCCGCTTCCGGGGCCAGGTAGGCGAACAGGCCACTGTCTTCCTTCTGGATCCGAGCGGCAACGCGCTGGAGTTCAAGGCATTCGCCGATCCGGATCGCCTGTTCGCCAGCTAGCAGCCCACCGTCACCGCCCCACCCTCCGGAATTCCATGCCAGACGGGTTCTATATACTATTCGTATCGTATTGCGATATACTTAGTACTGAAGCCGAACTGAGGCAGCAGAGCATCATGATAGTTTGTGTCCTTCCGATTCCAGGCCATGCCGGCGGCGCCTGATCCAATGAGCCCTGCGGCCGCATACGCCGACCATACCGGCCGGCGCCGCTGTCCGGACTTCGCCTGACATGGCAGCAGATGCCCGCACGGTCCCGCTCGATCGGGACAGGCTGTCGGATTTCTCGCGCGACATCCGGGTTCTGCTGCTGGCAATGCTGGCGCTGGTGGTCGGCGCGGCCGCCGCCGGCATCGCATTTCTGCTGGTCAAGCTCATCGGAGCGATCACCAATCTCGTTTTCTACGGGCGCTTTTCCCTGGCCTTCTCTGTTCCCACCCGCCATTTCCTCGGACCCTGGATCGTGCTGGTGCCGGCCGCCGGCGGGCTGGTCGTTGGTCTCATGGCGCGTTTCGGTACCGAAAAAATCCGCGGCCACGGGATCCCAGAGGCTCTTGAGGCGATACTGACCGGCGGCAGCCGCATGGAACCCCGGGTCGCGCTGCTGAAGCCGCTGTCGTCGGCAATCGCGATCGGCACCGGCGGTCCATTCGGCGCTGAGGGACCGATCATCATGACCGGAGGCGCGTTCGGATCGTTGTTCGCACAACTGTTCCGGCTCTCGGCTTCCGAGCGCAAGACCCTGCTCGTCGCCGGCGCCGCCGCCGGCATGGCGGCAATTTTCGGCACGCCGGTCGCGGCCGTTCTCATTGCAGTGGAACTGCTGCTGTTCGAGTGGAAGCCGCGCAGCTTCATTCCGGTCACGATTGCTGCCGTGATCGCCGCGACACTGCGCCCATATTTGCTCGGGAGCGGACCGATGTTCCCGGTTGCGCCCCACCCGGCTCCCGGCCCACACATCATGCTGGCCGCCCTCGCTGTCGGCCTCGGCACCGGTCTCGCGGCGAGCCTTCTGACCCTGCTCGTCTACGGCATGGAAGATCTCTTTGCCCGGACGCCGCTACACTGGATGTGGTGGCCGGCTGTCGGCGGCCTCGCCGTCGGAGCCGGCGGCCTAATTGACCCGCGTGTGCTCGGAGTGGGCTATGACACTATCCACGCGCTTCTCGGCGGAACGCTCGCCGGCCGGACGCTAGTCGAGCTGCTGATCGGAAAGACCCTGGTCTGGGGCATCGCGCTCGGATCCGGCACCTCCGGAGGTGTTCTGGCGCCCCTGCTCATCATCGGTGGGGCGCTGGGCGCGATCGCGGCTCACTGGATCCCGGTCGGCGATCCAAGCTTGTGGGCCATGGTGAGCATGGCCGCAATGATGGGCGGGACCATGGGCGCGCCGTTCACAGCCATCATTTTCGTGCTGGAGCTGACCCATGACCTGAACGTCATGCCGGCACTGCTGGTGGGCTGCATCGCTGCTCATGCAGTAATGGTGCTGCTCATGCGCCGCTCGATCCTAACCGAAAAAATCGCACGCCGCGGCTATCATGTCACCCGCGAATACAGCATCGATGTGCTCGAGCGTCTGCGGGTACGCGATGTGATGGACGCCGGTCCCCCAACAGTGCCGGCGGATATGCCGGTCCGGGAGCTGGCGAACCGGATCGCGTGCGGCGACCCGGAGCTTGCGCGTCACCACGCCCTGCCCATCCTGGACCAGGACGGGCAATTAGTCGGCATCATTACCCGCCGTGATCTGCTGCGCGCCCTGGATGACGGGGCCGATCGCACGGTGATCGAGGCCGGAAGCCGTCGGCTCGCCGTGGCGTATCCCGACGAGACGCTGGGTTGTGCGGCCGCACGCATGCTGCACCACCACGTGGGACGCCTCTTGGTGGTGAACCGGCAGGCCCCGCGTACACTGGTGGGCTATCTCGGGCGCCCCAACATATTGGAGGCAAGGCAGCGGGAGCTGGACGAGGAACAGCTGCGGGAAGCCGGCTGGCGATCCCATTCCTAGGGGCGCTGACGTGCGCGGCCGGATGCCGCGCCAGCCGCCTAGCCGGCGGCGCCGGCTCCCGACGGCAGAATCCCTTCTCCCTCACCACTGGCCACCGGCCGACGCGGGTCCGTGATCCATTCGCTCCAGGAACCGGCATAAAGCTTCGCCCCGTGCAACCCGGCGTGCTCCATGGCAAGCAGATTATGGCAGGCCGTCACCCCCGAGCCGCACATCTGGATGACGCGCTCCGACGGCAGATCCCGGAGGACACCGAGGTACAGGGAACGAAGCGCCTGCGGTGCAAGGAACTGCCCTCCCAGATCGAGGTTATCCTCGAACGGCAGGTTTACGGCACCCGGAACATGGCCCGCAACCCGGTCGAGCGGTTCAATGTCGCCGCAGAACCGCTCTTCCGAACGCGCATCGATCAGGAGGTACTCCCGGCGGGTCACCGCATCGCGCACGAACTCACTGCTGACCCACAAGCGGTCGTCGCGAAGCGCCTCGAACCGCACCGGGCGCGGCGCGGGGACAACGGCCGTGACCGGGAGCCCCGTGCGCCGCCATTTCGGGAAGCCGCCGTCGAGCAACGCCACCGCGTCGTGCCCCAGCCAGCGCAGCAGCCACCACAGGCGCGCTGCCATGGCGCCGAAGCTGTCGTCGTACACCACGACCTGTTTGCCATCCCCGATACCCCAGGTCCCGAGCTTCTCCGCCAGCAGCACCGGATCCGGCAGCGGATGGCGGCCGGTCCCAGGTCCGATGGCGGAGGATAGATCACGGTCGAGGTGGGCATAGCGCGCCCCCGGAATGTGTCCGACCGCGTAGCTCCGAGCTCCGGCCTCCGTATCGGTAAGCGTAAACCGGCAGTCCACGACAACCCACGCAGGATCATCCAGATGCCCGGACAGGGTCGCAGTATCCACCAGCGTCTTGAACATGCTCATTGCTCCGCGATGACGAAGGCGTGGTCTGCCCGACCCGCGGCGGGCCGGGAGTCCACACAGGAGAGGGGTTTGCTCAATAACCGCCCTTTCGCATGCTTTCGGGCAGACCTGCAATCTTGCCAGCCTGCTTGGAAGGATTGCCGGGAAACAGATCGAACAGCGTCTTCGAATCGACCTTGCGGCCGGACCAAACCTCCTGCATGCCCTTGACGATGTGGCGGTTGTTCGGTAGCTCGCCGTTATGATTGAAATACTGGTCGCGCAGGAATTCGATCACGTCCCAGTGATCCTGGGTCAGCGTCAACCCCTCCGACTGGGCAATGACTTCGGCCGCACTCTTGTCCCAGTCGTCCTGATTGACAAGATAACCGGTCGCTGTCGTCTCCAGAGACTTCCCATTTACCTCATAATTCATAGGTTTCCCCCTATTTTTTCGAGTTTCACGTTAAAACAAGGCATCCCAAATACCACAGTACCTAATCCGGAAACCGGCGGTGATCGGATCCCGGCGCGAATCAGTCGGCGCACCCGATCCAGGCTGCCACCCGGTCAGCGTTCTGTCCCCCCCACCTCGTCGACCCCTTTGTGCGGAATGAACAGACCGCACCCGAGCTGGCGCTCCGGCCCCAGGCCTCGCTGCTGAAGCCGTACCGACTCCTCGACCGTAAGATCTGCCAGCATCAGGCTGCGCGTGCGCAAGCCACCCGGCGGCGTGGCAATCACCTTCTCCATGCCACACAGCATCTTTTTCGGGCGAATGCCCATTTCGCCCAGCTGCTGCACGACCGCCGCCAGGAACGCCTGCTCATCCGCCTGGGTCCCGATAACGACATGGCGCGCAAAAATCGTCGTGATCGGGCTCAGCGGGCGCACTGAATTGGCGCCGACCGCCAGCCGATGCCCGGCGATCTCGAACTCCCGGCCGGTCAGCACCCCCGCTTCGCCGACGCGATGTCGGGGCAGGCGCAGGGTGAGACGGGTACGGCGCGACAGATACAGGAGGTCCCCGGGATTTTCCGGACGCGTCCAGCCGTTCCCGGATTCGGCACCGTGGAGCGGGTGGATGCCAGCACCACCCTCCTCCGCAAGCCATGGCAGTATCTGGTGCAGGGCCTGGCGCAGGTCATGGGCATGATCAACCGGCAGGCAACGGCACGAAATCGCGTACGCCACGTCCACGACTTCGTCGGTAATGCGGTAGGTTTCGGCCGGATTGTGCTCGTGCCAATACATGACTCAGTGAACGGGAAGGCGACTCTGCAGGTCCTCGCGGTCGATCCACCACTCGTTCTGGACCAGGACATCGACGACATTGCGCATCCGCGGCAGAAACAGCGCCGGATCATTCAGCTCCAGGCGGCGGAACCAGGTATCGAACCCCTCCTGGTCATCGATGCCGCTGTGCCGCCGCGCCACGGTGGCGAGCATCTGGCTGGTGTAGAACTCCAGGTCCTCGCGCTGCCGGCCTTCGGCCCGGATGTCGACCAAGTACCGCGCAACCACCGCCGCCACGGCGGCGCCGTCGGAATCGGGTGGAGTCTCGTCGACAACGTGCTGCAGCAAGGCCACCGACAGCTCTGGATCCATCGGAAAAGTGATCGTCAACCATAACCCCTGCCCCAGCGCCGCCAGCGACTCGGGACGGTCGGACTGGAACATCACATCGCAGGCCTGGACCGCTCCCTCCCAGGCTTCCTGCGACACAAACAAATCGAAGGCCTTCCGGCCGCGGTCCCAGGCTTCCTCGCCCCGCCCCAGTTCCACCAGCAGACGACCGGCATCGAGCTCCAGGTCTGCGGCGCCCAGCGGATTGGATTCGGCTTGGCACGCCCGCAGGCGCTCCAGGACATCGCTCAACTGCTGCTCCACCAGCAGCATGGCACCAAGCGTATCTTCGCTGCCGTCAGCGTCCATGACACCGGCCTGATCCTTGAGATATTTCATCGTTCCGTTCTCCGAGTCGCAGGGGATATCTGCCGTTATGGCAGAAACCTTGCTGCGCAGCGATTCAGCGCGTTATCGAATTGACGCCGACGAACGCCCCTTCCAACCGGTCTTCCCAGTTCGGCGGCGTATCGGCAAACTGGGGTTTCACATCGATTCGGAAGAAAATTTCCCCGTCCTGGGCGCGCCGTGATACCACCCCCAGCAGTTCTTCGAAGCTGTCGATATCATGGTTCTGGATCAGAATCTCGCTCAGATATAGCATGGCGCCGCCTTAGCAATAGATCGTCTCGAATTCGGTACCAGCCACCCGGTCGAACGACCGCGCGCGGTAAAGCAGCCTACTTTTACTGCGGCCCTCGCCGTCTGTAAAGCCGCTGCGATTGTGCAATACATTGTTGCAAAGCAGTCCCTGACCGGCTTCCAGGCGGTGGCGGAAGATGTAGGGCGATCCGTTCTCCAGCAGCCGCTCCAGGAACAGCACAGCCTCACGCGTGACGGCATCCTGCTTCCAGACAATGCTACGGGTACGCGCCGTGTAGCGCATGAGCAGGCTGGCGCTCCGGCCGCTGACCATGAACACGGGCCCGCTCTGGGCCGGACGTTGCTCGCTGCCCCCCTCGACATTCGCCGGGATGGTCATGGCGTCGTCCGCCATGAGCGCCTGCACGTACTGCGGCGCCGCATCGCGCATCAGGATATAGACAATCTCGTGATCGAGCAGGGCATTTTCACCCCCCGTGACGGCGGGACGGACACAGTGCAAGACCATCCCCTCGATCGCCTGCGCTGGCGGATTGTAATAGCCGTCGGTATGCCACAGCAACCGCCGATTGGAATAGGGAATGTAGCCGCGCCCCGATTTTCCCGGTACCACCTCCAGCGAGGAGATGCGGTCGTCATCGGCCAGCGGATTGGCATCCAGACGGCGTAGCCCGAATCGCTCTCCGATGATCCGGGGGATAGCCTTGTCCTCCTCGGTGACATTCCGGGCCGAGTAGATCGCCATGTTGGTCTTGGCGCATACGCGCCTTATTTCATGCTCTTCGGCCAGCGTCAGTGCACGCGGATCCCCGATTTCGACGATCAGGTCCTCGGCGCGGGCGGGATAGCCTTCCAGCTTCCAGGCCCGCCAGCGCTGGTAAGCCGCCTCGTCCATGAACGAAAACGGCCCCGACGACACGCGCTGGGTGCCAACGCCGGCTTCCGCCGGTTGGGATAGTTCTGTCAAAAGCGCTCCTCGGCTAGCCGGCACGGACACGCGTCCCGATCACAGAAAGCCGGCGGTATTCTACAAATATCGGCATCCGCCGACGACACGTGTCGCCAATAATGGGGATTGTCGCCCCCAAGCCTATATCCCTTTTGGGTAGGTCTACAATCGGCCGGCAATTTCTCAAGATATTGTTTCTACGTACTATTACGTATTTCCCGGCACGCATCCCAGGATATCCGCTGTCGGTATCTATCTCTATAGGATGGTGATTTAAATCCATTTATCCCCCTAATGAAGGATGTTTTTAGGTCGAGGCAGGCCACTAGACTCGCATCCCGAACTGAGCCAGCGCCTTGGCAGCAACGGAGTGGCCCGCGCTGATCTCGGAAACGGAGCGGTCGGCATGCAGGAGGCCGGCCGGAACACACAGGCACCGGCATGCGGATTGTGTCCATGAGCCAACCGTTGTCGTGAAACGAGTCAATGACGCTGAGTTTGCACCAATAAATAACGCGGACCAGCCCGATAAAGTCCTTCCGTACGCACAGGAGGCAGTGAACGATGCAAAAGACGCCCAAGAACCCTGACAAGCACGCGACTTTTATCCCCAAGGATAAAAAGTCGACCAAGCCGTTCCACGACACGCCGATGCTCGATCAGCTCGAGAGCGGCCCATGGCCCAGTTTCGTGACCGGCCTCAAGCGGTTGGCCTACGAAAACAACATGATGGTAGACCTCCTAGGGCAGCTGGAGCATTCCTATAAAACGCGCACCGGCTACTGGAAAGGCGGTACGGTCAGCGTGTTCGGCTATGGCGGCGGCATCATTCCGCGCTTTTCAGAAGTCGCCAAGATGTTTCCGGAATCGAAGGAGTTCCACACGCTGCGGGTCCAGCCTCCCGCGGGGAACCACTATACGACCAAGATCCTGCGCCAACTGTCCGATTCCTGGAACAAGTGGGGCTCGGGGCTGATCGCCTTCCACGGGCAGACCGGCAATATCATGTTCATCGGCACTACTTCCGAGAACACGCAGCACTTTTTCGACGAAATCAACGAGTATGGTTTCGATCTCGGCGGCGCCGGCCCGTGCGTGCGCACGGCGATGTCGTGCGTGGGTGCCGCCCGCTGTGAACAGTCCAACTGTAACGAGCAGAAGATCCACCGCCTGCTGGTCAACAACTTCATCGATGACATGCACCGCCCGGCGCTGCCGTACAAGTTCAAGTTCAAGGTTTCGGGCTGCCCGAACGACTGCATGAACTCGATCCAGCGCTCGGATATGGCGGTGATCGGCACCTGGCGTGACGACATGCAGGTGGACCAGAAGGAGGTCCGGGCGTTTGTGGCCGCCAAGGGCCGCAAGTACGTCATCGACAACGTGGTCAGCCGCTGCCCCACCCAGGCGCTGTCGCTCAATGACGACGATACGCTCGACGTCGACAACCGCAATTGCGTGCGCTGCATGCACTGCATCAACGTCATGACCAAGGCGCTCGCGCCGGGCAACGAGAAGGGCGTGACCGTGCTGATCGGCGGAAAGCGCACCCTGAAGATCGGTGACACCATGGGCACGGTGATCGTTCCGTTCATGAAACTCGACACTGAGGAAGACTACGAGAGACTCAAGGAAATTGCCGTCAACACGATCGACTTCTGGGCCGAGAACGGCCTGGAGCACGAGCGCTGCGGCGAGATGATCGAGCGCATCGGTCTCGTCAACTTCCTTGAAGGCATCGGACTGGATGTTGATCCCAACATGATCAACCATCCGCGGACCATCTCCTACATCCGCACAGATGAGTGGGACAAGGAAGCCGAGAAGTGGTTCGATCGCAAAAAGCAGGCGGCCGGCTAACCAGGCGCGGCGCCCAGATGGCAGAGATCCGCATTGCGGATCTGAACTGAACGACATGCTGAAAGATTGGAGGTTCCATGGCTGAACAGGCCGAAATGCGTCAACCGATCGAGACCGGATGCCCGGACGGGTTCCAGTACATGCACCCGCTCATGATCAAGAACTACGGAAACTGGAAGTATCACGACCGGCCGCGCCCTGGCGTGCTGCATCACGTGGCACACAGCGGTGACGAGATCTGGACGGTACGCGCTGGCACCCAGCGCCAGCTTGGACCGTACGAGATCAACCTGCTGTGCGACATCATCGACAAGTACGCGGACGGCTATGTGCGCTTCACCATCCGCAGCAACCTCGAAATCATGGTCGACAAGCGCGAAAAGGTCGAACCGCTGATCGAAGCGCTCACCGACGCCGGCTATCCTGTCGGTGGCACCGGCAATTCGGTGACCATGATCTCCCACACCCAGGGCTGGCTGCACTGTGACATCCCGGGCACCGACGCCTCGGGCGTGGTGAAGTCGCTGATGGACGAGCTCTACGAGGAGTTCATCCACGAGGACATGCCGAACCGCGTGCATATCACCACCTCCTGCTGCCAGATCAACTGCGGCGGACAGGGCGACATCGCCATCAACATCCAGCACACCAAGCCGCCCAAGATCAACCACGACCTCGTGGCCAATGTCTGCGAACGGCCCTCGGTGGTGG
>JAPTTX010000021.1:0-4414 GCA_028068195.1 Gammaproteobacteria bacterium
ATGTTCACACTCGATACCGAATCCGGATTCCGCGACGTTGTGTTCATCAATGCCGCCTACGGACTCGGCGAGACCGTCGTGCAGGGCGCGGTCAATCCCGACGAGTTCTATGTGCACAAGCCGATGTTGAGGCAGGGCCGTACCGCAATTCTGCGCCGCGGTCTGGGAAGCAAGGCGGTCAAGATGGTATACGGCGATGACCCCGGAAAGCCCACGCGGCTGGTCGATGTCCCGCCCGATGAGCGGTCACGCTTTGCGCTGACGGACGAGGAGACAGTGGGCCTCGCGCGCCAGGCGCTGCTCATCGAAGATCACTATGGACGGCCCATGGACATAGAATGGGCCAAGGACGGAACAGACGGAGAGCTGTACGTCGTGCAGGCTCGCCCCGAGACGGTCAAGAGCCGTGCCGCAGGCCAGCTGCTGCAGCGCTACAGACTGAAAGGGAAGGGCCGCGGGAAGATCATCGCCACCGGGCGCAGCATCGGTCAGCGCATCGGTGCCGGACCGGCGCGGGTCGTGCTGAATTTGAAGGACATGAACCGTGTGAGCAGCGGCGATGTGCTCGTCACCGATATGACCGATCCCGATTGGGAGCCGGTGATGAAGCGGGCGTCGGCGATCATAACCAACCGTGGCGGCCGGACCTGCCATGCTGCGATCATCGCGCGCGAGCTGGGCATTCCCGCAGTGGTGGGTTGCGGAAGCGCGACGCAAGTCATTGCCGACGGGCAGCCAGTGACCGTTTCCTGCGCGGAAGGAGAAGAGGGGCGGATCTACGATGGCATCCTTCCGTTCGAGGTTCTTGAGACCAGTCTGGAAAAGATGCCGCGACTGCCGTTCAAGATCATGATGAACGTCGGCAACCCGGAGCGCGCCTTTGATTTCCAGTGGCTGCCGAATGCCGGTATCGGGCTGGCACGCCTGGAATTTATCATTTCCCGCACCATCGGGATCCATCCCAAGGCGCTACTTCACTTTGCGCAGCTGCCGGCGGACCTGCGCGCGCTCGTCGGCGAACGCAGCGCCGGATATGCCGACCCCGTGAGTTTCTACCTGGAGAAGCTTGCCGAGGGCATTTCAACCCTGGCTGCGGCATTCTGGCCGAAGCCCGTCATTGTACGGCTGTCAGACTTCAAGTCGAACGAATACGCCAACCTCCTAGGCGGAGACCGATACGAGCCGAAGGAGGAGAATCCCATGCTCGGATTTCGCGGTGCCTCGCGCTATGTCTCGCCGGACTTCCGCGACTGTTTCGAACTCGAGTGCCGCGCGCTGCGCAAAGTGCGCAACGACATGGGGCTGACCAATGTCGAGGTCATGGTGCCGTTCGTGCGCACCGTGGCCGAGGGACAGCAGGTGCTCAGGCTGCTTGCCGACAATGGTCTGCGTCGCGGCGATAACGGCTTGCGCGTGATCATGATGTGCGAGATCCCGTCGAACGCCCTGCTTGCCGAACAGTTCCTGGAGCATTTTGACGGATTTTCCATCGGATCGAACGATCTCACGCAGCTGACGCTGGGGTTGGACCGGGACTCGGGGCTCGTTGCGGGGTTGTTCGATGAACGCGACCCGGCGGTCAAGATGCTGCTGCACCAGGCCATCCAGGCCTGTCGAAAGACCGGCAAATACATCGGGATCTGCGGCCAGGGCCCATCCGATCATCCCGATCTTGCCAAGTGGCTCATGGACGAAGGCATCGACAGCATTTCTCTCAATCCGGACACCGTCGTGGAGACCTGGCTCTACCTCGCGGGCGGAGAGGGGAAGTAGCGTTTTCCGGCAGATCCGCGCGACCGCGGCGTTTGCGACAGGCGCTGACCCGCGCGCCGGAAGCGGTCCGGTGGCCATCGCGCCTGTTTCCGGATACCGTGCCCGAGGCAGCGCCCTGCTGCGCGAATTTAGTTTCTTCGGGCTGATTGCCTGCCGATGGCCGGCGGCGATGCCGGCATTATCGAACGCGCTGACCTGGCGCGGCCCGTCCAGAGGGCAGTTCAGGCGTTGCGCGGCCGCATTGCCGCTTCGGCACATCGTCAGCGATCAATCGCGGGTGCCACGGCCGGCAGGGAATCCTCCGCAGGAAAATTCTTCCGTAAACCAGGCGCAACCGGTCCCAGATGTTGCCTTGCGAAGCATCCATGTGCTCGTCGTCGATTACGTTCCGTAGCACACGCAATTCCCCTAATTTTTCCGGGATTTTTTAAAACGTAATTCGGGCAACGCCCATTTTTCCTTACCAAGCCACAAACGTGCATGGAGGGACGAACATGCCATCCAATTGCTTCAGGAGCACGATGCTGGTACTAACCAGCGGTGGCGGGTTTTCAGATGATTCCCGCATATGCCGCGGACCGGTCTGCCCGATAGGGGATGAAAAAACTAGAGGATCCCCGTTACCATGTTCCCGCCTTGGCAACACAACACGTGCACCGGTGGCAGGCTCGTAGAGCGTCGGGCAAAGAGAGTATTGCCGGGTTTGCAAATCTGCTAACGTGCATGTGCCACGATGCACACCGCAAAGACCGTGCGGGGATGGCAGGCGGGTGCGGCTGCTTGATCGAGCATGATGAGATCGAGACATAACGGCGACAAGGCTGGGCACGAGACCATCTGGCAGGTCTACATCATCGAGTGCCGCGACGGTTCACTCTACACCGGCATCACCAGCGATCTCGTCCGGCGCCTGCTTCAGCACAATGCCGGACGTGCGGCCCGCTACACGCGCGGCCGTGGGCCGGTGATCCTGCGCCACTGTGAAGGCTACGTCACGCGTGCTCAGGCATTGAAGCGAGAATGGGCAATAAAGCGCCTGACGCGCACACAAAAGCAGGCATTGCTGCAGTCGACGGTGGACAGCAGCCTCGGCGCCGGTATTGCCGATCTGAAGGAGCGCCGTGGACGGGCGGAAAAGCGGCACAGGCTTGAGCGCGGGACGGCCCTTCGCGCCGCCAGGTCCCGGCGACGCGGCGGCGGGCCTGGTACCGGCACCTCGGCCTAGACGGAGGAAAGTTCGGAACCGGGAATATCCTGGCAGCAGGCGGCGGCGAGCACCAGGGAGCGGACTCGACTGCCCAAAGCTCCGGGGCGCCGGACGGGCGCATGTTCCTGGGGGCGGGAACGGGATGCCGTGCACGCCGGAAGTGCCGGTGCCCGGCGACCAGGGTTGATCGCCGCAGTCCGCTTTTTTTCCTGGACCGGTCCTGGTATTCCGCCTGCCCTGCATGGAGTTCCGGCCAAACCGCCCGGCTTTGGCAGAGAGTCTTTGTGGAATCGCGTGCCGGCGCGGATTAGGGGCGGAAGCGGCGAAACACCAGGCAGGCGTTGGTCCCGCCGAAGCCGAAGCTGTTGGACAGCACCGTATCGAGCGAGGCATGGTCGACGCGTTCGCGGACTATCGGCATCCCCTCGGCCGCCGCGTCCAGTTCCGAGATATTGGCGGATGCGGCAATGAAGCCTGACTCCATCATCAGCAGACAATAGATCGCCTCGTTGACCCCGGCGCCCCCGAGAGCGTGTCCGGTGATGGACTTGGTCGAGCTGATCGGCGGACAGCGGCTGCCGAACACCTCCCTGATCGCTTCGAGTTCACGCATATCGCCCACGGGTGTGCTCGTGCCGTGGGAATTGATGTAGTCCACGGTGGACTCCATTCCCGCCAGTGCCTGGCGCATGCAGCGCACCGCACCCTCCCCCGAGGGCTGCACCATGTCGAAGCCATCCGAGGTCGCGCCGTAGCCGACCAGCTCCGCGTAAATCCGGGCGCCCCGTTCCCTGGCGTGCTCGAGTTCCTCGAGCACGACGGTGCCGCCGCCTCCGGAGATGACGAATCCGTCGCGGTTCACATCGTAGGGACGCGATGCCACCGTCGGATTGTCGTTGTACTTCGACGACAGGGCTCCCATTGCATCAAACAGCAGTGTCATGGTCCAGTGCACTTCGTCGCCGCCGCCCGCGAAAACCACATCCTGCTTACCCAGCTGGATCAGTTCGCCTGCATTGCCGATGCAGTGGGCGCTGGTGGCGCAGGCCGAGCTGATGGAGTAGCTGACACCTTTGATGGAGAAGGCCGTGGCGAGGCAGGCCGCATTGGTATTGGACATGGTCCGGGTAACCATGTAGGGCCCGACCTTGCGCAGCCCCTTCTGGCGCAGCAGGTCGACGGCACGCACGACATTTTCCGTGGATGAGCCACCGGAACCTGCGATCAAGCCGGTACGCGGGTTCGAAATCTGCTCGGCACTGAGTCCGGAATCCTGTATTGCCTCGCGCATGGCGAGGTAGTTGTATGCCGCGCCGTTGCCCATGAAGCGGTAGACCTTGCGATCGATCAGCTCCTCGGGATTCAGCCGGATCGGGCCGTGCACGGCGGTACGGAATCCGAGGTCGGCGTATTCCTGATGAAACTCGATTCCCG
>JAPTTX010000012.1:0-4398 GCA_028068195.1 Gammaproteobacteria bacterium
CATTGCGCGGATCGCAGCATTTAGATCGATCTCTTCCCCATCTTCCTGACGACGGAAGCGCTGCACCCCTTCTGGCTGCATGGCGTCGATTATGTGCCGCAAGCGCGAGGCCACTGATCTGTTATCCGTCAGGATATTGTCGATCTCCGCCGGATCACCCCGATGCTGGCGCTTTTCGAGAACGGTTGCCCAGCTTGGCCGATGAAGCTGCACGGTATAGTCCCATTCCTGATAGTGATGGGGTTCTGACACCGGCTCCCTGCCTTCCAGATCGTTGATCGCGCATCCTTCCTGGTCAAGGTAGAAAGGCTCCTTGAGCACCCAGATCTCCTGAGCATCATCGCCAGCAAGCTCGCAATCGAGTTCATTTACCATTTCCATGGTTGTGACGTACTTCCGCGTCTGCCTCGGCGCCGGTAGGTAGTCGGCTTCCTGCCAGGCGATTTCGTCCGAAGCCCAGCAGTAGCGATTGTCGTCACGGTACGGGATAGCCATCGTCTCGAGCACGCGCAACGACGGCACAAACCGGGATTCGCGTAGCGAGTTGTAAAGGCCTACTCCCAGGTCCCACGAAAGGTGATTGTCCGCGGCCCGCTGCCCGCACTCTGCGCGGAATCGCTCGGTCATGTCCCGGATTAGCCTGTCATCGTCGTGATAACTATCGTCGAGCAGAGAATATGCAAGGCGCTCGAGAAGACCGACCACCGGCTCAGTCGGACAGCTCACTTCGCGCACCCTGGCGTGGAACTGGGACCAAAGCTGCCTCATGCCCGGAAATTCACGTAACGCGAGATGCTCGATACGGGCATCCTCGAAAATGCCAATCAAGAACATCTGCACGGGATTCAGCTGTTCCATGGATATGGGTTCGCGCGTATAAACCAGATGCGCGGCTGCATGCGCGGCCGCAGCGCGATACAGCTCCTTGCCTGCTATGCCGGCATAGTCATCATAGGCATCGGGCAGATGGATCACCCGTTTCTCGATGAACGGCCTGTAACCTTCGCGTGTTTCGTAATCCCCAGAGGTTGGGCGCAGAAAGAAATCGCGCCCCCAGAATGCCCGCAGGTAGAAATTGAGCTTTCTCTGGTTGTCGATGAACAGCGTGCCACGCCGTTCCTTTTGCAGCACGCCGAGGCTGTCGGCGCTCTTCAGATCGAAGTAGGCAATCTGCGCCTGAAAGTCACGCGCGTGCGCCTGCGCGCCCCACAGCGCCCAGCGCCGCAGGCCGCCAAGCGTAAGTTTGGAAAATAGCTCATCGAGGTGTGCCAGCATGGGGCGCAACCCGCGCGGCACTCGCGCCGAAAGCTGGTGAATGAGACCGAGGTACCCTCGCAGCAGCTCGGCATCGCCCAGCCGTCCGGCAGCCGCCGGAAGCGTATCAAACAGAAGCTGGATCACCTCGCCACTCACCATGGACGCCAGCTTCATGGCGCTGGTGATGCAGTCCACAAGGACGTCTTCGCCCACCTCTTTGACCACGGCCGGCATAGCCTGGAGATAGGTCACAACAAGCTCGCTGCCACGCCCAAGCTGGGTAAGACTCTTCGCGCCTTCGAGCCATCGTTGCAGACCTTGCGGCGACATTACGCGCGCCGCCTCAGCGAAGCTTTCACCGAGAGAGTCACGCACGTGCGGCTCTAGGTGTCCGAGATATTCCTTATATTCGTCGAGGTTGACGGTCATGTGATACAGGACGTCGGGACCAAGTCTGTCATTCGTCTTCGTCATCCAAATCGGACGACCAGCCTAGTTCGCGGGCATGCCATATCGCTTCGGCATATATGCGCTCGTGCCGTGCCCGCAGCTCTGGTGGAAGGCGGCCGACAAGGTGGCCGTAAGGCTCCCAGGCTGCATGTACCCTGGCGTACAGCTCATCGAATTGGGCGCGCCCCCAGCCCTGACAGGTTTCGCTTTCAGGCAAAAGACCGAGAACCCAGGCGTCACGGATGATGTGGCCCACATCGGTCATGCCTCCGAAGTGGTCGTCGTGGATGCCAGGGTACCTGAGCTCCTCGCCCATTGCGTCGCACCGCGCCTCAGAAGTAGGTACTGATCGCTGCATCCAGCGTATCACGCATGTCCGGGTCGTCAGTTATGGGCCGCACCAGGGTCATCTGGCAAGCTGCGCGCGGATCGATTCCGCGGGATATCAGCTGGCCGGCATAGGCCAGCAGTCGCGTGGAAATGCCCTCATCCAGACCGTGCCCCTTGAGATTGCGTGCGCGGTGCGCAATCTGTACAAGTTTCTCGGCAACGGCACGATCTACCGACGTCTCATGCTGAACAATTTCCGCCTCGATCTCGGCATCGGGATAATCGAAATCAATCGCACCGAAACGCTGTTTGGTCGATTGCTTCAGGTCCTTCATCAGGCTCTGGTAGCCGGGATTGTACGAAATAACCATCTGGAAATCGGGATGGCAGTCCACCAGTTCGCCCTTCTTTTCGAGGGGCAACTGGCGGCGATGATCGGTCAGGGGGTGGATCACCACGGTCGTGTCCTGACGCGCCTCAACCACCTCATCGAGATAACATATTGCGCCGATTCGCGCGGCCACAGTCAACGGACCATCGTGCCATTTCGTGCCGCTTGCATCGAGCAAAAAACGCCCAACGAGGTCCGAGGCTGTCATGTCTTCGTTGCAGGCCACGGTAATCAGAGGCTTCTTCAGCTTCCATGCCATGTATTCAACAAACCGGCTCTTTCCGCAACCGGTAGGCCCTTTGAGCATGACCGGCATGCGTACGCTATAGGCCGCCTCGTACAAGGTGATCTCATTGGAAACCGCGCGGTAGTACGGCTCCGCTTCCACGAGGTACTGCGACCAGCGCGCATCGTCCGTATTCATCTTAGGTTTGGCATTGCTCATATTTCCTTACCTCGATACCTCTAAACAGCCGGCAACCGTCCGCTGTCTGGCAGCCCCGGACCCCGCCACGCTACGGGGCGCCGCATCGGACAAAATGCCCCCGAAGCAGGCAAGACCGAGTGCGCTTTCCGCACCGCGAAAAAGTACCATCGCCTGCTGCGGTCAGAACGGCACTGCCTGCAGGCGATGCCTCAGACCGTGACCTTGCCGCGGAAGATGACCATCGCAGCGCCCTGCGACTGCTTGTAATTGTCGTAGCCTACCAACCGCACATGGTTACCGGGATGCGCCTTGTGGCAGGCGTCCGCTTCGGCCAGGATCCGGTCAACATCGGTCTCGCCGAACATCGGCAGTTTCCACATGTACCAGTAATGGCCAAAGGAATTTTCCGGCTCGGTATGCTCGATGGCCGGATTCCATCCGCGCTTGACAATATATTCAACCTGCTTGCGGATCTCTTCGTCGCTCATCGCCGGCAGATACGAGAAAGTCTCGAACTTGCGGCTAGAGACATCGTTCAGGCTAGACTTGTAGTCTTGCATTTCGCTCACGTTGCTTGCTCCAATTCAGTGTTCAGTCAGGTTTCGTAGCTTCGCCGGTTGCGCACCAAACCGGAGGGCGGGGCCTTGCCGCGAAATCATTCCGCGTTTTTTGCCCTGGTCCCGCCCTCGGGCCTTATTTGTGCACTACATCCAGCTTGTCAACGGTGTCGAATTCAAACTTGATCTCCTTCCATGTTTCCATCGCGACTTTGAGCTCGGGGCTCGATTGCGCGGCCTTGGTGAGAACGGCCTTGCCTTCCTTCTCGATGGGAATGCCCTGGTTGCGCGCCTCCACGCAGGCCTCAAGCGCAACCCGGTTGGCTGCCGCTCCGGCCGCATTGCCCCATGGGTGGCCAAGCGTGCCGCCACCGAACTGCAGCACCGCATCATCGCCGAAGATAGTTACCAACGCCGGCATGTGCCAAACATGAATTCCGCCGGATGCAACGGCAAAGGCGCCAGGCATGGATCCCCAGTCCTGATCGAAAAATATACCGCGGCTGCGGTCTTCCTTGATGAACTTCTCCCGCAGCATGTCGATCCAGCCGAGCGTCGAAGCGCGATCACCTTCGAGCTTGCCCACCACGGTACCCGTGTGCAGATGGTCGCCTCCTGACAGACGCAGGATCTTGGTCAACACGCGGAAGTGAATTCCATGGTGAGGATTACGGTCAAGCACCGCATGCATGGCGCGATGGATATGCAACAGCATGCCGTTGTCGCGACACCAGTTGGCCAGGCCGGTATTGGCACAGAAACCGCCGGTGATGTAATCGTGCATGATAATAGGCGCACCGATCTCCTTGGCATGTTCTGCCCGCTTGTACATTTCTTCTGGGGTCGGAGCGGTGACGTTCAGATAATGGCCCTTGCGCTCACCAGTCTCCACTTCGGCCTTGTGAATCGCCTCCATGACGAAGTCGAAGCGCTGCCGCCAGCGCATGAACGGCTGGCTATTGACGTTTTCGTCATCTTTGGTGAAG
>JAPTTX010000057.1:0-4361 GCA_028068195.1 Gammaproteobacteria bacterium
CGATGAGGGCGAAACTCATGCCCAAACCGTCTGCACTGCGGGGTGAATAATCGCCGCTGACCTCATTAGGAGGAGACAATGATGGCCGGGCCTGCTGCGCTCTCCAATGCTTCCGTAGTCCTGGCCAATCTTGTCGATCTGTTGCCCGATCTCGAGGCGCTCTATAAGGATATCCACTCTCACCCAGAATTGTCGATGCAGGAAATCCGAACGGCCGGCATCGCGGCGGACAGACTCAGACATGCCGGTTACGAGGTAACGGCCGGGATAGGAAAGACGGGCGTGGTGGGTCTGCTTCGTAACGGGGAAGGCTCAACGGTGATGTTGCGCGCCGACATGGACGCGCTGCCGGTCGCCGAGAGCACTGGCTTGCCCTATGCCAGCACGGTCTCGGCGAAGGATGCGGAAGGGAACACCGTCCCAGTGGGCCATATGTGCGGACACGACCTTCACGTCGCCTGGCTGACCGGCGCTGCGACACTGCTGTCGCAGGCGCGCGACGCCTGGAAAGGCACCTTGATGGTTGTTTTTCAACCTGGCGAGGAAACGGCGCAAGGCGCCCAGGCGATGATCGACGACGGCCTGATGAAGCGCTTCCCCACGCCTGATGTCGTGCTGGGTCAGCATGTCATGGTCGGACCCGCTGGCACCGTCGCCGGAAGCGCCGGACCAATCACGTCGGCAGCCGACAATCTGCAAATCCGTCTGTTCGGACGCGGAGCACATGGCTCGATGCCGCAGGCCAGCATTGATCCTGTCGTCATGGCGGCCTCGATCGTCCTGCGGCTTCAAACCATCGTTTCGCGCGAGGTCGCCGCGAATGATGCAGCAGTGGTCACGGTCGGCGTGTTGCAGGCAGGCACGAAAGAAAACGTCATTCCCGATGAAGCCATCATCAAGCTCAACGTTCGGACATTTGACGGAGGCGTGCGCAAACACGTGCTTGCCGCGATCGAACGGATCGTCAATGCCGAGGCCGAAGCCTCGGGAGCCCCACGCAAACCAGAGATCACGCCCCTCGACCGCTATCCGCTCAACGTGAACGACGAAACCGCAAGCAACCGCCTCGCCGAGGCGTTTCGCGGCTATTTTTCGCCTGATCGGGTCAAACATACTGGCCCCGCACCGGCCAGCGAGGATTTCGGGTGCTTTGGCGCCGCATGGCAGGCGCCGTCCGTGTTCTGGTTCGTGGGCGGCAACGACCCCAATGTCTATGCCGAGGCAGCGGCTGCAGGGCGACTCAATGAGCTGCCGGTCAATCACAGCCCCCAGTTTGCGCCGGTCCTTCACCCGACATTGGAGACTGGCATGGAGGCTCTTGTCGTTGGCGCACTCGCTTGGCTTGACGCAGGCTTACGCCTATGAGGTACGCAGTCCCAGCTCGAATGCTTCATGTGATGGTCTGGTGCCGCTTGGGCGCTTTGCGCATGAGTTGCGACTCCGAGCCACTTCATGGTCTCATCCAATACGCTTAGGTTTCGCGAGCGGGGCGGCCATGATCACTATTGGAGCTTTTGTATCCATCCTTGATTTGGGGGGCACTTTCGTCTTCGCGATCAGCGGCGCGGTTGCCGCAGTCAACCGCCGGCTCGACATTTTCGGCATACTCGTGGTGTCTTTTGTGACCGGCAATTTTGGGGGTATCACCCGTGATCTGCTTATCGGCTCGGTTCCCCCCGCTGCTTTGACGGATGGCCGCTATTTGTTGGTTTCGGTCCTGGCCGGTCTCATAACCTTCTTTTGGTACGCGGGCGTGGATCGGCTTCGTATGCCGGTTCTTATGTTTGACGCGGCGGGATTGTCGTTCTTCGCCGTCGCCGGGGCGCAAAAGGCGACCGAGTTCGGATTGAGCCCGGTAGCGTCAGCCCTTCTGGGCATGTTGACCGGGATTGGCGGTGGCATGATGCGGGACGTTTTGCTCACTGAAATCCCGCAGGTCTTGCGCTCCGATCTCTATGCCGTTGCGGCGCTCGCTGGTGCTTCCATTGTTGTCATCGGGGATAGGCTGGGTGTAGCTTACACGGTCTCAGCCATGGCCGGAGGGGCTTTGTGCTTCGGCCTTCGCTTCATGGCAATAAGACATCACTGGCATTTGCCGATCGCATACCTGTCCGCGCAAGGCCGCGCGGGACTAGACCGTCCGAACGATGGGAAACCAAAGTGATTGGTTTGGTTTTCGCGCATCGCTTTGGTTGACTATCGTTGCTTTCTACCGGGTTGGCCCGACGCTTCGGTCGCAAGGAGAGCCACGCAGCGCGCGGCGGTTATATTTTCCACTTTGTCTCGCACCGCCCTGGCTCCGTCGAAGTCACAGACGAATGCGGGGACTGAAGGGTTAAATGTTGGCGCCGATGCCGATTTGAGCCGCATGTCTAGTGTTTGGTGAGCCGATTGGGACGCTGGGGAAGCCAAGCCGGGCTCTGTGTACAGGTTGCATGCCGGGGCTCAGGCGCCGGTCGGCAGGGCGCGCATTCTGGGTCGGCAACGACAGTAAGAAGATCAATTCATTCGGTGGCATCAGCGTAAGGCGCAGTCACCTAGTGTCCTGTCCGCTGATACGTGAGCAAAGTTGATGGAGCTTTTCGAGGATCGAATCTGCGGTGGCGGTCCACTAGAACGACTGGCAGTTTGGATTGTACGCCGTGACGAAGTGATCGACGCGCTGTATGAGTTGCTTGACGCTGACGAAGGATCCTCGGCGAATGACCTTGTCGGTGATCAGCGGGAAGGGGCGCTCGACCTGGTTGAGCCAGGAACTGTAGGTCGGGATGAAATGCATGTGCCAGCGTGGTCGAGTCGCCAGCCAGGCCTTGATCTTCGGGTGGCTGTGTCTGGCGTAGTTGTCGGCGATGCAGTGAATGTCCGACTCGTGCGGCACGGCCCGGTCTATCTCGCGCAGAAACTACAAGGACTCCTGGTGCCGGTGGCGCGGCTTGCAAGCAGCCAGCACCGCTCAGTTGAGCACATTCAGTGCGGCGAACAGCGAGGTCGTGCCGTGGCGTTTGTAATCGTGGGTGACCCCCTCGACATGACCGAACCCCATGGGCGGCATCGGCTGGGTTCGCTTCAGAGCTTGGCACGGGCTCTTCTCGTCCACGCAGAGGACCCGGGCGTTGTCGGGCGGGCTCATGTACAGCCCGACCGCGTCGCGCAGCTTCTCGATAAAAAAATGGTCGTTGGACGGCTTGAAGCCTTCGGTGCGATGCGACTGCAAGCAGAAGGGCTGGAAGTGCCGGGCAACCCTGGACTTGGATATGCCGGCTTCGGCGGCCACCGTACGTACACTCCGGTACGCCGAGCCGTTGGCCGGTTTGGTGTGCAACGTGGTCTTGATAAGTTTCGCCAGGCGTCGTCACGGATCGTGCGCGGTTTGCCCGGGCGCACGTCGTCGTAGAGGCCGGCAAGGCGGCGCTTGATGAAACGTGCACGCTACTTGCCCGCGGTGGCCTTGGTCAGCCTCAGTCGCTCGGCGATGGCGTTGTTGGCTTCGCTCGCGGCGCTACTGAGAATGATGCGCATGGTTGCTCAATGCTCGCCGAAATCGAGCGACTGCGCGCAAAGGACTGAAGCTGTCATCGCTCCTCGTCCGACAGCAGCAGTTCGACCTTTGGTCTGCCTATTCTCACCACGGTATCTCCATTCCCAAGATACCGCATTGGCAGGCAAGGCTAATGCCGGTTCTTAAAGGGACATGACACTAGCCCAGAACCGCGGGAGGTCAGGCATGACTGCACTGGACCGGTTTGAGCGCCAGGGCGCCATCGCCCAGCAGGAACAGGGTGATCAGGCCCGCCATCCAGAACGCGGGATATTCCCAGCCCCCGCGCTTGTTGGTGAACAGCCAGCCATTGGCGCCATGCACGAGAACAATCGTGCCGAGCATCTCCGTGCCAGGGGGGATGGCGACCCACGGTGCATAGGTGCCCAGGCTTACGCGCAAAAGCAAAGCGGCATAGGGTGCGGTAAATTGTTTGATCGTAACGAACTTCGATGAACGGGGGTTGGGGAGCCTCGGGCGAGCACGAGTTGGAGGCTAGGGTCCTGAATCGTCAGGCCCCTGCAAAATGGTTCGATCCCGGCCGCTCTTGCTTCCAGGGTCTGCGGCCAGCGCCGTTCGCCCCACGCTGCGCGGCAGGTAGCCTTGGAGACGCGCGATCAATAGCTCGACCAGTTCCGCGTCAATACCATGGCCGAGGAACGGCAGCACATCCGCCGTCACGTCCCCGCCTAGGGCGACCAAGTGTTCGGCGGCTGCCACCGTGAGGCTGTAAGGGATCACCACGTCGCTCTTGCCATGCAAGAAGTGCAGTGTCGTGCCCGCGGCCGCTGCACGTGGCAACTGGGCAAAGCGCCCGGCGATG
>JAPTTX010000081.1:0-4327 GCA_028068195.1 Gammaproteobacteria bacterium
GGTGTTCCTGCACCATGCGCACCGCGCGTTCGCGAACTTCAGGGGAATATTTGGGTGTTTTAGCTTTGTTCATCATGGCTCCATTCTCTTGGAAAAAGGAGCCTCCTCAAAATCCGGGGCGGTTCACTGCCCGGTACTGGCGGCTGAGTCCGAAACCAGACTTGCCGCCATCGTCGACTTCACGTTCAACCTCGGCGGGGGGGCGGCTGCAGACCTCGACACTGCGACGGTGGGTGTATGGCGGAGGGAAGATATTGCCAGGGCTCGTCGCACGCCGAGATGCCGAAATCCTTCTGATATCATCTGGATGAGCATTGAGCCGTCTTTGGATCGTAGTGGCGTTGCGGTCGTGGATCAGGAAGAGTCATTGCGCGGATGCGCCATGGAATTTGGCTGGGGCGCGTAACGCGAACAGTCCTCTTTGTGATTTGATGAAATATGCGCCCCGCCCGCGACAATCAGCGTTGCCAGCATGGTCGCTGCAAGCTGATTAGTTCGGAATCGCTCATGGGACTGGTATTCGTAGGCGATGGCCAGGGCAGCAATCCACGCCACGCCAAAGGCCAGACTGCCCAGCACATCCGACAACCAATGCACCCCGAGATATAGCCGCGACAGTGCAATCAAGGTGACTAAGGCTGCGGACACGGAGATCACGGCCTTGCGCAGGCCGGGGCTAGTACGACGGCACAGCAGGAAAGCCAGGAACCCATAGACCACCACGCTCATCGTGGCATGGCCGCTCGGAAAGGAGAACTGCTCGATCCCGCCATGGAATAACCCTGGCCTGGGACGATGCAGCACGACTTTCAACACCTTGGCCAGCACCTCGGCACCCCCGATGGCGACAAGCCAATATCCCGCCGTCAGCCAGAGGCGGTGGATGAGGAACCACGCCAAGGCAACTAGAATCACCGGCAGCAGGACCTGCGCATCGCCCAGCTCGGTGAATGCGATCATCATGCTGTCCAGAGCAGGCATGCGTAGCGATTGCAGCAGGTGATAAGCATAGACATCCACATTGACCAGCGGATCATGGCTGATGATGTCTTCCAGTACGCCGAAAAATAACCATGCGCCGCCGATGACGAGTACCGCCGCCGCAAAAAGGAACCACTTGGGACTGTCCGCACTGAGCAGCCAGTTCACAATGTCCCTCTTCGTGATGGGCCGGGTTTTCATCGCCTCCACCGGGGCCTTCGCTGCAACCGCCGCACTCCAGTGGAGGACGCCCGCAGCCGCGGTGGCGATCGCCGTCACGGCGAGCCATGCGTCGGTCGGCAGAGGTTCCAGCGCGAAGAACTCACGCAGCGGCGGCACGATCAACACAAGCAGGAATGCGGAGATCATTCCGCCCAGAACGAGCCAGCGTGTCGGTTTGAGCGGGCGTGCCACCATGAACAAGACCCAGCTCGCCACGGCGAACAGCGTCACGGTCGCGGCGGTGCGCGCCTCACCCAGGCTACCGCCGGAATATGTGCGGATGAGCGCGTAGGCAGCGAAGGTCGCGCTGGCGACGAACAGGCCTGCCGGCACGGTAAAGCGCAGCACCCGCCCGACGAACCCAGGCCGCGCCCGCTCGGCGCTGCGTTCGAGCGACAGGAAAAACGCCGGGATGCCGATGGTCAAGGAGCCGACCAGCGTCAGGTGCCGAGGCAGAAAGGGGAAGGTGACGTCGGCCACGCCGACGGCCAGCGCCAGCAGCATGGCATAGACCGTCTTGGTCAGGAACAGCGCCGCCAGGCGTTCCACGTTGCCGATCACGCGCCGGCCCTCGGCGATGACCGAAGGTAGCCGCGCGAACCGGTTGTCGAGGAGCACGAGATGGGCGACGGCCCGGCTGGCGCTGGCCCCCGCCCCCATGGCAATGCCGATGTCGGCGCGTTTGAGGGCGAGCACATCGTTGACACCATCGCCCACCATTGCGACCACATGGCCGTTGGCCTGCAGCGATGCGACCAGCGATTGCTTCTGTTGCGGCGAGAGACGCCCGAAGACCGAGCGTGTTTCGGCCAATCTGGCAAGCGCTTCCGCGTCCTGCGGCAGTTCCCTCGCATCCACGGGCGCGTTGTCGTTTCCGATCCCGAGCTGCGACGCGACCTGGCCGACGGTAGCCGGGTGGTCTCCCGACAGGAGCTTGATCGCGACACCTTGGGCGTCGAAATAGCGCAGCGTCTCGGCCGCATCGCCGCGAATCTGCTCGGTGAGCAGAGCCAAGGCAGCCGGCTCGAGCCTGTCCGGCAGACGGTCGGGAGGGAGCGTGCTGTCCGTGCGCGCGAGAAGCAGAACGCGCTGTCCGGCCCGCGCGTGCTCCTCCGCGCGCCGCCGCGTCGCATCCGCCTCCGGGATCTCGGCCAGCAGCACGTCGGGCGCGCCGAGGACCCAGGTGCCCAAGCCGTCCAGGGTTGCGCCGCTCCACTTGCGCGCGGATGAGAACGGCACGAAGGCCGTGATGGCTTGGTGCGGTTCCTTTTGATAGGCCCGCCCGATCGCCAGCAGCGTGGCATTGGGCTTCGGGTCGGCCGCAACGAGGCTGGCAAGGGCACGAACCGCATCAGGGTGCTGGCCCAGCAGCGCCATCTCCTCGAACCGGGGTTCGCGTTCGGTCAGCGTCCCGGTTTTGTCGAGGCAGATCACATCGACCCTAGCCAGCGTCTCGGTCGCGGGCAAGTCCTGAACCAGCGTCCGCTGGCGCGCCAATCTCAAGGCCCCCAGCGCCAGGGCCACGCTGGTCAGCAGCACCAAGCCCTCCGGGACCATGGCGACCACGCCGGCGGCGGAATACAACAGGGCCTCGGCGACCGGTGCCCGGATGGCGAACTGGCCAGCAAAGAGGAGCGCGGCGGTGGGCACGATGGCCCACGTGACATAACGCAGGATCCGGTTGGTTCCGGCGCGTAACTCGGAATGCGCTAGACGGAAGCGCTTGGCCTCGCTGGCGAGACCCTGCCCATATGCGGCAACCCCGACGCGCGTAGCCCGACAGCGCCCCGTGCCGGCGACGACGAAGCTTCCCGACAGCACCTCATCGCCGGGCCGTTTGGGCACCGCCGCCGACTCGCCGGTGAGCAGGGATTCGTCGACTTCGAGTCCTGCGGCGTCAAGCATGACCCCGTCGACCACCACCTGGTCGCCCGACACCAATATCAAAATGTCATCCAGGACAATCTCCGAGGTTGCGATGTCGACAATCTGCCCCGAGCGAAGAACCCGGGCCTTCGGCTGGCTCACCAACGCCAGGCGATCCAGCGTCCATTTCGCCCGCAGTTCCTGGACGATGCCGATCAGGGTGTTGAGCACGAACACCCCGCCGAAGAGAGCATCCTGCCATGGGCCTGTCATCAGAATGACGAGGAAGAGCGTCCCGAGGATGGCGTTGAACCGGGTCAGGACGTTGGCGCGCACGATCGCCAGGACCGTGCGGCTCGTCGGCATCGCCGCCTGATTGACCTCGCCACGCGCGATGCGCGCCTGGACTTCCGCGTCCGTGAGTCCGCCGACTTCGTTCAGCATCTAGCCGCGTGCCTTGGATTTGGCGGATTGCATCAGGCTGTTAAACTCTTCCAGAATGCCGTTGGTGATGTGGCTATCAAACCAGCGCAAGAAGCCGTCCCAGTGATTCATGATGGTGTAGACCACCTTGACCAGAGGGGGCAGACCGCTGGCCTTGGCATTTCCCCCCAGACCTTCAGCAAAGTGTTGACCAGTTTCATCAGGTGGAAACGATCAAAAGTCATCTGGGCATTGGGCAAATGCTCTTTTCCCCCTTTCTGGAAGGCAGAGGACAGGTCCATGCTGACTTCCTGGATCGCCTCGGCATCTCCACCATGAGCCCGCAAGCCATCGGCAAAGCGCGCGATGGTTTCGGCATCCTTGCTCGGTGTGGCAAAGGTCAGACGCTTGGCCTCCTCGTGATGGGCGTGAACCAGAGCCAACGCCTCGCCGACCTGTTTTTGAGAAAGCCCTTGGTTCAAGGCCAACTCAATTTCTGCTCTAACCCAAATTTGGCTTCACCATCGGTATGAGTAACATAAACGTGTATTCGCGGTTCTTCGCGTGAAAAAAAGAAAAAGCGAAATGCCCCTTGAAGGAAAATAGTAGGTGCCATGCGCCAAGTTTAGCCGCTAGCCATGAGAATGCCCAACGCCCAGCCGGAACAACGTGATCTCATTGACCACGCCGCCCACCTGCTGGGCAAAAACCGTTCCGATTTCATGCTGGAAGCCGCCGGCGAGCGTGCGCAATCGGTGCTGCTCGATCAGGTGTTCTTTGGGCTGGATGCGGAAAAATTCCGGCAGTTCACCGCCATGCTTGATGCGCCGCCACG
>JAPTTX010000032.1:0-4301 GCA_028068195.1 Gammaproteobacteria bacterium
ACAAGACTTTCCGATCCAACGCCACTGGTACGTCGCCTATCCGCGCGGCAAGCAGCTGTCGGTCGTGGCGCGGGCATTTCTGGACTATCTGCTCGAGGCCAAACGGCATTTCGCGTCGCTACCCACCTCCGCAAGCACTGCCAGTCCTCGCGGGAAACCCCGTCCGCGGCGCAGCCGCGCCCGTTCCGCACGGGCCTGAATCCCGGGAGGACCGGTTCCTCCGCGTACCCGCACCTCACGCCGCCGCGCTGTTGGCGGCCGCCACGATCTTACCGCTCGGCGCCGCCCAGGAGCTCCTGGTAGGCATTCTGGATTTCCTGTCCGGGCGGGCGGCCGAACAGCGTCATGAACAGATTCTCGCATCGGCGATATGCGGCAACCGCTTCCACATCCTGCTGCAGCCGCCGGTGGGACCGGATCAGTCCGGCGTGCATCTCCTCGGCCAGGGGATCGATCTCGATGCCGTGCCGATGCCATTCGATCGCAGCCGCCCAGGCGCCGCGCCGCTCCAGCGATTCACCGTGACAGCCATGCTGGCGCCGAAACCTCGATCGCAGCCGCTCGCGCGGCTCGAGGACCCATGACGCTTCCTCGCCGGCCAGGAAATCGCCACGGTACAATCTCACCAAATCGTCTGTGGAAAACTTTCTGGCCCCCGGGCCCGGCTCCGTCCAGCCGTCGACTTCCGACAGGCGTTCGAATATCCACAGGTCCAGCCATACCCGGCGCCGATCCAAGGATACACGCCCCTCCTCCAGAGATACCGCCTTTTCGTGCCCCAGAAGGCGCCGCAACCGGTGCAGCGTGGTCGCAAAGGCCCGGTGCGCGATGTCCCCCTCGGCTTCGGGCCAGAGAACCTCCGACAGATGCCGCGTTGGCACCGCGCGGCCACCGCGCGCAATCAGCAACCGCAGCAGCTCCATTGGCTTCGACCAGCCCTTGCGGCCGAACCGCAGGGGCTCGCCATCGACCTCTATCCTGAGCGGTCCCAGCGAATAGATTTTGACCGGCCATGGCCAGGCATCCGAGGAGGTCGAGGAATCCTGCGGCAGGAGCGCGCGGCGCCGGACCAGGAACCGGGCATAAGCTGTTTCAATGCCGCGCTCCAGGGCGAGATGACACAACCGCACCATCATCGCGCGCTGCCAGCCCTCCCAAGGACTGATGAGCTGATGTCGGCTACCGAGCGCGAACGCCTGCTGCAGCATTAGGCAGGCCTGCGCTTCATCACTCCGGGTCTCCGCATCCCAGGCCGCAGCGATGAGGGCGGTGTAAAGCAGGAGCACGCTGTTCATGGCACCGGCGATCCGCAGCGCGGCACGAATATGCCGTGCCGCATCGGCATGCACACCGCGCGCGGTCAGAACGAACCCCTGGGAGAGATGGCACAGGCCGCGCGGGAATACTGCTCCGGCCTCGTTGGCGAGCGCCAGGGCCTTGTGCCCGTGACTTTCCGCGCGCGACAGATTGCCCTCGAGCAGATAGAAACATGCCGCCTGGTAATGGTAGTGGCTGGCATCGAGACGCCTTTGCGTACTGATCTCGGCCGCACCTGCGGACAGGATCGGCGCTCCCCGCGAGATATCCTCCAGTCCGAGATAGGCGTACAGAGCCTGTGCCCGGATCCGTCCATCGAAGATGTGGATCCCTACGGAGTCGCCAAGGGCGAGTGCATCATCGACGACCGTGAGGCAGCGTTCGAACTCCGCCACATGCCAGAGATAGGCGGCCTCAAGCAGCATGAACACCAGCCGCTCCGGATTGGCGACTCCGCGCTGCCGGCACGCATGGGAGAGCCTGTCGATCAGCAGCCCGGCGTTTCCCAGGTCTCCGGTCCAGAGGTAATAGGTAAGCAGCGGGGTGGCGATACGAATCTGCTCTTCCGGATGGTCCGCACCTTCGATCAGCGCCGAGAGGCGGCTGGCCCAGGTGCCGATCGCCACATGCTGGGGTTGGCGGAACACCAGCAGCGCAACCAGTCCGCTTACGACGCGGCGCTCGATGTCCAGCGATGGAAACTGGGGGTGGCGCTGCCACAGCACCTCGAATCTGCGAAGCCAGCGATCCGCCGTGACAAATTCGTCCCAGACGAGCAGATAACAGTGCGCAATCCCAGCCCACGCGAGGAACTGGCCGCACGTGTCGTCCTGAGCACAAAACAGCTCGAACGCCCTGGCGAATAGGCTGCGCGCGGGATCGAACGGTTGCTGTGCCGTAGCCAGCCAGAAGAGCAGCCACGGCGAGCGATCGCGCCGGGCCTCAGGCACGGCCATGATCCAGGCTACGAGGGTCTGTCCCCGCCCCTGCGCCAGCAGCCGGCCGGCGGCGCGCTCGCACAGGCCGGTCAAGGCCTCCCAATCCTGCGCTTCAATCAGCAATGCGGCGGCGGACTCAACGTCACCTGCATCCTCCAGCATCTGGGCGGCGGCAATGCGCAGACCGCCAACCGCCTGGGGCGCCAGCAGTTCGCGCGCCTGAGCGAGCAGAAACGTGCGAAAAAGCGGGTGGTACTGGTAAGTCTGCCCGCCCGGGTGGACCACGGTGAAATAGTTGCGCCGCGCGAGGTCCGCCAGCACGGCCGGCGCCTGCGGACTTCCCGTGAGCTGTTGCGCAGCGGCAGCCGTTACCTTGGGCACAATCGCGGTGGCGAGCAGGATCTGCCGCATGTCCGATTCCATCTGGGCAAAGATCTCGCTCGCGAAATAGTCGAACAACAGTTGCCCACTGCCGCCGGGCGGGTGCTGCCGGGCCGCCGGACCGTCCGTGCGGTCTTCCATCAGCAGCGTAAGCCCAGCGGCCCAACCCTGAGTCTCGGCCTGTAGCCGGTCGATTCCGGCCGCTGACAGACGGATCCGGCGCAGGCGCGCGACGCCCCGCGCCTCGGCGCAGGTCATCGCCAGGTCCGCGCCGTCGATGACGGGGATGCTCCGGTGCATGCGCAGGCGCGCGAGCGGTGGTGGCGGCTCGCCCCGGCTGCATACGATCACACCGAAGCCGCCTCCCAGGGCCTCGAATCCCTGCAGAAGCAGCTCACAGGCGGCGCTGCCTGAAGGAAGCTCGTGGAAGTTGTCCATTACCAAGACGCAAGGGGGCTTGAGCACAGCGGAGAGCGTTTCGAAGAAACGGCGCGTGAAGACCGCCGCTCCGGACAAGTACTCGGGGGTCAATACCGGCAGGGGCCGGCGCGAGCGCGGATTCGCTGTCCGCGCCGCCAGGCCGAGATAATGAAAGAGCGTCGCCGGATCGGCGTCGCCCGCATCAAGTTGATACCACAGCGAACGCAGCTGCCGGTCCTTGAGATAACTACCGACGAGACTCGTCTTCCCCGCGCCCGGGGGCGCGGCGATCCACACCAGTCCGTTCCGCCGCACCTGATCGAGACGCCGGAACAGCCGCGGCCGCGCCAGCACACGCGACAGTCTCGGCGCGGTCACCTTGGCGTGGGTCCCATTTCGCATAGGTAATCTCACGTTCGCGCGGCCGCCGGCCGGCGCACGCTGCCTCCCGAGCCCCAGATCACGCCCGTGCTGCTAGAGAGACCTGGAACATAACACGTTTTAGAACAACTCGCCCTTGTTCAAAATAATTCGTGACGTTGGGGCCCTCCAGAGAAGATGAGCAAAACGAGGTCGCGAATTCCCATCCCCCTACCGCAACCGAAAGCCCGTGCGAATGCATCATGCAGCATGTTCGGCCAGATACTCAAGATCATCCCGCGCGCCGATTTCCAGCACCCGGCGAAGGAAACCGGTGCCGAGCACGCGGCCATGGGGTAAAGCTCCTGAAGCCGGTTTGCGGCGATGCCGTTCTGCCAGTCTGGACGCGCCCACTGCCTGCGCCAGACCGAAGGGGGCTTGAAGAGCTGCGAAGGCAAGCTCACTCATCTCTCGGCATCGGGGCCCGGCCCATGCCGCACTCGCCTATGGCCCATGCCAATGCCGGCCGGCACTGGCAGTTCTGCCAGAAGGTCTTCGAGGGCCCCTATGCGCAGGTCGGTGCCCGCGCTGCTCCGCCGCGCAGGTTCCGGTTCAAGAACAAGCTCGTGAACCTCGATGCGAGCGCGATCGATCTGCGCCTCTTGAGTCTTGGACTGGGCGAAGTTCCGCCGCACCAAGGGGCTGTGAAGCTGCGCGTTTTGCTCGACCATGACGGCTACCTGCCGTGCTTTGCCGTCATCACCAACGGCGAGGGACTCAATCTGCTTCTGGCCGCGCGCTCACCGTACCCGGCGCTGGTCACGTCAATGCTGAAGCAGTACAAGAATCTGCAGTTTGCGGCCTGTCTGAACACCCTGAACCGCT
>JAPTTX010000091.1:0-19794 GCA_028068195.1 Gammaproteobacteria bacterium
TTTGCACATTGAGGCCCAGGCGTGGGCGGGGGGGTGGGACAACCCCCGGCGTAAGTCATGTGGTCCTGCTGGAACTCCTTGAGGTCAACCCCCATCGACACGAGAGCCGCCTGTGCGGCCAGGATCTTCGATCGCGTCGTGTACCGCTCGTAGGCCGGTATCGTAATTATGGCAAGGATGGTGACCACAATGACGACCACCATGAGCTCTATGAGGGTGAACCCTCCGGCCGCGGTCGGGAATGCTCTAGACATAACTTCTCTTCCTGGCGCCGCCTGTGTTTGCCTATAGTCCAGTCAGGTGGTGTTCATTTTTTACCAGGACGGTTCAACCCATCCTGGATTAGAATAATTGTCAGTATAGCTTGCTGTTATAAAGTGAAGTATAGACTGCGATTGCGTACGCCGCAGGTTTGTCGCATACAGGGTCCCCCCAAAATTCCCGCATCGCCTTATCAAAGTGAAGACCTATTAGAAAGTAATATCAATAGCTTGTGTAATATTTTTCAAGAATTTTCATATCTGGCGAGTACGCAGGATTACCGACGGGCGGCAATCGCGATGCTTCCCAGTTGCATCAGAACGACGATCCATAGCATGCAGTAGCGAAGAACCACAACCGCCGGAACGAAGGCTCACAGCGCACATCGTCGCTGGCGCGGGCGACATGTGGCGCCAAGTACCCGGATTGCAGCCTCGGGGGGGCCGGAATTCAAGAAAATGGGCTCCTATCGTGACAGATCGTATGCGGGGGAGATTCGCGGCAGGTGGTGGTGCGCAGGCATCGATGATGCATTGCCGAACCCTCCGGGCCGGTCGGTCCCGCAGGAGGCGCTGGCACCCGGGGACCCCGTGACGAGGGATTTATCCTGTGCCACCGCGGAGCCAGGCGCTGCGCTGGCACGAGATGACTTCCTCGGTCTGTATGGACTGCAAAGGCAGGAATGGATTCGTCAGGATGGATCTGCTGACCCCGGCGCATGATTCAAGCACAATCTGGGCCCTAACGGTCATGACAGTGCTGAAGCAGCCAGCATTCGACCCATATTTTCGCTTGCCAGCCAGAACCATAATCCTGCCGCTCCGGCAGGATTATGGTTCTGGCTCATACGGCTATGGCGCAGGGGAGGGACTTTGCTGACGTCGACCTTGCGGGAGGCATACCATGCGTCATATGCGGCCTGCATGCGAAGACACAAATCGGACCTTTTCCCCGAAGGCCGCGCCGCAGGTCCGGCGTGGCATGGGCGACTGCCCGCACAAAAACATCTACGCCCTTGGCCTTGCGAAAGGCAAGTGCGCCGCTTTTCACCTTTCTGTGGGATGGGACCGCAAGGGCGAAAGCGGCTGCACCCTGGCGGGCGGACCTCATCCGGGTTCTGGGCTTTTCGTGGGCCTGTGTCATGATATCTTGGTCTGGTCTGCCGTGCTTTTGGCCGAGTTGGCCGGGTTACGTCCGGCGGCGGTTCTCTGTGAGCTGATGAACCGCGATGGCACCATGATGCGCCGGGAGCAGGTGCGAGATTATGTCGCCCGCGAAGGGCTCACCATGATTTCGATCGAGCGGCTAGCACAGCAAAGGAACCATGATGCCCGATTGGGAATACTATCCTAGCCCGTGCCCGCGAGCGGGCAACCTGTTGTCCTTGAGCCGGGCCCGCAAACAACGCGTGATCCGGCTCAAGTTACCAGGTTCTATCCGGATTCCCGACAAGCAAAATGCTGCTCTGAGGCAATGTTCCAGATGCTCCCGCATCGCCTAGGGTGTGCGCAAGCCGCTGAGCGGCTGCGCGTGTACAATGAACAGGCTGTTCTCAAGCAACATCTCGCCATCATTTGACCCGATAAGACCTGCACCATGCGCCTCGATCAGGAAGCAATGGAATCCTACTACGCCGCCCGCGCCGCGGAGCATGACGAGATCTATCTCAAACCGGAACGTCAGGCAGATCTCTCGGCTATCCGGAAATAGAGTTGCCCGGCCACTTCGTCAATGGATCTGTTCTTGAGATCGCCTGCGGCACCGGCTATTGGACACGGTTCATTATATTAAGGTGGCGGCCGCAGGCAGCTTGTATTGAAATCCGGCTGATCGCATCACGCAACGCGTTGAACCCGGCGCGGAATCCCCGCTGCTTGCCATTATTTTCTTCCGTGACAAAACATAGTTGGTGTCTATACTCATTCAAGCCAGGATCCATGCGAACAAAAATTTGCGCGATTGCAGTTCGCCTATGTCGCTTTACGGTAAGTATTGCCAACAATTAACACGAGGAATCACTCGGTGAAAAAAAAATTAGCAGCTGCGATTACCGTTGCCCTTGCGGCAGCAAATCTTGCAGGCTGCCATTGGGATAGCAGCACGACCACACCTTCAAGTCCAACTGGAACGACTGTGGGGCCCAATTTCGCTTATTCGGCTGACTATAATGACAGCCTGATTCTGCAGTACAGCGTCAACCCCAACACCGGCGTGATAGGCACAACCGCCGTTTCCTCCACGACAGATGCTGGCAATACGGACTACGTAGCGGTCAATCAAGCAGCGAATATCCTGTATGCAACAGAATCATCGGGAAACGCCGTTTCTGAATATAGCATCGCCAAGACAACAGGTGCGCTTACCAAGGTCGGCTCGGTTGCCACCGGAATTCAACCGGTCTCCATAACGATTAATGCCGCCGGTACCTACGCCTACGTGGTAGACTCGAACAGCGCTGACGTATACCAGTACAGCATTAGCCAAACCACAGGCTTGCTGACTTATGTCTCAAGCACCGTAACCGGAGGTAGTGGCCCTAGCTATCTAACGATTAATCCTGCGGGCACCTATGCCTATGTATCGAATTCCAGCAGTAACAGCATTTCCGTGTTTAGCATCAATTCGACGACCGGCGGCCTCAGTCCCATTGCCGGCAGTCCCTTTACCACTACATCCCCATATGACGTCACGTTTAATCCTGCGGGTACACTTGCCTATGTGCCGACTTTCGGCGGTAACTCCATTGCGGTCTACAGCATCGATCCAGGGACCGGCGCGATTGGCGCGGCGATCACAGGGAGTCCTTTTGTAAGTGGTACATCGAGCCGAGGTATTGTGTTAAATGCGAACGGAACATTCGCATATTCGGTCAACGGGGGGACTGGCAATAGGACTACCCCAGACGGTTCAGTCACTGAATATAGTGTCAACACCACGACCGGCGCATTGACGCAAATTGGGACGGTTACCAGCAACGTCGGCGTCTACTCCAACTGTATCGCTATCAATGCGGCAGATACTGTGGTCTACGTCGTAAACAATTGGGGTCCGGCCGTTACCGAATACAGCATCAACCAAAGTACGGGTGTATTGACGGCACTCGGCACAGTTCCGCTGTCGTCGTCGGCCGCGACTGCCAACTCCATCTCATTTGCAACAGAGTAGCAACGGCGGGAAGTGCGTGGCCCCAGCGGCTGCGCACTTCCCGAGACATTCCGCTTTCATGCGATTGGATGCTATTTTTCGATCGCCACAGGTAAATTGCGGTACCAGCCAGCGGTCCGAGCTTCGTTGTCTGACAGCCGGACTCTAGTACCCCCAAGTACGCTGTTGGGTAACATCGGCAGGGGTAGCTATTTTCGGCATTTAACATAATATACATTATGCGTAGTAACAGTTGGATCAATCGCAAGCGCGTCGCCGGCGCTGTCCTTCAATCGCGCCAGGACAACGGGTCGAATAATCGCCGCAACAACTTACACCTTACCGGACTCCCGGACACCGGGCTGCAGCCATGCGCATGACACGGGAAGCCGCCCCTTCGCGCATAAGGGCAGATCGAGCGCGTTCGCCAGCCAGGATACACTTATTGTATTATTCGCTGCCTTGGAGCCGGATCCGCGCCAGTTCTCAAGCGGAAATCAGATCCACAATTCACGACAGCGCGAATCGATCCTGACCCGTTTTCAGCGATTTTCCCCCAAAATCACTCATGTTGCGATTGACTGAAGTGCGGCTTGGCCTCGATCACCGCCATGGCGAGATCAAGGCCGCGATCCTGCGCGTTCTCGGCATAGCCGAACACGAACTAATGGGCTTTCGTGTGCGCCGTCGCGGCCATGACGCACGTCGAAACGGTCAGGTCATGTTTGTCTACACCATCGATGCCGAGGTGCAGGACGAGGCCACGCTTCTTCGGCGCTTGCACCGCAATCGTCACGTCGCGAAAGCACCCGACGAGACCTACCGCCTTCCCGCGCGGGCACTCGTGCGAATCGAATCGCGTCCGGTGGTCATCGGCACCGGCCCCTGCGGCCTGTTTGCCGGGCTGTCGCTCGCGCGCATGGGGTTCAATCCGCTCATACTCGAGCGCGGACGTAACGTGCGTGAGCGGAGCCGAGACGTGTGGGATTTCTGGCGCCAGCGCCGCTTTCATCCCGAATCCAACGTGCAGTTCGGTGAAGGGGGCGCGGGCACATTCTCCGACGGCAAACTGCATACCGGCATCAAGGACCGGGACCATCACGTCCGGTACATTCTGCAGGAGTTAGCGGACTGCGGTGCGCCGGAGGAGATCATCTACGTCAGCAAGCCGCACATCGGCACCCTGCGCCTGGTAAAGGTCGTGGAAAATATTCGGCACAAGATTATCGGGCTCGGCGGCGAGATCCGGTTCCAAAGTCATGTCACCGACATTCTGATTGAGAACGGCGCAGTGCGTGGCATAGTACTGGCCGACGGTGAGACCATCAGCGCGGATCACGTGATCCTCGCCGTCGGCCACAGCGCACGCGACACATTTGAGATGCTGCACCACCGTGGCGTACACATCGAGCCCAAGCCGTTTTCCATCGGATTTCGGATCGAACACCCACAGCGCATGATCGACACCTGCCGTCTCGGGCCGCATGCCGCGCACCCCGCACTCGGTGCAGCCGACTACAAACTCGTGCATCACTGCATAAACGGCCGTGCAGTCTACAGTTTCTGCATGTGCCCCGGCGGACAGGTGGTGGCGGCCACCTCGGAGACCGGGCGGGTCGTCACCAACGGCATGAGCCATTACTCGCGCAACGAGCGCAACGCCAACGCTGGCATTGTTGTCGGCATCCTGCCCCAAGATTTTGGCGGACAACACGTGCTCGCCGGCATGGCATTCCAGCGCAATCTCGAAGAAAGGGCATTCCAACTTGGCGGCGCCAATTACAACGCCCCGGTGCAGCTCGTCGGCGATTTCCTTGCTGCGCGACGCTCCACAGCACTGGGCGCGGTGATCCCATCTTATACTCCCGGCGTGACACTCACGGATTTGAGCGACGCCCTGCCCGACTACGCGATAACCGCGATTCGCGAGGCGATTCCAGAGTTTGACAAGATCATCAAGGGGTTTGCCATGAACGACGCCGTACTTACCGCGGTAGAGACGCGCACCTCGTCACCGATCCGGATTGCGCGCGATGAACGCTTCGAAAGCGTCAATACGAAGGGCCTGTATCCCGCTGGTGAAGGGGCTGGATTCGCCGGCGGAATTATCTCTGCCGCCGTAGATGGGATGAAAGTTGCAGAGGCGGTAGCCGGAAAGCTGACGCAGCGCCGACCGGGCTGACGAGCGAGGCCCGGCACTCCACGTTGGCCTGAAGGCATGCAACGCGCATCATCATCGCCCGCGCATTCTTAGCTGCCGTCTCCGCGGTTGCGTCCGAGTTTGGGCCTGCCTCCTCGCGCAATACGCCCGAAAGCAGATTGCCAACCCTGCTGGCAAGATTGAAAGAGATGCGTATTCCGGTCCGGGTTTTATTGGCTAACTATGAACGTGCCTAACTCTAGGCATTAGAGACACGCTTCCTTGCGCAACACATCGATTCGCGCCGGTGGAATATTCCGCAATACCAGGGATGCCCGCTGTCGCTTGAATCCGAATGCCTCCAGAGGACAGTCTTCCGCGATTCCGTAGGTGTACTGCACCAGCACACCGTCGGTATCGAGCAGCGCATGCATTTCCCCGGCAATGGCGTGGACAGCCGCCTGCGACAAGGAGCGAAGCGGCAGGCTGGAAACGATTGCACCGACACTGCGGTCCGCCCCAAGATGCCGGGTCAGTTCGGCCGCATCACCACGTACCACGAGAAGACGCGGGAAACGGCGCCGCAGCAACTCACATAGGGCGGAACTGCGTTCTATCAGACACAGGCGTGACGGCGCGACGCCCCGCCGGAGCAGCGCCCGGGTCACCGCCCCGGTGCCGGCACCGACCTCGACAACAAGGGTCTCGGAATTGAGCGGTATGGCGGCTGCAATGGCATGTCCGAGCCATTGCGAACTCGGCAGCACCGCACCAATATCCGCCGGGGTCCGCAACAGTTCCCGCCAGAATACGACCACGGGAAGCGAGAGCAACCAGAACATCCGGCTTTTGAACAGCTGCGCCCACCGGAACCCCATAATGCGACGAAGTGCAGTTCGAGTCATCAAATATCGGCCTTGGCTGCAGACAGTGAAACAGCAACGGCGCCGCACTTCATCCTGAAAGTACGCGGCGTTCCTCTTTTTTAAGCTTAACCCTAAAGGTGGTATTACGGCTTCCGCCCCAAGTCCATCAACGGGTCCGGGAACCGTCTTGCGGAAAAAGTCGCGCCTCCCGGAAAAGCGGGGGTCTAATCCTGGACATTTGCAGGATCATGCCGGTTTTGTGGCGCGGAGGCAATCTAGAACACCTCTAATTTCAGACCTCCTGACCTGGTCGGTCGATTTGCCTGAAATCCCCGTCTATCTGCGCCTGCGGGTGCGGACCAATACCCGCCCGGCACCATTCCCAACTCCAAACGGCGCGCGCTGGATAAACAGATCTGCGCCACGCGCGCCGACCAAGAGGGGCGCACGCTCCTGCATGCATGAGCTGTTCGCCGCCGCGGGCGACATCCAAGTGACCGACGCCGAGCTGCGAATCACCCTGGCAGCGTTGAGCTCTCCGTATCGAACGCGCAACGCACATGCCCTGTGCCATATCCTCCATGAGGCCGCGACGGCCTTCCCCGGCTCGCCGGCCGACCGCACCACTGCCGCCCCCTTCAGACCGGTGAATGCCACCGAAACCGGACCACTTCGCGATGCCCTATGGCAGGAGGCCTGAAATTAGCGCCTAGCCACTCTTGGGTCGCCTTTCTCCGTCTCCAATGCCCGCATATTGGCCACGACGGCCGGACTCCGAAGATTATCACCGGACCCCGCCTCCCCTTCCGCCGCAGAAAACTTCTCGTCCAGAAATTCGATCCAGTGCCGCACAGGTACCGGAGACGCGGCTGCCATATGCGTGAGACAGCCGATATTGGCTGTGGCAATGGCCTCCGGCCGCGTCGCCATCAGCGTGCCCAGCTTCAGGGCACGCAAGGATTCAGAAATCTTGCGCTGCAGGATCGAATAGGTCCCGGCCGCGCCACAGCACATGAATGAATACGATACTGGCATCAGCTTGAATCCGGCGCGCCGCAACAGGTTCTCGGCCACCGAGTTGAGCTTCTGGCTGTGCTGCAGGCTGCAGGACGACTGGAACACGATGCGCTGCGGACGTTGGGGGACGGGCAGCGCATGATCTCCATCCTTCCAGATCTCGCTGACAACCTCGGAAATATCCTTGGTCAACTCCGAGATCCGCTGCGCCTTCTCGCGATACCGGGGGTCATCCTTCAGCAGGTGACCATACTCGCGGAAATAGGCGCCACATCCGCTTGCCGTAAGCACGAGCGCTTGCGCACCAGCTTCGATATGCGGCCACAGAACGTCGATATTCCGGCGCATCATGGTGCGCGCCTCAGCGGTTGCCGCCATATGTTGGCTCACCGCGCCGCAGCAGCCGCCCCCGTCGACTTTAATAAGCTGCACCCCGAAACGGTCCAGAACGCGGGCTGCAGCGCCATTGATGTCCGGAGCCAGAGCCGGCTGCACGCAGCCTTCCCATACCAACATGCGGCGCGCATGGGTCCGCCGCGGCCAGGCGCCCGCATGCCGCCGTTGCGGAATCCTCGCATGCAGATCGGCCGGGAGAACACGACGCAGAGCCCGACCGATGCCCAGCAATATTGCGAATCGGCGGCGGTGTGTGACCACGGCGCGCACAGCCCGGCGCGCCAGCCTCTCCTTCAGCGGTCTGGGCGCCTCCTTCTCTACCAGTTCCCGACCGATGTCGAGCAGACGTCCGTAGCGGACACCGTGGGGGCAGCTGGACTCGCAGGACCGGCAAGTGAGGCACCGATCCAGCCGTTCCTGCAAATTGGCGCCGATGGACGTTTTCTGGAGCGTCTTGAGTGTATAGGCCGGAAGCATTCCCGAGCCGTCGGGCATCACCCCCTCAAGCATCTGCTTGATCAAAAAGATCCGCCCGCGCGGCCCGTCCCACTCATCATCGAGCAGCCGGAAGGTGGGACAGATAAACGTGCACTGCCCACACTGCACGCAGGGCTTGAGCAGCGCCTCCGCTTCCCGGCCAAGATCGCTGTGCCGGTATCTTTCCGCCAGATTGACATTCATTGCAGTACTCCCGGCCGCAACCTGCCGCCGGCGCAACGGCGTATCTTTGCGCCCATTGTCCCCGCCGGCATACTCTGAGGCGCCCATAAGCGTCGTGTGGGCTGCAACACTGATTGTCGTGAGACCGGTAAGGCCTGTATCATTGGATCGCTTCCCGATTCTGCGGTCGCATGAAAACTTTGGGGCTGGCCGGGCCCGCTGTCCAAGTCTTTATCCCGATTGCGCCAATAGGCGTGGCCTATGGCAATGCACGGCCCGTTCCCGGCAGCCGCGCTCCTGTCTGTTATGGGGCTCATCACGCTGGAGGCTTCCGAAACTTGCCCGCAAGGCCTGCAGTTCAGCCGGCCCGTCCGGCTTCGAGCTCTTTGAGCAGCGCATCCGCCTCCATAACCTGGTCTTCGCTGAAGACGCACACGCCGGACTGGCGCAGCAGCGCGGCAGCCACCCCCGAGCCCGCGACCTTAGTCCCACTGAAGGTGCCGTCGAAAATCGTACCAGTACCGCAGGAGGGACTACCCTGCTTCAGGACTGCGATGCGGACGCGCTTCTCCTGCGCCAGTTCAAGAGCTTGCCGCGCGCCACGCACGAAATACGTCGAAACATCGCGCCCCTGCGCATTGACGACCTTAGCGCTGCCGGCAAGCACCATCATGCCGTCATGGCCAGCGACGATCTCCGACCGCGGACGCGGGACAGGCAACCCGCCGGCCACTTCCGGACACACCGCGACGATGCGCCCCTCCCGCGACCATTGCTGCAGCACGGGATGGTCGCAGAGCACACTTCCTCCGTCGTACCGGACCGTCTGGCCCAGCAGGCAGGCGCTAACGAGAATAGATTCCATTGCCGCGTCCGTTTACGGTCGAGTTGTGCGCGTGCGGCGGCGCGCCCGTCGCGGGCATACCCGCGCGCCAGGCAGTCCCGCTCACAGCAGTTCTCCCTCGATCGTGGGAACAATCCGACCGCCGACGTGCACCTCCCGCGATTTTCCGTCCATGCGCGCTCGGAGCCTGATCAGCGAGGGGCGCCGGACCTGATGGCCCTGCTCGATCCTCAATGACAGGCCGGAACCATCAGACGGGAAATGCTCCAACAGATAGGCGCCCAGAAATGCCGCGCCGTTTCCGGTAGCGGGGTCTTCGCGCACGCCGTGCGCCTCGAAGAAAAAACGTGCACAAAGGTCGTTTCTGGAATCGTGGGTCTGTCGGCTATAGACATAAACAAGAGGCGAAAAGCCCCGCTCCGCCAGAGGGGCAAATGCATCGAGATCCAACCTGCTGCGTCCGAGCGCCTCAAGGCTGCGCACTGGCACGATTAAGGCGGATACGCCCGCCGTGACCGCCTGCACTGGAATTCCGCTTTCGATGTCATCTGTTTCAATTCCGAGCGCAACGGCCATCGCCTCGCGGGGGCAGACGGCTCCGAACTGCACTTGCGGCCCTTGAAACCACGCGATCTCGCCGTCCTCGGTGGAACTCTCGAAACGGACCGGGATCTGGCCTACCGAGAGGTTCAGCCGCACGACCTCCGGACTGCCAGTTGCGACATGACGCCGGATGA
The DNA here is from genome assembly GCA_028068195.1 of Gammaproteobacteria bacterium. Taxonomy (GTDB): domain Bacteria; phylum Pseudomonadota; class Gammaproteobacteria; order Acidiferrobacterales; family UBA6901; genus JAJYCY01. The sequence goes on from JAPTTX010000091.1 coordinate 10,066, forward strand.
CCCAGGCGGTACCGAGAATAGGATGGCCCGCGAACGCGATTTCCCGTGCCGGCGTGAAAATCCGCGTCCGGTACCCGCCATTCTGCTCTGGTACGGAATCCACGAATACCGTCTCGGAATAGTTCGTCTCCCCGGCAATCAGCTGCATGGCGTCGACGGCCAGGGCTTCACCTCCGGTCACGACCGCCAGCGGGTTTCCCGCGTAGCGCTGCTCCGCAAAAATATCCGCCATGTAGATGCGCATCATTGACCCGACAATCCGTCACCTTGATCCATCCGCTGCGGGCAGCCGTGCCGCACTTGCGTCATGCTGCGCACGATTCGCAGCTCGAGCGCATCCGGACCGTTGTCCTGGAAAATCCAAAATCAGGAATGTACGGCGGAACGCGTTCTTATGGCAAATGCAACCCGCAAACCGCCCGCAAGGCGCCGATCGTTCAGCCCGGAACGATCACCGGCCCACGCAGTGTCCGCTGGGGTACGGCCAGCGCGGTCACCAGCGCCGCGCCAAATAGGTGTAATAGTTGCAAGCCGCAAAGAACGTACCGTTATCCAGAGCGTGCTGCTGCTCGCTCACCCAGACCTCGATCTCCGGCGCCGGCAGCAGCCCCGCTTCCCGCACGTACGGCACGTAAGTTTCGGCGAAAGATTTGAAGTAGCTGCCGTTTCCTATCTCGACGACCGCATCGCCCCAGGCACTCACCAGACTCAGACCGAGATCTGGCAACAAACGCGGCAAATCCCGCATGATTCGCGGATTGTTGAACGTGACGTTTGCCAGTGCCGCATCCATCTGTCGGCCAAAGCAGTGATCGGCGAAAGAATAGGTCAGCGAAGCGTAATCTCCATCGAATATCACCACCGTGCCACCCGGCCGCGCCACACGCGCCATCTCGGTCAAAACGGTGGCTGGCTCGGTGACGTGACTGATCAGCGTGTGCGCAAGAACCACATCGAATGATGCCGGGGGATACTTCAGATGGTGGGCGTCGCCCACCTGAAAGTTGACCCGATCGTGCAAGCCCTCGTCGTGCGCGAACCTGTTAGCGGCCGCAATAAAAGCATGGCTCTGATCCACGCCCACCGCTTCACCGGAAAAATCCGGGCGACGCGCAAGCAACCGCAGCATCGCGCCCGTGCCGCAACCCACCTCCAGTATGCGCACCGAAGGAGCCAGGCCCAGGCGGTCTACATATTTGTCAAACAGGCGGGTAAAAACGACGTCCCGGGCCCGGTTCTCTAACCGGAAAATGAGCCTGTCCCGCGTAGCCTCATCCAACTCATTTACAAAGCGATGTGGATCGCGTGCCACCATCTTCACCCCATCCCCGACTCTTGCCTGCTGCGCACACGGTCCCCTTGGACACCGCCCTTCCTTCTCCCGACGTAGCGGTCACAATACTTCCTGTACACTTCCCTGAAGTCCGCAACCCCGCCCTCAAGAGGCCGTCAGGATCGCAAGGCCTACCAGGGTTTGTAAGGAAGGAACTTTCCGCTCATCGTAATCAGCACGCGATCTCCTTTCGGGTCCTCCTGCTTCTGTATGTCCATTGTGAAGTCGATCGCGCTCATGATGCCGTCTCCGAACCGCTCGTGAATCAGTTCCTTGATCGTAGTTCCATAGACATTGAGCATCTCGTAAAACCGGTAGATCAGCGGATCCGTGGGTATGGCCGTAGGCAGAGTACCTTTGTAAGGTACCACCTGCAGCAGCGGAATCGCCTCTGCCGGCAGCTCGAATAGCTTGGCGACAATTCCCGCCTGTTCCGCCGTGAAGATCATCTGTCCAAGGCAGGCCGCGGTTGTCCACTCCTTGCTCTTGCCGATCGTACGCGCGACCTCGGCCCAGCTCAATCCCTTGCGAATCCGGGCCGCTACGATGGCTTCTGTTACGTCGTTTCGTGTCATGACTATTATATCTCCTTACGATGCGTTATGGATATGTTACTAGATTCCGTATATCGGGTGGGTCCTGACGGGTCGATTTTCTCCGTTTGCGAGCGATACCGGAGGCATCGCATTCCCCGGCGCTACCGGCAGAAATCCGGTTCTCTGACCAGGATTGCGCCGGAGAATCCGGAGGCAATCACAAGTTTTCGTAACCCTTCAGGCGGTATATGGCCACGGACACGAGCCAGCTCGTGATGAAAATCCCTATGATGAGAATCCCAACCATTCCGAAATGACCGTTGACATAATTCAGTCTGTCCCACAAGCCACCCTTGAGACCAAACTCCTGGGATATGAGCCCGACGGTTTCTATGCCGCCGATAAGGAGTGCCACGACAATCGAAACGCCCGTGACAGTTATGTTGTAGTACAGCTTGCGGATCGGCTTCATGAAGGCCCAGCCGTAGGCACCCAGCATCAGAATTCCATCGGTGGTGTCCATGAGCGACATGCCGGCAGCAAATAGCACCGGAAACACCATGATCACCCAGATGGGCATTCCCCTGGCCGCCTCCGCGGCTGCAATCCCCAGCAAGCTTACTTCCGTGGCAGTATCGAAGCCGAACCCGAAGAGAAATCCGACAAAAAACAGATGCCAGCTCTCTGTCACAAGCCGGAACAGTGGACGGAATATGCGGGAGAGGAATCCGCGCTTGTTCAGAAGCAGGTCCAATTCATTCTCGTCGTACGCGCCGCCCTTGCGGACATGCCGGAAAGTCGCGATTGCGGACTTCGCTATGGCAATGTTGATGAGCGCCATGATGAACAGGAACGACGCCGAAACGATGGTTCCGATAATGCCGGCCTTGTCGTTGAAAGAAGTAAACCTTCCGTTAATGGAACTCAACGTCATGCAGATGGCCGCCGTCGCGATCATCAGTACCAGGGAATGCCCCAGGGAGAAATAGAGACCCGTGGTCACCGGTCGCTTGTTGTTCTGCATCAACTTGCGCGTGACGTTGTCAATCGCTGCGATGTGGTCCGCATCGAAGGCGTGACGCATTCCGAACGAATAGGCCAGCACGGCGGTACCGAGCAGCACCGGATTGCCGTGGAACACGATCAATGCCCAGGCCCAGGCCACGACATTGAATGCAACGAGCAGGGTGAGAATTCCGAAAACCCTGTTCCTCATGCTGGCGTCGGTCTTTAGAAACCGTCTAAGTTGTCCAAGCATGCCCCATCCTCCGTCATCGCTTTCCGAAATGCCGCCATTCCGGCACCCATGGACATCCGACCATCAGGTTCAGCGCAATCCCCTCATACGATGCACCACCGGATGCCTCGAATTCGCACAAAACTGATCCTGACCCACAGGTTAAGGATCCAAAAAGACGTTTTTCCGCATCATGGTCCCACACCCCGCGCCTTACCTTGATTTGCGTCAGTTTGCGCAGGTCCGGCGGCACTTCCGTGCCCCACCACGCCGCAGTGCCACTTCCTGCACGTACAGCCCGGATTCTATGCGGTCCTGGCCTGTTGCGTGGCCCTCGATCTCTAACGCAGAGCCGCGCATAACCACAGGGAATCCGCCTTCTTCGTCTATAATTCAGTTAAAGACGACTGGTACCCATTCACAGAATGCGCTCCTGCCGCGAAGGCACCGTTCGCCAGATGCTGAATCCGCGCCAATGGTTTCCGTCTCCCGACAATTTCGAAGTAGCCAAGCGTCGGACTGGCAGCCGCGCGCGGCTGTTTACAACCATAGACCTCTTTACGATTGTGCATAACTATGTATGATTCACTCAGGGTGCACCAAGATTAATTTGTGATCGGTGGTATAGAGGGTGGCTATGGATCGAAACATTGCCCTACCACGTTCGATTCGCTACTTGATCGCGGTGGCGGAACATCGCAGCTTCACGCGTGCTGCGGAAGTGCTGTTTGTTTCGCAACCGACGCTCTCGCAGCAAATCAAGCAATTGGAGCAGTTGTTGGACGTGCAACTGCTCGACCGATCGGGGCGAGCTGTGCGGCTCACTGCGGCTGGCGAAGTCTATGTGCGCCACGCACGCCGCGCCCTGGGAGAGCTCGACGCTGCCAAGCGGGCGATTCAGGACTTGAGCAACCTGAAGAACGGGTCACTCCGTCTCGCCATGACACCGATCACTGACTATCTGGCCACGCCCCTGCTGGAACAGTTCAGCACCCGCTATCCTGGCGTCACTCTAAGCATGCTGGAGATGCCGCAGCATGAAATCAGCGATGCCCTGGCCGAGGACCGGGTTGATCTCGGTATCGCCTTCAGCAGTGCGCTCTCCCTTGAAGACAATTCGGAAGAAGTGGACAGCCACATCCTCTTTATCGAGTCACTCGGTCTGGTCGTTGGCACAACCCACCCCCTGGCGCAGGAGCACGGCCCGCTGAGCAAGCATGTGCTCGAACAGCAGCCGCTGGTAATGTTCAAATCCGACTACGCATTGCGACGTCATATCGACCAGTACTGCCTGGACCAGGGAATCAATCTGAACATCGCGATCGAAGCCACGTCGCTCAGCGTGATCATGGAACTCGTCCGCTTCGGCCATCTCGCGACGATTTTGCCCGATGTCATTCCGTGCGTGCAGCCGGGACTCAGGTCCATGCCGCTGCTGCCCGAGCTTCCTCGCCATACGATTTCCATAATCTGCCGCAGGGGCCAGCACAAGAGCGCTGCCTGCCGGGCATTCGGTGAGCTGGCGACGGAATGGTCAGAGACGCGTTGTCTGCGCAACCCGGGCCGCCGGCTGCGCCCGTGCCCCCTGCCCGACATGTGCGCCCAGGCCGACCTGTGCATTAACGGACAATGCATGCTGCCCGCGGATGACGCAGCCGGACAAATGCCGGCGGACGCATCGGCTGCGGTCCGCGATGTTTCTGCCTGATCGGGAATAAATTTCCTGTCACCTGACTGTCATTAACGGGCGGCTGATGCAGGCGGGTTGCCGTGTTCCGGCCCGATGCGGCACACCTGCCTCAGCTGGCCAGCTGGCCGACTCGAAGTTCTTCCCCTGTGGCGTGCCGGTCTCGGGAGACTCGCGAAGCGACCGCATTCCGACATGCCAGAACCTCTGCCCTGATGGGTCCGGCACAATAAAGAGCAGCGCGCCTGAAAACCTGCGCGGGATTCGAAACAGTAACAACCATGAAGGTACAGAAGGGTTCTCTTATTTAGCAGACCACCAAGCACAGAGCATTCCGCAAGCCGCGACCGGCACGCCCTGTCCATAGCAATCCCCTATAGCACAAATCGAAATTTAGTCTTGGAAGGCAGAAATCTGCTGTTCCATAGTAACCGCCAGCAGTACGTTTCCGTACCGGCGCACTATCGGAGCAGCACGGATTATCCGGAACCCATGTACCTGTGGATCCGGCAAGCCGGCAAGCTGCTACGGATTTCCGCGCCGGAATCTGGACCGGTGAGATTTCGGGGGGCGTAACGCGCCCTAGCTCAAGACAGGGGTGGGCACGATGCATATCTGGCCGCGAACGGCGCCGTTCCGGTTTACTGGTCGCGCCCACCCCTAGGGGAATGTCGTATCGCAGATATATCGGAGACAGCGCGACCTTGGAGGACGAAATAGGGGACGCGACGGGCTCCGGACGGAAATACAGAGAACGGACGCAAATCAAACTCCCGCAAAACGCGCTATTTTTTCGCCGAACGCGGGAACTGGAAAGCCTGGATCAGGCGGCAGTGGAACGCAACTATCTGGGTCAGTCCCAGCATCTATCCACACAATGGAGGAGTTAGCGTGAACACCAGATTAAGTGAAGGCAAAGACTTTAACGCAACGATAAAGTCGAAGGGAGCGATCCAAGAGGATGACCCGTTTGAGCCACATAGCATCGAAACAACACTCGACAAGCTTGTCGATGTCGCGGTAGGTAAATGGACATATCCGCTGAGCTATCTGTTCCAGTCTCTGTCTGGGGGTGCAATGGTGGCATTCGGCGTGATTCTGGCCATTGCGGTCAGCACCGGGATCAAAACTCCCGGTCTGGCAAATCTGGTAAGCGGCCTAGTCTTCGGCTTCTCATTCGTGGTAATCCTGGTTTCGAATTCAACCCTGATCACCTCGGATATGGCGGCAGGCTTCATCGCCCTGGTCCGCGGCAAGATGCCACTCAGGAGCTATATCGGATTCGTCTCGGTCGGCTGGATCGGAAACATACTCGGTGCGCTGGTGTTTGTCGGGGTCATCGCCATTGGCCCCGGTCCTTATGCGCTCTTGCCGTTTCTACAGCGGGCGCATGCGCTCGGCATTGCTAAAACCGGGGCAAGTACTTTATCGATCTTTACCCTGGGCATCATCTGCACCTGGTTCCTGCAAACGGCGCTGTTTCTTTACTGCAAGGCGCGCACTGATGTCGGCCGCATGATGATGGCCTATTACGGCCCGCTCGCCTTTGTCGCAGGCATGACCGAGCACTGCATAGCGAACGTCGGCTTCATCGCCCTGCCCCTCATGATGCAGGACAAGCTTACGCAGGCCCTGGGAGGCTCCCTCCCCCTCACCGGACCGATGCGGGCGATCACCTGGGGTATGGGTCCGACCGGATTCCTGCGCAACGAACTGCTGGCAGGTGCGGGCAATCTGATCGGTGGTACCGTGTTCATGGCGCTGGTGTTCCTTGCGATCGCTAAGTTCCGGAGGCGCGACGCCGTCAGCGCATAAAATTATGCCCGGGCCATCGGGCAGGTTCCTCCCGATGGCCCGGGCTACTTTTCGATCTTGCCTGCGCCAAGCTTTCGGAAATGCGGCAACAATACTGTGTCATCATGTAGTTGCGTGCGTAAGGACAGGGCCAGAAATGCCGCGCCGCCCTGCAATTTCGGGCACGAAATGCCTTCGACGGGGCACAAAGACCCAGCATGGCTCAATCCAACTTGAGCAGTTGCGCACCAGTTTTCACCAGTTTCTGATTGGCGCTACTAAATAAACTCGGGTAGTTACCGCGCTGGACCGCCCAGCTTTTCGTGGAGGCCGGTTGGTTTAATTTACTCCACTGCAGTCGCCTTCGCGGTAGTAGTTTGCCTCAGCTTCAGCCAGCTTGATATATCCGATGGGCTCCAGAAGTCGATAGTGGTTGAACCAGGCCACCCATTCCAGGGTCGCCAGCTCGACGGATTCCTGGGTCTTCCATGGTGCGCGACGATGGATCGGCTCAGCTTTGTATAAACTGTTGATGGTCCCGGCTGGCACATTGTCGTCGCTGTCGACCTTCTTTCCGACTGAGGGCTCTATGCTGGCCTCCGCCAGCCGCTCCGTGTACGTATTGAGAGTCCCTGTCGCCGTGATGCACAAAAGCATCGGAGCGCTCTGGCTGCCCGGCGTAGAGCGCCTGTTCCAGAGCGTCGAACACGAAGAGGGAATGACTCACTTGCCGGACGACGACGTCGACGATGAAGACTACGTAGAGCCGCCCTTGCCGGGTCGACCCACACGTGAAGCCAGAGACCCGGAACTGGATGGGGCGATCCGCTTTGAACTGCCGATGTACCCGATCCAGCGGACAGGGCGCCGTCGAGTCCGCCACCGTGATGCGGATGACTTTGCCACGCCGGACACCCTGCAATCTCAGGCGGCGCATCAGCCGCTCGACGGCGCAGTGCGTCCCCACAATGCCCTCGCGGTTCATCGGACGCCAGATCTTTTCAGCACCGCAGACGTGCATGTTGGCCTGCCAGACGCGTTCAATATGCAAGGCCAGGATGTCATCGCGCTGGGCGCGGGCGCTGCGTAGATCCGGATTGCCCGGCGAAGCGGCATGCCGTCGATATCCCGACGGGGCGATCTGCAATACCTTGCAAATCGGCTCGACCCCGAAGCTATCGCGGTGCTGGTCGATGAATGAACTCCCTTACGACTTGAATCGGCAGTCCAGCTTGCGCCTTAGGCGGAAAACGCACTGGCCAGCTTCAGGATCTCGTTGGCACGGCGCAGTTCCCTGTTCTCGCGCTCCAGGACCTTGATGCGATCACGCTCTTCGCCGGTCGCGCATCGGCTTGCCGCTATCGATCTTGTGCCGACGCACCCGCTCATGCAACATCTGGGGGACGCATCCAATCTTCAGGGCCATGGACTCGATGGTTGCGACAGCGACGGATACTCGCAACGGTGTTCCAGTACCATCCGCACCGCGGGTTCACGGGCCTCATGGGAAAACTTCTTCGACTTGTTTGTGGCTCCCTTTTTCTAAAAGGGCGAAACCTCCACCAAACCCCGGGGCGGTTCACGTCGCGAAGGTGCGAAACGGCGTACAGTGCCGACCTTTCCCCTTGGCTTTCGCGCCCAATTCGTTTTTGATGTGGTGCCTTGTGCCTGCGCGACACGACAAGAATAGAGAACAACAAGGCCCACCGCAGCTGGCTGCCTAGTGCGCGTGGAGCAGCACGTCATTCGGCAGACAGCCGCGCGCTTGGGAGACCTCGATAGCACGGGGCACATGCGCGCGCGGGCGCTTGCCCATTCGCTCATCGGCGATCCCGAACAGACCGGCCTTTTTTTTGAGGCCGCGGACGATCACCGTGTCGCGGTGCCTCTCAAAGGCATGCGCGTGGGCCGGGCGGGTAATTTGACAGCGTCTATCTGGTGTTCGCACTGTGGCGCGCCTGTCAAATCGATCCGTTCACAGCCGAGCACCTCCTCCGTGGCAAAGAAGAAGAACAGTGGGAAAAGATGGCATCCGTCCTAGTCGTGGCCCGATTGTGTGAGCCCTCGAGCGAGGCGCCCATCGCGGAAGACTGGTATCGGCGCACCGCCCTACCCGATCTGCTGCAGTTGCACGAATCACTCATCAACAACGACCGGCTCTACCGCGCGCGCGATCCCGGCCTGACTGTAAGCAGACCTATATCGCGCTCGTTGCGGTCTTCGACGGCCCCTTTGGAGCTATGAGATCTTTCCTCGCAATACTCACGACTCCACACGGCGCAACACATCGTGAAGGCAATGGAAAGGCGCTTCGGGGTCGTGGGGAAAGTGTGGTGCTTGGACCGCGGGATGGCCGACCGCGAGAACCTCGCCTGGCTCAATGAAACGCGGCGGCCATATATCCTCGGCACGCCCAAATCCGAGCTAAACAATTTTTCGCAAAGACCCACTTTCGGAGACACGAGCGCAGCCCAAAGATAACGGCCGCATCAACCATTTAGCAACCTGCCAGCTGCTCGAAGCGTGCGCAAGTGCGGAAGTCGAAAACATCCTCCTGACCGCCCACAAGTTGTTCCGGAAGCTGCCAGCAAGCACGCGCGCCGCTCCCGCCACCCAGGGCCGGCGCGCCCTCCTCGAAGGCGTCCCGGCACTGAAGATTCTCCGGTTGACCACCCGAACGGCGGAGTTGTTCGGCACGAAGATCAAATCCCGGAAGATGAGCGCGCGCAAGGTGCCGGGAACCATTCGCCAATGACGCAACCGTGGCGGTGATGTACGCGCCACCCGACGCTGAAGTCCTGCTCCGTAACTTGCTCGCCGACCGAGAGCGGTTCGTGCCCGGCCGAAGAAACTATCGATCCCCTCGTGCCGATGACTGAGGCGCACTACCAATTCGAAATTATTTCTCCATTCAGCGAAGATAGCGGGCAATCTGGGCGAATTCTAAACAGACTGTTCTTTGTCGAGCAGACTCTCTTGCTGCTACCGTACCACATTGCGACACGAGTTCCGTTTGTGCGATGCGCTATCGAGTGTATGTCGCATCGCAGAGCGATAGGCATGTCTTATGGAGACGATAAGGACAAAGTCTTGGACCGTACCCGAGCGTCAATATATATAAATCGGGACAACAGATTCGATC
>JAPTTX010000074.1:0-75011 GCA_028068195.1 Gammaproteobacteria bacterium
AAGGGGTACTGTTCGAGCTCTTTCCGGAACTCTCGCCAGCCCTCATCCCACCAGACAGTGTCGAGACCATCGACCTTGAGCTGCACCCACTCGACCAACAAGCACAGAATCCGGTGCTGTTCCGCCGGAAACAGCTGCTCCCAGACAGTGCCGAGGTTGCGCCTCGCGACGAGCACTGTCGGTTCATCGAAGGCCTCGCCGTCCGGTAACGCCTAGCGTTTGAGAACAAGCCAGACAGCTTATTTCTAGAACCATATCGCTGGATTTTATGCAAGATTATGGTTTTCGGCGCATACCTGCCCGGGCGCACTTGTAGGACGCAGACGGCGCGCAGGCACCGTCCATGCCCTGCGGGGCTTCAATTCCCGTTGACCCCCGGGGTGCCGATGAAGGCGTGGTTAGAAATCGTCAGATCGACCATGATCCCCGGTGGAGGGAACGGCGCTGCGTGCCGGATTGCCTTCATTTCCACCGGCCCGAATCCATCCGGACGGCATCCGGCGAGCTCGGCGCGCAGAAGCGTCCCGTCCGGCTTGATCGATAGGACGGCGCTGCAGCCACCGGTCAACAGTGCCACCGGATGTCCGGCCTGTGCCATCGCGGCCTTTTCCTCGGCCACGCGGATCACGCGGATCTTGTGGGCCACGATCATTTCGACTTCGCTGGCGTAGGCCTGGGTCCTTCGGTTTTGTTCGCGGATGATCGCCTTGGCGGAATTGCCGCTGAGGTCGAGCTGCATCGTCGCGTCTGATGAACAAGCCGGGGCGCTGGCCGCAGCCAGCAGGAACAATAAAAGCATCTTCTTCACGAAGAATCTCCTTGTTTTCCACAGAGTATAGTTTACCCGTGTCAATCCGAATGCTCCGTGAGATCCACATTCTCGAGAGTTGGGTGGCCCTGTTTTTGCGCCCAAAATGTCGCGCTGATTCCGACTCTGGACGCATATCGTTGCATCTTATGCAAGATTATAGTTCTAGGCACATGTCCCGGCACCGGGGGCGTGTCGGACATGGCGAGCGCTCAGTATCGGAAGTGGGCAGTGAGCAGAGGTTCGAAACGCTTTCTAGGTAACCGGCGGCTTAGGGTTTGTCAGCGGCCGTTGACCTTTCGATACGTGAACGGCAGCTATGGCCGATCAAGAGTCAGCGGGTCGAGAAATCTGAACGGCAGCAATCAGTCAAAAGCAGGTATGACCGCCACAGGCCCTGCTCCAGCCAGTTGGGGGTGCAGTGAGGTAATACCCGAGAGGCTGATTCCAACCACGGCACTGAACCGGATTGGACTTCGAAATCTCTGCTATCCAACCTCAGATTGCAAATAGCCCTTTTTCTAAAGTCACATGCCGCGGGAAGGACAGGAGCGTTTTGGCGTTGACGAGCAGCGCGCGGGACCGTACGTCGTATCGGGGGAGCGGCGCCGGGCCCCGCTTAGTGCCGCTCGGAGACCGCCACCGGGCTATGGACAGGCGGCGTCACGGCCAGGCGATTGAGGGAGCATCCTGCTCGGGCAGTGGCGCGGGCGGCATGCGGAGGGCTTGCGGCGGGCGGATCAAGGGCAATGCCCAATAGGCTGCGGGGGGCCGCCTCAGTGCGAGCAGCGTCGATAGCGGTACCAGCCGGACCCGGTAGAAAGCGAGCTGCGGCAGCAATTGCCGCAGCACCGTCAGGGTTGCCGGCCGCGGGTGGCCGATGGCAATCGCGTATCCACGCCTTCGAGCAATACGGATGAGCAGGGCAAACTGCCGTTCCACCGCTTCGGCTGTCGGAACGTCGTCGAGAAATACGTCCCGCGACAGGCTTGGCACACGGAAGGTGCCGGCCGTGCGGGCCGCCACCGTTTGGGCGATGGTTCGTGAATCAAGGAAGAACAGCCCGCCATGCTGGTACAAGGCTTCCATGACCCAGTCCATGGGCACCGGCCGTGAAGTCAGAAGACTGCCCATATGATTGTTTACACCTGATACATAGGGAATGCTTGCCAAGTCCTCGGCGAGCGTAAGCGTGAGCAAGCTCCGTGACATGGCAGTGTCCAGGGCGCCAGGTCCGGGATCGAGGCCCGCTACGGGTTCCATGGGCAGGTGCAACAGCACCTCCTTTCCGTGGCGGTGTGCCATGCGTGCCAGTGCCGCCGCGTAAGGGGTGTGCGGCAGAATCGCGCACGCAACCGGCCCCGGCAGGCGTACGGCCTGGGCCCCGGCGGACCCGTCATTGCCTAGGTCATCGATGACAATGCTGATATAGGCGGGAGGAAAATACTGAGCGGCGCAGGCCGTTTGGCCGGCTGCTAGCAGCGCCATGGCAAGCACGGTTGCTGCGACCCCGGGCCTGACCCGCCGCCGCTTCACCGCCGGAAAACGAAATCGGGAAGGGGCCGGCAGCATTCTACCGGCCCCGGTTTTCGAGGATTGCCGTTATTGCTCTGCGCGCCCGGCGGGCCGCGCTCACTGCCCCCCTTCTTGCCGGTAGACCGAGATTCCCCTGAGCAGATTGAGCGCTTCCCACAGCTGGTAATCCGACCCAACCGTATCGGGCGGTACGGCGCTTGCTGCGGGCGCGTTCGGCGCCGCCGGCCCAGTATTTTTCAGGTGACCCTCGAGGTCTACTTCCTTCAGCATGCCGTCGTTGGCCTTCTCGGTCTTCGGTATCTTCATTTGGTCAACGATCACGTTCGGAGTAATGCCGCGGTCCTGGATTGAATTGCCATTCGGCGTGTAGTAGCGGGCGGTCGTGAGCCGCAGAGCCGAGCCGTCGCTCAACGGAATGATGGTCTGCACCGACCCTTTGCCGAAGGTCTTGGTGCCCATGATGATGGCGCGCTTGTTGTCCTGCAGTGCTCCGGCGACGATTTCAGACGCCGAGGCAGAGCCGCCGTTGACGAGCACCACCATCGGCGCTCCGTGGAGGACATCGCCGCCCGGGGTGGCAGCAAAGGTCATGTTGGAATCCGGTACGCGCCCCTTGGTGTAGACGATCAGGCCTTTATTGAGGAAGGTGTTGCTGACCGAAACCGCGGCATTCAGTACGCCGCCAGGGTTGTTGCGCAGGTCCAGAACCAGACCCTTCAGGGGGCCCTTGTTTTCACGTTCCAGGTTCTTGAGCGCCCTCATCAGGCTGCCCTCGGTGTTTGCCTGGAACTGTGCGATGCGGACGTAGCCGTAGCCCGGCTCGAGCAGGCGCGCCTTGACGCTCTCGATCTTGATGACCGCGCGCTTGAGCTTGAAATCGAGCGGCTTGTTTACGCCGCGGCGCAGTACGGTAAGCGTGATCTCGCTGCCGGGTTTCCCGCGCATCATGTCGACGGCCTGGTCGAGCGACATTCCCTGGACGGCCTTCTGGTCAATCCTGATGATCAGATCGCCGGGTTTCAGGCCGGCGCGTGCCGCTGGGGTGCCGTCGATCGGCGAGATGACTTTTACGACGCCGTCGATCATCGTTACCTGCAGGCCCAGTCCGCCGAAGTCTCCTTCGGTGCTGATGCGCATCTCCCTGAAAGCCTGCCGGTTCAGGAAGCCCGAATGCGGGTCGAGCGAAGACACCATGCCTTGGATGGCGTTGTCGATCAGCTTCCGGTCGCTCTCCGGTTCGACGTAATCCGACTTGATGCGGGCGAAAACGTCGGTAAATGTGCGCAGCTCCCTTATGGGCAGCGGCCCGGGTGCCGGGACCGCGTCCTGCTGAGCCTGGACCGCGACCGCGGAGGCGGCGCGGTCCGCCTGCGCGGCCCGCTCCAGCGTGATTCCTACCCCGATGAACACACCGAGCAGCAGGATCAGGGCGTAACGCATGAAGTGACCGCCCTTGGGGATTCTGCGTCCCTCACGGGTGGAGCGGTGCGATTGATTCATTGAGATCTCTCCGGATTACACTGGGATCGCGCAGCCCGCAGCTTGCGAGACTGTCGCCAAAGTTTATGCCTGCGTTCCTTAAATCTGTCAGAGTCTAGCGCATTCTGCACCATTTCAGTGGATTTACCGGTCTCTCGTCGTGCAGGACTTCGAAATACAGGCCGGATTGCCGCGCGCCGCCGGTGTTGCCCACCGTTGCGATGACCTGCCCGGCCTTGACCCAGTCCCCGGTCTGTTCGTACAGGCTCTGGTTGTGGGCGTACAAGGACATGTAACCGTCGCCGTGATCGATGATCATGAGCAGGCCGAAGCCGCGCAGCCAGTTGGCGAAGGCCACCCGCCCATTGAACACCGAAATCACCTTACTCCCCTCAGGCGCCGCAAGAAATATCCCCTGCCACCTGAGGTTGCCGATGCCCTCGGGCTCTCCGAACCGGTCCACAATTCTGCCCGCTACGGGCAGGGGTAGTCTACCGCGAAACTCCGCGAAGCGGCTATTGGGGCCGGGAAGCGGAATCGGCGCGGTACCCGCGATGGCACTCTGAATTCCTTTGACCAGGCGACCCAGGCGTCGTTCATTGCTCCGCAGGCGCTCGACTTCCTGGGATTGGCTGGCAAATCTGCGGTTCAGGCTTGCCAGCAGAATCCGGCGGCGTGCCTCGGAGTGCAGTAATGCCCGGCGTTTGCCCAACTGATCGGCGCTTAGCCGCGCAAGGGCTTGTTGGCGCCTCTGGATAAGGCTGCCGAGGCGGGTCAGACGCTCCAGCGCGGTCCGCGCAGCGGCAATTTGTTCGGCGCGCGCCCGTTGCAGGTATCCGTAATACGTGAGCACCCGGCTGACCGTCGCGGGATCCTCCTGATTCAGCAGCAGTTTCAGGTACTCCTGGCGACCGAGGATGTAGGCGGCGCGGGCCTCGTTCTCGAGCTGGTGGAGCTGTGCGCCGATCTGGCGGCGCTCCTGTTGCTGTTGGGCGCGTAGCTTGAGGAGCTGCTCCTGCTGACGCTGGCGCTCGATACCCAGCTGTCTCAGGCGACGCAGGGTGTCTCCGATCTGCACCTCTGTGTTGCGCAGCGCCTCACGCTGGGCATCGCGCTCGCCGCGGGTATGCTCGAGGCTGTGTTCCAGTCTCTCAAGCCGGGTACGCAGCTGCGAGAGCCGGTCCGCCGCCGATTCGGCGCCGGCCGCCATGCTGCTGTATGCGCATAATGTCGCAGCCAGTACGGCCGCAAACAGCGCTCGCCGCCGCGCCGGCCGGGGCTGTTCCAGCGGGCCGGAGACGGTGAAGGTGGGGAATCTGCTGCCGGCTGGCCCGCGTGGCGGGGCCGGGCGGACGCTTTCGCCCGTATCGCGACGTCCGCTGTCAGACTTCCAGTTCAACCAGAGAACGTCCGGTCATCTCCGCCGGAATGCGCAGACCCATCAGGTACAGCATGGTCGGGGCCACATCTTCCAGTGATCCGCCGCTCGCGAGCCGCGCCTTGCGGCCGACGTACAGCAGCGGCACCGGATTGGTGGTGTGGGCGGTCTGGGGTTGGCCGGTCTCCGGATCAAACATCTGCTCGGCATTGCCGTGATCGGCGGTGATCAGGAGCTCGCCACCGGACGCGAGGATTTGCGTTGCAATGCGACCGAGACAGGCGTCGAGCGCCTCTATGGCATGCACGGTGGCCCGAAAATCGCCGGTATGTCCGACCATGTCGGCATTGGCGAAATTGCAGATGATCACGTCGTAGACGCCGCTCTTCACGGCTTCGACCACCTTTTCTGTGACCTCCGGCGCGCTCATCTGCGGCTTCAGGTCGTAGGTAGCCACATCGGTGACGGACGGCACGAGAACGCGGTCTTCGCCTTCGAATGGCGTCTCCGTCCCACCATTGAAGAAAAAGGTCACGTGCGCGTATTTTTCGGTCTCGGCAATCCGCAGCTGGCGCTTGCCGAGGCTTGCCAGATAGGCGCCAAGCACGTTACGCAGGCGCTCGGGCGGGAATGCCACGGGGATGTGGAATTCGGACTGGTATTCGGTCAGGCTGACGAACCGGCCCAGTTTGGGGTGCGCCATGCGCGTGAAGCCGTCGAAATTTTCCTCGATGAAGGGCCGCGTGATCTGCCGGGCGCGGTCCGAACGGAAATTCATGAAAAGCACCACGTCGCCGTCCACGATGCGGACCGGGTCGCTGCCAGGAGGAGCGATGACGGTGGCCTTCACGAATTCGTCGGTCTCGCCGCGTGCGTAGGCGGCTTCAAGAGCCGCGGCTGCGGTGGCAGCACGGTACTCGGCCTTTCCCGCCGTGATCAGATCGTATGCGGCCTGGACACGCGGCCAGCGATGGTCGCGGTCCATGGCGTAGTAGCGTCCGATCACGGTGGCGAACCGCCCCTGACCGAGGC
The DNA here is from genome assembly GCA_028068195.1 of Gammaproteobacteria bacterium. Lineage (GTDB taxonomy): Bacteria > Pseudomonadota > Gammaproteobacteria > Acidiferrobacterales > UBA6901 > JAJYCY01. The sequence continues at coordinate 6,234 of JAPTTX010000074.1, forward strand.
TGTGGAACTTCTGCTCCATGGCGTCGATGGACGCGCGTGCGCTCTGCGGTGGTGTGTCCCTGCCGTCCAGGAATGCGTGCAGGAACAGCTTTTTGGCTCCGCGCTGCACCGCCAGTTCCATGATCGCGTGAATGTGATCCTCGTGGCTGTGGACGCCGCCCGGGGACAGCAGGCCAAGTACATGGATGGACCGCTCGGTGCTGACTGCAAGATCAACAGCGTCGATGAAGGTCTTGTTGGTGAAAAACGAGCCTGAGCTGATGGCGCGGTTGATGCGGGTATATTCCTGGTAGACGACGCGACCGGCGCCTAAATTGAGGTGTCCGACCTCCGAATTGCCCATCTGGTTTGAAGGCAGGCCAACCGCCGCTTCGGAAGCGCGGATCAGGGTGTGCGGATAACTGGCCCACAAATGGTCCCAGTTCGGCTTCCGGGCGCTGGCAATGGCGTTGTATTCGGCGTCTTCGCGGTAGCCCCAACCATCCATGATCACCAGAACAAGCGGTTTCGGGGTCGACTGCATTGCCTTTCGTTTAACCTGTTTAAGAATATATGGTCTTTTAAAATTAGCTAATATTGTATAATGTTTCCAACACAATGACAGCCATAATCATGGATTCGTTCACCAAGGAAGTGGCGATCGGCTGAAGGACGAGCGAATCACCAGCTGGCATCTTGTAACAGAGACGAGGTTAAAGACATGAGCGTGACCGCCGAGCATGTGGGTCTGATCAGCAACGAGGAGGATATTTACCGCGCCTCCCATTCGCTGAAGGCTATGGCCCATCCGCTGCGCCTGAAGATCCTATGTATGCTGGGTGCAATGAATGAAGTCAGTGTGCAGGAGATTGTGGAGCATGTGGGGACGTCCCAGAGCAATATCTCCCAACACCTGTCCATCCTGCGTGATAAGGGCATTTTGGCATCGCGCAAGGATGCCAACAAGGTCTACTATCGGATCGCCGAGCCCGAGATCATCAATCTCATTGGTGCGTTGCGCGCCGCATTCTGCAGCCGATTCGACGCGACATGACGCGCCGGCGGGGCGCGCGGCGCAAGGCGTAGGGGTGGCGCATGCGCCGACGCCGCCTTGTGTCACGACGCCCGGGGCTGTTCCCCAATCCAGACAACCGTTGCAGTTTCCTCTGAGAACCTCCAATGCAGTTCGTGATTCAAAACTGGTATTTGTTCCTGGCCCTGGCAGTCGTCCTGGTGCTGCTCGTCGCTGCTCCCCTGAACCAGGCGCTCCGTGGGATCAAGTCGGTGCCGGTGAACCAGGCGATACGCATGGTCAACCACGAATCGGCGGTGATCGTCGACGTGCGCGAACCCGATGAATTCCGGAGCGGACACATACCCGATTCGATCAACATCCCGCTCAGCACCTTGCGTACGCGCCTGAGCGAACTTGAAAAGTTCAGGAGCCGTCCACTCGTCATCAGCTGCCGCACGAGCCAGCGATCGGCCAAGGCCGCCATGATGCTGCAAAAGCACAAGTTCCAGTCAGTGCACATCCTGGCCGGCGGCATCCTTGCGTGGCAGAACGAAAACCTGCCGACCCAGAAGTGAGGCCAACATGGGAGAGACGGTCCGAGTCCTGATGTACTGCACACACATCTGTCCTTACTGTAACATGGCAGACCGGCTGCTTGAGCGTAAGGGCGTGAAAGCAGAAAAGATCCACGTGGATGATTTGCCGGAACAGCGCGCGGAAATGGTGCGAATCACCGGTAGAACCACCGTACCCCAGATCTTCATCGGCAAGACCCATGTGGGCGGCTATACGGATCTGGCGGAACTCGAGCGCAGCGGCAAGCTCGACACGTTGCTCGTCTCGCCGTCCTAAAGGAAGCAGGACCGAAAGCCGACGGGCCGACCGCCCCCTCAGGGCTGCGGCAAGCACAATAACGACGCACGACAGCGGGCGCATCCCGCAAATTTCCATTCTACCAACAGGAACCGCCCATGGCAGATTCGAATCAACCCCAGGGTCCGACCCTGAACGTGGAGAAAATCTACGTGAAGGACATCTCGTACGAAGCGCCGAATGTTCCGCAAGTGTTCCTGGAGCAGACGGTGCCCGAGGTGGGGATCCAGCTCCACATCGCACACAGCCCGATCGCGGCCAGCGAGGGCCTCTACGAGGTGATACTCGGGGTGACGGTGACGGCCAAGATTCAAGACAAGACGGTGTTCCTGGCTGAGACCCAGCAGTGCGGCCTGTTCCGCATCGCCGGCGTGGCGGCCAGCGAACTGCCGATGGTGCTCGAAATCGGTTGCCCCAACATCCTGCTGCCGTTCGCGCGCGAAGTCATCAATGACCTCGTCGGCAAAGGCGGGTTCCCGCAGCTGCTGATCAATCCGGTGAATTTCGAGCTGCTGTATCAGCAGAAACAGGCGGCCGGCGTCCAGTCGGCCAGTCACTGACGCGATCCGGCGCTGTCGGGCACCGCCGCTGGAAGTGCCGACCCCACGCATGGCGCAAGCGACGACTGGTTCCGCCATTGCCGTCCTGGGCGCAGGATCCTGGGGCACAGCTCTGGCTGTAGTGCTGGCCCGCAATGGCTACGGCAGCTTTCTCTGGGGCCACGATGCCGCACGCATGGCCCGCTTGGCGCACGAGCGCGTCAATGCCCTGTATCTTCCCGGAATCGCATTCCCCGACGGGCTACATGTGCGCGAAGACCTGCCCGCGCTCGCGCAGGAGTGCGAGCGCTTCTTGGTAGCGGTGCCGAGCTCGGCCTTTCGCGCGACCCTCGAAGCCCTGGTTCCCCATGCTTCGCCGACGGCTATTGTGGCCTCTGCCACCAAAGGCCTGGAGCCGGGGTCGGGCAGGCTGTTGAGCGATGTATGTGGCACGGTACTCGGGGCGCAGCGGCGTACTGGGGTGATATCGGGCCCGACGTTTGCGCGTGAGGTGGCCCGAGGTCTGCCGGCAGCGATGACCGTGGCGGCCCGCGATCCGGAAACTGCCGAGGCCATCGCCGCATGGCTTCGCAACGACCATCTGCGCGTCTATACGAGCCAGGATCTGGTGGGCGTGCAACTCGGCGGCGCCGTCAAGAACGTCATGGCCATTGCCACTGGCATCAGCGACGGCCTCGGACTTGGTGCCAATGCGCGCGCCGCGCTGATCACCCGGGGGCTTGCCGAGATTGAGCGCCTGGGGTCGGCGCTGGGTGGTCGGCCGGAGACCTTCATGGGATTGACCGGCATGGGTGACCTGGTTCTGACCTGTACCGATGACCAGTCGCGTAACCGCCAGGTGGGGCTGGCCCTTGGGCGCGGAGGCGCGCTGTCGACCACCCTGGCGGAGCTCGGACAGGTGGCCGAAGGTGTCGCGACAGCCCGCGAAGTGCGGTCCCTCGCGCGCCGGGCGGGCGTGGACATGCCGATCACCGAGCAGGTCTATCGCGTCTTATTCGAAGGTCTGGCGCCCCGGGACGCGGTGACGGCGCTGCTGCGGCGCGAGCCGAAGCAGGAAAAGTCCTGACCCGGGTCGGGAATCTCAGCGAAACGTTCCCGGCAAGACGCTGCCGGCACGGTCTTGCCGTCAGACGAAGCCAAGCTGCCGCCATGCCTCATAGACGGCGATGGCCACCGCGTTGGAAAGATTGAGGCTGCGGACCCCGGGCCGCATGGGCAGGACCAGGCGCTGTTCCGCCGGCAGGCCCTGCAGTACTTCCTGCGGTAGTCCACGTGTTTCCGGACCGAACAGCAGGGCGTCGCCGCTGCCGTAGTCGACGTCGGTGTACAGTCGCCGCCCGCGGGTCGAGAAGGCGAGAATGCGCGACGGACCCACCTGGCTCAGGAACTGATCCAGCCCGGCGTACCGGCGCACCATCACCCACTCATGGTAGTCCAGGCCGGCACGTCGGAGCCGGCGGTCATCGAGCGTGAAGCCGAGCGGCCCGATCAGGTGCAACTGCGCGCCCGAGTTGGCGCACAGGCGGATCACGTTGCCCGTGTTGGGCGGAATTTCAGGTTGGTAGAGCACGACGTGCAGCATGGCCGGTTCTTAAGGAGAAGCGCTGGCGCGTATTTTGCAGAGGGCCGGGTAGATTTCGTGTGATCCTTAACTACAGTTAGCTACAGGTGCCGGCAGTCTATACGAACCAGCTCCGGCCAGCGAGGTTGGCGTCATGTCCGCAGTCACGGCCAAGCCGAAAAAGATCCGTATCGGGGATCTGCTCATCGAGCACAAGGTCATTTCGCAGGAACAGCTCAACGCTGCCCTCGCGGAACAGAAGAAGAGCGGGCGCAAGCTGGGGCGGGTGCTGATCGAGAACGGCTACCTGACCGAGGACCAGTTGCTGGATTTCCTGGCGCGGCAGCTGAGCATTCCGTACATCGACCTCAAGCGCTATCACCTCAAGCCTGATGTCGTGCGCCTCATTCCGGAGGCGCATGCGCGCCGTTTCCGTGTGCTGGCGCTGGAAGACGGGCGCGACGGCCTGCTCATCGGCATGGCCGACCCCACCGATATTTTTGCCTACGACGAGCTGGCGCGGGTGCTGCGCCGGCCGCTGCGCCTGTCGGTGGTGCGCGAGGCCGATCTGCTTAAGGCCATCGACCTCACGTACCGGCGCACCGACGAGATCAGCGGGCTCGCCCAGGAACTCGGCCAGGAGATGTCTGCCTACGACGTCGACCTGGGGCAGCTGGGCGGGACCGAAGGCCTGACCGACGCGCCGGTGGTCAAGCTGCTGCAGACGATGTTCGAGGATGCGGTTCAGGTCAACGCCTCCGACATCCACATCGAGCCTGATGAAAAGGAACTGCGCATACGCTTCCGTCTGGATGGCGTGCTGCGTGTGCAGACGACTGCGGAGCGGCGCATCGCCAGCGCGCTGCTGTCACGCCTGAAACTTATGGCAGGACTGGACATCTCGGAAAAGCGCCTGCCGCAAGACGGCCGGTTCAATGTGCGGGTACGCGACAAGAGCGTCGACGTGCGCCTGTCGACCTTGCCAGTACAGTACGGCGAGTCGGCGGTCATGCGGCTGCTGAACCAGACCAGCGGTGTGCTCGACCTCGGGCAGCTGGGCATGCCTGAGGCTCTGCTGGCACGATTCCGCAAAATGATACACAGCCCCCACGGGATGGTGCTCGTCACCGGACCGACCGGCAGCGGCAAGACCACGACTCTGTACGGGGCGCTGCGCGAACTCAACAAGCCGACGCTGAAAGTCATCACCGTCGAGGATCCGATCGAGTATCGCTTGCCGGGCATCAACCAGGTGCAGGTCAACAGCCGGATCGATCTGACCTTCGGGCGGGTGCTGCGCTCGGTGCTGCGCCAGGATCCGGACATCGTGCTGGTGGGCGAGATGCGCGACCAGGAAACCGCCGAGATCGGCCTGCGGGCTGCCATGACCGGGCACCTGGTGCTGTCGACGTTGCATACCAATGATGCCGTGTCGACCCCCTCGCGCCTGCTCGACATGGGGGCGGCGCCGTTCCTGATCGCCGCCAGCCTGCGCGGCATCCTGGCCCAGCGTTTGGTGCGGCGCATCTGCGAAAGCTGTTCCGAGCCGGTCGAACTCGAACCCGGGTTGCGTGTCGTGGTCGAGGAGGAGCTGGGCCGCACGGCGGACGGCCTGGAGTTCCGCCGCGGGCGCGGCTGTACCTATTGCAACCACACCGGATATCACGGACGTATCGGCATCTACGAATTGCTGGAAATGGACGATAGCCTGGTGCAGGCGCTGCACCGCGGCGATCCGCTTGCTTTCGCCCAGGCGGCCAAGGCGCAGCCCGGCTTCCTGAGCCTCAGGCGCGGTGCGCTCGATCTTGCCGGACGCGGCTTGACGACCATGGACCAGGTGATGCGCGCCACGTTCGGGCTGGCGGAGTGATGGGAGCGCCATGAGCGTGACCCGTTTCCAGTACACCGGACGCAACCGCCGCGGGGAGGCCGTCAATGGTCACATCGAGGCGGCCACCGCGGAGGCGGTGGCAAGCCAGCTGTTCAACAACGGGATCACGCCGATCGACATCCAGCCGTCCGCCGCCGTGCGCGACGTGTTCGGCGACCTGAAAAGCCTTCTGGGCCGCCTGCGCGAAGGCCGGGTCGCGATCAGCGATCTGATATTTTTCTGCCGGCAGATGTACACCCTGCTCAAGGCCGGGGTTCCGATCATGCAAAGCCTGCGCGGACTGCGTGACTCGACGCAGAACCCGGCACTGGCCAGCGTGATCGGCAGCATCAGCGAGGGTCTGGATGCGGGCATGGACCTGACTACCGCAGTGCGGCGGCATCCGCAGGTGTTTTCGAACCTGTTCGCGAGCTTGGTGCAGGTAGGCGAGACCACCGGAAATCTCGCTGAGGCGTTTCAACAGCTGGCCGCCTATCTGGAGCGTGAGAAGGACACGCGCGAGCGCATCAAGCAGGCCCTGCGCTATCCATCGATCGTGGTGTTCGCGATCACAGTCGCCCTGTTCATCATCAACATTTTCGTCATCCCGGCCTTCGCCCGGGTGTACACCGGCTTCCACGCGCAGCTGCCATTGCCGACACGCCTGCTCATCGCCACCTCGCACTTCGTGGTGCATTACTGGGGGGTCATGCTGACGGCCGTGGTTGTCGTGGCCGCGGGCGTGCAACGCTACCTGCGCACGGCCGACGGGCGCTACCGGTGGCACCGGGTCAAGCTGAAACTTCCGGTTGTCGGGCGCATCATCTATTGCGCCACGCTGGGTCGCTTTGCGCGTTCACTCGCGGTGACGCTCGATGCGGGTGTGCCTCTGGTTCAGGGGATGTCAGTGGTCAGCCGCGCGGTGGACAATGAGTTCGTCGGCGAACGCATCGCGCAGATGCGCGATGGGGTGGAGCGGGGCGAGAGCATCACCCGTTGCGCCACCGCGACCGGCCTGTTTCCGCCGCTGGTCCTGCAGATGATCTCGGTGGGCGAGGAGTCGGGTGCGCTCGACGAACTGCTCCGCGAGGTCGCCGATTATTACGAGCGCGAAGTCGACTACGATCTGCGCAATCTGAACACCGCGATCGAGCCGATCCTGATCTCGATCATCGGCGTGATTGTGCTCATCCTCGCCCTCGGCGTCTTCCTGCCCATGTGGGATTTGGCTCGCGCTGCCCAGGCGCACTGACGCTATGCGTCACCCGGACTGCCAGAATCTGGACAAGCTACTGTTCGTATCCTACGGTCTGGGAAAGGATTCCGGAATCATGCGCCCGCGCTCCGTCGCGGGCCGCACCCGTCCACCGGAAGGACCTCCCGCGCGGTTGCGGCGGGAGCGAGGGTTCACGCTGCTGGAGCTTGTGGTCGTCATTGCCGTCATCGCGCTGTTGCTGACGGTGGCGATCCATCGTCTGTGGGCGCTCCAGGAAGAGGCCGAAGCGACCGCCATGGAGCAGGTGCTGGGCACGCTGCGCAGCGCGCTTGGCATGAAGGTTGCTAGTGATCTGGTGAATGACGATGTCGCGAATCTGCGCCGCCTCGCGGGCAGCAACCCGATGCGGATTCTGGCCCAGGCGCCGAAGAACTATCTGGGCGCATTCAGCGATGTCCATGCGGCCGCCATTCGAGGCGGACACTGGTACTTCGACCGGCGCAGCCGGATGCTGATCTATCGAGTCCGAAACCAGGACTATTTCAGCGGCGGGCTCGGGTCGCCGCCCCGTGCCGGCTTCATGATCCGGGTCGCGCAGACCCGGCCGGGGCAAGGCGAAGGGCTCGGTGCGGTGCTGGTTGCGGTAGCGCCCTACCATTGGGGGCCGCGGCCGGATGCAGTGCGGAAGGACGGCATCGTGCGATTTATCGACCGGATTCTGGATTTCTGATTGAGGAGGCAGTAATGAAATCGAAGCAGTCGGGCTTCACCCTGATCGAGCTCGTGATTGTGATCATCATCCTCGGGATCCTGGCGGCGGTCGCTCTGCCGCGGTACGTCGACCTGGGGCAGTCGGCGCGCATCGCGAGCGTCAACGGCGTGGCCGGCGGAATACGCTCGGCGGTGGCGGTGGTCCAGTCGCGCTATATCGCCACCGGGGAGGCCACCTCGCCGGTGACCATGCTCGATGGCACAACGGTGGCGGTCGACGTCGGCGCTGACGACGGCGGCATTCCCCTGGCGACGGCGGTCGGGATCGGCAACGCCATCCAGGCCGCCAGCGACCTCCAGCCTTTCTCCGGTTATACCACCACCTACGCCGGCGGCGTCGCGACTTTTAAGTTGCGCGCGATGTGTTACGTGACGTACACGGAGAAGGCGCCGGGAACCATCGGCGCGGTGGCCGTGGTGACCACAGGCTGCTAGTGCCGCCGCCAGAAAACTGACGTTCCGACAGAACACTGACTGACGTTTCGACAAAGGAGTCCTGACATGAAGAAGCAAAGCGGCTTTACCCTGATCGAGCTGGTGATGGTGATCGTGATCCTCGGCATCCTGGCGGCAGTCGCGCTGCCAAAGTTTGTCAACCTCGGCGGCAATGCCCGCACCTCCGTGATCCAGGGCGTGGCCGGCAGCATGCGCGCCACGAATGCGGAGATCTATGCCGAGGCCGCAATGACTCCCGGCGGCCTGGGTGCAACGGGCAGCGTAGCGGTTGGCGGCCAGACCGTCAAAACGGCTTATGGCTATGCCGCCAGCATGACCGATCTTCTGAACGCAATGAGCCTGCATCCGAAGAGTGACTTTACCATATCCACGAACGAGGTCGAGATGGCGGATGCCACCGTTCCGGCCAATTGCAGCGTGACCTACGCGCCTGCGACGGCAACCGCGACCCCAACGTACACCACGCTCATTACCGGCTCGGGCGGTGGCTGCTGACATTACTGTCCCGCCGGGCGCAAGCGTGTCCCGGGGACAGCGTCTGAGTTTGGTTAGACAGGCAGTGCGAGCGGGGTGTTGGTCGACAGCACCCCGTTTTTTTGATCTCGCGGTACGGTGCCATGGGTAAACGGACTTCCAGATGCCGGGTGACAGGCATCCGCGATACTTGCCTGTGCCAGAGCGGCATGACCCTTGTGGAACTCGTGGTCGTCTTGGTGCTCGCCTCGGTACTGGCTGCAGTCGTCGCTAGCCGCTGGAATGCCAGCGGCGCCACTGCCCCGTATCAGGGCGAGCTGCTTGCCCGCAGCATCCGTCACATGCAGATGCTAGCCATGGCCTGGGGACAGACACTGCAGCTGACTCCGAACAGCGGGGGCTACAGCGTCTCCTGCGTCGGCAACGCCGGCGCGCCCTGCAATGGGGGCGGGGGAGCGCCGGTCACGGACCCGGCCACTGGCTCGCCGTTCACTGAAGCGCTGAGCTATGGGGTCACGCTCACCGGTACTCCGCTCTATTTCGACAGCCTCGGCCGGCCGGTATCGGCCGGCGGCGCGCTGCTCGGCGCGGCAACGGTCTATACCCTCCATACCGGCAGCCAGACCTGGTCGGTGAGCGTTGCGCCCCTCACCGGCTTTGTGACGGTGTCCACGCCATGACGCGTCGCCGCGCCACGGGCTTTACCCTCGTCGAGCTGGTCATGGTGATCGTACTGCTTGGCATCGCCGCAGTCGCAATCCTCTCCGGCTACGGACAGGTGGCGCGCTCGCTCAGCACCAACTCCGACCTGCAGGCGGGCATGCAGCTCGCACGTGAATGCGGTGAGTACCTGATCGCGCAGCGCCGCGACAACCCTGCCATGGGGTACAGCGGCCTGAAGGGCAGCGCCATCTGCAGCGCTCTGCCGAACCCGCTGGGGCTGTCGGTGGCGGTCACGTTCACTGATCCGTACAAAGGCGCGGCCTGCCCCGGTACCTGCAAGCTCGCAAGCATCAGCGTGACCCAGGGGACGCAGACCCTGGACACGGCCAGCCTGATGTTGGCGAATTACTGATGGACCGCGCGATGACCCGGCCCGCTGCGACCGCCCAACCTGGTTCTCGCCAGGGCGGATTCACGCTCATCGAGCTGGTGGTCGTGATCGTGCTCACGGCCATCCTGGCCGTCGCCGTGGCGCCGCTGCTGACGAGCGGCGTCCAGGCCTTCGGTGCGACCTCGACGAGCCTCGACGCCCTGAGCAAGCTGCGCTATGCAACCGCGCGCATGGCGCGCGAAATCCGCGAGATCCGGCGTGACCCGGCCAATACCGCCGATTACGACATCTCCACCATGACCGCGACGACGCTGGCGTTCACCAAGACCGATGGCACCGGCGTGACCATCACGTCCAGCCCGCCCGACGTGCTGCTGTCCTACTCGACGCCGGCCGTCTCGGCCATCCTCACCGACGAGGTCAGCAGCCTGGCATTCAGCTACCTCAAGATCGACGGCGTGACTCCGGCCACCGGGCCTTCGGATGTGGCATTCGTGCGCATCGATCTCACCCTGACCCAGAACGGCATACCCTACGGGCAGACGACCTGGGTGAGCCTGAGAAACCAGTCATGAGCCGGCCGGCCGTGACCAGGGAATGCAACCGCGCACCGGAGCGCGGGGCGGCCACGCTGATGGCCGTTCTGTTCCTGCTCATCGTGATCGCCTTCGCGGTGCTGGTGGCGACGCGCATGTCCGGTTCCGACATCACCGACACCAGCCTTGCGCAGAGCGGCGTGAGCGCCCTGCTCCTGGCGGAGAGCGGCGTGGAACGGGCTGCCGCGCGCTACGCCTCAGGTACCCCCTGCGCCAGCCTGGCGGTCGATGGCCCCTATACCCTCGGCCAGGGGTCATTCACGGTCAATGCCGTCTACAGCACCGATCTGAGCGGTGCCAACCTGCCGGCCGGCGAATGCCGCGTGCAGGTGCAGGGCACCGTCGGCATGGTGCAGCGCACAGTCCAGGCCGTCCTGCAGCGGCCGGCATCGACTGGATTCGTCGTCGGCAACGGCGGTGTGGCGCTGGAGTGCGGTGGCAAGACCTGCACCGCTACCAAGACAAACACGCCCGACAACCTGGTCGGCGTATCGTGTCCGACAGCCTCAGACTGCATTGCGGTGGGCGCCAACGGAACGGTCATCCAGTGGAATGGGTCGGCGTGGAGCCCGATTCCGATCGGCTACGGCAATTTACAATTTACGGCGGTCGCTTGCGAGCCAGGCAATGGCAAGGACTGCTTTGTTAGCGGTGCATATCTTTGGGGCGGGTTCTTCGAGATCCCGGTTATTCTTCACTGGAACGGCAATACCTGGAATATACCCTCAATCGGCCAGCAGTTTGGTGCATCGTTCACCGACATCGCCTGCGCTGGTACCGGGGCCAGTACCGCCTGTTATGCGACCATCGCTGGCCGATATTTTGCCGCCAACCAGTACTGGGTCGGCAACGGCAGCGGCGGGAGTATGCAAAACAGCAATGCCTCCAATTCCTTGAGCATGGTCTCCTGCGCATCGGCCACGAATTGCTGGGCGACAGAGAGCTACGGAGGGCATCATGGTGACGGCGGCGGTAGCCCCTGGTATTTCGATGCGCTGGGACCAGGCGGCGGGAGCGAAACGAGCATTCCGGCTGATGGCATTAGCGCTTCGAGTGCCGCTCCAATCTCGTGTGACGCGACGAACGACTGTTGGGCTGCCGAACCCCTAATTGGCAGCGATTCGACGTTCGCCTACTGGAACGGTACTCAATGGAGTGCGATTCCGACGACGGTGAGCGAGACCCTGTATGGTATGGATTGTTTGTCTTTGAATGAATGCTGGGCAGTGGGTGCAGGCGGTACGGTATTGCTCGGCAGCGGTGTCGGCGCTGCCCGCACCTGGGTGGCCGTGACCTCCGGAACGACCGCGCAGCTCAACGCGGTATCGTTTCCGGCTGGTGCCGGCGGGGGCGGCTCGACCGTGGTCATCCAGTGGCATGAAGTCGAGTCCTGACCGGGTGGAGGCAGCGGGCCGGAGAGGCGGTAGAGCCGCCGCCGAGATACCGGGAGTACACGAGACTAAGGCACTATTTGGCAAGGATTTTTGCTAATTTCCGTAGTACGCGACGGGTAAACCCGTAGCGACATCAGGGGTAGGCGGCAATACGGAAATTCCATTGACAACATAGAGTTACTATGCAGATTTTCTGCTATGGTTCAAATATGAACAACAACTACATGGGTTGGATCATGTCTGCCGATAGGCAGGATCCAGCCGTTTCCCCGGGTACTCACACTTGTTCGCGCCGCTGAAAAGAAAACGGATGCTCCCCGGTCTGACGGCCGTGGGAATCGCCGCCGACGGCGTGTACCTGGTGCGTGCGGTGCGCGAGCCGGAACAGCGTCCGCGCATTGAGCAGTGGGAGTTCCGGCCGGTGAGTCCCGACGCGCCGCAGGACAAGGTGCTGGCCGGACTGGCCCGCGACCACGACCTCAAGCACGCCCGCTGCACGACGCTGCTCGGCGAGGCCGAGTATCAGCTGGTGCTTACCGAAGCGCCGGATGTGCATGCCGACGAGCTCAAGGCAGCACTGCGCTGGCGCGTCAAGGATCTCATCAACTTCCACATCAACGATGCCAGCCTTGATGTGTTTGACCTGCCGGGAGATGTTGCGCCGGGGCGGGCGCGCGAGATGTATGTGGTGGCAGCACGCAATGATGCGATCCGGGCGCGGGCGGATGCCCTCGAGGCGGCCGGAATCAATCTGGACGTCATTGACATTCCCGAGCTGGCTCAGCGTAACGTCTCTTCGCTGCTGCCCGAAGATGCAAACGGAGTGGCCATGCTGACGCTGCAGGCGGCGAGCGGGCTCATTACCCTGACCCGTCAGGGCCTCTTGTATCTCAGCCGCACGCTCGGCGTCGGTTTCGATACCCTGCAGGCTGCGGCCGAGCCGGCCGGCTATCACGACCACATCGTCCTGGAAATCCAGCGGTCGCTCGACTATTACGAGAGCCATTTCCGCGAGGCGCCGATCCGCCATCTGGTTCTTGGCGGCGCGGCAACGGGACTGCCGATGCTGATCGAACACCTGCGCGCCAATCTCAACGTGCAGGTCTCGGTGCTTGATCTGGCGCCGCTTCTGGACTGCAACCAATCCTTGCCGCAGGAGATGCAGGCGCGCTGCCTTGTCCACGTGGGCGCGGCCCTGCGCCAGGAGGTCAGGGCCCTATGATTCAGCAGGTCAATCTTTATCATCCGATCTTCCGCAAGCAGGAGAAGAAGTTCTCCGCCAAGGCCATGCTCCAGGCTGGCGCCACGGTGCTCACGGGTATCGTGCTGGTCTATGCCCTGACCTGGTGGCGGCTCGATGTACTGCGCGCACAGGCTCGCGAAGTGGGTCAGCAGCAGGCTGCGGCCGCCACCCGCATTGCCGACATAGGTCGGGAGTTCCCCGCGCGCGCCGTCAAGCCGGAGCTGGCGGCGCAGCTGCGCCGTCTTCAGGAGCGGGTGGCGGCAAGCGAACAGGCATACCGTATCCTGCAGCATGAGCACTTTGGCAGCACAGTCGGCTATTCCGGCTACCTGGTTGCATTTGCCCGCCGGCACGTTTCCGGGCTGTGGCTCACCGGATTGAGCATCGCAGGCGTCGGTCAGAATATGACCCTGCAAGGGCGCAGCATCGCTCCTGATCTCGTGCCCCGTTATCTGCAGCGGTTGTCCACGGAAAAAATCCTGGCCGGAACCGACTTCGCCGTGTTCCGTATTACCCGTCCGGCGCGGGCGTCGGGCAAGGGGCCGCTGGAGCCGTACGTGGATTTCATCGTCAGGACTTCCGCCGCCGGACCCGGCGCGCGGGGGCGATCATGACCGGCGGCTGGCGCCAGTCGGCCCGGCGCATAGCCGACCGGATCGATGCGCTTTCGCTGCGCGAGCGTGCCCTTGTCTTTGTCGGCATCCTGGCGGTGCCGATCGTGATCGCAGTCAATTTTCTGTTCGTACCGCTGCGTACCGAACAGTTGCGTCTGGAAAATCAGATAACGAGCCGATTGCGGCAGGCGCGCCAGCTCGATACCGAGGGCGATGAGCTGCTCAGCTCAAGGATGGGTCGCCCGGATACTGCCGCCCGCGCGCAGATCGCGCAGCTGCAGCGGCAGCTGCGTGCGAGCCGTGGCGAACTGTCCGTCATCACGCATGGCTTGGTTGACCCTAGGGAAATGGCCCGGCTGGTGCGCGTGGTGCTGGCGAAAAACGGCGCGTTGCAGCTGGTGTCTATCGAGAATCTGCCGCCGCTTCCCCTGGGCAGATCCGCTCGCAGAGGCAGCAACGGCACGGCCGGCCCGGCACTGGCGGTAGTGAAGTCCGCCGCCGCGAATGCTCCGGAGGTCCCAGGTGCCCCGGTGCTCTACCTTCATGGCATGAGGCTGGTTCTCAAGGGCCGCTATGTCGATATCGTGCGCTATTTGCAGGCCCTGGAAGCGCTGCGCTGGAAGATGTTCTGGGGCAGTCTCAGGCTCAGAACCGAACATTATCCCGTAACGAAAGTAACCTTGGTCATCTACACGCTCGGTTTCAACCGGGCGTGGATCGGGATGTAGCCGGCCGGCGTGCGTATGACTGGCATGAAATTTGAATCGGCCCTTAGGCGAATGGACAAAGACCGCATATTAATAGTCGTGTTGTCGCTGGGGCTCCTGCTGGCCGCCGGCGCGCGGGCTTTTGCCGCTGACTCGCTGATCGGACTGCCCGATCCCACGCGGCCATATTCCGGATTCCCTGCTTCGAGCCACCGGCCTGCTGGGCTGGTGCTGCAGTCCACGCTGGTGTCCCCACTGCAGCGGCTGGCCGTGATCAATGGCCGTACGTTCAAAATCGGCGAGCGCGTCGGCGACGCCGAGATCCTCCAGATCCGTCCGTACGGCGTGATCCTGAGCCGCGCCGGCAGGCGCCAGCTGCTGCGCCTGCTGCCGAAATTGAATATCGAGAGAACACGCGATGAGAACATGCCCCTTGCCGCAATCCGATAAGTGCCGCCGCGTGCGTGTCCTTGTGGCAGTCCTTGCCGCCACCGCGCTGGCCGCCTGTCAGACCAACCCGTATCGCTGGAGCAATGAAGTCGGAACGCGCATCGGCACCAATCTTGAGCGTGCCGGCAGGACAGATGCGTCCGCGGTACCCCAGTCCGTGAGCAAGGCATTGCTTCCGCCGCTGGAAATCCGCCTGCCGCATGGCCAGCGTGCGCCGCTCGAGCCGCATTTCGACCTGTCGGTGCACGATGCCCAGGCGAGCGATGTATTCATGGGGCTGGTGCGGGGGACTCCTTACAGCATGGTTATTCCCCCGAACCTTACCGGGACCATTACCATGCATCTGAAAAATGTCACGGTGCCGGAAGCCCTGGATGCGATCCGCGAAGCCTACGGTTACGGTTTCCGGCGCGATGGCAACCGCTTTTTCGTCTACGGTCTCGGGATGCAGACGCGTATCTTTCATATCAATTATCTCGACATGATCCGCGACGGGGAATCTGATATCCGCGTCACCTCGGGTGAACTCACGCAGACCACGACTTCGGGCGGCACGAACGGTTCGATGACCGGAAGCGGCACGACTTCGACTTCCCAGGTGATACCCGACATCCGTGTCAAGACGATATCCAAGTCCAATTTCTGGGGCACGCTTAAGAGCAGCCTGACGGCAATCATCGGAACTGCCGACGGCCGCCGGGTAGTGACGAATCCGCAGGCCGGAATCGTGATCGTGCGCGCCATGCCGCGGGAGCTGGAAATGGTTCGCCGCTACCTGCACCAGACAAGCGCATCCGTCGATCGGCAGGTGATACTCGATGCGAAAATCCTGGACGTCCAGCTCAACAACCAGTTCCAGACCGGTATCAACTGGGCGGCACTGCAGGGCTCCTCGGTGTTTGCGCAGACGGGTGGCGGAACCATCTTCGGCGGCGCCGGAACAAGCGACATTGCCGGAAACACCGGCAGCCTCAATCCTGCCGTGCCGGGCAACACTCCCGCCAGCGTGATCAACAACACCGCCGTGTCGGCATTCGGCGGCGTATTCAGCATCGCGACCAAGTCCGCCAATTTCGCTTCGTTCCTGGAACTGCTGCAAACGGAAGGCACGGTGCACGTGCTGTCGAGCCCACGGGTGTCCACCATCAACAACCAGAAAGCGGTTATCAAGGTTGGCGGCGACGATTTCTTCATCACCGGCGTGACCAATACGCCGCTTGCCTCCATCGGAGGGACCACAACGGTGTCCAGTCAGGTGGACCTGACTCCGTTTTTCTCCGGTATCGCGCTGGACGTGACCCCGGAGATCAATTCGCACGGCGACATCATCCTGCATATCCATCCCTCAGTGAGCCAGGTGGTGCAGAAGGACAACACCTTTACGCTCAACGGCCAGGTCAACAGCCTCCCGCTTGCTTCAAGCACGATCCAGGAATCGGACGATGTCGTGCGTGCCAAGAGCGGCCAGTACGTGGTGATCGGCGGCCTGATGAAGGAGGAGAGCACCGACGAAAACGCCGGCGTGCCGTTCCTGGACAACATTCCTGTTCTGGGAAATCTGTTCAAGCACAAGCAGGCGATACGGGTCAAGAACGAGTTGGTGATCCTGATCAAACCGACGATCGTGGACAATGGCCAAATCTGGGAGGACTCGATTCAGGATTCGAGCCGCCAGTTCCGCAACCTGGAAGGCAGTCGCTGACCGCGCTCGTGGCGCGCGTCCGGACGGATTGAACCATGTATAAATCGCATTTCGGCTTGACGGAACATCCCTTCAGCATTACTCCCGATACCAGCTTCTTCTATGGGCATTCGAGCTACCAGGACGCGCTCAATACGCTTCTTGTTTCGATACGCAGCGGCGAGGGGTTCATCAAGGTGGTTGGCGAGGTCGGCACCGGCAAAACGCTCCTGTGCCGAAAGCTGCTGGCCAGCCTGGAAGAGGGATTTGTCACCGCCTATATTCCCAACCCCTATCTGGAGCCGATGACGCTGCTGCGGGCGGTGGCCGATGAACTCGGTATGGCTTATGACGGCGATGCCGACCAGTATCATCTCCTTAAATCGCTCACGGCATTCCTGGTCGATGTGCATGCGCAGGGCAGCGGCGTAGTCGTGTGCCTGGATGAGGCGCAGGCCATGCCGATCGAGACGCTTGAGGCGTTGCGGTTGCTGAGCAACCTGGAAACCGAGCGCCGCAAGCTGCTGCAGGTGGTGCTGTTCGGCCAGCCGGAGCTGGATGCGCGGCTTGACGAGCCCTCGATCCGTCAGCTGAGGCAGCGTATCAGCTTCTCCTGCAAGTTGGCTGCCATGAGCGTCGAAGATGTCGAGTGCTATGTTGCCCACCGCCTGGGGATCGCCGGGTATCACGGGCCACGGCTGTTTTCGCAGCAGGCCGTGCGCGCGCTCCATCGGGCGAGCCGCGGCATCCCCCGTCTGGTCAATATCGTAGCGCACAAGGCGATGATCGCCGCTTTTGGCGAGGGCGCGCACCTCGTCGGGGCGCGTTACGTGCAAGAAGCCATCGCCGATACCGAGTCGACGCGTCTGCGCCTCAGCGTGCGCCGCGTACGAGTACTCAAAGCCGCCGCAGCTGTGCTCGGGCTTCTGCTGGTGTCTGCCGGAATGCTGTTCTGGGGGCTGCGCGCGTGAGCCTGATCAACAAGATGCTCAGGGACCTGGAGGCGCGCCAGCACGCGGTATCGGAACGTGCCGTGTCGCAGCCGGTCTATGAAGACCTGCGCCCGGCGGCGCCGGACCGCATCCGCCGTCGCGCGCTGCCCTGGATCCTCGTGTTGGCAACCGCGGCAGTGATCGCGGCCGGCCTGGTCGCCCGCCACCGCCAGCTGGCGCTGACGCGTGTTTCGACCACCGCCGCTATGCCGGTCCGCCCCGCGCCGACTGTCGCGGTCACGGCACATCCGGCAATGAAGTCGCGCACAGACAAGCGGGCTGCGACAGCAATCGGTGCCGCCGAACCCGGCGCATCCGACTTGCGCCGCAGGCCAGCCCCTGCGCGTGTGCGCCTGGCTCAGGCCAGTCGCCAACCGCAGACGATTCACGAGAGTCCGGCGCATGGCACAGTCAAGACGATCCGCCGGGTTGTCGCAGTTCAGCCGTCGCGTTCCGGACCATCGGTCTCCGGTGGAAGCGCAGTGGGTACGCACGGCTTCGAGAAGACGGAAATTCCGCTTACGACCGGACAGATCGCGGAGAACGCCTACCGTCGGGGGGTGAATCTCCTGGCGCAGGGGCATCCAGCCCTGGCCCGGCTGGCCCTCAGGTCAGCGTTGCGCGGTGATCCGCGCAATGTGCCGGCACGAGAGCTGCTGGCTGGTCTGCTGCTCCAGCGGGGCCGGCAGTCCGATGCTGCGCGGGTGCTCGAACAAGGGCTGGCGGTGTTGCCGCAACAGACTGCATTTGTCTACCTGCTTGCGCGCATTGACGCTGCGCGAGGCGCTCCAGGTCCGGCAATAGCGCTGCTTGAACGTGGTCTGGCCAGCGCCGGATCCGATCCCGATTATCTGGCGCTCCTGGCTATGCTCGATCAACGCGCTGGAAACAGTGCTGCAGCCGTCCGGCTGTTTGGGCAGGCGCTCGCGCTTCAACCCCTGGACGGCAACTGGTGGATCGGACTCGGGATCTCGCTTGAATCCGAAAACCGCTGGGCGTCTGCGCGGCAAGCGTATTCCCGTGCCACCCTCACCCGGCTCAATCCGACCCTAAAGCGGTACGCCGAAGAGCGTCTCGATGCGCTCCGTTGGCGCTGACCCCTATCCGGACCCCGGCCCATCGGCCCAGATGTGATGTGGCGGGCGTTGCGCCCGCCCAGCCGAGAGCTCCCGGGACTCTATCCCTGATGAGCTGGCGTGGATGCAATCGTGCCGCTGGCCCGATTTATTTTGGTGCACCGTGGCGGGCTCATTGCATCGGGATCGCACCGAGGCCGGAAGGCGAGCTCGGTCTGTGTGGGCCGGCAAACGTTCCGCTGCTAGTGAATCTAGACGGTCATGCAGCGAGATTGGCTGCAGTTGTTTCGTCGCAGGGGCAACCGGCTCGGCCAGTGTAATGGGGTAGTCCCCATCTCGAGCCGCATTGATAAAGCATAAAGCCGATCTGTCACCGCCGGCACAACCGGGCTATGCCGGCGGCGGACGTCTCAGGTTTTTCGGCGCCGTTCCTCGTGCCCCAGCGAGCGCATGCCTTCCAGGGCTTGTTCGAGAAACGCTTCTGGATGTGTTGCTGGATACACCACGTAGGCTGGCAGGCGGAACGAGGGTGCACCCTGAATCCGATGCAGCTTCCCTTGCTCCAGGGCTTTCGAAACCACGCGCAGGGGGAAATAGCCGGAACCGCCTCTTTGCAAAAGAATACGAATGCCCAGCCAGCCAATGTTCGCGTAGAACGCCGGAGGGGGATGATCCGGGTATTGCACTGAAAACTGGTGAAAAAACTCCGGACCCCAGTCCACGTGCACGTAACCGGGGTCTGGCCAGGGACTGTCTGGATCTGCGGAGACCAGGACCAGGGCTTCATCAAAAAGACGTTCAACCACCAGGCCGGGACGCGCTTCGGGCGTGTACATTACGCCGATGTCGATGGTGTTATGGATGAGTCCTTGCATGATGTCGGATTCGAAGCCGATTTCCAATCGCAAGGAAATGGTCGGAGCGACTTCCCGCATCCATGCTGCCCAGCGGGACAGAAATCCGTCCCACAGTGCGATTCGCCCGCACAGGGTCAGGCCGGCGGAATAGCCTTCCGGCAACCCGACGTCTTGGCGGGCGATTTCCACGGTTCTCGTCAGGGCCTGGGCATGTCGAAGAAACCGCTTCCCTGCCGGGGTGAGCTCAGCCCCCTGTTTGCTGCGATGGAACAGCTTTGCCCCGAGCAGACGTTCGAGCGCCTGTATCCGAGCGCTTACCGTAGACTGGGAGACGTGCAGGTTTCGCGCTGCGCTGAGAAAATTGCCGGCGGCTACCACATGCAAGAACGTGCGTGCTTGAATCGTATCCATTTATCGGAAATGCCGATAGAAAGCGCCAAAATATTTTGTTTTTATAGTCATTTCAAGTCCCTTAGACTCCCGGTCCGTCGCGCTACCGGTCGTAAACTCCGGCGCCGACGTATTTATATCAAGACAACAGGCGTATCCCCGGCAGATCCATAGCGCGATGCCTTATTGAAATTGGCGAACCCGCGGGACTACAAAAATATTTGTACATAAGACAACAGGTTAAAATTTCAAAAAACGCACATGGAACTGATGTTGAAATTCTTTATGACGCCCACTGTGGCAAGACTACCGGTACCGGGACATCGCGAAAAATGGGTCTCCGGTCTGGGCGGAGTCCTCGGGATCGGCATGACGATGCTGGTCAGCCACGCCGTGCTTGGCAATCACATTCTGATTGGGGTGGTTGCGTCCATGGGGGCGAGCGCTGTGTTGCTCTACGCGGTGCCACACAGCATTTTTTCCAGTCCTTGGGCAGTGCTCGGCGGTCACGGCGTTTCGGCCCTGATTGGCGTCCTGTGCGCCATGGTCTTTCCTGATCCCATCGTGGCTACGCCTCTTGCCGTGGGGCTCGCCATCACGGCCATGTACTACCTGCGCTGCCTGCACCCGCCGGGCGGAGCCACGGCTTTCTTTGCCGTTATGGGTGGGGCGGCGGTGCATTCGCTGGGCTTCGGCTATGTGCTTTTCCCGGTATTGCTGAATGCGGCCATCCTGCTCGGCGTGGCCGTGGTGTTCAATATGGCCCTGCGTGGCAAACAAGAAGCCCATGTCCGGGAGGTCGAATCCAATCTCCACGTGCCGGAAAAATGCTTTATCCGCCACAGCGACCTGGTCTACGCGCTATCCGAGATGCAGTCGTATATTGACGTGAGCGAAGAGGATCTTCTTCATATCTACAGCCTCGCAGTGAAACACGCCCACCCCGGCGAGATGGCAAAAGCCTGAGTCTCGGGCGGGGCTTTCAGTGATGGTCGGAGCAAGGGTGTAAACCGGACCCCGCGCGCCATCCCTGAACCGATCAGCCTTGCTGTGGCATAAGGCCGGCATGGCGTGCCCGATACAGGACGGCTCCCAAGTGGCGGCGTTTTCCACGGCCCGGCCCGTTGCTGGCTGAGGCAGGCGCCGGCGTGTCAGCGCCGGTGGTCCGTGATTGTCCTTGCCGGGCCAGATCATGGCCGAACCGGAAGCCGGCGAAGGCCCTTCTGATTCCTCGGCTGTCGGTACAATCGCGCGCTGTCCGCATCCCCACCGGCCAGACAAACGAGATGTCCGCTGCCGCGTTAACTTGCCTAATATCAGGGCAACTGTACACTGAACTTCCCATTCAAAGTTGACTATGGTCAGCGGACCGTTAGACTCCATTTTTCCATTGTGGCGTAACGTTCGGGCGGCCCCGGATATCGGGCTGATCGCAAGTGACCGCCACGGAACCCAGCAACCGCCTAGCGATGTGCCGATGCATGATACGGAGTGACCAGACCGATCCACAGTTGTGGGCACAACTCGAGGACCTGCGCGCCCGAAATCTCTACCGGCGGCGTGAAATCCTGGAAAGTGCCCAGGGCGTGCGGGTGGTGATCGGCGGACGCGCCTGTCTGAGCTTCTGCAGCAACGATTATCTCGGGCTCGCCAATCATCCGCAGGTGGTCGAAACATTCCAATCGGCCGCGGCACGCTATGGGGTTGGTGCCGGGGCGTCCCATCTCATCAGCGGCCACAGCCAGGCGCACCATGCTTTGGAGGAGGAGTTGGCCGAATTCGTCGGTGCTCCGCGGGCTTTGCTTTTCTCCACCGGCTACATGGCCAATCTCGGAGTTGTGTATGCGCTGATGGACCGACATGGAACGGTCTTCGAGGATCGGCTCAATCATGCCTCTCTGATCGATGCAGCCCGGTTGTGCCAGGCTTCCTCAAGGCGGTATCCGCACGCCAACCTAGCGCGCCTGGAGACATTGCTGACGGCGGTCGATGGCGCGAAGTTAGTGCTCACTGATGGTGTATTCAGCATGGATGGCGATATGGCTCCGTTGCCGGCGCTGACCAAACTCACGCGGACGCACGGCGCGCGCTTGGTTGTTGATGATGCCCATGGCATGGGGGTCCTCGGAGCCCGTGGTGGCGGCTCGTTCGAGTTTTTTGGGCAACCGGTCGAGCCGCCGGCGATTCTCATGGGCACGCTCGGCAAGGCATTCGGAACCTTCGGGGCGTTTGTGGCGGCCGATGAGGAAGTCATCGAAACGCTGATCCAGCGCGCACGTACCTATATATATACGACTGCCATCCCCCCGGCGGTGGCGGAGGCGACGCGCACCAGTCTGCGGCTGGTGCGGACGGAATCCTGGCGCCGGGAAAACCTGCGCGCGCGCATTGACCAGTTCCAGGGCGGAGCGCGCCAGATTGGTCTGCATGTCATGGAGTCGGCAACGCCGATCCAGCCGGTTGTGCTGGGCAGCTCGGATGCTGCGCTGGCAGCGGCCCGGATCCTGCGGCAGCAGGACATACTCGTGCCGGCCATACGTCCACCAACCGTCCCCCGGGATTCAGCGCGCCTGCGGGTGACCTTGTCGGCAGCGCACACGGAGGCCGAGGTCGAGTCGCTGCTTGAAGCGCTGGTCCAGATTGCGGAATCTGCTCCGTGAGCACGTTGTTTCGAACCGCGTACGGCAGCGGTCCTGAACTGGTGCTGGTGCACGGATGGGGCCTGCACGGCGGCATCTGGAGTGGAGTCGCGGCCGCGCTGGCCGCCCGGTTTCGCGTAACGGTGGTCGATCTGCCGGGGCACGGACGGAGTGCAGGGATCCACGCAGGCGATATCGACAGCTTCGCGGATGCGCTGGCGGAGCTCGTTCCCACTACGGCCAGCTGGCTCGGGTGGTCTCTGGGTGCAACGGTCTTGCTTCGTCTGTGTGCGCGCCACCGGCAAAGGGTCGACAGCCTCGTGCTCGTCGGCGCGACCCCGTGTTTCGTGCGCGCGCCGGATTGGCCGTGGGCCATGGAGGCTGATACCCTGGATGCCTTTGCTCGCGATCTCAGATGTTCGTACCGTTCCACCCTCCAGCGGTTCCTGAGCCTGCAGCTGGGCGGGGACGGCGATTCCTCTGCGCTGGTGCGCCAGCTCCGCGCGGAACTGTTTCGGTACGGGGAGCCGGACCCCGCCGCGCTGGAGGCCGGCCTCGCTATTTTGCGCACGACCGATCTGCGTGCGGCGCTGGCGGATCTGCGGATTCGCGGTCTGGTCATTCACGGCGCGCACGACCGGCTGGTGCCGGTTGCTGCCGCCCACTCGCTGGCGCGCAGCCTTGGGGCGGCCCACCGGGTGCTTCCTTCCGCAGGCCACGCGCCATTTCTGTCTCATCCCGATGAATTCCTGGCGACAGTCGAGGCGTTCCTGAATGAATGATCCGGCAGGCCCCTTGGACAAGCGCCGCATGCGCGCCGCCTTCCAGCAGGCAGCGTCGTCCTATGATTCCGCGGCAATACTGCAACGCGAAATCGGCGACCGGTTGATCGAGCGGCTCGGCCTGATAAAACTCCAGCCGGACTGCATTCTCGATCTGGGCAGCGGCACTGGTTACTGCACGCGGGCGCTGGCCCGCTGTTACCCGCGCGCACGCGTCGTCGGTGTGGATATCGCGCTGGCGATGGCGCAGGCGGCGGCGCGCCGGGTCCGGAAGTCCGTCTGGACCGGAAGCGGCGTGCGCGAGTGCTACGTGTGCGGCGATGCCGAGACCTTGCCATTCGCGTCCGGATCGATCGACATGGTGATTTCCAATTTGGCACTGCAGTGGTGCAACCCGGATGCGGTGTTCGCCGAAATCGCGCGTGTATTGTGTCCTGGCGGAGTGCTGTTGTTTACCAGCTTCGGGCCGGACACTCTGCGTGAACTGCGTACGGCCTGGCGCAGCGTGGACGCCGATCCGCACGTGCACGACTTCGTCGACATGCACGACCTAGGTGACGCACTGGTGCGTGCGCGCCTGGCCGAGCCCGTTGTGGATGTGGAGCGCATAATCTTGACCTATCCGGGCGTTCTCGACGTGTTGCGGGACCTGAAAGCGATCGGAGCCCATAACGTGGTTCGCCACAGGCATGCAGGTCTCACCGGGAAGCGTCGTTTCGCCGGGTTTCGTAGTGCCTACGAGGCAATGGCTGACGTGGATGGACGGGTCCCGGTGAGTTATGAAGTTGTTTATGGCCATGCTTGGGCGCCCGTATCCGCGGACGGCGCCCGGCGGCGTCGGGACGGGTCGGTCGCGGTCCCGCTGAGCAGTCTTGGCCGGAGCCGGCGCTGAGGGACCGCATGGGCGGATGGTTCATCACCGGGACTGATACGGGCGTGGGCAAGACGCATGTCTCTTGCGCCCTGCTTGCGGCGCTGACGGCGCGGGGCATACCGGCCGTTGGAATGAAGCCGGTGGCGAGCGGGTGCGAACCGCGCGCAGCCGGGCTGCGGAGCGCGGATGCCGAAGCGCTGCGCGCCGCAAGCCCGGTGTGCGCGGACTACGGAGACGTCAACCCCTATGCGTTCGCGGTCGCGACCGCCCCCCACTTGGCCGCGTGGGCCGAAGGCATCGCAATCGACCTCACCCATATTCGCCAATGCTATGCGCGACTCGCCGGTCTGGCCCGCTGCGTGGTGGTGGAGGGTGTGGGCGGCTGGCTCGTTCCGATATCGGCGCGCCAGACCATGGCCGACCTGGCGGTAGCGCTGGATTTGCCTGTGATCCTCGTTGTGGGGGTGCGTCTCGGCGCGATCAACCACGCGCTGCTGACAGCGCAGGCCATTCGTGCTTCGGGATTGAAGTTCGCCGGCTGGGTGGCGAACCGCATTGATCCTGATCCGGTGCTTGACGGTTACGTCCAGGCGTTGGACCTGCTTCTCCGCGCGCCGCGGTTGGCGTCGTTGCCATACGACCCGACCGGCCACCCGGTCGACTCGTCGCACCGTCTCGATATCCGGCAGTTGGGTCTTACCGACCGCACCGGCGCATCTGCATAACTCAAGACTCCCTGTGAAATCAGCCATCTCCGGTTGCCGTCCGGCCGCCGGGTCGCGCCGCCATGCCGCGTCGGTCAAAAGTTCCCCCTGTTATATTGCCTAAAACGGTGGTAAATTCCTCCAGAACTTGTCATTGATCTGGGTCAGTAAAACGCACGATGGCAGTTGATGTAAATCAACAAAAGACGCTTTGGTGGATAGCTGCGGCGGTACCGGCTTCGTGTGGCATTCCGGAGCCGCGATTAGCGACGTGGGACAACTCAGGGCGTATGGGCGCATCCAGGCCGGAATTCCGAGTCGTCATCCTCCCCAACCGTTCGTGCTCAGGGCGCAACATGGCGTGCATGTTCTGCCTGTACATGTTTGTTTGTGCGGTTATTTCCGTGATTTTTGCCCTGGACGGAGCTTGGCTGGTGGCTCCGTTCATGGGGCTGGAAGTTATCGTCATCGGGGTGGTGCTCGCATCCGTCTCCTATCATGCGAATGACCGGGAAATCGTGGTCATCGACGGCGACCGGGTGGAGATTGCGCAGATTACGGGGCGGGCGGAACGGTGCGTGTCCCTGCAGCGCTACTGGGCGCGGGTGCGGCTAGAGACGCAGGCTGACGACTGGTACCCGACGAGACTGCTGGTGGGATCGCATGGCCGTTGGGTGGAGATCGGCTCGGTGCTTACGGATGACGAACGACTGTCACTGTCGAAGCGCCTCAACACGGTGTTGCGCGCCCAGCCAGCGATATGGGCGGACCTGCCAGGTGGTCGGGAGGCCGGTCCGGGGCAAGGCGATTCAGAAAAATGTGGATGATGGGAGAACGCAAGCATGTCTTTGAGCTTTAAAAATAACAAGCCTTCCGGGCCACTGATCCTCGCGGTGACCCGTTTCGCCACTGCCGCAGCCCTGCTTCTGAGCGCCGGCTCGGCCTCGGCCGACATAAGGTGGAACTTCCAGACCCCCGTTACTCCCATGGCCCACCAGATCTATCACCTGCAGGATCTGATGTTCGGGGTGTGCGTGGCAATTTTCGTGATTGTGTTCGGCGTCATGTTCTATTCGATCTTTGCTCACCGCAAGAGCAAGGGCCACAAGCCGGCGACGTTTCATCAGAGCACCACGATCGAGGTGATCTGGACGGTAATCCCGTTCCTGATTCTGGTCGCGGTGGCAGTGCCCGCCACGGCAACCCTCCTCAAGATGGAGAACACAAGCGATTCCGCCATGACGGTGAGGATCACCGGCTACCAGTGGAAGTGGCAGTACGACTACCCGGCCCAGGGAATCAGCTTCTTCAGCGACCTGTCGACCCCGGTTGCACAAATCGAAAACCAGGAGCCCAAGAACAAGCATTATCTCCTGCAGGTGGACCATCCGCTGGTGTTGCCGGTGGGCGAGAAGATCCGCTTTCAGATTACAGCCGCGGATGTGATCCATTCATGGTGGGTTCCGAGCTTCGGCGTCAAGACCGACGCGATACCGGGATTCATCAATCAGACCTGGACCGAGATTCAGGTGCCCGGGACCTATCGTGGTCAGTGTACCGAACTGTGCGGCATGGGCCATGCTTTCATGCCGATCGTCGTGAAGGCGGTAAGCCAGAAGGAATTCCAGAAGTGGGTGACCGCCCAGAAGGCGCGTATGAGCGCAGCTCATTCGGCAGCCACGCCGGCGATGTAATCGAGCGTTCCCGGATGGCGGCTTTGCGCTGGGCTGGCCCGGGTCGAGTAACAGTTCGTAGCTAGGAACGAGGAGAAAAAAGATGGCAAGTGTCGCTGCAAACCACGAAGAACATCCTGTCGGCCTGAAACGCTGGCTGTTCACCACCAATCACAAAGACATCGGCACGATGTATCTCTTGTTCAGTCTGCTGATGTTCTTCGTTGCCGGCAGCTTCGCGATGCTGATCCGTGCCGAGCTGTTTTCGCCCGGCATGCAGATCATGAAGCCTTACTTCTTCAACCAGCTCATCACGATGCATGGCCTGGTCATGATTTTCGGGGCCATCATGCCCGGGTTCGTCGGCTTTGCCAACTGGCTGATCCCGATGATGATCGGGGCGCCTGACATGGCGCTGCCGCGCCTCAATAACTGGAGCTTCTGGATCCTGCCGTTCGCCTTCACGCTCATGCTCAGCTCGTTTTTCATGCCGGGCGGAGCGCCGGGGACCGGCTGGACCATGTATGCCCCGCTGTCAGTCCAGGCGCCCATCGGCATGGATTGCGTGATTTTCGCCATCCACATGCTGGGCATATCTTCGGTGCTGGGTGCGATCAATATTATTGTCACCATTCTCAACATGCGCGCTCCCGGCATGACGCTGATGAAGATGCCCATGTTCGTGTGGACCTGGCTCATCACCGCCTTTCTGCTGGTTGCCGTGATGCCGGTGCTCGCCGGTACCGTCACCATGGTGCTGATGGACCGTCACTTTGGCACCCATTTCTTTGAAGCCGCCGGCGGCGGCGATCCGGTGCTGTATCAGCACCTGTTCTGGTTCTTCGGGCATCCTGAAGTCTATATCATGATCCTGCCGGCTTTCGGCATTATTTCCCAGATCATTCCCACGTTTTCGCGCAAGCCGCTGTTCGGCTACGAGTCCATGGTTTTCGCAACGGCCTCGATCGCGTTCCTGTCCTTCATCGTGTGGGGGCATCACATGTTCACCGTGGGCATGCCGGCCCCGGCTGAAATGTTCTTCATGTACTCAACGATGCTGATTGCAGTTCCGACAGGCGTGAAGATATTCAACTGGGTCGCCACCATGTGGCGCGGGTCGCTCAGCTTCGAGACTCCGATGCTGTTCGCCATAGGCTTTCTGGTCATGTTCACAATCGGCGGACTGTCGGGTCTGATGCTCGCGGTCGTGCCGGCAGATTTCCAGTATCACAATACGTATTTCGTCGTGGCCCATTTCCACTACGTGCTGTTCGCCGGCGCCGCCATGGCCATGATGGGGGGCTGTTACTACTGGCTTCCCAAGTGGACCGGCCATATGTACAACGAAACTCTGGGCAAGTGGCATTTTTGGCTGACGACCATTTTCTTCAACCTGACCTTCTTCCCGATGCATTTTCTCGGCCTCGCCGGCATGCCGCGCCGAATTCCCGACTACGCGTTGCAGTTCACGGACCTAAACCGTGTTGTCAGCATCAGCGCCTTTGGCCTCGGGCTGAGCCAGCTGCTCTGGGTGTACGTCGTCTACCAGACGGTCAAGGGCGGAAAGAAGGCGACAGACAGGGTATGGGAGGGCGCCGAGGGCCTGGAATGGACACTGAGCTCGCCCCCTCCTTATCACAGCTTTGCCACGGCGCCCACAGTCAAATAGCGCCCGGCGGAGCGCTTGGGTGCAGGGCGCACAATGTGGCCAGGAAATGGAGGATAAATGGACGACGGGACCAGCAGGGGCGATACGCTGCGCCGGGTAAATCGGCGTACGGCGACCGTGCTGGGGCTGATCGCCCTGGGGCTCTTCCTGTATACGATAGTGCGGGGCTTCTTTCGATGACAGGCCCCACGCGGGACCAGGAGGCAGCCGGGGTTGCATCCGGCCGCCGGGCAGGAAAGTCCTTCCTGAACGGAGCGCTGTCGCAGCGGCAGGCCTCGCCGCTGCCGGTAGCGCGGAGCGGCGGGGGAAATATCAGGCCCCGCGTGACTCGACGACAGCCACACTGCCGGTTGCCGGAATTTGCGTGATCGAAAAAAACCACCACGACAGAAGGGGATTGAACATGTCTGCAACGCACGACCACTACTACCTGCCAAGCCCAAGCCCGTGGCCGCTGACGGCTTCTGCGGGGCTGTTTACGCTCGCGCTTGGCACCGTCCTGACCATCAACGACCTAGGAGCCGGACCGTGGGTTCTGTTGGCAGGTGGCGTGATCATCGCGTTCATGATGACGCGCTGGTTTGGCCAGGTGGTCGGCGAGAGTGAAGGCGCTGCCTACAACGCGCAGGTGGACATGTCGTTCCGTATGGGCATGGCATGGTTTATCTTCTCCGAGGTCATGTTCTTTGCGGCCTTTTTCGGCGCGCTCTTCTTCGAACGCCACTATTCCGTGCCCTGGATCGCAGCGGACCATATTCTATGGCCAGGCTTCCATGCGGCCTGGCCGACGAGCGGTCCAAAAGGCGCAGCGTTCACGCCCATGTCACCTTGGGGCATCCCGGCGATCAATACGCTTATCCTGTTGACATCGGGGGCAACTGTGACCTGGGCCCACTGGGGGCTGCTCAAAAGCAACCGGGCCCAGCTCATCGTTGGCCTGGTGCTCACGATCCTCCTCGGTTGCAGCTTTCTTGCGCTCCAGGCCCATGAGTATTACATGGCCTACACGCATTTCGGGCTGACGCTGAAGGCCGGTGTCTACGGGGCGACCTTCTTCATGCTGACGGGATTTCACGGTCTGCACGTGACCATCGGGACCATCATGCTGATTGTGATGCTGGTCCGCAGCATCAAGGGACATTTCCGCCCCGACCACCACTTTGCCTTCGAGGCGGTGTCGTGGTATTGGCACTTCGTGGATGTGGTGTGGCTTGCGCTGTTTATTTTCGTTTACTGGCTGTAAACACAGAGGCCGGCGGCACCGGGCCCCCGGTGCCGCCGGCGTCGCCAAACGCCGCCGTTCTGGAAGTGACCGCTACGGGCTAATGCCGTGCGGGGTGATCAGCCCGAAGTAGAATCCGGCAATCATCAGGAAGAACAGCGCCAGGGACAGGACAATGCGCACCGTCAGAAACCGGACGGCGCGGGTTCCCTGCCCCCGGTCCTTATAAAGGAATGCCAGCGCCGAGAACAGGCTTCCGACGACCAACAGCAGCATCACTACAATGATGATGCGGAAAATGAGGGAGGTATGCATGCGGCGCGCCCAAGTTAGTTTTCAGGAGAATGAAGTATACTCAGTGTAACCCGATTACCGGTTTGCGCAATATTCAGTTTTCCCATGCCGACTTCCCGAATCAGATTCCGCCCCGGCCTTGTCCCGACGCTTGCAACCCTGCTGCTCTTGCCGACGCTAATCGCGCTCGGATTCTGGCAGCTCGATCGGGCAAGAGCGGCGCGCGCGCTGCAGGCGCAGATCGATGCGCACGCCCGGGAGACGGCTATCGTGATCGGCCGGAAATTGCTGCGCCCTGGTGAGTTGCGTTATTCCCGCATCATCGCCAGGGGCTACTACGATGCTCGTCACCAATTTCTGCTCGACAACCAGGTGCACAATGGATTTGCCGGCTATGACGTCATCACCCCGATGCGCATCGCCGGTAGTGACACGCGGATCCTGGTCAACCGTGGCTGGATACCCATGGGAGCGAATCGCACCCATCTCCCGCCAGTTGCTACGCCAAGGGGAGAACAGGTTGTCGCGGGTGTCGCCATGATTCCGGATGCCCACTATTTCACGCTGGCGCATCCCCGTCCGATATCCGGAAAGTGGCCGCCCGTATGGGAAAACCTGGACATGCGGCGGTTCCGGCGGGCGGTTCCGTTCCCGGTGCAACCCGCGGTCGTTCTGCTCGATCCGCACAGTCCCGCAGGAGGATTTGTTCGCAAATGGCCACGATATGATACCGGGATTGCGATGCATCAGTCCTATGCAGGCCAATGGTTCCTGCTGGCGGCGGCTCTGCTGGTCATTTACGTTTGGGTCAATGTAAAGCGCGTTCCTGTGGATTCCTGATGAGCCAAGTGATGAGACCTGATGAACAGACAGCGCAGCCGGAGCGTCGTGGCCGCGGCAGAATCAAGCTGTTCCTGATCATCATGGTATTTTTTTTGCCACAGATCATTGCCTACCTGCTCTATTACGGAGGGTGGCGATCGCATTCCTTGGTCAATCATGGCCAGCTGATCCAGCCGGCACGCCCGATCGGCGACGTTCGCCTCCAGTCTCTGGACGGGAAGACATTTCCCTTCAGCGCGCTGCGCGGCAAGTGGCTGATGGTTTACTTCGGTTCGTCGTCGTGCGACAGCGCCTGCGTGCAGGACCTTTACAAGATGCGGCAGGTACGCATTGCCCAAGGAGGTAATGCAACGCGCCTCAGAAGGCTGTTCGTGGTGACCGCGAACCGCAACCTGGACCACCTGCACGCGATATTGCAGTATTATCCGGGCATGCGGGTCGTCGTGGGCCCGCCCGCTGCAGTCGCGTCTCTGGCTGGACAGTTCGCTATCGACGGGAACCTGCCAGATCGACTCAATCGTATCTACATCGTGGATCCGCTCGGAAACCTGATGATGAGCTATCCCCCGGACGCCGATCCAGAAGGAATACGCAAAGACCTTGTGCGCCTGCTGCAGGTGTCCCAAGTGGGCTAGCCTATGCTAAGCCTGAGTGCCTCGACGAAGTACTTCCGGCTTGCGCTCGGCTGTACGACGCTTGCCTATACGCTGTTGCTGTTCGGGGTTTATACCCGCCTGTCAGATGCCAATCCTGGTTGCCAGGCATGGTCCGGCTGCTACGGCAAGCCCTTTGCGCCACTTACTGCCAGGGAGATTTACGAGGAGCGGCGCGGCCAGACTCCGCTTCCGGACGCCGTTAAACAGAATGCCCGGATGAATGCGATCTATAGGTATCTGCCCGCCATCCTTGGACTGTTCCTGATCCGCCTCGCCGATCTCGGCCACAAGTCGCGCAAGCGCTACCGCGCGTTGCAGTTTATAGTACCCGCAACAGCCGCGGTCCTGGCATTCCTGCAGTCGGGGCTTGGGATTGTTGCTGCCGGCCGGCATCCGAGGGGTCCGTTCGCCATGGCGGACCTGATTCTCGCCCTGACGATACTGGGGATGCTATGGTGGGCAACGCTGCGCGAGCAGCGATTTTGGCGGCCCGTGCCGCCCCATCCTCGCATCCAGCATCTGCGATCGCGTGCCGTGGTCGCGTTGCTGCTCGTTGCGGCGGTCATCCTGCTCGGCGGGTGGACCGCCGCGAATAATGCTGGACTGGCCTGCCCTGATTTTCCGACCTGTCAGGGAGGCTGGTGGCCACCGATGGATTTCGCTGACGGATTCTCGCTCTGGCGCATTGTTGGTGTGAACCACCGAGGTGGTATGCTGGACCTGTCGGGAATTACCGCCATCGATGTAACGCATCGCGTTGCGGCGCTGATCGTTCTGCTCTACGTTGGGTGGCTCGCGCTGCGTACAATGCGGGTCGGGTTCGACAGCAACCTGTGCCGCTACGGAATGCTGGTGTTGGTGCTGCTTCTCGGCGAAACGGTCGCGGGAGTGATGGATGTCGTGCTGCGCTTGCCGTTGCTGGTGGAAATTATCCATGGCGCTATCGGGGTCCTGCTCATGCTGAGCCTGATTGCACTGAACCATGTTCTCCGGCCGCGCCAGTTCGTTGCGGAGTGATCCGTACGGAACGACCGATGCCGCAGCGGATTCCGGAAATGAGGCCTTGGCGCTGCTCATGGACGTTCGTTTTCGGACGGGGGAATGCAGGAACGCACCGCTTGATATCAGGTTCCTCGGGAGAAGAGGGCCTGGTATCGCCTGGGGCGCGGCGGCAGAGGTAAGCCGATCAACAGGCGGAAGGGGCACTTGTCTTTGCACCGCCACACTTTAACCTTAGGTACGGAGCCGTGATGACTACACAGACCGAGACGTCAGCCTTGCCGCCGGGTCGGCAGCGACTCCTGGGCCAGGCGCGGGAGTTTCTGGAGTTGTGCAAGCCGCGTGTCGTGGCGCTTATCGTGTTTACTGCGATGGTCGGCATGTTGCTAGCGGCCCCGGGCCTGATACCGTGGAACGTGCTTGTTTTCGGGACGATCGGCATCGGGCTTGCCGCGAGCTCGGCTGCCAGCATAAATCACCTGCTCGATCAGGCGGTGGACTCGGCAATGGAGCGCACGCGCGCCCGCCCTTTGCCCACTGGCCAGCTCACCTCACTCCAGGCCCTGCTCTTTGCGCTGGCTATGGCTGCGGTTTCGATGGCGATTCTGGTGGTGGAAGTCAATCTGCTCACGGCTGTGCTGACCTGTACCGCGCTTATTGGCTACGGTGTGATCTATACGGTGTATCTCAAATATGCCACACCGCAGAACATTGTAATCGGAGGCGCCGCGGGTGCCGTGCCGCCGGTTCTGGGCTGGGTTGCCGTCACCGGGCACGTTTCAGCCGATGCGCTGCTCCTGTTCCTCATCATCTTTGTGTGGACGCCGCCGCACTTTTGGGCCCTGGCACTCTACCGGCAGCCGGAGTATGCACGGGTGCGCATTCCGATGCTGCCTGTTACGCACGGCAGCGAGTTCACGCGGCTCCACATCCTGCTGTACACGATCCTGCTGGTGGCCGTAACGGTCCTGCCATTCGCCGTCGGCATGAGTGGCTGGTTCTACTTAATGGGTGCGCTGGTGCTCGATGCGGGATTCCTGCGTCTCGCCTGGGGACTGTACCGCCGCTACAGTGACGCACTGGCGCGACGGACCTTTGTGTACTCCATTCAGTACCTGGCCGTGCTTTTTGCCCTGTTGCTGATCGACCACTATCGTCACTTTATAAGTGCGATGTTCCATCTGCTGATCCGCTGACCAGACGGGGACCGAAGCTTGGCAGAGCGCAACGAAGGGGGTATCTGCCCTCAGAAAGGACGTTGGCCGCGCATGCCGGTCGCGAGCGGCATGCGGCAGCGGCTACTTGAGATCCATCGCCAGATTTAGGTAGAATGCTAATTATTCGCTTACTAAGTTATCGGGTACCGCCAGTCCGGCGCAACTGACTTTCCGATTAGAATAGGGCAATGTCCGCTAGAGGCGCTTTCGAGCAGGTATTTCCTGTGTCATCACGAACGTGTCCCCGCTGCCGCAGCCTGGGGACCGTGGCTGTATTATTGTCACTCGCCGGCTGTGCGTTGGGTCCGATTTATCACAAGCCGCCGCCCCCCGCGATCACGCGGTACGTGCCGGCGACTGCTCCGCAGGCGCCCGTAAAGGGGGTCCAGGTTTTCCAATACGGCCAGACTGCCGCAAGCGACTGGTGGCGAATGTTCCATTCCTCCCGCCTGGATCAGCTTGTGGCCCTGGCGCTGGCGCGCAATCCGTCGCTGCAGGCGTCGGAAGCTTCGCTGCGCGAGGCGCACGCCAACCTGCGGGCGGCGATGGGGATATTCTACCCGCAGGTGAATGCCGGGCTGTCGGGGGAACGGCAGCGCACCTCGGGTGCTCAAGTCGGCGGCTCGTCTCCCGCCAATGTGTTCTCGCTGTATACCGGGACCGTGGGCATCAGCTATTACCCGGACGTGTTCGGAATCAACCGCTACGTGTACCGCCAGGCCAAGGCCCAGGAAGATGTTGCAAGGGATGCGCTCGATGCTGCGCGTCTTTCTCTCGAAGGGAACGTGGTGCAGACGGCCCTGGGTGCGGCTGCCGTTCAGGCGCAGATCGCGGCCACCATTGACATTGTCAATAACGAGCAGCGGCTGCTCACCCTGACACAACAGCGTTATCGGATTGGCGCTGCCTCCTATCTCGATGTCGTGGCGCAGAAAAGCCAGCTGGCGTCCGACGAAGCGACCCTCCCCCCGCTGAAGCAGGCGCTGGACAGCGATCAGAATGCGCTGGCAGCGCTCAGCGGCCGTTATCCTGCGCAGTGGAGCCAGGAAGTGCTTTCGCTCACCAAGCTGCACCTTCCCGCCAAGCTGCCGGTCAGCCTGCCTTCCGCGCTGGTCGCCAACCGGCCTGACATCCGGGCCGCGGAAGCGCAGCTGCGGGCGGCAAACGCCAGTGTCGGCGAAGCCGTGGCGCGCATGTACCCGCTTCTGGACATCACCGCCAGCTGGGGCGGCCAAAGCCTGAACTCGAACACCCTGTTCGATTCGGCCAACCGCATCTGGTCGCTGGCCGGAAACCTCACCGCGCCGATATTTGAGGGCGGAACGCTGGAGGCGCAAAAGCATGCGGCGCAGGCTGCCTACAGCGCGTCGTTCGCCCAGTACAAAGTCACGGTTCTCGGAGCGTTCCAGCAGGTGGCCGATACCCTGCGTGCGCTTCAGCACGACGCCGAAGCGCTCAATGCGCTCGATGACGAACTCAAATCCGCGACCACCACTTTGCAGCTGACCCAGGACCAGTATCGGGTGGGTGCGGTCGATTATCTGTCGCTGCTTTCCGCCGAGGCGGGCTATAGCCGTGCCCGTATCGGTTTCGTACAGGCGCTTGCCCAGCGCTATACCGATACTGCGGCGCTGTTTGTGGCCTTGGGTGGCGGGTCGCCGCAGGCCAACGGCAGCATCGCGGCTGTTCCGGCGGCATATACCCATGCTGATTCAAAAGCTTCGGAGAAATAGCCGATGAGCAAGTCCGGTTTGCGTTCATTCCTGAGAACTGCAGTGGTCATTGCTGTGGTGCTCGGCGCGCTCTTCGGGTTCAAGTACTGGAAGGCGCGTCGGGCCTTTGCGGCGATGGCCCATCGTGGTCCTTTTGTCGTAAGCGTTTCGGCTGCACCTGCCACTATGAAGGCGTGGCAGGGAAGGATCCAGGCAGTGGCCAGCCTGATGTCGGTCGAGGGAATCAACCTTACCACCCAGCTACCCGGCCAAATCACCGGGATTTATTTCCACTCCGGCCAGGCGGTCAGAAAGGGCGAGCGGCTCGTGCAGATTGACGACTCGAACCAGCTGGCGCAGCTCGCGAGCGACCGCGCCTCGGAGACCCTTGACCGTCTGAACTACCAGCGCTCCAAAAGCCTCTATCGCCTGCATGCCACAAGCCGCGAGAGCATGGACGCGGCGCGCGCTGCCTATGTAATGGCACAGGCGGCCGTCGCGAATGACCAGGCCACCCTTGCGAAGCTCTCCATATCGGCCCCCTTTTCGGGACGGATCGGGATACGCCTGGTGAGCGTTGGCCAGTATCTGACCCCTGGTGTCGCAATTGCTACCCTGAACGCCTGGGATCCGTTGCGCGCCGATTTCACCGTACCGCAGAGTCAAATCGGTCTGGTTCACCCGGGACAGGAGGTTTCGATCGCGGTCAACGGGTTTCCCGGACAGCAATTTGCCGGGCGCGTCAGCGCGCTTGATTCACAGATCGATCCGACAACGCGCAATGTAGCGGTCGAAGCCACGGTGCCCAATCCGCACTTCCTGCTGCGTCCGGGCATGTTCGGCGAAGCGCGTGTTGCGGTTGGCGCCGCGAAGCAGGCGCTGGTGGTTCCCACTGTGGCAATCAGCTACAGCTCTTTCGGTGACTACGTGTATGTTGTAAAGACGCACAAGGTTGACGGCCGGACGATGCGTGTCGCAGTCTCCGCGCCGGTCCATCCCGGAGATACGCGCGGTGCCCTGACTGAGGTCCGCTCCGGACTGAAGGCGGGTGAGCTGGTGGTCACAGCCGGACAGATCAAGCTGCGCAGCGGCATGCCGGTCGCGGTTCACGGCGATACGCACTGAGGTCCACGGGTGATGAAATTCACCGATATCTTTATTCGGCGCCCGGTGCTCGCGAGCGCGTTGAGTCTCGTGATCCTGCTGCTCGGCGTGCGCGCGTGGCTGGCGATGACGGTGCGCCAGTATCCGAAGGTCACCAGCACACTGGTGACGGTCACTACTGCCTATCCCGGCGCCAGTCCCAGCACGATCCAGGGGTTCGTGACCGCGCGCCTGGAGCAGGCGATTGCCTCTGCTCCGGGTATCGATTACATGACTGCGGCGAGTTCCCCGGGGGTCTCGACCATCACCGTCTACATGAAGCTCAATTATGATCCAAACGCCGCGCTGGCGCAGATCATGTCGAAGGTGCAGCAGGTCCAGAACCAGCTTCCTGGCGGCACCCAGGCGCCGGTGATCAACGAAACCGTAGGAAACCAGACGGCCCTGATGTACCTGGCGTTCTACAGCAAGTCGCTATCACAGCAGCAGGTCAACGATTACGTGCTGCGGGTGGCACAGCCGAGGATCCAGGGCGTGTCGGGTGTCGGCCAGGCACAGATCGTCCCGGCCGGCACCGGGCCGAGCGGCAACAGTTTCGCACTGCGCGCCTGGCTCAATCCGAACCGCATGGCAGCGCTCGGCGTGACGCCCGCGGACGTGGTGCAGGCCCTTTCGAACAACAACTTCATCAGCGCCGTCGGGCGCACCAAGTCCTCTGACATCGCCCGCACCATCCGGGCGCAGACGACCCTGCACAGCGCCCGCCAGTTCCGTGACCTGGTAGTCAGAAATGCCGGCAACACCCTAGTGCGCCTGGGTGATGTTGCCAGGGTTCAGCTCGGAGCGCAGAACTACAACCAGGCCGTTTATTTCAACGGAACGCCCGCGGTGTTCATTGGGGTATTCGCGACCCCGGACGCGAACAGCCTGTCGGTCGCCACCGGGGTGCACCGGGTGTTCCGCGAGATCAAGAAGACGCTGCCACCCGGCATCCAAGCGGCGGTTCCGTACGATGGAAGCGTATTCATCCGGACCTCGATCCATGAGGTCATGATGACCATCGGGATCACGCTCGCCATCGTCGTGGTTGTGATCTTTGCGTTCCTCGGCTCGTTGCGATCGCTGCTGATCCCGGCCGTGGCGATTCCGCTATCCATTATCGGTGGTGGCATATTCATGATCGCCACCGGCTACACCATAAACCTGTTGACGCTGCTTGCGGTGGTGCTCTCCATCGGCTTGGTAGTCGATGATGCAATCATCGTGGTCGAGAACATACATCGTCACATGGAGGAGGGCGCGAAGCCGATGGACGCCGCAATCCATGGTGCCCGCGAGCTTGCCGTGCCCATCATCGTGATGGCCACGACGCTGGCCGCCGTGTTTGCGCCAATCGGGCTGACGGGTGGTCTGACGGGCAGCCTGTTCTCGGAGTTCGCGTTTACGCTGGTCTTCACGGTGCTGGTTTCAGCCGTAGTCGCGCTGACGCTCTCGCCCATGCTGTCGGCGAAGGTACTGAGGCCGGCCGGGGAGCATGGCCTGGTGCACGCGCTAGACATGGCGTTCAACCGTCTGCGGGAGATCTATGACCGTTCGCTGAGCGCGGTTTTGCGGCATCGGGCGGCCGTCGTTCTGGTGGCGGTGGCGGTATTCGTCACGATTCCGATCATGTTCCTTGGGACGCCGAGCGAGCTTGCGCCAACCGAAGACCAGGGGCTTATCCTGGTCTCCGCCACCGGACCCGCCACGGCCACTCTGCACTACCTCGATCGCTATTCGAGAGAAATTGCTGCGATATTCAGGACCTTCAAGCAGACCGGGAACGTATTCCAGATCAACGGCCTGTCCTTCGGTGGAGGGGCGGACAACGCCTTGGTCGGCGGCATGAAGCTCGTACCCTGGGATCAGCGCAATGTCACCCAGATGGCCCTCATGCCGCTGGTGCAGCAAAAACTCAGTCAGCTTACCGGCGTGCAGGCCGTGGCATTTCCCAAGCCGTCGCTTCCAGGCTCCGCGGGAGGATTGCCCATACAATTCGTCATCACCTCTCCGGGTGATTTCCGGCACATCGATGCGGTAGCGAATGAACTCATCGGCAAGTCCATGCAGAGCGGACTATTTGCCTTTCTGACGAAAGACCTGCGCTACGACAATCCTGAAATCGTGGTCCATGTGAACCGGAACCTTGCGGGAAACCTCGGTGTCACCATGGCCGACATCGGCCAGAATCTCGAGCCGCTGCTGGGCGGAAATTTCATTAATCGCTTCGACATCGCGGGGCGCAGCTATAAGGTGATCCCCCAGGTGCCCGATCGGTTCCGCGCTGATCCGGCGGCCCTGCGCGATTACTACATCCGCACCCAGTCGGGCAGCCTGGTACCACTTTCCACGCTGGTCACGCTGCACACCGAGGTCGATCCGGAGTACCTGCCCCAGTTCCAGCAGCTCAACTCTGCGACCGTGCAGGGCGTGATGGCGCCTGGCGTGACGCTGGGCAAGGCGCTGTCCTATCTCAAGCAGGAAGCCGCGCACATCATGCCGGCGGGTTTTGCCATTCACTACGCCAGTGAGTCGCGCCAATACGTCCAGGAAGGGCATACGATCGTCATCACCTTCCTGCTTGCCATCGTGCTCGTGTATCTCCTGCTGGCGGCCCAATTCGAAAGTTTCCGCGATCCGCTGATCGTGATGGTAACCGTCCCGATGGCGATTTCCGGGGCCCTGGTATTTCTATACCTAGGCGCCGGTACGCTCAACATCTACACGGAAGTTGGTCTCGTCACCCTGATTGGCCTCATCACCAAGCAGGGGATCCTGATCGTGCAGTTTGCGAATGTAATCCAGGAGACCGAGGGCCTGGACCGCAACGCGGCGGTCGAGAAAGCGTCCAGTATCCGCCTGCGGCCGATCCTGATGACTACCGGCGCCATGGTGTTCGGTGCATTGCCGCTCGTATTTGCTACGGGTCCGGGCGCGGTGAGTCGCTTCGACATGGGACTGGTTATTGCCGCCGGTCTCGGCATCGGAGCGCTGTTTTCGCTATACATGGTTCCGGTCATCTATAGCTACCTGGCGCACGACCGCCGGGCCGGCGAATCGGCCCTGGACTAAGGGGCGCGCGCGTGGCGGAGAATGCGGACGTGTCGCCAGGCCGGACTAGTCCACGTGACACCCCGGTCGCAACCGGTCGGCGCGGTGCGTCCGTTGTCGAAGTCGCGTCGTGAGCAGCATTCCTGACCCGGAACCGGCCCGGGAACGGCCGGCGATCGAGACCGTCGGTCTCAGCCGACAGTTTGGAAAGCTCGCCGCCGTAGACAGCCTGGATCTGAGTGTTCCCTCCGGCGCCCTCTTCGGTCTGCTGGGGCCCAATGGAGCCGGCAAGAGCACGCTGATCAAGATGCTCATTACCCTGCTGCCGCCCTCCGGAGGAACAGCGACCGTTGCCGGTTGCGACATTCGTCATCAGGCAACCGCGGTACGCCACAGGATCGGCTACGTGCCGCAGCTGCTGAGCGCCGACGGTGCCCTGACGGGCCGCGAAAACCTCGAGTTGTTTGCCAAGCTCTACGGAATTCCCCGCAGACAGCGCGCGCAGCGCGTTGACCAGGTACTGGCGGTCATGAAGCTTGAGGATGTCGCACACACTTTGGTGCAGCGCTATTCGGGTGGCATGATTCGGCGTCTGGAGATCGGCCAGTCGCTGCTGCACGAGCCGCGTGTGCTGTTTCTCGACGAGCCGACGGTGGGGCTGGATCCGCTAGCCAGGCAAGCAGTGTGGGAACGGCTGCATGCACTACGTGACGCCCACGGACTTACGCTCTTCATGACGACCCATGACATGGAGGAGGCGGACCGGCTGTGCGAAACCGTGGCCATCATGAACCGGGGCCGGGTGGTCGCCCTGGGCACGCCTAGCGAGCTGAAGGCACGTGTCCGCAACGGAGCAAGTCTAGGAGATGTCTTTGCGCACTTCAGTGGAGAGTTGCTCGAGCAGGACGGAGACTATCGTGGCATACGAGGAACGCGTCGCACCGCAAGCCGCCTGGGCTGATGCCCCGGCGGCTCTGGCATTCGTGCGTCAGACCGCAGCGGTGGCGGAGGCGGAGCTGCACAAGCTTCGGCGTGACCCATGGGAGCTGCTGACACGCGCGGTGCAGCCGGCCTTGTGGCTGCTGATATTCGGGGAAGTGTTTGCGCGGGTGCGCGGCATCACCACCGGAGGTATTGGATACCTTTCGTTTCTGGCGCCTGGGGTGCTGGCTCAGAGCACGCTTTTCATCGCCATATTCTATGGGATTATCGTTATCTGGGAGCGCGATCTCGGTATCCTGCAGAAGCTGCTGGTGACGCCATCGGCACGCGCGGCACTGGTTCTGGGAAAGGGACTGTCCGCGAGCGTGCGGGGCCTGGCGCAGGCCATGATCGTCTACGTGCTGGCGGCGGCGATCGGAGTGCCGCTGCACTTCGGCATCTTTGCCATTGTGGGGGTGCTTGCCTTCGTTTCCCTGGGTGCGGTGCTGTTTTCAACCTTTTCGCTTGCAATCGCGTGTCTGCTCAAGACACGCGAGCGGTTCATGGGCATTGGCCAGGTACTGACCATGCCGCTGTTTTTTGCGAGCAACGCGATTTATCCCGTGGCCCTTATGCCGCCGTGGCTGCGTGTGGTCGCCGCTGTCAACCCGCTCTCCTACCTAGTCGATGCGCTGCGGACGCTGATGGTCGGGTCGGTGCCGGGCGCGTTCGGCTTATGGACCGATTTTGGGGTGCTGGCATTGCTTGCGACCGTGGCGGTGGTGGTGGCGGCGAGGCTTTACCCCAAGGTGGTGCGTTAGGACGTCCGCGGCGCCGCACTGCCGAGGCAGCCAGACGAACCGCCGCGAGGCAGCGAATCCCCGCTTCTGCGGGGCAGGCGCGGTGTCCGGCCGGCATCTGCCGGGACTCAGGAGGTCAGTATGGTCGGCGATGTGCAGTGGGTTCCGCAAAGAACCGCCTTGGTTGTGATTGATCTTCAGAAGGGCATCGTGGGGCTGCCGACTGTGCCCGTTCCGGGTGCGGACGTGGTCCGCAATGCGATCCGGTTGGCCGGGGCCTGCCGTGCTGCCGGCGCCCCCGTTGTACTGGTACGGGTCACGCCTTCGCCAGATGGCGCGGATGCGCTGCGTCCCGTGGCGGATCAGCCCTCTACGCTCGGGCCGACGCTGCCGGAGGGCTGGGCAGACCTGGTTCCGGAATTGGGTCCGCAGCCAGGCGACCTGGTGATTACGAAGCGTCAATGGGGCGCATTCTATGGCACTGAGCTCGACCTCCAGTTGCGGCGGCGGGGAATCGACACCCTGATCCTGTGCGGCATCGCGACGAACATCGGTGTCGAAAGTACGGCACGCGATGCCTATGAGCGCAATTATCGCCAGATTTTTGCGTCTGACGCGATGGCCGCGCGCTCCGCAGAGGAACACGAAATAAGCATCACCCGGATTTTCCCCCGCATGGGGTTGGTGCGTACGACCGATCAGATTATCGCCGGCCGTCCGGCGCTTTGAGCGACACCCGGCGCGGGACGGCCGTGCGGATAGCAACCCTGCCCCGTTCCGGCTAGTCCGTCACGACCCCGGAGTCGAGCGCCTCCTTCATGTGGGTGAGGGCCTTTTTCTCGATCTGACGTATGCGTTCGGCCGATACTCCATATTCGTGTGCCAGTTCGTGGAGCGTCGGCTTGTCCTCGTCCAGCCAGCGTCGCTGGATAATCGCGCGGCTGCGTGGATCCAGGTCGGCAAGCGCGCTCGACAGCTGTCTCCCGCGCGCCTGCTCTCCGGTCGATTCGGCGTACAGGCTTTCCGGGTTGTAGCGCATATCCTTCAGGTATCCGGCAGGGGACGCGTGGAATTCGTCGTCGTCGGCGTCGTCGTGCGCGTCGAAGGGAACGTCCGTGTTCGTCATGCGCGACTCCATTTCCTTCACGGTCTCAGTCGGCACGTCCAGATCGGTCGCCAGGCTGTCCACCTCGCCCTGGTTCATCCAACCGATGCGATTGCGCGACTTGCGCAGATTGAAAAACAGCTTGCGCTGGGCCTTGGTCGTGGCCACTTTCACGATGCGCCAGTTGCGCAATACGAAGTCGTAGATTTCGGCACGGATCCAGTGGATCGCAAAAGACAGCAACCTAACCCCGTGTCCCGGATCAAAGTGGCGGACGGCCTTCATGAGACCGATATTGCCCTCCTGGATGAGGTCCGCCTGCGGCAGGCCGTAGCCGCTGAAGCCGCGCGCCACCCGCACGACGTAACGCAGGTGGGAGACGACAAGCTGTCTGGCGGCATCAAGGTCGCCTTCCCGATGGAGGCGTTCGGCAAGCCGTCGCTCTTCTTCGACGCTGAGCACGGGAGCCGCGTTGACCGCGCGGACATACCCCGAGAGTCCGCCCTCGGAACTAAGATTCATGGCAATGGGTAATGAAAGCGTCTGCGTCATGGTTGAACTCCCCAGCTTCTGTAAACGTTCTGTCTGGCCATCGACCAGGCAATTTTAGCACTCGTCACCTGAGAGTGCCAATTCGAGCCAAAGTTCACAGAATCCTAGGACGGACCGACCCGGGCTGCCTTAATCCCGGTCAAAAATGGGCCCAGGAGGGCCTCAGATTGCGGGAATTGGCCTAGCCAGGCTCAATGGCGCGCAGATGCCGGCCGACTGCAAGGCGCGAGCCTGTCCAGCCCAGGAAGGCTCCGCCGAGCAGTAGGATTGCCCCAGCCCGCAGACCAAGGCCTGCCAGCTCGAAGCCGCTCCCGTATAAACCGGCCAGGTCCCGCACCGGGCCGGCCAGCAGGGCCAGGCTGGCCGCCACCAGTATCCAGGCGAGCAGGCCGCCGAACAGGCCCTGAAAGAGGCCGGCATACAGGAAGGGCCTGCGGATGAAGGCATCCGTGCCGCCGATCAGCTTGATGACCTCGATTTCGGCTCGGCGGCTGAGAATGGCCAGCCGGATGGTATTGCCGACTACTAGCAGCACCGCGATGCCGAGAAGCAACGCCAGGATCAGCACTCCTCTTTGGGC
Organism: Gammaproteobacteria bacterium; assembly: GCA_028068195.1. Lineage (GTDB taxonomy): Bacteria > Pseudomonadota > Gammaproteobacteria > Acidiferrobacterales > UBA6901 > JAJYCY01. Next base: position 49,499 of record JAPTTX010000074.1, read on the forward strand.
CAGCCGCAGTATGGCGTCTAGCCGCCTGACCCATTCGAGGTCAAACTGCGCCTGCGCCACGCCGGGAAGCTTTCCGAGGGTCCGCGCCAGGTCCTGAGCCGCACGGGGTCGGGCGGCATGGCCTGTCGGACGTACCAGCAGCACCGCGGGCAGCGGATTCGAATTGAGCAGGTCCAGGGTGTTGCCGAACCCCGACAGACGCTTGAATTCCTTGAGGGCGGCGGCGGGGGAGATGTAGCGTACACGGGCGACTCCGGGCATGGCACGTATCTGTCCGGCCAGTGTCTCGGCTGCGGTCCGGGGCGCATCCAGCTTCAGGAACAGCGATATCTGCGCGCCCTGGTCCCAGCCGCCGCCGACGCGCTGCAGGTTGCCGAGAAGCGCATAGAGCGCCGCCGGCAGGGCCAGAGTGATGCCGATTACGGCGATTGTCATGAAGGCGGTCAGCGGTGCGCGCGCCAGTTCTCCGAGGCTGTAAAAAAGCACCTGCAGGTGGCGCAGCAGGTGGCTTCTCATGCTGCCTGGTTTCCGCTGTCGATGATGATCTCCCCGTCCTTCAGTCCGATCACCCGCTTGCGCAGACGCTGGATCTGCCGGAGATCGTGGGTCGCGATCACCACGCAGACCCCGTGCTGGTTGAAGTCGTGGAACAAGTCTATGATCTGGTCGGCCATATCCGCATCCAGATTCCCGGTCGGCTCGTCGGCCAACAGTAGCGCGGGCTTGTTTACCACTGCGCGCGCGATGCCGACGCGCTGCTGCTCGCCGCCTGACAGGGTGATGGGATACATCTTCTCCTTTCCGAGCAGCCCGACCTTGGCCAGCGCCGCGCGCGCGCGTCGACCGATTTCCAGGTGCGATAGGCCGGCCACCACCAGCGGCAGCGCAACATTATCGAACACGGTTCGGTCGTGCAGCAGCTTGTTGTCCTGAAAGACCACCCCGATCTCGCGGCGAAAGTGCGGGATGCGGCGGCGCGGCAGCCGCGCGACATTCTTGTTGTTGACCACGACCTGCCCGCGCGAAGCGTGCTCGATCAGCGTCAAAATCTTGAGCAGAGTGCTCTTGCCGGCGCCGGAATGTCCGGTGATAAACACCATCTCATCGGCGCCGACCTCGAAGCTGACGTCGCGTAGGGCGTCGAAGCCGCCGGGGTATCGCTTGAATACGTTGTTGAGCCGGATCATCGCTGGCGCATGGCAGATGGCGGGTGCGGAGATACCGGATGTCGTGTACCTGCACGGCGGGAGGGCCTATCCATTAATCGCAAGGTCCGGCCTACTCCGCCCTGGGCAGGATGGCATCGACGAACTGTGCAGCGTCGAACACGCGCAGATCGTCGATGTCCTCTCCGACCCCGATCAAGCGGATGGGGATGGCATGCTTTTCGGCCATTGCGAACAATATGCCGCCTTTGGCGGTGCCGTCCAGCTTAGTCAGACACAGTCCGGTCACGCCTACCGCACTGTGGAAGTGCGTCAGCTGTGCCAGCGCGTTCTGCCCAATGCCGGCATCAAGAACCAGCAATACCTCGTGCGGCGCGCGGGCATCGAAGCGCCCGATGACGCGCTTTATTTTCCTGAGCTCATCCATTAGGCCCGTCTGGGTATGCAGGCGTCCGGCGGTATCGATGATCAGCACATCGACGGCGCGCGCCACCGCGGCCTGCATGGCGTCGTGGGCGACAGCTGCCGCATCCGCACCACCCCCCTGCGCCATGACCGGAATCCCGTTGCGTTCCCCCCAGGCCTGCAGCTGCTCGACTGCGGCCGCGCGGAAGGTGTCGCCCGCGGCCAGCATCAGACTATAGCCCTCGGATTGAAGGCGGTGCGCCAGCTTGCCGACAGTGGTGGTCTTGCCGGCTCCGTTCACTCCAACGACCATGATCACGTAAGGTCGCACGCCCGCCGGGATTGTCAGCGGCTGTGCGCAGGGTGCAATGATGGCGAGCATGGCGGCCTGGAGTTCGGCATATAGTTCCTCGGGCGTGCGCGCCTGTGCCCGCGTGATGCGGCCAATGATGTCGCGGGTCGCCTCGATGCCGACATCGGCGCCGAGCAACAACGCCTCGATGTCTTCGGCGAGACTGGCGTCTACCGAGGAGCGGCCGCTGATGAGTGCGGCGAGGCGCTGACCGAGGCCCCGGCGGGTCGCCGTCAGACGATCACTGATCCGCGCGAGAAATCCCTCGCCGCTTCCGGCGTCAATGGCCTCGGTACGCTTGGTTTTGCTGAAAAGACCCATTGAGATTACAAAGAATCGGAGTGATGGGTTATCCTATCACCCGTACACCTTTCGGATAAAGGAAGCCCATGTTACCCAGGCGACCAGCGGCGTCTCCGTCCGCCCGCCGCCGCGTACCGGATCGCAGCCGAGGCTGATCCCCGTGGCAAGCTCGGGAAGGCGTCCGGCCGGACGTGGGCATCTGCGGATCATCGGCGGGCAATGGCGTAGCCGCCAACTGCAGGTGGCGCCGGCTGTAGACCTGCGCCCGACGCCTGACCGGGTCCGCGAAACCCTGTTCAATTGGATTGAGCCCTGGGTCGGTGGCGCAGACTGTCTCGACCTCTTTGCGGGCAGCGGCGCGCTGGGACTGGAGGCCCTGTCGCGCGGCGCCGCCAGTGCGGTTCTGGTTGAGCGTGATCCGGCGGCGATCGCAGTGCTCAGGCTCAATGTGGCCGCACTCGCGGCCCGCGACGCCGAAGTAGTTGCTGCCGACTGCCTGGATTATCTCCAGGGAGCGGGCCGGCAGTTCGATATCGTTTTTGTAGACCCGCCGTATCGCAGCGGGCTGCTGGGGCGCTGCTGCGTGCTGCTGGCGGCTGGGGGCTGGGTTCGTCCGGGCGGGCTGGTGTACCTAGAAGCGTCCGCAGCACAGATGCCGGAGCTGCCGGAGGGCTGGACGCTCGAGCGCAGCAAGCGAGCCGGACAGGTGGGTTACCATCTGGCGCGGAGCGGCCTGCCGCCACGCCTGCCTCTTTCTGCAGATCAATAGTGTCAGCGGAGGTGGTCTCATGCATGTGATAGCACTTTACCCGGGAACCTTCGATCCGGTCACCAATGGCCACAGCGATCTGGTACGGCGGGCGGCGCGGGTTTTTGACCAGGTGATCGTTGCAGTCGCCGCGAATCCGGCGAAGCAGCCCCTGTTCAGTCTGGCCGAACGCGTGGATCTCGCGCGCCAGGTCCTGGCCGATACGGACCGGGTTTCGGTAATCGGCTTCAATACGCTGCTCATCGAGTGTGTGCGCCAGCAGGGGGCGCAGGTGATTCTGCGCGGATTGCGCGCGGTATCGGATTTTGAGTTCGAATTTCAGCTGGCAGGGATGAACCGGCGTCTCGGCCCTGATATTGAAACCGTATTCATGACCCCATCCGAGCGGGAAATGTTCGTTTCCGCGTCTCTGGTCAAGGAGATCGCATCCCTGGGCGGCGATGTGGCCGAATTCGTCCATCCGGCGGTCAGGGCTGCGCTGGCTGTGAAAATGCGCTAGAATTTGGACGGTTTATTCCCAAGGGTTTCATAGGGTTTTGCCATGTCTCTGCTCATTACCGACGAATGCATCAATTGCGATGTGTGCGAACCGGAGTGCCCCAACGGTGCAATCTCCCAGGGCGAGGAGATCTACGTTATCGATTCGAAGCTGTGCACCGAATGCGTTGGTCACTATGACACGTCGCAGTGTGTCGAGGTCTGTCCGGTAGATTGCATCATTCACGATCCAAACGTTGTTGAAAGCCGCGACGAGCTTTACGCTAAGTACCTCGAGCTGTCCCGCAAGCCAGGCGCCGCGGCCGGCTAATTCCGATCCCCTGACATCTGACTGACGGCTGCTGCCAGCTTTCGTGACGGAACCTCATCGCGGATCGCTGCGGCCGCGCTGACGCCCGGCCGGCGCGCAATCCGGCCCGGCCGTTCCAGGACGGCACCAGTGTCCCGGTGCGCCTGATCTTCCCGTAGTGGCTGCGACGTGCCGCGCACCCTGCGCGTCTCCACGCCGGTTTCCCGGGCGCCCGGCGCCGAATGGCTGGCATCCGCCACCGATCTGCTGATTCGCGGCGTTCGGCGAAATTCTCTCGACCCCCTGACCAGCAGTGGTAGCGTATTCGTCCGGAGACTTTCGGTCCAAACTAGAACAACCAGGGAGCGGGGGGGTTGGGGAGGGTTCCGCGGGCGTCGCTGCGGCGAGGGGCAACGGTTCGCGGTTTGGCGGTCAGATTCCCCCTGGAGGTGCCGTTATGTGGTGGATTATTCTGGGCTGGTTAGTGGCGTCTTTCATTGTTGCCGTGATTTTCGGGCACGCAGCACGCCGCGATGAAGGGACCGAGGAGCGTTTCGTGGTAGCCAACGACAGGGCGGACCGGCGCCCCGTGCTGCACTGATCGTCCGTCAGCCTCTCTTGCCGGGGGCTGTCCTGCGAGCGTGGGGCTCCGAAGCCGCGGGAGTGGTCGATTGAACGGCTCCTGATCAAGGCTGTGCAGTCGCCGGCCCGCAGCGCATGCCTGACTGCGAGGCAGCGGATCCGCTCCGGGCCGAGTGGAGATGCAGTTGCCTCGGGTTCAGGCGGACAGGTTGATATCAGGCGCCGGATCGGTGTCAGACTTCGATCCTGCCGAAGCGCTGAGAATCCGGACGATGGTGTCAGCCTGAGCCTTGAGCGCCCCGTCTTGGGCGCGGATTCCATCGCGTACGTCCTTGAGTTCGTTCAGCCTATCTTCGAGCGTGTCGCTTGCCTTGTGGATACGCTTTATGCTTTCAAGGCGCCGCCGCAGCTGTATCTGGTGTTCACGCACCTGCGATTCCATGGGCGACATGATGGTCCGCAGCCAGTTGTCGGCATCGCGGTTGGCGGTGGCGAAGATTGCCCGAATGCGGGCGACTGCAGATTCGTAGAATCTGCGGGTGACCGATTTCTGTTCGGTTACCAGCAGCGACATGCCGCCAAAAAACTGCATGTGCTTGTCCTCTATGCGCTTGATCTCCCGCAAGTATTTCATTACCGAAAAGCCGTGCGGCTTGATGTTGGACAGCCCGTGCTCTTCCTGGAATTTCCTGTATACACCCTCCATGAGCTCCTTGATCTCCTGGGCTTGTCTGGCCGCATCTTCCATGATGCCGTGCATCTGCCTGAAGAAGGTTTGCATCCGCGCCTTCAGTCCTGACGTCGTCAGGCTGATTTCCATGTCGCGCTTAGTTTCCGCAATCAGCTTATCGATGGCCTTGAGGTTGAGGTGCGAATAGAGCAGGTTGGTCTGCTGTGAGAAGATGCTGCGGGTTGCCTGGAAGCGCTGCAGGCTCTTCTCGAAGTGCTCCTTGTCTACTCTGACCTTTTCCATCATATGGTCGATGACGTCCAGATTCTTTCCGTTGAGGCCCTCCAGCTCCTCCATGTGCTCTTGGACCCCCTTGAGCCGTTGCGCAAGGATGGTGCGCACGGCCTTGATGATATCCATCATGTCGCCGCCGATGTTTGCGCGCACGATATCGCGTTTGGCTGGCAGGAGCTCTTCTCCCAGCGCTTTCTCCAGGGCCCCTATGCGGCTGCGTTCGAGGACGGTCCTGTCGCCCCTGATTTTGCCGAGCAGCGCCTTCTGCGCCGAAACTGGGTAGATATTGTGTTCTCCGATCCCGAGGTGTCTTGCCGTTTCCTGGATCTGGCGGTCAATTTCGCGCTGCACCTCCTCCCAGTCCCGCAGCTCATCCCACAGGCCGTCGATCTTGTTGAGCACCACCATGCGGCCTTTTGCTGCACCGCTATTCGGATTGCTGATGAAATTGTGCCAAACCTGGATATCGGACTTGGTCACGCCCGTGTCGGCAGCGAGAATGAAGAGTACCGCATGGGCGCTCGGCAGCAGGCTTAGCGTGAGCTCCGGTTCGGTCCCCAACGCGTTGAGGCCCGGCGTGTCGAGGATCACCAGGCCCTGCTCGAGCAGCGGATGCGGAAAATTGATGATGGCGTGACGCCACTGGGGGATTTCCACTAGGCCGTCCGCAGTGACATGCATGCCGTTGTCGGTCTCCTCCTCGGCGATGTGCAGCCCCATCGATTGTGCAATGTCCCTCGATACTGACTTGATCTGTGCGATATGTTGCAGTGCCTCGGCCACTTTGTCGGGAGACCCCGTGTCCAGGGGGATCGTGGTCCATTCGTCCGGGAAGGCTTTGAGTTCCGAGACCGTCGTGCCGCTGGTGCGGGTCTCGATTGGGAGCAGCCGGATAAAGGGGTCCGTATTGTGTTCGTATACGAGCTCCGTGGGGCACATGGTCGTGCGTCCGGCGCTCGAAGGCAGCACACGCTGTCCGAATCCGGCGAAGAAGATGGCATTGATAAGTTCGGATTTGCCGCGGGAGAATTCAGCAACAAAGGCTACATAGAGCTTGTCGTCGCGCAGTGTCGATAGCACCTGCTCCAGGCGTTGATCGACCTGGGTGTCAGCAATTTCCTGGCTGCGCAGCCATCCTCTGAATTGGCTGATCGATTCGAACAAACCCGTGCGCCAGGCGCTGTAAGCCTCAAATTGGCGTTCTATGTCATTCATCGAGCGATCCTTGAGAGAGGTTGTGCGCAGCCGCCTATCAGAATGTTAGCCGCCGGCCCCGATGGCCGCCTACCGGCGGCCGCATCCGCCCGACCGCCGGTCGGCTACGGCCACCCATTTCCCGAGTTTCATCCTAACCAAAAAGTCAGGGGAATCAAAATATTTAAGCAAGCAAGTAACGTGCCACTTTAAGTCCGGTCAGTGTTGGCACCGGGGACAGAAGAATGCCCGTCGCTGACCGATGCGGAGCGCGCGGACGGGTGTGCCACATTGCCGGCACGGTTCGCCGGCACGTCCATAGACGGACAGAACCTGCTGGAAATAGCCGGGGTTACCGTCTGCGTTCTGAAAATCACGCAGTGTTGTGCCGCCCGCCTCGATAGCCTGCGCGAGCGTCGCGCGGATCGCCCCAACCAGGCGATCGCAGTCGGCGCGGCTCAGCCGACCTGCGCGTCGCGCCGGACGGATACGGGCCTGGAACAGCGCCTCGTTGGCATAGATGTTGCCAATGCCGGCGACAATCCGGGTATTGAGCAGCAAGTCGCGTATGGCAACGGTGCGCCGGCGGGTGCAGGTGTGAAGGTAGGCGCCATCGAACGCTGCGGCCAGCGGCTCCGGGCCGATGTTTTTGAGCAGCGCATGATCTGCCGGGGCGCTGCGGGTCCATAGCACGGAGCCGAAACGCCTGGGATCGCGCAGGCGCAGGCATGTGCCGCCGGTCAGCACCAGGTCTACGTGGTCGTATCGTTCCGCCGGCTCGGAGCAGGCCACGACACGCAGACTGCCGCTCATGCCGAGGTGGACAATGACTGTGCCCCGATCAGCGTACAGCAGCAGATACTTGGCCCGTCGCTCTACTGCGTGCACGGTCTGTCCCGGCAGCTCCCGCGCCAGTGTGTCCGGGACCTTCCAGCGCAGATTGGGGTTTCGTATGACTACTGCCTCGACGCAGCGACCCAGCAGGTGGGATTCGATCCCGCGGCGCGTGGTCTCGACTTCCGGAAGTTCCGGCATGGATTGTGGGCGACGAGCCCCGCTGAGGCGCGCCTCAGCGGGGCTTGAGTGTGAGCAGCTGTGAGGCCATATCGGCCGGGAATTTGTATTCGAGCCCCTCATCCTTGCGGTAGAAGATCAGCTCCGGCCTGCGCTCCAGGATACCGATAACCAGTACCCGGCTGCGAAGTGGCCCCCGGCCCGGACTGGCGGCAGGATGGCCGCCCGCCGTCTTGGCAGGTGCCGGCGCAAACGTGAGACGCACATGGGCAATGACGGGCTTGCCCGAATACGGCTTGACGGACAGGGCTTCCGCGTAGCGCCAGTCATCGACAAATGTATTCACGCGATCAGTCGACAATTTGCTGTCCGGGGGCGCCACCTTCCAGCTACCGTCAGGTTTGCGCGTCAGGATGAGCCCCGGCATCTCCATTGCCAAGAGTCTCCTGTGGATGTTGATCAGGCGGGTGCTGAAGAAGCCCGATAACGGTGCTGTGGCGGCATTGTCATAGTGATCGGGCACCACATAGACCTGCCCCCGGTATAGGACGTAGTGGTCGGGGTCCAGTGGATGGGGTCCGCCGAAACTGATCTTCTCGTTGTCTAGCCAGACGACTGCGCTTGGTTTGGCCAGCCCGTACCTGGCGAGATCGGCCGGCGGCACGGCGAAATGTGTTGCGATCCTGGCTGCGGCGAGGTGCAGCAGCTCGTTGATCCGAAAGCTGTTCGCGCGCGCCCTGCGTGGGGCAGTCATCATCCACCGCCCTGCCGATTTGTCGAGGTCAATTTCAGGTTCGCCCGGGCGCTGCAGCCGGATGTGGTCGATACGGCTGGCGGATAGGTCGGTGAGCGGCGGGATTGCCGGCGGCTTATGCTGTCCGGGCTTGAAGATCAGGACCAGCGCGAGGGCGATGACCAGAACAACCATCCCGGCATTGAGCGCCCAGCGACTGTTCACGCGCACCCCCGATGGCTCAGCGCTTGCGCCGGCGCAGCCATATTCCGATCCCGGTCATGAGCAGAATCAGCGGCAGCACGACCAGGAATCCGATGCCGATTGCAGCCTCAGCTGTCCGGGACAGATCCAGGCGCAGATCCGGCGCAATCCGTGCCGGCACGTTGATGTAGGCTTCATCATTGGCCAGCCAGTTGATCAGATTCATGCCGAGGTCGAGGTTGCCCCCGTTGCCGATGAAGGTATTCGACAGGAAATTCCCGTTTCCGATGATGGCGATCCGCTGCTGCCGTTTGGCGCGCTGGCGCGTGAGTGCCACGGCGATATCAAGTGGACCGGGTATGTCCCTGCCTTTCCGGAAGCTAGTGACCTTGCCGAGTGGCCCGATCGCCGACCAGGCGGTCGGCGATGTGTCGATGATCACTTGCCCCTGCCAGTGTTTCGGTGCCTTGAAGGTGATGCCGCGGGCATCCGGAAACAGCGTCATCAAATTGAATCCGCGTACCACCGGCTGTTCGCCGTAGCGCGTAACGACCAGATCAGTGGCGGACTGCCCCCCGGTCAGGAGCTGTGAGACCGGGTCCACGATCACGCCCGGCTGGAACACGACACCGAGCATGTCGGCGAGCGGGGTCAACCCGGCATGCGTGCCAGGATCGCTCAACCACAGCAGGTTGCCGCCGCGGTGGATGTAGTTCTCGAGTTCCTTGACCTCACCGGGAAGGAATCGTGCGGTCGGACTCGCAATGACCAGCACTGAGGTGTCCGCTGGAATCTGGCCCGTTTCGCCAAGCGTCAGGCTGCGTGTCTTGAGTCCGCGCTTGTTCATCTGCATGGCCCAGGTCGAGAGATCGAAGTTGGCGTTGCCGTCAGGGCTGCGCTCGCCCTGTCCGCTCAGAAACACCACCTGACGATCTCCACCGCGACCGGCGCGCGCGATCGCGTTCGTCAGGGCCTGTTCGTTTATCTGCTCGACCGTCTGTGTCCGGCCGCCGTAGTCGACCAGCAGTTCTCCGTCAAAACGTATGCCTGCGTCACGAACGCGGCCGGGGTGCTTGTCGGGATTGACAAATTCCAGCTTTATCCTGGAGTCGTGCTCCTTGTAGCGCTCGACAAGTTCGCTAATGCGCATGCGCAGGTTGCGCTTGTCGGTGACGAAGGCCGTGATCGTAATCGGCTTCGGCAGCTTCTTCAGGAGCGCCACGCTTGCCGGTGAAAGGCTGTTTCGGCCCGATTCGGTCCAGTCGAACTGCCGGTGGTACTGACGGCTCAGCGCCAGCAGCAGCGCCACGATGATCAGGAACAGCACGACGAAGCTGCTGCTGGCAAGACGCATCTGAATGCGCAATTGGCGGGATGTGCGCATATGCCTCAGCCCCCGAGCCGGTCCATGTCAAGCCGCCGTACGCTCAGCATGAGGAATGTCAGGATGAACAGCACCAGGTAGGCGGCGTCACGCGTATCGAAAATGCCCTGCAGAAACGGTTCGTAATGATTCAAGATTGACATATACCCAAGAATTCCGGCAGCGCCAGAACCTTGGCCGGCCCAGTCGAGGATCCAGAACAGCAGCAGCACGCCAAAAGTGCTGACTGCAGCGACGGTCTGGTTCTGCGTGAGCGTGGACATGAAGAGTCCGACTGCGGCGAATCCGGCGAGCAGCAGCGCCAGGCCCAGGAGTCCGGCACCGAACAGCCCGAAATCGAGCGTGCCCCCGGCGAGCAGTGACAGTGGCATCAGCGCCACCAGGGCCAGAATCAGCCACAGGAAAGCTACCAGGCTCAGGTATTTGCCGAGCACAATCTCGGTCATCGAAACCGGCGCGCTGAACAGCAGGCTCAGCGTCTTGTTGCGGCGCTCGTCGGCTACCAGGCGCATGCTGACCAGCGGAACGACCAGCAGCAGCACGACCGCCGCGTTACCGAGCAGCGGTGCCACAACGACCGCGGTAATCCCGTCGTCGCTTCCCATGCTCAGGAGCCGCGACTGGATCATCACGAAGTACTGCAGGCTGCTGAGAAACATGAACGCCAGGATCATCATGACTACCGCCAGGATGGTCCAGGCGAGTGGCGATAGGAACATGCGCCGCAGTTCGTTGCGTGCGATCGTCAGAATCATGCCGCGTCCCCCGTCGGGGTTTGGTGCTCTTCGGTGGTGATTTGCACGAAAATGTCCTCAAGCGATGCGCGCTGAGGTTGCAGCTCGTACAAGCCCCAGCGCTTCTGAACCGCCAGCTCTACCAGCCTATCGGTCGGATCGCTATCAGGATCGTAGAACACATGCAGCCGGCCGTCCCCCTGGTCCTGCACGGACTTGACGCCTGGTATGGCCTGTATCAGGCCGAGATCGGGGGCGTTACGCAGTCCCAAGGACAGGGTCGAGGACTGCATATGCCGGGACAGGCCCTCGATGCTGTCATTGAGCACCAGATTGCCTTTGTTGATGATCTGCACCCGATCGCAGGTTGCCTGCACCTCGGGGAGTATATGGGTGGACAAAATCACCCCATGCTCCTTTCCGAGTTCGCGCACGAGATGCCGGATCTCGCGGATCTGTATGGGATCGAGACCCACCGTGGGTTCGTCCAGGATGATGACCGGCGGCAAATGGATGATTGCCTGCGCGAGGCCGACGCGTTGCTGATAGCCCTTGGAGAGATTGCCTATAAGCCGGCTTCCGGTGTCGCCCAGGCCGCATTTCATCTTGGCAGCCTCGCGTGCCGCACGCCGCTTGTTCCGGGCTATGCGGTTCAGCCCAGCACAGTAGTCCAGGTATTCGTCGACCGTAAGCTCACGGTATACCGGAGGCTGCTCCGGCAGATAGCCTATCGCCTGTTTCGCCTGGCGCGGATCCTCGAGCAGGTCGTGGCCGGCAATGCGTACTCGTCCGGTACTCGGCGCGAGGTTGCCGCTGAGGATCTGCATCGTGGTGGTCTTGCCGGCACCATTCGGACCGAGGAACCCCAGCACCTGCCCGCGCCGGATACCGAAGCTGATGTGATTGACCGCCATGACGCCGCCGTAGGAACGCGACAGATCCTCAACTTCCACCAGCGCTTCGTCACTCATGGCAGCTCTCTATCCCTAACTATGCAACCGCCGGTTTGGCATGGGGCGCAATTAAATGTAGGCGCGGGTGGGTTGTCAATGGGTGGCCGTCGTTGAGGCATATGGTCGTGGCAGTTCATCGTTGATCTGTGTTCACTCGCCTGAACACTGCTGCGTTTGTCCCGACCCTTTGACGGGCCTGTGCCCGGTTTGGTTCCTGGAATCCGGTTGCCGGCTGCGCTCCGGGCATTCCGGCATGGGGCCGGCAAGTATATGATGAACGGCCGGTACCCAGCCAGGACTGGCGGCGGGTGGCCGCGCTGCCGCGGGCCGGTGATGGGGCGCGCTTCCAGATCCTGAGGCGGCTGCCGGATCCGGCTTGGACTCCGCGCGGTTTTTGGAGACAATGCCGGACGTTGCATCCATTGAGCAGCCGAGCAGACCAGGCATGGGCTTCACAGTGCGCATCGAGCCGAGCGGCCACGAGTTTGCTGCCGAAGGCAGCGAAACCGTGCTCGAGGCCGCGTTGCGCCATGGCTTCAACCTCCCCTACAGCTGTCGCAACGGTGCCTGTGCCACCTGCAAGGGCAAGGTGATCGCTGGCGTGGTTGACTACGGCACTTACGAGAGCAAGGCGCTGAGCGAATCGGAAAAGCGGGCTGGCATGGCCCTGTTCTGTCGTGCCCGGCCGCTGTCCGATGTGATTATCGAGGTGCGCGAAATCGGCGCGGTCCGCGGAATTGCTGTCAAGACTCTCCCGTGCCGGGTGGTCCGCATGGACAAGCTGGCACCCGATGTGATGGTGCTCTACCTGAAGTTGCCCCAGAACGAGCGGCTCCAGTTCCTGGCGGGCCAGTATGTGGACATCCTGCTGCGAGACGGACGCCGTCGCAGCTTTTCGCTGGCCAATGCCCCGCATGATGACGAGGCGCTGCAGCTTCACATCCGGCATTTGCCGGGCGGACACTTTTCCGAGCATGTGTTTACGCGCATGAAGGAGAAGGATTTATTGCGCTTTCAGGGTCCTTTGGGGACCTTCTTCCTGCGCGAGGAGGGCGGCGGGGCCGGAGCGGAGCCTGCCGGGTCCGGACGCCCGATCATTCTGATGGCCGGCGGTACCGGTTTTGCTCCCATGAAGGCGATTCTGGAGCATACCTTTTACGTGGGACTGCAGCGGCCGATCCACCTCTATTGGGGCGTGCGTGCCCGGCCCGATCTCTACCTGCATGAGCGGGTTCAGGCCTGGGCGCAGGAACACGGCAATTTTCGTTATACCCCGGTGCTCTCGGACCCGCTCCCGGGCGATTGCTGGGCAGGCCGCTGCGGCTGGGTACACGAGGCCGTGGTGCAGGACTATCCGGACCTGAGCGCCCATGAGGTCTACGCCAGCGGCCCGCCGCCCATGATAGAGGCCGGCAAGGCGGCATTTGGGGCGTGCGGCCTGCCGGATGATCGCCTTTTCTATGACTCGTTCGAACGTGCGCGTGACCCGATTGCGCCTTAGGATGGGAGACGGTCTTCTGGCGGGACGCTGGTCGCGCGTACTGCGCCGCCACAACGGCGGCGGGTGCCCGGGGCGCCACCGGATTCGCCGCCGCGATCCCGGTTCCGGGAGGCGGGTGATCGCCCACGCCATGAAGACCGGGCCATTGCATAGTTGTACCAGTCGGTGAGCGCGCAGCGCGTGACGCGCGCGTTGCCATAAGCGGAATAACGGAGCGGTCCATGCATCATCACCACGACGGTGGCCATGGTCATCGGGACGATCCCCATCGCCAGGTCCACAACGATGGCCATCGCCTGCTGTGGTGGGTGCTGCTGCTCACGCTCGGTTTTGCCATGGTTGAGACGCTTGGCGGACTGTGGGCGCATTCGCTCGCACTGCTCGGTGATGCCGGACACATGTTTTCCGATACCTTTGCGCTGGGTGTCGCGGCCGCGGCGTCATGGTTTGGAAGGCGCCCGCCATCGGCGCGGCACTCATACGGGCTGGCTCGGGCGGAGGTTGTGGCTGCTCTTCTGAACGGCCTGCTGATGCTAGCGGTAGTTATCGCGATCGTGGTCGAGGCGATCCATCGCCTTCACGGGCCGCAGCCGGTCGCCGGAGCACCTGTGATGGTGATCGCGGGCGCCGGGCTGCTGTTCAATGTGGCGGCAGCCATCATACTGAGCCGCGGCGAGCGGACCATCAACATGCGCGGTGCCCTGGTGCACGTAATGGGCGACCTGCTCGGGTCGGTGGGCGCGCTCCTGTCAGGGGCGGTGATCTATTTTACCGGGTGGATGCCCATCGACCCTCTGCTCTCGCTGCTGATCTGTGTGCTTATTTTGTATTCCACGCTACGGCTGCTGCGCGAGGCGTTGCATGTCCTGATGGAAGGTGTGCCGCCGGAGCTTGACCTCAGCCAGGTGGGGGAGGCGCTTGCGCGTGTGCCCGGTGTGGTTTCGGTGCACGATCTGCATATCTGGACGCTGTCGTCCGGCGTGCCGGCACTTTCGGCGCATGTGGTAATGGCCGACCTGACGGCCTGGCCGAAAATGCTGGCCGACATGCAGCAGCTCCTCGACAGGCGCTACCGCATCAGGCACGTGACGCTTCAGCCGGAGGTCGCAGCCATCCTCACGGAAATCCAGCTGCCGCGCGGGGCGAAGGTATATCCGCTCAGCCCCGAAAAAACCCGCCGTTGAGTGCAGTCAACGGCCGTATTGGCCAATGCCGCCTGAATTTCCGCGCCTCGGGTCATGCGATCTGTCGGCCGGCCCGTGCATGGCTGCCTGGTCGCTGCCAACGCAGAGTTCCAGGGCATGGCGATAGTATTCCAGCGCCTTTTGATGTTCTCCGCGCTGCTCCATAAGCCCGGCCAGTTCCTGGTAAGCCTCTGCTGGGCCTCTCAGCAGAATAGATTTTTCGAGGTATTCGCGCGCCTGGCTCAGCAGCTTGTTGCGGGCCGCCAAGCGGCCGAGAGTCAGCAGCAGGACGGGACTGTCGCTCTGCGTAGCAAGCCAGCCTTCGGCGGTTTCGAGCTGTGCCGCCGGGTCGCTTGCCTGCGCTAGTCCGTACAGTCGTACCAGATCCTCGTTCCAGCTGCTGCCGATGGCGTTCGCCAGAAGATTTTCCGCCTCGTCCATTGCGCCCTGGGCCATGAGGTGGCGGGCGTAGATGGCAACCAGGTCGGGGTGCTGACGCAGATGGTGGGGTATCGCGTTCCAGGCCTGCTTGAGCACGCTGGTGGCTCCGCTGGGCAGGGCGAGCCTGAGCAGCTCGCGTCGTGCCTCGAGTTCCAGTGCGTCTAGGTCGGCGCCCGGAAGCGCCTTGAGTTTGCGCAGCTCCGGAATCAGATTGGCCAGGCTTTCCCAATCGTGCAACTCGCGGTAGGTCTGCGCCAACAGGCTGAGTACGCGCGGATGCCTGGGCTCCATGGTCCGCAGCTGGGAAATCGTCGCGAGCGCGCGTTCGTTCTGATGCGCCAGAATCTGCAGCTGGGCCTGAGCCATGCCAGTGGCCAGGGCATGTTCGGGCGCGCTGTGGTGCGCCTGGGCCAGGTATTCGTCGCGCTTCTCGGTATTACCCTGCGCCTGGGCCACGAATGCAGCAGCCAGGTAGTTGATGGAAGGCGTTTCGCTGTGCCCGATGTCGGCGAGAAGCTGCTTTTCCGCCTTTTCCCAGCTTCCCTCGCTGAGACTGATTAGGCCCTGCTCCATGGCGTCACGCGCCCGCCGCGCGCGCTGCCGCTTGCGCCACTGGGTTACGTCCCGGGGCGTGTTCCATAGCCTGATCGAGGCGCGCACCACCACGTAAGTCGCGCCGAACCCCACCACCAGAGAGATCACGAAAACCGTGAGCGGCATCTCCATGCTCCACGGCCTGCGTGCAATCAGCACATATCCCGGATCGTGCATCACCGTGAGCGCCAGCGCCACTGATGCGAACAGTACAAACAGCACGAAAATCAGGAATTTCATCGGATTGCACCGCTGTGGCGGATCCGGCGCAGCTGCTCAAGCGATCCGGATATATCCGGCAGCTTGCTGCGGAACGGCGAGCTGAGCATGCGTCCGAGTTCGGTTTGCGCCGCCTGTACCGGCGCCGCCGAGCTGTCGTAATAGTCGCTTATCCAGTGGCGCGCCGCCGTCACGTCCTGGACAAACACCGCGGCATTGCCTTGCAGTAGAGCCGTCTGCGCGCTATAGAGCATGAGCCGCAGGTTCTGGCGAAGGAAATATTCCTGATCCGGCGGCAGCAGCGGCACACCCAGCTTGCGGGTATGCCGGATGCGTACCAGACCCAGAAGATCGTGCCACATGGCTCCGAACTGAGATCGCCGTGCCCCCGGTTCCGGCGACGCTGCCGGTACCGCAGGGCGCGAACTTGAAGCGAGCGGAAGATTGCCGAGGTGTTGGGCGATGTCAGCGAGCCGCAGTGCCATGCCGGAGACATCGATATGACCGAGAGCCTCGAGTCTGCCGATCTCGTCCGCCAAGGTGCGTCGTACCGGGAGGTAGCGTGGGTCTCCGAGCTGCTTGAGGTCCATGTCCGCAGCACGCAGTGCGGCGAGCGCAAGTCCGACGTTGTGGGACAGCTGCAGCCGGTGATTGGCGATTATCAGCAGCTGCTCAGATTCCGACAGCAGCCATTCCCGGCGGCCCTTGCCGAACTCGCTCGTAACTTTTGCCAATGCCGCCTGCAGAGAGTCCTGGTTGTTCTTGAGCACTTCCAGCTGCCGGGTCATGGCGACGATTTCGCCGCGCGATTTCGAGCTTTGCTCTGCGAGCCGTTTCAAGTCGCTCGAGATGCTGGCGCTGTACAGGCCTTGCTTGGTGATCAGGGTGTAGCCGAGGTAGGCGCTGGATAGTAGCGCAACGATTGCCAGAATCAGCGCGAGGCCACCGGAGACCGACCCGGATCGGTGGCGCTTGTCGGGAATCGGCCTGGGTTGCTCGGTGGTGTTCGCGCCGGATGTCCGGGCATCGGGATCTTTGTTCGTCATTGCTTGGCAGCTTTGCTGTGTGTCATCGGTCCGGCACTCCCGGGGCGTGTCCCAGGCGCACGGGCGTCTGGCGGTTGATTCAGGATTATAGGGATTTTTGCGCCGCCCGCCACGCCTTGACGGCTTCGACGATGGCATCGTCGCTGGCCTGCGCTGCGACTACAGGCTCGGTTTTGAATCCCAGTTCGCGGCAGGTGGCGGCCATTCGCTCGCTGATAACGACGATCGGCGTCTTTACCAGCCACTGCTGGCCCAGCTTGCCTACCAGGTCGTAGAGGTTGCGCAGAGCCTGGGTGCTCGTGACGGACACAATATCGATTTCTCCGCGAGCCCACCGGCGCATCAGTGGTGCTGTGTCGGCCTGCGGCTTTCCGCGCCGGTAGCATTCCGCATATTCGACCTGGGCGCCCCGCCGCTGCAGGGTTTCGCCGAGCACTTCCCGGCCACCGTCGCCGCGGAAGATCACGATACGCCAGCCGGTGACCTGGGCCAGGGCCGGCAGCGCAAGCAGAGCTTCGCTGTCGAATCTGCCTGCCGGAACGATCACGTTGTCGCAGCCGAAGCGCGCCAGCTCGCGCGCGGATCCGCGTCCGACGCAGGCGAGCCTGAGGTGCGGGGGCAGGGGCCGGCGCGACCGGATGATGTTCATGGCTTTGTTTACCGCGTTCGGGCTGATGAAAACCGCCATGTCGAACTCCTCCAGCCGATCCACAGTGCGTGTCAATGCGCCGCTGTCGGCGGGATCCAGAATTTCCAGCACCGGGAAGCGTATGGCTTCTCCACCGTAGCGTTCGATGAGCGCGGCAAGGGCGTCCGCCTGCGCCACCGGACGGGTGATCAGGACAGTCGTGTGCTGGAGGGGCGCTCCTTCAGGTGCGTCCATAAACGCGGTCAAGCAGCGTACGCGCGCCGCGCGCCAGCAGGTCCTCTGCCAGCGTGACGCCGAGCCTCTCGCCATCTTCGGCCGGTCCCCGGATTTCGCCGCGTATGATGTGGCTGCCGTCCGGAGCGCCCACCAGCCCGCGAAGGCGCAGATCGCCGCCGGCAAGTTCGGCATAACCCCCGATGGGAACCTGGCATCCGCCCTCCAGGCGCGCATTCATCGCACGTTCGGCCCGTACCCGGAATGCTGTCGGGGGATGATTGAGCGCGGCGATCAGCTGATTGGTATGCTCGTCATCGGTGCGGCATTCGACGCAAATGGCGCCCTGGCCGACGGCCGGCAGGCTTTCGTCCGGATCCAGGAAAGCTCGGATCCGGACGGCCAAATCGAGCCGCCTGAGGCCGGCTGCAGCAAGAATGATCGCGTCGTAATCGCCGCCGTCGAGCTTGGCGAGGCGTGAATTGACGTTTCCGCGCAGATCGAGAACCTGGAGCTGCGGATGCGCCGCCCGCAGCTGGCATTGCCGGCGCAGGCTGGAAGTGCCCACGCGGGCGCCGGCAGGCAGTGCGGCGATGCCGGAATAGCGGCTCGAGACAAAAGCATCGCGCGGATCTTCCCGCTCGCAAATCACGGGGATGTGCAGGCCCGCGGGCAGGGTTGCCGTCACGTCCTTTAGGGAATGAACTGCCAGGTCGATGCGTCTATCCATCAAGCCCTGTTCAAGCTCCTTGATGAAGAGCCCTTTCCCACCGACCTTTGCGAGGGGGCTGTCGAGAATCTTGTCTCCCTGGGTGGTCATTTTGACCAGTTCCACCTCGAGACCGGGCCAGCGGGCAACGAGTTGCGCGCGAACGTGTTCGGCCTGCCACAGGGCAAGCTGACTCTTGCGGGTACCTATGCGAATGATGTTCAGAACGGAGGCAGGACGCATGCGAGCGGCAAAACCGGAAGTCGAGCGGGTGGGTAATGCTAAATCAAATCGGGCTGGGAATCATCCTCGCGGCCGGATGGGCACCGCAGCCGGACGACGCGGGCAGTCCGGTGTCGGCCGCATCCTGTTGGCGACGATCTTCCTGCTGGTCGCTGCACCCACCCTTGCCGCCGGCTTGCCGCCGGCCGGCAATCTGCAGGCGGTGGCGCGCCGCGCGGCACGCAATCGGTTGCCGGTGCTGGTATTCTTCTATCAAAACTCATGCGCCTACTGCAAGGAGGTGGACGAACTCTACCTCGAGCCGAGGTATGCGGATGCGGCGTATCGCAGAAAAGTCATCATCCGCGAGGTTAATATCGATAGCGCCCGGCCGCTGCGCGATTTTTCGGGAAAAATGACAACTGACTCCGCGTTCGCGCGGCACTACAAAGTGTCTCTGACGCCGACAATCCAGGTCTTTGATGCCCACGGCCGTGAGCTGGTGCCGCCGCTGGTTGGCGTGGGCAATGCCGACTTTTACGGCAGCTACCTTGACTCGGCTGTAGCCGCGGCCGGGCACGAGCTGCGCGCGAGCGGCCCCGTCGGCCCGACCGCATTCGTCAGCGCACTCAGATCGCCGCAGTGATCGCCGCCCGGCTAGTGCCGGGCCCACCGCCGGACTGATGCGGCATGGCGCCGGCTGACATCCAGCTTCCGGTCAAGACCCTTTAGGCTTACCTGCCAGGTGCCAGCCGGGCTTTTCTCGATTCCCTTGATATAGCTGGTGGCGACCAGCGCGTTGCGGTGGATCCGCAGAAACGCCTTCTCGCCGAATTCCTTTTCCAGGTTGACCAGGGAATCCTCGATCAGGTGCTCCTCCGACGGGGTGCGCACTGTGACATACTTGCTGTCCGCCATGAAATACAGGATGTCCTGGACAGGTACCAAGCGGATATTGCCGCGCAGGTGCACGCTGATGTGCGTGCGCGCACTCGGCTGTTCCTGGGCCTGGTTGATCTGTTGCAGCTGCTTCAGCGTGAGCTTGTGCGCCTTCTCGAGCGCCAGGGAGAGCCGTTCCTTGCGGATCGGCTTGAGCAGGTAGTCGACGGCGTTCACCTCGAAGGCGTGCAGCGCATGCTGGTCATAGGCAGTCGTGAAAATCACGCTCGGGGGGGTTTCCAGTCCCATCAGATGCATTGCTGCCTCGAGTCCATCCATGCCGGGCATGCGGATGTCCATCAGCAATACGTCAGGTTTCAGCTCGGCGGCCCGCTCCACGGCCTCGTTGCCGTTCATGGCTTGGCCGACGATGACATGGCCTCCGATCTCGGTCAGCAGTTCACGCAGGCGGTCGCGCGCCAGCTTCTCGTCATCAACAATCAGCACCTTCATAGATTACCTCCGCGTGTCGGCAGGGCAGGTACACGGCGCCCCGCGCCCGGGCTCAGAGTCAGCTTTACTTTGTGGCGGAAAGCGCATCGCCGCGCTATCCCCTCACAATCGGCATTTTCAGTTTGACATGGTATTGCTTGCCTTCCTCGAAGGTCTGCATGGTGGCGGCGCTGCCGAAGTGGGTATTGAGGCGCTGGCGTATGTTTTCCTGGGCAATCTTGTTGCCTTTGGATGACCGGTGGTTCTGCGTCTCCGGCAGCGGATTGCTGATCAGCACGCTGAGGTAGTCGCCTTCGGCCCAGAGTTCGATCTTCAGTGTGCCTCCGTTGAACCGCGGCTCGATGCCGTGATAGATCGCATTTTCAAGAAGAGGCTGCAGCGTAAGCGCCGGAATGAGCGCGCTGCGCGGCACATTGCTCACGTTCCACGACACCTTCAGGCGGTCTCCGAGCCGCAGCTTCTCGATTTCCAGGTATTGCCGCGATATTTCCCGTTCCGCCGAGATCGGGACCAGGTTGCGGGCGTCCGCCAGCAGGACCCGAAACAGGTCTGCGAGATCCTGCAGCGCAGTTTCGGCGCGCGCCGGATCGCTGCGTGTGAGGCTGGCGATGCTGTTCATGCTATTGAACAGGAAGTGCGGGCGTATGCGCGATTGTAGAGCCTGCAGACGCGCCTCCTGTTCCGACCTGGAATCCGCCTCCGCTCGGTGTGACACGATCAGGTAGCGCAGGCCTAGTGCGCTGATGATGGCGCCGATGAGCAGGCTGCGGGCGAGCAGCGCCACGTGCCAGGAGGGCCAGCGTGTGCTGATCAGGCCGAGATCATACAACCCGAAAATGACGAGCTCCGTTCCAAGCCCTATGGCGCAGAGAAGCAGCAGAAACACCACGATCGAGCCGTTGACGAGTGAGAGCCGGCGTATGAACGGATGCGCCAGCTTGAGTACAATGACGCTCACGAACGAGATCATCAGCGCGAAGGCTGTAAGCAGGTTGAGGTCCTGCCAGGCGCGTTCGTCGAACGTGGCATTGCGTCCGATCGTAATGATCACTGCGATAATCAATGCCAGGAAGATGATCCGCAGTGCATTGCTCAAGGACGCGAAATCGGGCAGGAAGTCCTGGCCAGGAGACTTGGGTTTGTTCATGTCCGGGCTACCGGGGGGTGGGGTAGTACTGTTTCAGAATGCAAACGGCGGTTCATGAATATCGGACGCAATACCGGGCGCTGCGGTATTCCGCAATCCGTGCCACCGCGTCTCCCTGTCAGAATTGGGGTGAACGGCCACGCTGCAGTCGGCGACATTTTCCTGCCAGCCGGATTTCCGGATCGGACCCGATTGTCCAAAGGACCCCATGCTTCCGGTCGGCCGATCGCTTCCCCTGTCACGGCATGCGGTCATCGCGGACCAAATCTGACCGTGACGTTTGCCTGTACTGCAAGAATAGTACCTCAACTTGTTCTGTTTTTATGCATGAAAAATAAGTATATTCGTCCTGTGTCCCCGGGTGCCCCGGGGCCGACCCGACCGTCCATGCCGGCGTGGAAAAAAAAGCCCCCGTCTTGGACGGGGGCAGGAAGACCTGGTTCGGCATTCGGGGTGGGGGTGCACAAAGGAGAGTCCGAACCAGGGTAACGCCGACTAATCCGCGACTCGTTCAACTAACTTCAGTTAGATTAACACTAGCCTAGAACGCCTGTCTTCAACAATGCTCTACCGACAGCCGGATCGGGTGCACGGACGAGCGGGAAGGCATCCGCCGGCGCGCACATGAAGACATGCGCGGCGCAGCTTTCTGCCGGGACCAACCAGAAATGACGATGACGCAGACATGAGCATAGACAAGCCTTGGGAAGGCCGGTTCACCGAACCGACAGACGCGTTCGTGGAGGCCTTCACTGCCTCCGTTTCGTTCGACAAGCGGCTTTACCGGCAGGACATTGCTGGTTCCGTGGCGCATGCGAAAATGCTGGCCCATGTGGGTGTGCTTACCGAGGCGGAACGAGACGCGATTGTCGGGGGCCTGCTCGATATCGAGGCTGAAATAGAGGCCGGCACGTTCTCCTGGAGCGTGGCGCTTGAGGATGTGCACATGAATATTGAATCGAGCCTGATCGCGCGTATCGGCGATGCCGGCAAGAAGCTGCACACCGGGCGCTCGCGCAACGATCAGGTTGCCACTGATCTGCGTCTGTATCTCCGCGACGGTGTCGACGCGATCGATGCGGCAATCCAGCGGTTGCAGCAGTCGCTGGTTTCGTTCGCTGAGCGCGAGGCCGATACAATCATGCCCGGATTCACCCACATGCAGGTGGCCCAGCCGGTCACCTTCGGCCATCACGTGCTGGCGTGGTTCGAGATGCTCCAGCGCGATCGCGGGCGTTTTTCTGATTGCCGCAGGCGCATCAATGTCATGCCGCTCGGGTCTGCAGCCCTGGCCGGCACGAGCTATCCGATCGATCGTGCATTCACGGCGCGCGCTCTCGGATTTGAAGCTGTGACGGAGAATTCCCTGGACGCCGTCTCTGATCGCGATTTCACCGTGGAGTTTGCTGCCGGCGCGGCGTTGTTGATGATCCATTTGTCGCGTTTCTCGGAGGAGTTGGTCCTGTGGTCATCGAGTCAGTTCAATTTCGTGGAGCTCCCGGATGCGTTCTGTACAGGCTCTTCAATCATGCCCCAGAAGAAAAATCCCGATGTTCCGGAGCTGGTTCGAGGCAAGAGCGGCCGTGTCGTCGGTGACCTAGTAGCTCTGCTCACCATGATAAAGGGCCAGCCGCTTGCGTATAATAAAGACAACCAGGAAGACAAGGAGCCGCTGTTCGATGCCCTGGATACCGTTCTCGGCTGTCTCAGGGCATACGGGGATCTGGTGCCAAACATCAAGGTCAAACGTCAGAACATGCTGCATGCTGCCCAGCATGGATTTTCCACGGCTACCGACCTGGCGGATTACCTGGTGCGCAAGGGGGTTGCATTCCGCGACGCGCACGAAGTGGTGGGACGGGCGGTCCGCTATGGAGTCGACAGTGGCAAGGATCTGGCGGAAATGACCCTGTCGGAGCTGCAGCGATTTAGTGCGATCATCAGTACGGATGTATTCGACATATTGACGGTGACCGGGTCGGTAGCTGCCAGGAAGCATTTTGGTGCCACCGCCCCGGAGCAGGTACGCCAAGCCATAGCGCGCGCCCACAAACGCCTTGGCGTTCCCGCCAGGAAATAGCGCAGCCGTCCGCTTGCCATGGACAGGATGCGCAGGCATGCTGACCGGAGAAGGCCGAAGTGATGCAGGGTCGACGTGAATCCGACAGACGTCCGGGCCGGGAGCGGCGCCGCGGGGATCGCCGGCAGGGCGGCTGGGTCCACACGGCTTCCTGGGACGAGCAACGTGTCCAGTACTGCACGCGGTACCTGTTCTGGGTCCTGTACCTGCTGTACTTCAGGCTGGGTCAGTCAACGGGTCGCGCCTTGCCTGGAAAGACCGCGATAGAAGCAGCGGGAGGCGCATACTTCGTTCTGACCACCGCCTACCTGCTGCACGCGCGCCGTCACCTTCGCTCCGTTGCGCGCTGGCGGCTTGCAATGTGGACGGACCTGCTCATGGTGTCGTTCTCGGTGCTGATGGATCCCCATCCCATGTCGCCCGCATATCTGGCGTACATCATGGTGATACTGGGCAACGGCATGCGCTACGGAATGCGGCTGTTCGCAGAAACGCTGATTGGCACGTTTTCGCTGGTGGCAATCATCACGATCTTGCGTTCCTCCTCCTACCTGCATGCAATATCTCCAACAACTACATTCTTTCTGGCCTTTTTTGCCATCATCATCGTTTATGCCTATTCGCTCATGTCCCGGATCGAGAAGACCCGCCTGCAGCTTGAGGCCGAGAGTCATCGCGATCTCCTTACCGGCCTGCTCAACCGCCGTGGCCTGCAGGAGCGTACGGACATGCTGTTCCAGGAACTCGATCGTGCCGGCGGGCAGGCGGCAGTTCTGTTTGCCGACCTGGACCGGTTCAAGGCGATCAACGATGTCCTGGGCCATCATGCAGGAGACCGGGTCTTGAGGGAGATCGGAGACGTGATCCGGACAGCAGTACGTGAATCCGACATTGCGGCCCGTTTCGGCGGAGATGAGTTTGTCATCGTCATGCCGGACTCAGACGCCGACAAGGCAATGCTCGTTGCGCGGCGCCTGCAGGATGCGGTAGCGCGACGGACAAATGGGGGCAATGTCGCCCTCAGCGTGTCCATCGGCATCGGGGTCATGCCCCAGGACGGTCGCGATCTCGGCAGCGTGCTGCGACGCGTCGATATAGCCATGTATCAGGGAAAGCAGGCCGACGGACGCGGTGGAATCCGGCACGCCGGCCAACTGCCGGAACCGGCATGAATACGGAATCCGCTGGTTCCAGCTCCGGCGCGCACGCCCTCGAACTTCTGGTGCAGCGCCTGCGCGACTTTGCCCGTGAGCGCGACTGGGAGCAGTTCCACTCCCCTAAGAATCTGTCGATGGCGTTGATCGTCGAGGCTGCCGAGCTGGTCGAACATTTCCAGTGGCTCACCGAGAAGCAGAGCCTGCAGCTTCCCGCGGACAGACTTGCCGCAGTGGAGCAGGAACTCGCCGATGTATTCATTTATCTCATTCGCATCTCCGACCGGTTGGGCGTGAACCTGGTCGAGGCCGCATGGCGCAAGATCGAGATCAATGAGCGCAAGTACCCTGCCGACAAGGTGCGCGGCAAGGCGGGCAAGCCCCATGATACCTGACGGTTTCCCGCATGCGTCCGACCTAAGCAGGTGCAGACGGTTGGCGCGGCCGGCCAGCGCGGCGCATCCTTGAACTACCGGCACAGCTATCACGCCGGCAACATTGCCGACGTTTTCAAACATTATGTCCTCACCCTGGTGCTGGAGGCGCTGCAGCGCAAGCAAACGCCGTTCTGTGTGATTGACAGTCATGCCGGTGCCGGGATCTACGAGCTTGAGCGCGGGGGAGAGCACGAAAAGGGGATAGGCCAGCTGTGGCCAGAACGTACAGCCTGGCCGGCGCTGGCCCGTTACCTCGGCATAGTCGAGCGCTTCAATTCTGGCGACAGGCTCAGATTCTACCCCGGTTCGCCGATGATCATTCGCGAGTTTCTGAGATCCGGCGACCGGGCGGTGTTGCTGGAGCTGCATCCCGAAGAATATGCGGTGCTCCGCGAAAACACGCGCCGGGTCCCGGGCATAGCCGTGCATCACGTCAACGCTTGGAACGGGATCCGGGCATTCATTCCGCCCAGGGAAGGCCGCGGCCTGCTGCTGCTCGACCCGCCCTACGAAAGGCCGGACGAGTTTGCGGCAGTTGCCGCTGCCCTGCGCCATGGCATGCGGCACTGGCGCAACGGGGTTTACATGGCATGGTACCCGATCAAATCGCGCCGGCCGGTCGATTCCTTCCATCGTGCCGTGGCGGTTTTCAAAGCACCAGTGCATGCCGTGGAGTTCATCACCCTGCCTCTCGATATGGACCGGCGCCTGAATGGCAGCGGGCTGCTGCTGATCAATCCGCCTTGGCAGCTCCTGGACGTTCTGCATGCCAGTCTTCCGCCCCTGGCCGCACGTCTGGCTGGCAGCGGCGGTGCGCCGCAGGTGCGGCTGGTGGAGCTGGCCAAGTCCTGATAGGGGTGTGCCCCTATATGTTTAGTCAAGCGTTCATCGTGGGAACAGCATGGTAGAAGCTGCCATCACGCAGCATCGCGAAGAGCACATCGCAACGCCGGCGCGCCAGGGCGATGAGTGCCTGGTTGT
>JAPTTX010000011.1:0-74686 GCA_028068195.1 Gammaproteobacteria bacterium
TCCGGGGCCACATTGACACTTTCTGGCGTTGAAATCGTTAACACTCGATTAATCCACCTTTGTGCATATCCTTCATGAACTTACACGTTTCGCGCCGGGCAACGTTGGGACAGGCCTGAGTCCAAGTAATTGTCCGCACCCCCAATGGCCTAGATTTGGATGGCATTCAACACATCTTGCCCCACCGGCCGCGGACTTCTGCCGCTTTGCGGCTTACAAACAGATGGAAAGGAGACGGCAAGACGGGACGCGCCGGTAACATCACTCATGAGGCAACCGGTAACAAAATTACGTGAGGCAACACGGGGGCGCCAGGCAAGTTGCTTCAGCTGATCCGGGGTTAACAGCAGATGGGCATTCGGCAATAGCGGATCAAGCACACCATAATCATTCTGCTGATACAGTTGATAAATCCGCTCAAGCCAATCGATGTTGGCATCCCGCCAGCCTTTAGCCGCCGTCAACCACAATAGTACGGCTTGGCGATATACCTCGCCCACTGCCCCACCGGAATCATCGACACGGTTGAGCACCGATTCCGCCGTCGCCAGGAACTGGTCGACCAAATCAAACGCATGTTCCGGCGAGCACCCCAGCAGTCCGCTTTCAATGTCGGCAAGGGCCGCCTCCAGTTCGTGTGCAAAATCAAAGCTCGCCCGATAGTCGACAAACCTCCTCCCTCGTTTCAGCAATGCAATATGCTTGCGCAGCACCCTGGACAGGGCGACCGGATCATTTGCCAATGTCAATGCTTCGATCTTGTCGCTCAACTCCGGATAGCGGTGGTAGAGGTCGAGTATAAAATTGCGCAAGGTATCGGCGTCGATATCAGCCAGTTTCTCTTTGAGTGTATCGATGTTCATAGGACAAATGGTAACTCATTAAATCGATCAGGCTTGTGTAGATAAAATCGCTCGCTGCAGAGTGCAGAGCGAAGGGAATCATTACCTCGTCAGACCAGATTGAGCCGGTTCAACAATCGTTAACTCATATCGGGTTGTTCTGCCGCCACCTGGTAACGGAACGATGATTCCCTTAGAAACCAGGTCAGAAAGATCACGGCTGGCCGTCCGATTAGGACACTTGGTAATCGCTTCATATTTCTTGGTCGTTATTCCACCTTCAAAGCCCTTGCGACCTTCAGCGAACACCCTCGACACCATCCTGGCCTGCCGGTCATTCAGCTGGTCGCCATAGGCTTCGTAGAAACGCGTCTTGGCCAGTACAAAATCCACTTCTTCCCTGGCAATTTCCTGTGCCTTGATAACCCTATCGGCAAAATAATCTAGCCAGGTGTTAACGTCCAGGCTTCCCCGGCTCGCTTTCTCCAAATGCAGGTAATAGGATTTCTTGTCCCCTTCTATCGCTGTGGCAAGACAGGCCATAGTCGGATAACCGAGAGACTGTGAAAGCGCATGGTCAGCAATCGCCCTGCCAACTCGCCCATTGCCATCATCAAAAGGATGAATCACTTCAAACCAAAGGTGTGCAATACCTGCTCGGGCAATCCCCCGTATCTTCTTATCACCTTTCAAAGGGCTGATCTTGTTGTACCAGTCGATGAATCTCGCCATCTCTTCAGGCACCAGGGTTGCTGGCGGGGCCTCATAGTGAACCTTTTCCCGCCCATAAGGCCCGCTCACTATTTGCATTGGTGAAGGATCGTTGCGGTATGCACCTCGCAGAATAGGTGTATAACGCTGTTCCGGGACAGCCATGGATTGCCACTTGCCCAGCAGTTTATGCGTCAGGGATGCTTGCCAGTTCTTGCGAACGTCCACCAGCAACGAAGCAGCCCCCGCTGCTTTCTGGTCTGCATTGTCCGGTAGCGTATCCGATGTTATCAAAGCGAGTAGTGATGACCTGACCGACTCTCTGTCCAGATCCTCGCCCTCAATCGCGCTGGTTTTGATGGCCTCGGAAAGCATCAAGTCAATCGTGGCATCCTCTTGAGATGCCATCGGTAGCGCATCAAAGCTGCCTGCCAGGCGCTCAGAGTTCAGCCGAAATTCAAGTTCCCGATCATTGAGCGCGCGATTGTTATAGCTGAAATCGGGCCAGTCCGATTGTTGCCATATCCATCTCATGGCGTGATTCTAGCACTTATTCACGCCATATTATATACATATTTGGCGTGTTTACAGCCCGCAATAACGCCATTCTCGATCAAGAACCGGCATCTGAGCGGCGCCCACGAAATACCATGACTGCACCAATTCGCCTCTCATGGTATCGATGTGCGCTGCCTTGCTACGCACAATAAATACCAGGAAAAATACCATTGATGATGCGGATTATGTTCTCGATGGGATTGTTTAAATTATTATAATTCCATGTGTTAAAAATTCCGGTCACTCCCACTCTATGGTAGCCGGCGGCTTACCTGAAATGTCGTACACCACTCTCGAAATGCCGCGGACTTCGTTGATGATGCGGTTTGACATGCGCCCGAGCACGTCGTAGGGCAGGTGCGCCCAGCGGGCAGTCATGAAATCCACCGTCTCGACCGCACGCAGCGCAACCACATAATCGTAGGCCCGCGCATCGCCCAGCACCGCCACTGACCGCACCGGCAGGAATACGGCGAACGCCTGGCTGACCTTGTCATACAGTCCGCTGCGGTACAGCTCCTCAAGATAGATGGCGTCGGCCTTGCGCAGGATATCGGCGTATTCCTTCTTCACTTCTCCGAGAATGCGCACGCCCAGACCCGGTCCGGGGAAGGGATGACGGTAGATCATGGCGTGCGGCAGTCCGAGCTCGGCGCCAATCGCACGCACTTCGTCCTTAAACAGCTCCCGCAGCGGCTCAAGCAGCTGCAGATGCATGCGCTCTGGCAGGCCGCCTACATTATGGTGCGACTTGATCACGTGCGCCTTTCTGGTACGCGCGGCGGCCGATTCGATCACGTCCGGATAGATCGTGCCTTGGGCCAGCCACTTCGCGCCCCGGATCTTCGCCGCTTCTTCCTCGAAAACTTCGATGAACTCACGCCCGATGGCCTTGCGTTTCAACTCCGGATCGCTGACACCCCTCAGCGCATCGAGAAACCGCTTCTCGGCATCCACCCGGATGACCTTGACCCCCATGTGCTCGGCAAAGGTCGCCATCACCTGATCGCCCTCGTTCAGGCGCAGCAGGCCGTTGTCGACGAAAATACAGGTGAGCTGAGCGCCGATCGCGCGATGCAGCAGCGCCGCAACCACCGAAGAATCCACTCCTCCGGAAAGTCCGAGCACCACTTCATTGGTTCCGACCTGGCTGCGCACTGCTGCCACCATGGAATCAACAATATTGCCGGGCGTCCACAGCGCACCGCAGCCACAGATATCGCGTACGAAGCGCTCCAGGATCGCCGCGCCTTGGGTGGTGTGGGTGACCTCGGGATGGAACTGAACACCGTAAAAATGGCGTGCTTCGTCGGCGATGCCGGCAAACGGCGCGCCCTCGCTGGAGCCAATCACCCGGAAACCGGCCGGCAGCCTGGTCACGCGGTCACCGTGGCTCATCCACACGTGCAGGTACTCTTCGCCGCCCTCGCCCACTTCGTCGCGTATGCCCTTGAACAGCCGCGAGTGGCCGTGCATGCGCACCCGCGCGTACCCGAACTCGCGCGTCTCGCCGGTTTCGACTTCGCCACCAAGCTGCGCGGCCATGGTCTGTTGGCCATAGCAGATACCCAGCACGGGAACGCCGAGATCGAACACCGACCGCGGAGCGCGCGGCGTCTCGGCCTCGGTAACCGACTCGGGACCGCCGGACAGGATGATGCCGCGCGGCGCGAACCGGCGTACCTCCTCCTCTCCCATATCGAAGGGATAAATCTCGCAGTATACGCCGGCTTCACGCACCCGGCGGGCGATGAGCTGGGTATACTGCGCACCGAAATCGAGAATGAGGATCTTCTGGGAATGGGGATCAGTCATGGCGGCAGCTGTACAGTGCGGGAAGCGGCGCGTGCAGCGCAATCGATACGGTTCACGGGCTGCATGTTACCGCCTAATCCCGCTGGTAGTTCGGCGCTTCCTTGGTGACGGTGACGTCGTGCACGTGCGACTCGCGGATGCCGGCATTAGTGATCCGCACGAATTCTCCATTGGTGCGCAGCGTTTCCAGATTCGAGGATCCGGTATAGCCCATACCCGCGCGCAGACCTCCAATGAGCTGATGAATGATGTTTACCATCGGACCCTTGTAAGGCACCCGCCCTTCCACGCCTTCGGGAACCAGTTTCTCACTACTGGCACCTTCCTGGAAATAACGGTCGCTCGACCCTTCGCCCATGGCACCGAGGGACCCCATACCCCGGTAAGTCTTGTACGAACGGCCCTGGTAGAGCTCGATTTGGCCCGGCGCCTCATCGGTACCCGCAAGCAGGCTGCCGACCATGACTGCATGAGCGCCAGCCGCGATCGCCTTAGTGATGTCTCCCGAAAAACGGATCCCGCCGTCGGCGATCACGCACACGTCGGTGCTGGCTAGGGCGTCAGCGACATTCGCAACCGCCGTAATCTGCGGCACACCGACGCCGGCTACCATACGGGTGGTACATATCGAGCCCGGTCCAATACCGACTTTCACGGCATCGGCGCCGGCATCACGCAGCGCATGGGCCGCCGATGCCGTGGCGATATTGCCGCCAACCACCTGCATCTTGGGATAGTGCTTCTTGATCCAGCGCACCCGGTCGATCACCCCCTGCGAGTGGCCATGGGCGGTATCCACCACGATCAGGTCCACTTCGGCTTCGATCAGCTGCTCGACACGCTCTTCAGTGCCCTTGCCAACCCCGACGGCCGCGCCGGCGATCAGGCGTCCGGCCGAATCCTTGGCCGAGCGTGGATATTCGCTCGATTTCTGGATGTCCTTGACCGTGACCAGCCCCTTGAGACCGAACTTTTCGTCCACAACCAGGATCTTCTCGATGCGGTGCGCGTGCAGCAGCCGCAGGATTTCCTCGCGGCTGGTACCCTCCCGGACGGTTATAAGACGCTCTTTTGGAGTCATGATGCGGCTGACCGGCTCGTCGTAGCGCGTCTCGAAGCGCAGGTCACGGCTCGTGACGATACCGACAAGCTTGCCGTCCTGCGTGACTGGGACCCCGGATATGCGCTGCGCCCGCGTCAGGTCTAGCACCTGCCGCACCGTGGTATCAGGCGTGATCGTGATCGGTTCGCTGATAATCCCGCTTTCGAATTTCTTGACCTTGCGCACCTCGTCGGCTTGCCGGCGCGGAGTCATATTTTTGTGGATGACCCCCACCCCCCCTTCCTGGGCAAGGCTGATGGCGGCACGCGATTCGGTGACCGTGTCCATGGCCGCCGACAGGATCGGGATATTCAGACGCAGGCTTCGGGTCAGCGCGGTGGAAAGGTCGACATCTTTGGGCAGTACCTTTGAATGTGCCGGCAAAAGCAGCACATCATCAAAGGTCAAGGCTTCTTGGACAATACGCATGCTGCATTATACGGATTGACTCTGCGGCCGTAAACTGGGGATTGGCCCCTTCCACAGCACGGTCTCGCGGCCGGCGGCTGAGAACGGCCTGCCAGCCGGGCCGCACGACGTCGGTGTCAGCCGTAATATTCCCCCTTCCGGGCCGGTGCGGGAAAACTTTTTCGGTTGACGCCGTCGCACGCCTAACCTTTAATTGTGGCCAACACCACCCGAGGAGGAAACCTGACGATGAAAAAAACCGTGCTCCTGGTCTCTCTAGCCCTCGCCGCCGGCGGCTGTGCGACGCACGTTGCCCCGAGGGGACCATCCGTGGCAGATACAATCGCCGCCGCGAAACAGGCGGTCGCCCGGGCACACAAAGAGCATGTAGACCTTTGGGTCAACACCGCAAAGTACGTGAAGAAAGCCGAGAAGCTGAACCGCGAGGGCAAGAGCGCCAAAGCCCTGAAACTCGCGCAGACCGCCCTGGAGCAGGTGAAACTCGCCGAAGAGCAGGCACAGTCCCAAATCGACGCCAAGCCTGTCTATCCACGCTGACTGACGGCCGTCGCCAGTATCGCTGCGGCAGGGCGCCGTGAAGGCGGCGCGGTCGGGCGTTTCTTGATTGCGGCCGGTACCGGCCCGTTCCTTCCGGCTGGACGGGGGTCCGGGGTCCAAACCCTCGTTTCTGTCTCGGGGATTCGGCCCGGCTACTGTTCGTCGTCCTCTTCATTGCCGATCAGGATAGCGCCGTCCGCGCCACGTCGCACCCGGGTGATGCCCGGCTGTTCACGCTCCAGGCGCTCCAGCTCCTGCTGCTGTCGGCGCGGGCACTCCTGCGCCCCGAAACGAGCCCGTTCGGCAAGCTCGCGGTTCTCCACCAACGTGGCGCGATAAGCCAGCGCCTGGAACACCGTAGCGCGCAGTTCGCTGTCCATCCACGGCTTGGAGATGAAGCGGAAGATCCGGGCATCGTTGATTGCACCGAGAAGCGCATCGCTGTCGGCGTAACCGCTCAGTATCAACCGCACGGCATCCGGCTGCAGCGTCCGGAAGATCGTCAGAAAGCTGACTCCGTCAACCTCCGGCATACGGTAATCGGAGATCACCAGATCAAACTCAATCTGCTTTGCCCGTGCAAGTGCCTCGGTCGGATCGGTATAGGACTCGATCAGGTACGGCTCGGCAGCAAATGCCCGGCGCAGCAGGTCCAGGGCGCCCGGTTCGTCGTCCACGAGCAGCAGACGTGCATGCCGCGCCCCCCGCACGCGGAACATCGATTTAGCGAATTCGGACATCGGTAGAGCATGCCTCCCCGCCATTGGCCACGACGCCGCGAACGGCGCCCACGGAATCCGACTCTGCGGCCGGCGATTCGGATAAGGCCCCATGCCGAACCAGGCCACCGGCATAAGCTCGAATCCAGACCCGCATTCCCGTCGCCTGTACAGCCAGTTTCCGGTTGCTCCGCTACCGCTGCGTGAACCGGACACAGGATCCGGTAGCTCAAATATTTCCCTACCGGGCGCAGGATCAAACGTTCTCTTCGACACGGGTTATTTGACCCGGGTCCGGCTTTCCGGTCCCTCGCGGCCCGGTAAACCGGTGGAAGGCCGCGTCCGCCTGGGTGCATCCCTCGTAATCGATAAACATGCAAGCTATATGCCACTAATGGCAACGGCCGGTCTGCAAGATGAGACGCCGGGCACGCGGTCTACCCCATGGCGGGTCCGGCAACCGCGGCAAGGCCTTCTCTATTTCGAAGCCGCAGGTTATGTTTGCGGGATGGCCAGCCGCAACCTGATTCCTGCCCCGCCCGGAACCACACCCCTGCGCGAGATCTACTCGGTATCGCGCCTGGCGCGCGAAGCCAAAGCGTTGCTCGAAGGGGGCTTTCCGCTGCTGTGGATCGAAGGCGAGGTCTCGAACCTGGCACGACCGGCATCCGGCCACTGCTATTTCACCCTGAAGGACGCCCAGGCACAGGTCCGCTGCGCCTTGTTCCGCAGCAACCAGCGGGTATTTGCCTGCGTACCCAAAGACGGCATGCATGCGGTATTGCGTGCCCGCGTCAGCTTGTATGAGGGTCGCGGCGAATTCCAGCTCATCGTCGAACACCTGGAGGAAGCGGGCGAAGGGGCACTGCGACGCGCCTTCGAGGCGCTGAAGAACCGGCTTGCCCTGGAGGGCTTGTTTGACCTCACTCGCAAGAAACCTCTTCCCAAGCTGCCCCGGTGCATCGGCGTCATCACCTCACCGAGCGGCGCCGTCATACGCGACATCATCACAACGCTGGCGCGCCGCTTTCCCCTGATATCGGTGCTCATCTACCCGGTGCCCGTGCAAGGAGCGGGGGCAGCCGAGCGGATTGCCGCCGCCATCCGGCTGGCCGGGGAACGCCGCGACTGCGATGCGCTGATTGTTGCCCGAGGTGGCGGATCACTGGAGGACCTGTGGGCGTTTAATGAGGAGGTCGTAGCCCGGGCACTATCCGAATGTCCGCTGCCGGTTGTCTCCGGTGTCGGCCATGAAACCGACTTCACCATTGCCGATCTGGTGGCCGATGCACGTGCGCCGACGCCGACCGCGGCTGCGGTCATGCTGAGTCCCGATTCCCGCGAATGGCTGGCAGAATGCGCGGCGGCCGAGCAGCGGCTGCGCCGCTGCATGAACAGCCGCCTGGACAGCGCGCGCCTGCGTCTCGACTGGCTCGCTTCCCGGCTGATCCACCCGGCAGACCGGATCAGATACCTGCGCCAGCGGCTCGCCGACATCTCCCGCCGCCTGAGCCTGGCCCACACTGCCCGGCATAACGCGGCAGCCTCGGCACTACTGGCTGCGACCGCGCGCCTCCACCAGTTCTCACCCGCGGCCCGCATCTGCCAGGGACAGCTGCGTTTTACCCACCACCTGGAGCGTCTGGAGCGGGCGATCCGCCAGAGCCTGGAACGGGCCGGACATCGCCTGAGCGCCGCCTCGGGTCGACTGGACACGCTGAGTCCGCTGGCGACGCTTGCCCGCGGCTACGCCATTGTCCAGCGCGACGATAACGGGGTCCTGGTTCAGGATGCCCGCCAGCTGCGCCCCGGCCAGCGCATCCGCGCGCTACTGGCCCGGGGACACCTGAAGGCACGAGTAGAGGAGACGGGACAGTGAGCCGGGGCCACCGCAGCGGTGGCAGCAAGCCGGCGCCATCGCGTCCCCTCCGGCCGTCCGCAGCGGCTGCTCCGGACGGTCCTGAACGGCGGGCCCACTGAGCACCGGCGTGCCACGCTCCGCGCATCTCGTGGTGTCCATCTCGTCCCATGGCTATGGGCATGCTGCACAGGTCCTGCCGGTCATCGCACTGCTCCGCCGACGCATCCCGGGCCTGCGCGTCAGTCTGCGCACGGCGTTGCCACGCCAGCTGCTGGAGGCGAGGCTAGGTACCGGATGGGACTATCTGGCGGAGACTGGCGACTTCGGTATGATCATGAAGTCAGCCGTGGAAGTGCGCGTGGACGAAAGTGCGGCTGCCTATCGCGCCTTTCATTGTAACTGGGACCGGAAGGTAACGGCTGAAGCACAGCGGCTACGCGCGCTAGCGCCCGATCTGGTGCTGGCCGACATCGCTTATCTGCCGCTCGCCGGTGCCGCCGCCGCCGGCATTCCGGCCGTGGCGCTGTGCTGCCTCAACTGGGCGGATATCTACCGGCACTACTGCGGAGCGCAGCCCGAGGCACCGGCCATCGTCGACCAGATGCTTGCTGCCTACAACAGCGCCGCCGCATTTCTCCAGATCGAACCCAGCATGCCGATGCCGGGGATCCGCAACGGCCGGCCGGCCGGCGTCATTGCGCAGCTCGGGGTCGATCGACGCGCGGAACTCGACGCCCGCCTGCGGCTCGGTCGGAACCGACGGCTCATCGTCATCACCCTTGGAGGCATCCCCCTGCCGCTCGACCTGAACTGCTGGCCGCGCTTGCCCGGAGTGCACTGGGTGGGCGACCGGGACATCGCTGGGGCACGTGCGGACATTGTCAGCATCGATACGCTCGGAATAACCTTCCCCGATCTGCTGCGCAGCTGTGACGCGCTTGTCACCAAGCCAGGCTACGGTATCTTCGCGGAGGCGGCCTGCAATGGCGTACCGCTGCTCTATATCCGGCGCCCCGACTGGCCGGAGGAGCCCGTTCTAGTGCGCTGGCTCAACGGACATGCCCGTAGCCTCGAGATTACGCGCGACCAGCTCGAACGCGGCGATATCGGCGATGCGCTTGCGGCCCTGTGGTCGGCACCCCGACCGCCATCGGTCGTGCCACTCGGAATCGCGCAGACAGCCAGCTACTTGGCACAGTGGCTAGCGAGGAACGACGGGCCTGGAGCCTGAGCGGCACACGGCCATCACCCGTATTTCTTGCGCGCAATGCGCCGCAGCCGCTGGCGCTTCTCGAACTGCCGCGGGGTCAGCCGGTTCCTCTTGCCTTCGTAGGGATTCTCGCTCTGCACGAATTCGATGCGCACCGGCGTGCCTTCGAGCCCAAGAGCCTGGCGGAAGGCATTGGACAAATAGCGGGTGTAGTAGCCGGGCATCGCTTCGGTCTGGTTGCCGTGGATCACCAGAAGCGGAGGATTCTTGCCACCCTGGTGCACATACTTGAGCTTGATGCGCCGGCCATGAACCATCGGCGGTGCAGTCACCTGCACCGCCTTCAGCAGAATGCGGTTCAGTCGCGACGTCGGAATAGTGCGCCGAGCCGATGCGTAGGCCCGGTCGATAGCCGGAAACAGCGCGCCAACACCGGAACCACGCAGCGCCGAGATGAAGTGCGGCGGGCAGAAGGCGACAAACGCAAGCCTGCGCTCCAGCTCGCGCTTGATCCAGTCACGGCGGCTCTCGTCCAGACCGTCCCATTTGTTGACGGCCAGCACCAGCGAACGTCCCTCTTCGAGGACATGGCCGGCGAGACTCACGTCCTGTTCGCTGACCTCCTGCCGGGCATCGAGCACGAGCAGCACCACATTGGCTACCTCGATCGCCTGCAGCGTCTTGATGACGCTGTACTTCTCAATGGCATCGTCGATGCGGCCGCGTCGACGCACGCCTGCCGTGTCGATCAATACGTAACGTCGCTCCGCCCGCTCCAGCGGAATATATATGCTGTCGCGCGTGGTGCCGGGTTCGTCGTAAACCACCACGCGCTCCTCGCCGAGCATCGCGTTGACCAGCGTCGACTTGCCCACATTGGGTCGTCCCACCACAGCGATCCGCGGAACGTCTCCCGACGCGTGCTCTTCTTCCACGCGCGGGAGCGGCACGAGAACCCGGCGCATCAGTTCGTCGATACCGTCGCCGTGGGATGCGGAAATGGCCACCGGCTGCCCGCCGGCCAGGGCATGGAACTCCGCCACCGCAAGGCCCGGATCCATGCCTTCGGTTTTGTTTACCGCGAGCACTGCGCTCTTGCCGAGCCGCCTGATCTCGTCGGCAATGGACCGATCGGCCGCATTGGGACCGGCACGCCCGTCGACCAGCAGCACCACGACATCGGCCTCGGTGATGGCTTGTCGTACCTGGACCGACATCAGCTCGCCCAGGGCGCTGCGGTCATCGCTGATGCCGCCGGTGTCCACCACCAGATACGGACGGTCCCCTACGAGGCCGTTGCCGTACAGCCGATCGCGGGTCAGCCCCGGGACATCGGCCACCAGCGCGTCACGGCTGCGTGTCAGAGCGTTGAACAGGGTGGACTTGCCGACATTCGGCCGGCCCACCAGAACGACCACCGGTTTCATTGCTTCGCTTCCAGGCACCCGATACGTGCGTTACGGCACCGACTGTACCTTCGCGTGCAGGCGCAGGGCAACGACGTCTCCATCCTGGTCGGCGACATAAAGAGTCTCGGCATCGGCCGCCGGCGTAGCCAGGATCGCTGCGCTTCCCATCCGGTAGCGTGCGACGAACCGCCCGTCATCCACCGACAGGAAGTGGACGTATCCATGAAAATCGCCAACCGCGACGGTATCTCCGATCACCACCGGTGCGGTGGGCCAGCGACCGTGCAAGCCCGTCTGCTGCCACACATTGGCGCCGGTAGCCAGATCATAGGCCGTTACGTAGCCGCGCGCGTCGGAGACGTAGATATTGTTGGCATCGACCGCCATCCCCGCGTAGCTCGAGACGTCGCGCGACCACTGGATGCGTCCGCTCGCGAGATTGAAGGCGACGAGCTTGCCATGATAGGCATCAGCATAGAGCGTCTCACCAACAACCACCGGCGGCGCGTCGACATCGACCAGACGTGCGATCTCGTTGCGCCCATGGGGCTCCGAAACCGGAATTTCCCAAAGCTGCCTGCCGTCGGACTCATGGTAGGCCGCGAGCTTTCCGTTGGCCAGGCCCGTCACCACGACATGGTCTACGATCAGCGGCGTACAGCTCCCGCGCAAACTGAGCGCCGGCACGGTGTGTTCCTGCATCCACAGCTGCTTGCCGCTCTTTGCAGACAGCCCGAAGATGCTACCATCGACGGTCTGGGCGACCACGATTCCGTCGGCACCACGGGGCGGAGACAGAACTTCGCTCGACACGGAAGCCGTCCACAGCGGCGCACCATTCGTTGCATTGAGCGCGATCACCGTCCCGTTACGGGTGCCAAGCAGCACCATGCCATCGGCATAGCCGGTGCCGCCCTCGATCTCAGTATTTTTCAGGTCCCTGCCCCACAGCTTCTTGCCGGTAGCCGCAACATAGGCCCGGACCTGACCGTGCGGCTCCGACACATAGAGCACGCCGTCGTGAAGAGCGGGGGAAAGTCTGATGAACTTGGCGCCGGCACCGCCACCGATATCGGCGCTCCAGACGCGTTCCACGCGATATGCGGCCGCGAAGCTCTTGAGCTTGGCTGGCGGCGCAGCGTTGCTCTTCCCGCCATGTATCCAGTTCATGATGCCGCATCCCCCGAGGCCGAGCACCAGAATCAGCATCGACAGAATACGAACGCTGCGCCACAACATGCTACGAATCACTTGCCGACCTCCGGACCCAGATCATCGAGCTTCATCTGGAGCACACGCGCATACGGCGCATTGGGGTCGAGTTCGGTCAGGGCTGCGCTGTAGGCCTGGCGCGCCTGGTTCCTCTTGCCCTGCGCCACGAGGATGTCACCACGCAGCTCATCGTAATCCGATGCAAAGCCATCTCGATCCCTGCTGTCCGCAAGCTTCAGCGCCGCATCGAGTCTGCCGTCCTGCATCAGCAGCCGTGCAAGGCGCAGTCGCGCCACGACGCGCACTCCGGCTCCGGTTCCATGGTCCATCGCCCACCGCAGATGGCCGCGCGCAGCCTTGGCGTTACCCGCATCCATGCTCAGGCGCGCGAGCACCAGCGCCGCATCGCCGGCATAGGGTGTCGAGCCGTAATGCCTGATGAGCAGCTGACCGTCGGCTTGCGCTGCGGACACGTTCTTCTGAGACAACTCCCCCAGCATGACATCGTAGAGCGAAGAAGCAGCATCCGCACTGAACGCACGGTGCCTCAACCAGTAGTTGGTTCCGGCGATTACCAGGATGCCGAGGGCAACTCCGGCGATCAGGGCATTGCCGTACTTGTTCCACCAGGTTTTGAGCCACTCGAGTTGTTGGTCCGAATCGAATGCTTCCAAGTTTCTCTCCGTCCGTCTGTAGTTCGGGTGCAGGCGCCGCTGCGCGCCTCAGCACACCAGTCTCTGTTTGAGCGCCTGCGCCAGGCTGCCCTCCGGGATCTGCTCCTGCGGCCCTTCCGACCGTAACGACTTGATGCTCACCAGTCCGGCGCTGATCTCGGCATCTCCGATCAACACCGCGTAGACCGCGCCGCTGCGGTCCGCGCGCCGCATCTGGCTCTTTAGCGAACCACCGGCCGCATCGCATTCCACGGCGATTCCATCATCGCGTAGGCGCTCCGCAAGCAGCGCGCCACGCCGTTGCGCCAATTCCCCGAGCAGCACCATGTACAGCTGGGACCGCCCGGTCTCCGTCGCCAACTCCTGCTGCGCGAGCAGTTCGACGACCCGCTCCATGCCGATCGCGAATCCGGCTGCCGGCGTCGCCCGCCCGCCAAGCTGTTCTACCAGCCCATCGTAACGGCCTCCGGCGCAAATGGTCGCCTGCGCACCAAGCGCACTGCTCACCCATTCGAACACTGTCCGCGTGTAATAGTCGAGGCCTCGCACCAGCCGCGGGTTGACCACATAGCCGACACCGGCATCATCCAGCAGGCTGCGCAGGCGATCGAAATGCGCGGCCGACTCCGGATCGAGGTGATCCAACAGGCTGGGGGCGCGCTCGATCACACCCTGCAGCGCCGGGTTCTTGCTGTCGAGAACCCGCAGCGGATTGCTGTGCAGACGCCGCAGGCTGTCCTCATCGAGCACCGTGCGGTGCTCCTCGAGGTAATCGACAAGCAGCCGGCGATAGCTCGCCCGGCAGGCGGGCGTGCCGAGGGAATTGAGTTGCAGCACGACGTCGTGCACTTTGAGGCTGCGCCACAGACGTGCGCCCATCAGGATGAGTTCCGCATCCAGCTCCGGTGCCGACATGCCGAATGCTTCGACGCCGATCTGGTAGAACTGGCGGTAACGGCCGCGCTGCGGACGCTCATGGCGGAACATCGGCCCGGCATACCAGAACCGCTGGATCTGGTTGTGCAGCAGACCGTTTTCTATGCCGGCACGCACACAGCCGGCAGTACCCTCCGGCCGCAGGCTCAGACTCTCGCCATTGCGGTCCTCGAAGGTGTACATCTCCTTTTCGACGATGTCGGTGACCTGCCCGATCGAGCGCACATAGAGCTCGGTTTTCTCCAGCAGCGGCAAACGGATCTCTCGATAACCGTAGGAATGAAGCACCCCGGAAGCACACTGCTCCGCCCGCTGCCACAGCCCGAGGGCGTCCGGGAGGAGATCATTCATCCCACGCACTGCCTGTATCGCCCGACTCACCGGGGCGCCCCTCAGTCGATCTGCTTGATGGGAAGGACCGTACCGGCTGCGGTGGTGCCGGCCGATTCACGACGCAGAATGAGCTGGGCGCGGATTACCCGCTCCAACTCATCGACGAGCTGCTCCTTCGAAACCTTGTGATCCGGACGGCCATTGACGTAGAGCAGGCAGGGCGAACCCCCGGCAAGGCCGACATGGGCTTCGCGCGCCTCCCCAGGTCCGTTGACCACGCAACCGATGACCGCCACATCCATAGGTTCGGTAATATCCTCCAGCCTCGCCTCAAGTGCGTTCACCGTTCCAATGACATCAAATTCCTGCCGCGAGCACGACGGGCAGGCGATCAAGTTTATCCCCTTGTTGCGGACGTGGAGGCTTTTTAGGATATCGAAGCCGACCTTTACCTCCTCGACTGGATCGGCCGCGAGTGAAACGCGAATGGTGTCGCCTATGCCCTCGGAAAGAAGCATGCCGAGGCCGATTGCGGACTTCACCGCACCGGAACGGGCGCCACCAGCCTCGGTAATGCCCAAGTGCAGCGGATTGTCCGTCTGGGTCGCCAACATGCGATAGGCCGCGACGGCCATGAACACATCCGAGGCCTTGACGCTCACCTTGTAGTCGTGGAAGCCGAGACGCTCGAGGATATCGATGTGCCGCAGCGCCGAATCGACCAG
This sequence comes from Gammaproteobacteria bacterium, assembly GCA_028068195.1. GTDB lineage: Bacteria > Pseudomonadota > Gammaproteobacteria > Acidiferrobacterales > UBA6901 > JAJYCY01. The sequence continues at coordinate 15,074 of JAPTTX010000011.1, forward strand.
CGCCTGTGGAGTCGGCTCCCCATACTTCTTCTGCAGCTCCTTCTCCAAGGAACCGGCGTTGACCCCGATACGGATCGGAATACCCTGTTCTCTGGCCGCGTCGACGACCTGGCGGATGCGGTCCTCACGTCCGATATTGCCGGGATTGATGCGCAGACAGTCGGCCCCGAGTTCGGCCACGCGCAGCGCAATCCGGTAATCGAAGTGGATATCCGTCACGAGCGCGATGTCCACCTGCATTCGGATCCGCCCGAAGGCCTCGGCGGCTTCCATGGATGGAATTGAAACACGCACGATGTCGGCGCCCGCCCGGGCCAGGGCACGAATCTGGGCAACCGTGGCGTCTACGTCGCAGGTATCGGTGTTCGTCATGCTCTGCACGCTCACCGGTGCGCCGCCGCCTACCGGTACCTCTCCTACCATGATACGGCGCGTCTGGCGCCGCACAATCGGGCTCGGGTTTTCCATATCAGTGCCTTCGGGCCGCACCCAGAATGAAACGTGCGACCTGTCCGTGGATGTAGGGTGCCGGATTGAAGGGTTTGCCGTCGAACTCGACCTGCACGCCGGCGGCATTGCCCAGAAAAACGCTGAGCGGCGCGCTGCCTTCAAGCGTGACGACCCGGCCAGCCGGCACGGTCTCGTACAGCAGCTTGTTGCCCTGGGCGTCATGCACATCCACCCACGAGTCCTGGACCATCTTTAGCACCAGCAGCACCCGACCGGCGGCTGCGGTCGCGGCCGCGACATTCCCGGGCACAGCCGCCTGTGGCGACTTGGTCGCGGCGGTCTGCGATCCAGACGGGGATGAGACCGCCGTCCCCGTGCGCACGGACGCCGCAGTCGGGCGGGCGGACACTCTCGCAGGAGTGAAGCCCGGTTTCGGCGGTACCGCAGCGGGGCGAACTGCCGGCGCGGCGACGGCCGGCGCGGCCGCCAATGGTGCCGGCACCCTTGCCGGTACAGGGGTTTCGCGGTGCGATCGGCCCTGCCACCAGCTTGCCGCTAGCGCAATGATGAGCGCTACGAGCGCATACGTCGCCAGCCGGACATGGCGGTGCTGGCTGGTCACGTCCTCCCTGGGCGCAATGCTGTCGAGGCTGGTTGTCTTGCTGGCGGCAGGCACGTGCCCGTAGGCCTCGAGGATCGGGCCCGAGGCCAAACCCACCAGTTCGGCGTAACTGCGCAGGTAACCGCGGATGTACGTCGGCCCGGGCAGATGGTCGTAATCATCCGACTCCAGCGCCTGAACCTGCCGGGGTGCCAGGCGCAACCGCTCGGCGACCTCTTCATGCGTCAGCCCGAGACCTTCGCGCGCCTTGGCGAGGGCCGGCCCCGGCCCAAAGCCGGAGGAGGATTTCTTCTGGGGAGTTTCCATTTCCATGGGACGATATCTTAATCTATCCGCCATCCAGCGTGCGTAACTGCTGCGCCTCGGGCGAATCCGGGAACATACCGCTCAGTGATACCGCATAGCTTGCCGCCGCATTGACGTGCCCGAGCGCGCGCTCAATCCGCACCGCCAGCAGCAGCGGCACCGGGGATGGTTTCGCCACCTTGAAATAGCGCTGGATATAGCCGCGCGCCAGCCCCGGCTGCCCCTGATCAAAACCGATCTTGGCCATATAGTACAGCGCCAGCGGAAGTTTCGGGTTTATTTCGAGTGCTGCGCGGAAATACCTCTCCGCATTGAGCGAATCGGCTCCCTTCATGTAGCAGACGCCGGCATTCATATCCGCCAATTCCGGGGTCTTGTAAAGCGGGTTCGACAACGCCGCCGTGAAATGCTTCTCGGCAGACTTGAGCTGCCCGCGCTGGCACAGGAATACTCCGTAATTGTTCTGGGCATCGGAATTGTCGGGCTGTAGCGAGATCGCCTTGCGGTAATAATGCTCGGCCCTGTCGTTATCCTTGAGTCGTGCGTATAGCAGACCCATTATGTTGTTTGCCTCCGAATCATCCGGATCAATCTCGAGCGCGTGCTTCAATTCATGAAGCGCCACGTCGTACTCACCACGCGCAATGTAGCCGGCTCCGAGCTGGGTGAGTGTGGATACCAGCTGTTTCTTGTTGGTGGGCTTCCCCGTCGGTCCGACCGTGACACAGGCGCCCAGCAGAAGACTGAGCGCGACCGCGATTGCGCCTCGCATCAGCGGATTCATAGGTTGCTCACGCCTCCTTGTCTGGGTCGCAACGAACGCCGCGTCCGGTCTTCGATGCGGCCGGCGAGCTGACCACAGGCGGCATCGATGTCATCGCCGCGGGTCTTGCGCGTGACCGTCATCAGGCCGGCATTCATCAAGACGTCGCGAAAGCGGTCGATGGTCGACTGGTCGGAACGCGCATAGACGCTGGCGGGAAATGGATTGAAGGGTATCAGGTTAACCTTGGAAGGAACATCCGTCAGGAGCCGGGTCAGATCGCGCGCGTGCTGAATGCTGTCGTTCACGCCTGCGAGCATCACATACTCGAAGGTCACGCGCCGCCGACCATCCACGGCGACATAGCGCCGGCAGGCATCGAGCAGCGCTGCGATGGGGTACTTGCGATTGAGCGGCACCAGCCGGTCGCGCAGCGCGTCGTCTGGAGCATGCAGCGACACGGCCAGGCTCACGTGACAGGTTTCCCGCAGCCGGTCTATGGCGGGCACCACGCCGGCGGTGCTGAGCGTGACCCGGCGTTTGGACAGTCCGTAAGCCATGTCGTCCAGCATGAGCTGCATGGCCGCAACGACGTTGTCGAAATTGAGCAGCGGCTCGCCCATGCCCATCATGACGACATTCGTGATGAGCCGCTCGCCCCGCGGGTCACGGCCAAGCGCGCGGTTGGCAACCCAAAGCTGCGCGATGATCTCACTGGCCTCTAGATTACGGTTGAACCCTTGGTGTCCGGTTGCGCAAAAAGAGCAATTCAGGGTACAGCCGACCTGGGACGATACGCACAGCGTCCCGCGCCCGTCTTCCGGGATGAACACGGTCTCGATGCAGTTGCCGTCGGCCAACTGCAGCAGCCATTTGCGGGTACCGTCCGATGCCTCCCGGTCCAGCACGATCTGCGGAGCCACGACTTCGGCTACTTCGGCGAGGCGCTGACGCAGCGGGCGGCCGATGTTGGTCATGACCTCGAAGCTGTCGGCGCCGTAGTGGTGGATCCATTGCAGCACCTGCGCAGCTCGGAACGGCTTCTCGCCCATATCCACGAAAAATGCCCGCATCGTGGAAGGGTCGAGACCGAACAGGTTGGTTTTAGCCTTGGTCGCCACGGTCTTTCTCAACGGGTGCGGGCACACAGCTCCATCGCACTGAAGAAATACCCGATCTCGGTACGCGCGGTATCCGGACCGTCCGAGCCATGCACCGCATTTTCCTCAACGCTCGAGGCAAAGTCGGCACGAAGCGTGCCCGGCGCGGCATTCTTGGGATTGGTGGCTCCCATGATGTCGCGATTCCTCTGAATCGCGCCCTCCCCCTCCAGTACCTGCACCATAACCGGGCCGGAAATCATGAACTGCACAAGGTCCTTGAAAAAAGGACGCTCCCGGTGGACGGCGTAGAAACCCTCTGCCTGGCTGCGGCTGAGGTGAACCATCTTCGCCGCCACGATCCGCAGACCGGCCTTTTCAAAGCGCGCGCAGATCTCGCCGATCAAGTTCTTTGCAACAGCGTCTGGTTTTACGATCGAAAGGGTACGTTCAAGAGCCATCAATAATCCGTCCGGTTAGTTTGCCAGCCCAAGGACGGTGCGATACCGGGATCGGTGCTCTCCCACCCTTAAGCGTTTGAATTCCGTAGTTTAACGGTTTGGAAGCGCACGCACAACGAAACCGGCTCAGTCGCCGGATTCCTCGACCCAGGCCATCTGGATGGCCTCAAGAATGCGTTCGCCGCAGCGCTCCTCGGCATCGTCGAAACCCTCGAGCCCCTGGATCCAGGCCATCAGATCCGTAAACCGGACTTGCCGCGGGTCCACATCCGGGTATTTATCGCTCAGGGCAATGGCAATTTCCCGGCTATCCGTCCATTTCAGGCTCATCGTTGCCCCCTTATCAAGACTTTTCCGCCACCATATTAATGGTGTACTTGGGAATTTCGATTACCATCTCGGTATCGCCAACCTTAGCCTGGCAGCTCAGTCGCGACTGCGGCTCCAGGCCCCAGGCCTTGTCCAGGAGATCCTCTTCCTTGTCGCTCGCCGGCTCCAAGGACTCGAACCCACGGCGCACGATGACGTGACAAGTCGTGCAGGCGCAGGATTTCTCGCAGGCATGTTCGATGCGGATGCCGGCCTCGAGGGCGGCATCGCAGATGCTGGTTCCAGGGGCTGCCTCGATGGTGGCTCCCTGCGGGCAGATCTCCGCATGGGGCAGAAACGTGATCTTGGGCATCGGACGTATCCTAGTTGAACTCATCCAGCCGATGCCCCGACAGTGCCTTACTGATCCCCGCATCCATGCGCCGCGCGGCGAACTCCCGGGTCGCCCGGTCAAGCGCAGCAATACCCTCACGGATGCGTGCGGCATCCGCGCCCGCACGCAGCGCCCTCAGCCGGGACAGTTCCTGCTCTATCTCCTGACGCTCGGACGCCGACAGCAGTGCGGCCCCGTCAGCCGCTAGAGCGGCCTCGACTGCGTCCAGGACACGGTCCGCTTCGACCTGCTGCTCCCGCAAGTCACGCGCAGCACTGTCCTCCCGCGCATACGCGATGGAATCCCGCAGCATGCGCTCGATCTCGTCATCCGACAGGCCGTACGAAGGCTTGACGGTTACGCTGCTTGCCACACCGCTCGTCTGCTCCTGCGCCGAAACGCTCAGCAGCCCGTCGGCATCCACCTGGAACGTCACACGTATGCGCCCGGCTCCCGCAACCATAGGGGGAATGCCGCGCAGCTCGAAGCGGGCGAGCGAACGGCAGTCCGAAACCAGTTCGCGCTCGCCCTGCACCACGTGGATCGCCATGGCGGTCTGCCCGTCTTTGAAGGTCGTGAAATCCTGGGCTTTGGCAATCGGAATGGTCGAGTTGCGCGCGATGATTTTCTCGACCATACCACCCATGATCTCAATCCCGAGCGACAGCGGGATGACATCGAGCAGCAGCATCTCGTCTGAAGGCTTGTTGCCGACCAGAATGTCGGCCTGGATCGCCGCCCCGATCGCGACCACCCGGTCCGGGTCAATATCGGTGAGCGGAGTACGACCGAAGACCGCGGCGGCACGCTCGCGCACGCGCGGCATGCGGGTCGAACCGCCAACCAATACGACTTCCGAGACATCGGATGCGGTGATGCCGGCATCGCGCAGGACACGCCTGCAGGGAGCAACCGTGCGCTCGATGATCGGGTCGACCAGAGCCTCGAATTCGCCGCGCGTCAGCAGGCCCTGCCATATCGAACCGTCCGGACGTATTACCCGCACCAGGGTCTCCGCGGCCTGAGACAAGGCGTGTTTCGCAACGCGCGCATCACGCAGCGCGCGGCGCGCGGCGTACGGGTCGGCAGACACGTCCACACTGGCCTGCCGCAGCATCCAGTCGGCGATCGCGTGATCCATGTCGTCTCCTCCGAGCGCCGAATCCCCGGCCGTGGCGAGTACCTCGAAAACCCCGCGGTTGAGCCGCAGGATGGATATGTCGAAGGTGCCGCCGCCGAGATCGTAGATCGCAAAGATGCCCTCAGCCTTCTGGTCCAGACCGTAGGCAACCGCCGCAGCAGTTGGCTCATTCAACAGACGCAGCACATTGAGGCCGGCGAGCCGTCCCGCATCCTTGGTTGCCTGGCGCTGGGAGTCATCAAAATAGGCCGGAACGGTGATGACCGCACCGCTCAGCTCGCCCCCGAGGGTGGCCTCGGCGCGCCGCTTGAGCGAGCGGAGGATTTCGGCGGATACTTCCACCGGACTGACCAACCCGGCTGCGGTGCGGATGCGCGGCATCCCGCTGTCGCCCGGCGCAAACTCGTACGGCAGCGCGCCACCGAGCCGCTTCACGTCATCGAGGCCGCGCCCCATCAGTCGCTTCACCGAAGCGACAGTATTGAGCGGGTCGTCGGCCGCCACCGCGAGCGCCGCCTCCCCGACGCTGGCGTCCGCCCCTGCCAGGTAACGCACGACCGACGGCAGAAGGTGCCGGCCTTCGTCATCCGGCAGGGTATCCGCTATGCCGCTGCGCACACAGGCAACGAGCGAGTTGGTAGTACCGAGGTCTATGCCCACGGCCAGGCGGCGCTGGTGTGGAGCCGTTGACTGGCCCGGTTCGCTGATCTGGAGCAATGCCATAGTGATAAACTTAATGGGGCTGGGGCCGCCGTTCACAAGCCGGGAACCGGAAACGGACCGTCCTAGCCAGCCTCCTCCAGCTCTTCGACTTCGCGTGCGAGTTTAGCCAGAAACTGCATCTCCCTCACCAACTCTCGTGCACGCCGCAGGCTTTCGGGATTGCCACCGGAGAGACTCTCCGCCAACGCGTCGGTCCGGGCGCGCAATAGTTTGCTGGTCTCGCTCGCCAGGCGCGCAAGCCGCTCACCACGATTCGCCGACTGGCGTGCTTCATCCAGGCTCTCGCGCATTTCCATCTGTTCGACCAGGAAATCAGGGTCCATGCTGGTGTCCGTCTCCTCGTCAGTATTCACTCCGCGCAGGGCCAGCAGGTAGCGGCCGCGCGCCAACGGTTCCTTCAACGTTTGGAAACCCTGGTTGATCCGGGCTGTGATTTGCAGCGACAGCAGGCGTTCGGGGCCGGTGGAGCTCGCGTGTCGGTCCGGGTGGAACTGGCGCTGCAATTCACGGTAGCGCACCGCCAGGTCGGCAGTATCCAGGTCAAAACCTACCGGCAGGCCGAACAGCTCGAAATAGTTTTTCTCCACTATGGCCCGCATCGCCTTGCACCGCCGGCGTTAGACAGTGAAACTTTCCCCGCAGCCGCACTGGCCCCTGACGTTCGGATTGCTGAACTTGAAACCCTCGTTCAGCCCCTCTTTGCCGTAATCGAGTTCGGTTCCGTCAAGAAACATCAGGCTCTTGCGGTCTACGATCACCTTTATACCGTGATTCTCAAAGACCTCGTCGTCCGGCTGGATCGAGTCCGCAAACTCCAGCACGTAGGCCTTGCCGGAACAGCCCGAGGCGCGTACGCCGAGGCGCAGCCCCTCTCCCTTGCCGCGGTGCGCGAGGGACTTGCGCACATGCTCGGCGGCCCGTTCGGTCATGGTAATGGACATGGTTCTATCGTACCTCCGTCACTGACTGCTAGGCGGCCGATGCTTCCGCGCCGCCATCGCCGATGGCGTTCTTCTTGCGGTAATCGGCGATGGCTGCCTTGATCGCATCCTCGGCCAGCACCGAGCAGTGGATCTTCACGGGCGGCAGCGCCAGCTCTTCGGCGATCTGCGTGTTCTTGATCTTGCCTGCCTCTTCCAGGCTCTTGCCCTTGACCCATTCGGTCAGCAGCGAGCTCGAGGCAATGGCGGAACCGCACCCGTAGGTCTTGAATTTGGCATCTTCTATGATGCCCTGCTCGTTAACCTTGATCTGGAGCTTCATCACGTCGCCACAGGCGGGCGCGCCGACCATACCGGTGCCGATCGACTGGTCGGATTTGTCGAATGAACCCACGTTGCGGGGATTTTCGTAGTGATCCAATACCTTGTTGCTATACGCCATGTTCGTTGCTCCTCGTCAGGACAATCCGGATTTCGCCTCTTAAACAGTCGTGCCCGTCGCACTGCTCAGTGGGCCGCCCACTGCACCGTGCTCAGATTGACGCCATCCTTATGCATCTCCCACAACGGAGACAGCTCGCGCAGTTTACCAATTTTCTCCTTAACGAGCTTGATCGTGTAGTCGACATCGTCTTCGGTAGTAAAGCGGCCAAGCGTGAAGCGGATGGAGCTGTGTGCAAGCTCATCGTTGCGACCGAGCGCCCGAAGAACGTAGGAAGGCTCGAGGCTTGCCGAAGTGCAGGCTGAACCCGACGAAACTGCGAGGTCCTTGAGCGCCATGATCAGCGACTCGCCTTCGACAAAGTTGAAACTGATGTTCAGGTTGCCGGCAACACGCTGTTCCATGTCCCCGTTCACGTAGACTTCCTCGATGCTGCGGAATCCGTTGAGCAGGCGGTCACGCAGTGCGCCAATCCGGCATGTTTCAGCGGGCATCTCTTCCTTGGCAATCCGGAACGCCTCGCCCATGCCGACCACCTGGTGCGTGGGCAGGGTTCCCGACCGCATGCCGCGCTCGTGACCGCCGCCGTGCATCTGCGCTTCGATGCGTATGCGCGGCTTGCGGCGCACGTACAGCGCTCCGATGCCCTTCGGACCGTACACCTTATGTCCCGACAAGGCCATCAGATCGACATTCATTGCATTGACATCGATCGGCACTTTGCCCGCGCTCTGGGCTGCATCGCTGTGGAACACGATACCGCGCGACCGGCAAAGGCGGCCTATTGCTGCAATGTCCTGAATGACCCCGATTTCGTTGTTGACGTGCATCACCGATACCAGCGTGGTATCCGGCCGCATCGCAGCCTCCAGCTTGGCCAGATTGAGCAGACCATTCGGTTCCGGATCCAGGTAGGTCACCTCATATCCTTCGCGTTCGAGCTGGCGGCAGGTATCGAGTACCGCCTTGTGCTCAGTCTTGCAGGTGATGACATGCCTGCCTTTGGTCTGATAGAAATGCGCCGCCCCTTTTATCGCGAGGTTGTCCGATTCCGTGGCGCCTGAAGTCCATACGATTTCCTTAGGGTCAGCACCGATCAGCGCCGCCACTTGGGCACGCGCTTCCTCTACCGCTTCCTCGGCCGCCCAACCGAACTGGTGCGAACGCGACGCCGGATTTCCGAACTCGCCATCGGGCGTCAGATAGCGACACATCTTTTCCGCGACCCGCGGGTCGACCGGGGTCGTTGCGGAATAATCCAGATAAATCGGCTTTCTCATTTCACTCTCCGAATCCACGACCGCAGCAGGCGCACCTGCCGTGCCCTGCGCTGCCGGTCTTCTGCTACGTACGCTCGTCCCGACAACCAATGTCGCACCCGCCCCGATCCAACCACCGGCTGCGGCCAGCGAGGCCGTACCCAGCGCGGAGGCGGCGAATCATTGCGATGCCGTCACCCGGTTGCGGTCTTCCTGACGCCGGGCAACCTCCTGGACGGCTGGTCTGTCCACCAGGTCCGCCAGCGTGATGCCGCTCAGGAATTCATGAATGCGTTCGCTCAGGCCTTCCCACAGATAATGGGTAAGGCAGCGGTCGTCACCACTGCAGTTCTTGTCTCCGCCACAGCGCGTGGCATCGATGTTCTCGTTGATGGCGATGATGATTTCGGCCACCGAGATCTCGCCCGGCGCCGTGGCCAGATTATACCCGCCCCCGGGACCGCGGACGCTCTCCACCAGCCCGCTGCGGCGCAACCGCGCAAAGAGCTGTTCCAGGTACGACAAGGAAATCCCCTGGCGGCCGGCGATGTCCGACAGGGTCACCGCTCCCTGCTCGTAGTGCAAAGCCAGGTCCAACATCGCCGTCACCGCGTAGCGACCTTTCGTAGTCAGTTTCATTGGACTATCCTATTTGTCAGGAACTGGGTGCATATTCTACATACCCGACAAATCTAGTCAACTACTGTTGGTGCCGTCAGCTTGGGTCCCGTTGCCGTCCGGTGCGCCATCTTCCAGGCGGCAGGCTTCGATCGCCGGCAATTCGGCGCCTTCCACCTTGACGCCCGCTTCCTGCAGAGCCATGCCCACGCGCTCCATTTTCTGGTCGATCTGGTGCAGGTGATCCAGAATGCAGTCGATCGCATGCGCGACCGGATCGGGCATCTGGCCGCGCTGGCCGTATGCATCGAAGCCCATCTTCCGGGCGATAGCCTCGCGCCGCCGCACTTGTTCATCGCTTCGGCTCGCGACGATATGGCCGGGAATTCCCACGACAGTCGCCCCGGGCGGCACATCCTTCACTACGACCGAATTGGAACCGACCCGGGCGTTGTCTCCGATCAAGATCGGACCGAGAATCTTGGCGCCGGCACCGACCACCACGTTTTTGCCCAGCGTCGGATGGCGCTTTTCCTTCCTCCACGTGGTCCCGCCGAGCGTGACCCCGTGATACAACGTGCAGTCATCGCCGATTTCCGCGGTTTCGCCGATTACAACGCCCATACCGTGGTCGATAAAGAACCGCCGCCCGATCACCGCCCCCGGATGAATCTCCACGCCCGTAAACCAGCGTGCAAGATGGGATAAGACGCGCGCCAGCCAATGCAGCCGCCAGCGCCACAGGCGGTGCGTAAGCCGGTGGGTCCACACGGCATGCATCCCCGGATAGGCCGTCAGCACCTCCAGGGTCGACCGCGCGGCTGGATCGCGTTCGAATACGCTGCGGATATCTTCTCGGAGGCGATCAAACATTAGAACATCCTAATTTTGTGATTCCCGACGGGTTTTGTCAAACATTGTCTGGGCCAGCGACTGCTGCACGGCCGTCAGTATGCCACGCAGTATGTTCATCTCGTTGCTGTCAGGCCGGCTGCGGTTAAACAGCCGCATGAGCCGTCGCATAAGTTTGCGCGGATTGTCCGGATCGAGAAACCGGATCTGCACCAGAACCTCTTCGAGGTGCGCGTAAAAACGCTCGAGATCCTCGCTGCTTGCGGGCTGTGCGTCAGGTCCGGCAGCAGCATCGCCGGAAGAGTTCGCCGCAGCCCGCGAGGCTTCATACCAGATTTCATACGCCATGATCTGGACCGCGCACGCGAGATTGAGCGAGGAGAATTCCGGATCAGCGGGAATGGAGACCGTATAGTGGCACCGGTCGAGCTGTTCGTTGGTCAATCCAGTACGCTCGGCTCCAAAAACCAGGGCGACCTCGCCCTGTGCCGATTCCTCGATCACCTGGACGGCTGCCGCCCGCGGGTCCAGCGACGGCCAGGCGATCGAGCGGACCCTGGCACTGGTGCCGACAACCAGTCGGCATCCGGCAATCGCCTGCTCGAGCGTCGCAAAAACGCGCACGGCATCGAGCACGTCATCCGCGCCGGCCGCACGGGCGCGCGCCTCGGCATGCGGATATCCGGAAGGCGCGACCAGCACGAGCTGCCGCAGGCCCATGTTCTTCAAGGCGCGGGCGGCTGCGCCCACATTGCCCGGATGGGTTGGGCGCACCAAGACCACCCTGATATTGGAAAGAGCCATGCCAAATCCTGTGCGGTTTGCGCGAAGAATCGAAAAACCACGCCAGTCGATCTGCGGCTTTCGGCGGGCGGGTCGGTGCCGTAAGCCTACCACTACAACCAGCGACTTTCCCTGTTCCGGGGCGCCGGACAGCCGGCCGGGACAGAAATTTCTTTTCTAGATGGGGCAGGAACAGTTAAAATGCGCGGCCCTCCAGCAGCAGGCGATGGCGGAATCCCCATGCATCCGATGCTCAACACGGCGATCAAAGCGGCACGGCGCGCCGGCAAGGTCATCATGCGTCACTACGACCGGCTCGATCGGCTTGCGGTCGAAAGCAAGGGATATAATGACTACGTGACGGAAGTTGACCGCATGGCCGAGGCTGAGATCGTCGGTGTGCTGCGCAGCGCCTACCCCGACCACGGCGTGCTCGCCGAGGAGAGCGGACAGCACGCCGGAAACGATTACCTGTGGATCATCGATCCGCTGGACGGCACCACCAATTACATGCACGGCTATCCCCAGTTCGCCGTGTCCATCGCTCTGCATTACCAGGGCAAGCCCCATCAGGCCGTGGTCTTCGATCCGTTACACAACGAGTTGTATACCGCGAGCCGCGGCGTGGGCGCGCAACTCAATGACCGGCGCATCCGCGTCAGCGCCACGAACCGGCTCGAGCGCAGTTTGCTGGGCACGGGATTTCCGTTCAAGACGATGATGCACCTGGAAAGCTGGATCAACACGTTCCGTACCCTGCTCCCGGAGACCAGCGGCGTACGCCGCGCCGGATCCGCCGCGCTCGATCTGGCCCATGTTGCATGCGGTCGGTTGGACGGATTCTGGGAGTTCGGCCTCAGCCCCTGGGACATGGCGGCGGGCTGCCTGCTGATCGAAGAGGCCGGCGGGCTGCTCAGCGATTTCCGGGGTGAACAGAACCACCTGGAAAGCGGTAACCTGGTCGCCGCCAATCCCAAGATATTTCCGGAACTGCTCCGCAGGATTCAGCAGAGCATCCCGGACACGCAGCAGCGCTGATTACGGTCCGGCCGCCGGAACAACAACCGCCTGCTCGAAGGATGCGGTGCGCCGGATGACCTTCAGGATGCGAACACGCTGCAGCCGCCCCCCGTTGCGGGCATCGCGCAGTTCGAGGTCCCTGTCCACCAACGTCAGGCCACGCTCCAGCAGCAGCGTCGACGGCTGGCCCACCGCGGGAATTTCCGGAAGTTGCAACGCCTGAATGTAGCCGCCACGCCCGGCGCCCTCGGCGGGCTTCACCATAACCGGTATTGCGACGGGGGCCAGCATTTTCACACCCAGGTCGACTCGGGCGGTTTCCGGACTCTTGATCCAGCGCACGACGCCTACGCTCCAGGCGTCCGCATCCGGTCCGCGAATCCCGAGCAACTCGCCCACGTGCACCGAAACATCGCCGCCCCGATGCACGAGCGCCAGCCCACCCGCACTTTCATCACAGACCATCCATTGGCGGAATTCGTATCGCTGTCCGCCCACAGGGCGCGACCTGCGGATCGGTGCTTCTAGCTCGGGAAAACCAGCACCGCTTTCCAGGTCGATGAACGCCTCGTTCGAATCGCCTGCAGACGACTCCTCGACCGCCGCATCCGGATATCCGGAATCGTTCTCGGCTGGAAGCATCGGAGTCGTGCGGCGCCCACCGCTGAAAAAATGCAATGCTTTCAGTCCCACACACAGGGACAGCTCCGAATCGCGTGTGCTGCGGCGCGGATACAAGCGGTAGGCTCCGGCACCCCAGAAGCGGACCATGAGCCACAGCACATCCAGACAACCCGCGTCGGAGCAGTCAAATCCCATTTCGGATTTCGACAGGACCTGCCCGTCACGCAGCCGCTCAATGCCATCGTGTGCGGCGCGCGCCAGGCCAAATGTGCTCAGGACGCGAAGATTGGGCCCGGATGCCGGCGCGGCGCCTTTGGGAATGGCGCGGGCGGGCGTATCGGCCGACAGATCGATCAGAAACTGGCCTCCAGGGCTCACCATGCCGGGGCGCGGCGCCAGGGACACCAAGTCTGCCCGGCTCCGCAGAAAAGCGTTGACCCGCAAACACTCGTTCTGCGGCAGCTGATAGGGGCCGCACAAACCCAGGGCCACTACCCGCGTGTACGTGTTGCGCACGGTCTTCCGAATGCCGGACCCTTGCTGCGCCCGGCTCACCGGATGGTCGAGCAATCCACGTTCCTCGACCAGGCGGTATAGGCCGTGAATCTCGCGCCACACGCCCGCCGGAGCCGGCATGTAGACCTGGTAGGACCGCAGCAGCACCTCCCCGAGCTGCTGGATCGCCCTCGCGGCGGCCACACATACTGTGGCCTTGCGATCCCAGGCATGATGCGCCTTGACCAGATCCCGGAGTACGCATTGGTATCCGCATGCCATTTCGCCATGCAGGTTGCGCAGGAATTCGGCAGTCCGACGCGCCTTGGGGGCCATTGGAAGCCGCAGATACGCCCAAGGCGCCTGCAAAGCCGTCGACACCGATGCCACCGGCTGTGCGTAGAGTTCCATCAGATCCAAACGCTGACCCGGATCAAGTTCGCGTCGGTTGAGATCGGAAATGGCCTGGTAGAGGCGCTCGGCACTCGGGATACTGCCAGCGAGCGGCAGCGTCGCAATCCAGGATCGGACATCTCGGACCCGGATCTGCCATTTTCCGGCCCCGCGGGACGCGCTGGAATCAGCGGAAACAACGTGACTCATGAGCGGACTCCCGAACATGGTCGATACACCAACGGTATTCCCGTTAATGTAACGCATGCACAGCGCGATGCCTAGGGCCGCTGCTGCCGCCATCCTCTCGCGGCCACCGGAGTACGGCTGGGGTCACGGCACACCGGTATCGCGGTTCCACTATGAGCCGTGGAGCGTGTATCATCCCGCACTTGCCGCCCGCCCACTGCCGAGGCCGTCCTTAAAAGAGCTGAAGAATGCCCTGGACGCCTGCGGCGCCGCGGTGCACAGACACGATTTTGCGGGAGAGAATAGCAATGACCTATGTGGTCACCGAAAACTGCATCAAGTGCAAATATACCGATTGTGTTGAGGTGTGCCCCGTCGACTGCTTTCACGAAGGCCCCAACTTCCTCGTGATAGACCCCGACGAATGCATTGATTGCACGCTGTGCGTGCCCGAATGTCCGGCCAACGCGATCTTTGCGGAAGACGACCTGCCACCGGATCAGGAACAGTTCGTGGCCCTCAACGCAGAACTGGCCCGCGCGTGGCCGGTTTTGACCGAGAAAAAGCCGGAGCCGCCTGATGCCAAGGAATGGGACAGCATCCCCGGCAAACTGAAATACCTTGAGCGTTGACCTCGTCGCTGCCGGCAGCATTCCCAGTTAAGGTCCGCCCGGCCGATCCCCCACCATTTCCGAACAAAAAAAGAGGCGGCCTTACGGCCGCCTGCGGGTATATGGACCACTACTCTCCGGCGCTTCCATGCACCGGAGTCATCCTTGTAAGCAGAAGACCTCCAGTGTCGCTTTGCTCCATTGGCTACAGTTTCCGTACCGTCCGTAAAGACTATAACCCGATGCTGCGAAAAATCAAGAGAGATCCTTCACGCCTTTTTCAACAAGACAATTTTTATTATTAAAAACAAACTATTGCGTGATTGTTCTGTTTTCAAAAAAATGAATACATTTGGACCTTTCGCGTTTGTCCTAAACTATGTCGAATTAGGGCATCGGTCCGCATTCGGCGCTGGAACGAATCCGGGTGCTCGGGCCGGCGACACTCAGGAATGCCCGCCTCAAATCACCGGGCCCCGCGCTTACCTTCAGCGTTTCCGGGGATCCGGCGGGCGCCCGCCCGGCACAAGCTGCACGGCGACCACGGCCTGATTACGACCAGCCGCCTTGGCCCGGTAAAGCGCATCGTCGGCCTGGCGCAACAGCCATGCTCCAACGCCATCGGCGGACTGTGGGCCCGGGGCCCCATCGGGCCCCAAGCACGCCACGCCTATCGACACGGTCACCGCAGTTACCTCACCCTGCAGCGCATCAATGGCCAGTCCGGCGACCTGCGCCCGGAGGCGCTGGGCGATCTCGAGGGCCTTGTCACGGCCTGTGTCCGGAAGGAGGAGCGCAAATTCTTCTCCTCCGTAGCGGGCAAGGACATCGCTCGCCCGCAGTCCTTGGCTGAGGGCATGCGCAACCTGCTTCAGGGCATCGTCTCCGATCTGGTGGCCATAGCGATCGTTCAGATCCTTGAAATGGTCCAGGTCCGCGAGCAGCAGCGCAAGAGAATTGCCACGCCGCTCTCTCAGGCTGATCTCCTCGCGCAGCCGCCGCTCAAATAGCCGCCGGTTGGCCACGCCGGTGAGCGCATCGGTGAGCCCATCGCGCTTAAGCCGCTCGCGGTTGACGACATTGTCGATGCACATGGCAGTCACGGCTGCCAGGTGCCCAAGCAGGTCCGTGGCGGCATCGGCACTGAAATGGTTCGCATCCCGGCTACCCTGATTAAGGCAGCCGATCAGCGTGCCGTGCAGCGTGAGCGGCGCAACCGCACAGGAACTGAGTCGCACGCTGCAGCCCGAGAACATGCGGGCCTGGAACTGTCCGTCACAGGGTCCCAGACGCGGCTTACCTTGCGCCGAAACGAGACTTTCCAGCCATTCGCGGTCGACCGGAATGAAAAAGCGACTGGTCTGGCGATTCGGGTAGGCGGCCATCAGCCGCGACAATTCGTATTCCGGATCAATGCACACCAGACTGACGCAGTCGACTGTCGGAAACAGCTCCGGGATCCGGGCAACCAGCGTGTTCACCAGCTCGCCCAGCGACTGCGCACCGATCATCTGGATCTCGATCTGCCGGAAGCCAGCCCAGATGCGTTCGTTGTGCCGCACCTGGGCTTCCAGGTGTCGGTGCGACCGGGAAATGCTGCGTTGCAGCTCGGCGAGTTCCTTGTCACCCGGCGATGCCACCTAGCGCACCCCTCACCCGGACTCAGGGCCGGACGACCCCTGGCCGGCAAAGCCTGGCAGGGGTTGCGGCAGCGGAGACACTGACGGTGGTTCCGCCGAAAAAAGCCTGTTCACGGATGCAGTCATGGCTCCCGGAGATTTGGGCACATTCCCCTGATCTTTGACAAAGAATAACCGAAATGGACTGCTTGGGGTAACCGCATGGCTTGAAAACGGCTACCGGTCGACGTTCGACGCGGGCCGCGCATCGGCCGCAAAGACGACGTCAATCCCGGAAATTGACGAACTGAAGCGGCAGACCGAGTTTCTGGGCACGAAGCAGCACGATGACCGCCTGCAGATCATCGCGCTGTTTGCCCGTCACCCGCACCTGGTCGGCCTGTATTGCGGCCTGCGCCTTGATACGCGAGTCTTTGACAAGCCTTGTGATCCGGCGCGCAAGCTCGGCGTCAATCCCTTCGCGTATCCGAAGTTCCTGGCGCACCTTGCCTCCCGCGGCCACCTCGATCCTGCTCTCGTCGAGACACTCGAGGTCAACCTGGCGCTTCACCAGCCGCGGCAGGAGGATATCCTTGAGCTGCTTGAGCTTGAATTCATCATCGGCGAACAGGGTCAGGCGCGCTTCCACCAGCTCAACGCGCGCGTCCGACCCCTTGAAGTCGAAGCGATTTGCGATTTCGCGGTTCGTCTGCTCGACTGCGTTGCGGACCTCCTGCATCGCCACCCGCGAGACCACGTCGAATGACGGCATGGACCCTCCGCGCGCCGGGCGCAGCTGCCGGAACCCGCGCCCGGCGGATGCGCCACTTTGGCGCTATTTTTTCTGGACGAAGGTCGCGCGCAGCTCCCTGCCGATCCCGAACAGAAAACGCATGACCTCCTGATTCTCGCTATTGCCCAGCAGCCGCCACGCTCCGCCGATTCCACCCGATGCAGGCGCCTCGCCGACCAAGGCCGTGGCCGACCGCTCGATCGCCTCCAGCATCACGTTCAGACGTTCCAGCCGCCCCATAAGACTCGGAAGGATGGCAGCAATGCGCTCGAGCGCCCCGCTGCTGTGCATCTGCTCTAGCACGCCGATCAGCTGGCCGGCGCCCGCCCGATTGAGGCGGTCTAGCAGCGACAGGCCCTCGCCGACGGTCTCCGACAGCCGCCCCACCATGTCGTCGGTCAGGGCATCCTGGGCCGAGCTCACGAGCCTTGCCAACTGAACGATGCGCTCGAGATCGCCGTCGGACACGAGGCGCGAAAGCACCGGAATTGCGCGCTCGAACCCCGCGCGTCCCACCTGATCCATCAGGTCGAGCCCGTTCGACACCGTCTGGGACAACCGCCCCACCATGTCGTCGGTCAGGGCATCCTGCGCAGAGCCGACGAGCCGCGCCAGATGAGTAATACGCTCGAGGTCTCCATTCTGCACCAGCGCGGCCAGTGCCGGGATCGCGTCGGCGAGGCCGGTGCGGTTGATGCGGTCTACGAGATCCATTGCGCCGGTCGCGGTTGCCGCCAGCCGCCCGACCATGTCGTCAGTAAGCGAGTCCTTGGCCGCCTGCGCGACCCGTTCGAGCTCGCCTCCGTTGTTCAGAATGCTCTCCGCATGCGTTTCCATGGGGATCTCCGATCACAACAGTCCGCGGGCCGAAGCCCAGTACAGCTTGTTATAGGCGACCTTGAACCAGTGCACCGCGCGCGTTGGCGCTTTGGGATCGGGCGGCGTGGTGTAATTGAACATCGCGTAGGTTGCCCGGTCCTTTCCTGCTTCGATGAAGCAGAACACCTTGCCGTCGTAGTCGCGCACCGCCGAGCCGACCTTGACCATCGCGGCGATGTTCTCGCCCAGGGTCTCCGCTTCGAAATGTGCCGTCGACCCCGCCTTGCTGATAGGAAGGTTTGTGGTATCGCCCAGCACGAAAACATTTTCCTGCCCTTCCATATTAAGGCGGGTGCGGTTGGTCGGGATCCAGCCGTTCTGGCCGAGCCCGTTCTTTTCGACGACCTCCATGCCCTTGTGTGCCGGAATCGCGACGAGCAGGTCGAACTTGGTCGACCCTCCTTCCTCGCTCTTCAACACTTTGTTCTTCCCGTCGACCTCCTTCATGTTGAACAGCGTCTCGTAGGTAATGCCCAGACGGTCGAATTCCGGCGCTGCCCACTTGGCGACATTCTCGAGGCTGTGGACTCGGCCGATGGGATAGGTGTAATGCAGCTGCACCTTGTCGCGCATACCGCGCTCCTTGAAGAAGTCATGCAGCATGAAAGTAATCTCGAGCGGCGCCATCGGGCACTTGTGCGGCACGCCGACAGTGATTACGACACGGCCGCCCTGGAATTCGCGAAGCCGCTTCAGCATCTTCACCGCCGATTCCTCGGTATAGAAAGTCTCGGCATTTTCCGCCAGGCCAGGAATGCCCTGCATGACCGGGCGCGACCCGGTGGCAATCACCAGGACATCGTAATCGTGGACGGCTCCGCTCTTCGTCTTGACTTGGCGCTTGTCCAGAATGAAATTTTCGACCGGGTCCACGTGGAAACCGATACCGGGCTCGAGCAGACTCGCCTGATCGCGGTACAGCTCGTCGGGCATCATGCTGCCGACAGCGACATACAGCAGTCCGGGCTGGTACATGTGCTTCTCGGATGCAGACAGCATGGTGATGCGGACCTTGCCGATCTTTAGCTCGTGGTGCAGACGCCGCGCGAGATTGTTCGCCAGAATGGTTCCGCCCATGCCCCCGCCTACAATGACTATCTTCATGGCAGCCTCCTAGTTCTCCAAGTTCTTGACAATATTAACGATTCTTGTTAATCGGCTGTTCTGCGCATCATTTCACCTTGCGCACGGTAATATGCCACACACCGTTCTCCTCGGTCGTAGCAAGCAGCTCATGCCCGACCTTCTTGATCCACTCCGGAATATCCGCGGCCGAACCCTTGTCGGTAGACAGGACTTCGAGCTCATCGCCTACATTGGCCGACTTCATGCCGGCGATGAGTTCCATTAGGGGGCCGGGACAAAAACTGCCGCGTGCATCTATCTGTTTCTTTTCCGCCATCATTACAGCCCTCTCAGTATTGATCCCTAGAATGACCAGACCTGACCTCCCTTGGCGTCATCCAGGAATTTCGTGAGCCCCATGGGCTCTTTCATAAACGTATCAAGATCGCGCCATTCGACACCCAGAATGTCCATGGCCATCGAGCACGGATGTACCCGGGCATCACCGAGCTCTGCCGCCTGCTCGAAGAGTGTCTTGAACGAAGGCGCCTTCTTGCGCTCCAGCATCTCGCCCATCTGTCCGGAGGACGGCGCCTTGTCATTGGCGCCCTTGAGAAAGTATTTCAGGGCATTCATGGAGACGAGGACCGACACTTCGTTTCCGCTGACCGCCCCTACCGAGGCGATCATACCTGCCATCTGAAGATGTTCACGGTCCTCGGAGACCAGGACGATGCTGATTTTATCTGCTGCCATTGCTTTGCCTCCTGATGACCGGGGCTGGCAGACGCTGAACGCCACCGCCCCGCGGGCGTGGTATGGGAGCGCGACGGGCATTCCCGACGGTTCCAGTCGCCGGAAGTGCCGTCCCGACACTTCCGGCGACGAGCCAGCCTATCGAGCTTCCGGCCGCAATGAATTAGAAGTCCGCCAACCGCCCGAGTTCACTATTTTCACCATACTCGTCTTCGGACGAGAATTCAAAACGCACCGGATCCCGGCCGAGCACGCACCCCGCGGTCAGAAACCGGCCTGCACCTGCACATAAAGCGCCCGCTGATTCGTAAGCGTCGCGATCTGTCCGAGATTGGCTGCGGCCAGCACAAAGCTCAGGTTCTTGTTGGGAAAATAGGCGATGAAGGCATCACCGATGCTGGTGTCTTCCTGCACCGCTCCGTTGGCCAGCGGGTTGTTGGGCATGCCCCGATACTCCACGCCAACCAGCGTCTGCGGATTGAGAAACAGTCCGGCCGATCCCTCGAATTCGGTCTTGTAGCTGTCGCTGGTGGGACCGCCGAATCCGAGCAACCCCATCCAGTTGGCCTTGGTCTCTCGCAGCGTGCCATCCAGCAGCAGATTCATCCCTCCAACCGGAAATACCTTGGTCACTGCCACATAGCCGTCGGTGCCGCTCGAATGCTGTGCCCCGAGGCTTTCGACCAGCGCCTTGTCGTTGTTGTTCTTGTACTGGATTCCGACCGCGATCTGCGGCAGTGTAGAAGTCATGCTGAGCAGCTTGATCTTGACGCCCAGCACATTGGCCTGAATGTTGTTGGTACCCAAGGCATAGTTGGTGCCGACACCAGGCAGGTCTCCGGGCAGACCAAGGTACAGATTGGCAGCCGAGATCTCCACCCGATGCATGATCGTGGCCGCGGCACCAATGCTGTGCAGGGTAAACGCGCCGGTGTTCACAAAAGTGTAGGATGCTACCGCACCAAAATTGCTGTTCGGATTGTCGCCAGACAGCAGCGCCCAGGGCACGATGCCGCCACCTCCGGAGCCTTCGATTTCCGTTACCGCCGCCTGCGCCGTTCCCGCCAGAATGCCTGCTGCCAGCATCGCTGCCATGCAAGTCAGTTTGATTGGGGTTTTCATGGATTGCTCCTCGTTGCTCCTACTTCAGTGTTATTGATTCGGTGTTATTGCCTGCCGTTGCCGCCCGGGACGCAGGGTGGTCCGTCTAACTACGAAAGCAATTGCCATGCCATATCCCATCATATTGATATATCAAGATAATATTGCTTTCTTGGGGGGCAGCAGTCATGGCAGACCTGCCATTTCGACATGACAGAGCCTGGATCGATAGGAATGGCTGGGGAAGCCCGCCGCGGAATTACCGGGGATAAAGGCACGAGGTCGGGACGCATTCGCATCCCGCCGGAGGTTCGTTCCGCTGAACCAGGCTCGATTGGCCCGGGCAGTATCAGTAACCTCCGCCCTGATGATAGATGCGCAGCGCCTTCCACAGCGCCACGGCAACCGGCAGCAGCGCTGCCAGACCCGCGCCAATGACCTGTTCGTCCCGGCTACTGCTGCGCCGATGCATCCATCCGATGACAAGGCAGGCGACCGCCGGCGCGGCAACCAGCCATGCCATCACAGTCCAAGGTGCGTCCGCATAGAACCGGAGATCCACCATCAGGGCGCCGAGGATCAGTATCGCGACATCTGCCGTCGGCGGATTCCAGCGCGTGCGCGCCAGGAACAGCGAGAAGACGAGGCCGACCGCCAGTACGGTCGCAAGTGATGCGCTGAACTGGGCGATTTCAATGCTTCCTGACAGCGGCGCCACGAGCGCGAGACCCGCGGCGACCACGAACACCGCCACGCCTCCGGCCCGCTGGTCCTCTCGCGACAACGCCAGCCCGGACCACAGCAGGAACCAGAGGGCCGCCGCGCCCAGCCACGACATGCATGCAACCGAACCGGGCTCCTGCTGCAGAACCGGCCGCAGAAGAATGTACGTAGAAGCGGCGACAATGAGCGCGCGCGCTCCCGGGACCCGGAATTTCCCGGGATGACGACCGACTGCCCCAATCACGACTGCGGCTCCCACGGCGAGCAACGGTAACCACGATAGAACGGTGCGTGGCGGAAAGGAAAAATCGCGGTAAGTGACTGCATAGCCGCCGAAAAAGCCGGCCAGCAAGCCTGCCGCCCATAGGGCCCCGCGCCGGTCCACCGCCGCGCCGGTCAGGCGGCGCAGGCTGAACCCGTATATCGCGGTGACCACGGCAGGCAGCAGCAGAACACGTTCGATCAGGGTGCGGACGAAGGCAGACTGGAACAGGCCCAGCATCACACCTCCTTCTTGAAATTGGCCGGCAGGCGCCGCCAAGTCTCCCGGCAGCGCCCGCCGGCATCCCGTTACTTCGAGTTACGAACGCCTTCGATGTTCACATGCAGGTGAACCACGTCTCCGATCATGCCGGCATAGGCGCTCATGCCGAAGCGGCTGCGCCGTATGGTGGTCGTGGCTTCATATCCGGACAGATAGCCACCCCAGGGTTTGGGCAACGCCGTGACCGGCCCGGCGCCGATCTCCCGCACATGAAAGACCACCGGGTGAGTGACCCCGCGCAGGGTCAGCTTTCCATACAGCAGCCCGGTTTTGGCGCCGGTGGACCGAAAGCGGGTGCTGTGGAATTCAATCGTCGGGAATTCCCGGACATTGAAAAAGTCCGGTCCCTGCAGATCATGATCCCGCGCCGCCAGATTGGTGTCGAGGCTGGACGCCTCGATGCGGATGTTCGCGCGGTCCTTGGCTGCATCGGCAGGATCAACGGTATAGGTGCCGGACATCTTGTCAAAGCGCCCAACAACGAGTGCCACGCCTGCATGGCCGACTGTAAACCACGCAAGAGAATGGTCCGGGTCCACGCGGTAGGTGCCGGCCGGGCTGCCGGTCGCGACGTGATAAACAGCGGCCTCGGCGGCCGGCGCAATCAGCGCTCCAAGGCCCAGACAGAGTGTTGCGGCCTTCAGCATTGCAGAGAACTTGTAATGCGACATGACAAACCTCCTTTGTCCCAGGAATCACACAGTGAAATTAATCGCCGGTACCGCCGTTATGGCTGCCGTCGCAGAAAGGTCGCGTCGCCGACCGGCCACAGGCGCAGATGGCGATGTTCTGCGATTCGGATATAACGACCCCATAGGGCTGCACCGCACTGCCTTGATGCGAGCCGTCGCAGTACGGCAGATTCGCAGAGCGGCCGCAGGCACAGAAATAATAATTCCCCGGTTCCAGGTTGAGTAAATACGGCTGGGTTTTCACGCTGATCTCCTCGATTGGCGCGCATTTAATTTGCGCTGTGACTGTTTCTGTACAAACTAGTTTGGCACATGGACCGTCCGGATGCAAACTATTTGCTAGCCGGAATCTGTCGCCTCCAGGAATCGGCTCTGGAGTCGGCGCAGGAGGCGGATAATCTGCTGCAACTCAGCGGGGTCGGCATCGGCAAACACCCGCCCGAGATAGGCGATGTGGGAGGGAAAAATCTCAGAGAACAGCATCTCGCCCGCCGCTGTCAGCACGGCACGGAAACTGCGCCGATCGCCGGCGGGCACCTCGCGGCGCACCAGGCCCTTCGCTTCCAGACGGTCTATAATTCCGGTCAGCGTGCCTTTGGTGATCAGGGTCCGCCTGGCCAGCTCATTGAACGGCATTCCTGGGGTGTTACCCAGCGTGGCGATGATGTCGAATTGCGCCGGCGTCAGGCTCATCCGGCGTACGTGACCGGCGGAATAGGCGGAAAATGCATGGTAGGCTTCGGCCAGCGCCCGCAATACGCCAATGAACTGTTCCTGCCCGTCCCGGCCCGAGCCGGCGCCAGCCTTCGCCCCGTTCCTGACCGATTTTCTGCCCATGCTCAATTGTCCGATACTGTTTGCAGTCAGACAATTATACATCGAACAATTTGCCGCGGCAGGGTCTCTGCTGCAGGATTTCCGCCACCCGCGCCGGACCGCACCCGCCCGGATCCACCCCCTTATACAGCCGCCTGTGCAATCCTGGCCGCTTCCGCCAGGACAAATTGCGCAAAGGCCTGTGCTGCGGGGCTTAGACGCTTGCCTTCCCGCTGCACCAAATACCACTGACGCCGCAACGGAAAGCCTTCAACGTCGAGGACACACAGAAGCTGCGACGCGAGTTCGGCCTGCACGGTATGCAGGGAGACCACACCCAGCCCCAGACCTACCTCCACGGCCTGCTTGATCGCCTCGTTCTTGTTCATCTCCATGGCGCCCTGCAGCGCCAGTCCGTGTGCTGCGAAATGGCTTTCGACTGCACCCCGCGTCCCGGATCCCCGTTCTCGGCTGACAAACACCTCAGAGGCGACGCGCGCGAGAGGGATGTCGTGCATGCCGGCGAGCGGATGGGTCGGGGCCGCGATGACGACCAGCGGATTCTCCATAAAGGGCCGGGCCTCGACCTCATAGCCATCCGGTGGCTGCCCCATCAGAAGCAGGTCGACTGCGTTGTCGTTCAGGTGATGCAACAACATCTCCCGATTGACTACGTTCAGGCTGACGCGAACATCTGGATGCGCGTGGCGGAACTGTGCCATCAGCCGGGCGGTGAAATAGCTTGCGGTACTGGCCGCCGATACCGTCAGCGTGCCTCCCTTCAATCCGCGCAACGCCGCCAGAGTGCTCTCCAGATTGACCAGCTCCCGATGGATGGCGCGGCCGGTCGCAAGCGCCTCGCGTCCAGCCTCGGTCAGATGAATCTTTCGGCCAATCGGCTCGACCAATGGAAGGCCTGCCGCCTCCTCAAGTTGCCGGATCTGCATGGACACTGCCGGCTGACTGAGGTGAAGCTCGGCACTCGCTCGCGAAAAGTTGCCGGAACGCGCGACGGCATCGAGAATCGTGAACTGGCGCAACGTCAGTTTCAACATAAGAATAACTTTGATTCAGTACCAGTATTTCTTAATTTTACTTATATATCCGGCCATGTATAGTCCATATGAAATTTATGGTTATTGGAAATATTCTAAATCAATTTGGAGAACTTACATGGCCCATGATCAATCCGGCCGCTACGCCGACCTTTCACTCAAGGAATCAGATCTGATTGCTGGCGGTCGGCACATCCTGTGCGCCTACCATATGAAGCCTAAGGCCGGAGTCGGCTACCTCGAAGCGGCGGCACATTTTGCTGCCGAATCGTCAACCGGAACCAACGTCGAAGTCTGCACAACGGACGACTTCACCAAGGGCGTGGATGCCCTCGTGTATCACATTAACGAGACAACCGAGGATATGCGCATCGCGTATCCACTGGAACTGTTCGACCGGAACATTACCGACGGCCGGATGATGATGGTCTCCTTTCTGACGCTCACGATCGGCAACAACCAGGGCATGGGCGACATCGAGTACGGAAAGCTGATCGACTTCTACGTACCGCCACGCGCCATCCAGCTGTTCGACGGACCCTCCCGGGACATCTCCGACCTCTGGCGCATTCTGGGGCGCCCGGTCCGGAACGGCGGCTATATCTGCGGCACTATCATCAAGCCCAAGCTGGGCCTGCGTCCCGAGCCCTTCGCCGAAGCCGCCTATCAGTTCTGGCTGGGCGGGGATTTCATCAAGAACGATGAACCCCAGGGCAACCAGGTATTCTCGCCATTGCGCCGGACCATCCCGCTGGTAGCCGATGCCATGAAGCGCGCCCAGGACAAGACCGGCGAAGCCAAGCTGTTTTCCGCCAATATCACCGCTGACGATCACGACGAGATGATCGCCCGCGGCGAATTCATTCTGGAAACTTTCGGTTCTGACGCGGACAAGGTCGCCTTTCTGGTGGACGGCTATGTGGGCGGTCCCGGCATGATCACCACGGCGAGGCGTTATTTTCCGAGCCAGTACCTGCACTACCACCGTGCCGGCCATGGCGCCGTAACCTCTCCATCATCCAGGCGCGGCTACACCGCCTTCGTCCTGGCCAAGATGGCTCGCCTCCAGGGCGCATCCGGCATCCACGTTGGCACCATGGGCTACGGCAAGATGGAAGGCGCATCTGACGACCGCGTCATCGCCTACATGATCGAACGCGACGAGTGCCAGGGACCGGTGTACTACCAGCATTGGCAGGGAATCAAACCTACTACGCCGATTATCTCCGGCGGCATGAACGCCCTGCGCCTGCCCGGCTTTTTCGAGAACCTCGGCCACGGCAACGTAATCAACACGGCCGGCGGCGGCGCCTATGGGCATATCGACTCTCCGGCGGCTGGCGCCAGATCGTTGCGCCAAGCCTACGAGTGCTGGAAGGCCAAGGCCGATCCCATCGACTGGGCCAAGGAACATAATGAATTCGCCCGTGCGTTCGAATCCTTTCCTCAGGATGCCGACAGGCTGTACCCCGGTTGGCGCGAACGGCTGCACGTGTCAGAGAAACTGCGCGCCCGGCAGTAATCTCTGTCAGCTCCGTCCTGACCGGATCCTGATCGCGGACGGCCAGGACGGGGCGCGGCGCGACAGGAACACCCGCGGAACCGGGCTGTGTGGCGGCCGGGATATGCGTCTGCGGGCTGACCACCAAGCAGGAGTCTGGCCATGACCGCGATGTCTTCGCGGCAGGCGTCATCGCGTCCGATTTGATCGTCCTTCGGGATTTTAGGAGCCCATCCGACTTCGCCAGCCGCTGAAGTGGTCCCAGGGCAGACCGGATCAGCAGCCTCGTGCCGAGGGCCCGGTGGACGGTCCGGCCACCCTTCCTTTACGCTGATCGCCGACGGCTTGCCGCTGTCGACCGCTTTCAGTCCCGACGGTCCGAGCCCAGCATCCCTCATCGCCCCTCAGGCAGGCCGGGCACGAATGGGCACCCCAGCTGTAGACGATAGCACTTTAGGAGGAAGACAACATGAGACTCTCGAAACCCACCGCGATTTTCCTGCTGACGTTGATAACCAGTCCGGCAATGGCGCAGACGGCGGCTCCGCCGGTACTTATCAACCTGCCGCGGCTCACCATGGACACTGCCCTGCGCATGGCCCGGGCGGCGATAAGCGCCTGTCGCAAAGCGGGGGTAAACGTGGCCGTGACGGTCGTCGATCGCAGCGGTCATCCCCAGGTTGTATTGCGCGACACCCTCGCCATGAACTTGGCCCTGGTGGTCAGCCGGGACAAGGCCTACACCGCGATGACATTCGATGCGCCGACGTCCCGGCTCGAGCACCGATTCCCGGATTCCTATTCCGTACCCAAGGAGCCCGGGGTGATCATCAGCGCGGGCGGCCTGCCGATCACCGCAGCCGGTTCAATCATCGGCGGCATCGGTGTCAGCGGATCTCCGTCTGGAGTGACCGACGAGCACTGCGCGCGCGCAGGCCTCGATGCGGTCCGCACCGACATCGAAATGTCAGGGATGTGAGTTCTCGGGCTCGGGAAGGAAGTATGTGGTGGACGGGGACACAATGCATCCGTCCGGCCCTGAAACGGGGAGCAAATCCTCCGCCTGTCGCCCTGTCAGGCACGGCTAGAGTACTGGAGCGTATGCCATGAGCAGTCCATTATATCCCGGCTGAGGGTCCCCGTGTCCTCGGACCATGCCTGCCCTTTCTGCTATCTCGGCTTCCTGCGCCTGGAACGATTACGGGAGCAATATGATCTGCGCGTGAACTGGTGCATGACCGAAATCCGCCCCGACCTTCGATCCGACCGTTCCGTCCAGCGAGCTCGCCTATTCGGCAGAACAGTGGCGCCGGATGGTGGCGGATCTCGCCCTCCCTGGCGCCCAGGAGGGAGTGCGCTAGAGCGATTTCAGCCGCGCAAGCTGCTCGCACCGCGCGCTGCTGCTTGCCGAAGCCGCCAAGGTGCCGGGCGCCACCGCCTTTTATCCTCTCCACAAGCGGTTGTTCGAGGTCGGTCTATGCGACGGCCGCAATCTTGCGGACGAAGCGGCGTTGCGCGCCGAAGCAGCCTCGCTTGGTCTCGACCCGCAGCTGCCGAACGGGCCTGGCGCGACCTCCGCTACGGGCAGCGCCTGAAAGAATACGCGCTCGCCGCACGCGAACTGCGGGTGGATGCAACATCAACGTTCTTTTTCCACCACACCCCGCTGCGCGGCCCGCAATCCGTCGATACCCTGTATGCCGCGGCGCATCCGGCTTGCGCCTGCCGCCAAGACGCTGATCTTGCATTCTGATAGCAGCCGATCCGGCCCCGGGTAAGGACGCGCGGTCGAACGACCGGATAATCCGGTGCCCGCGATTTCTTTCGGAGATGCTCTGACATCAACGCGTGCGGCGATTCACGTGGTACCGTTTTGGCTCCGGCGACGCCCGGCACGCCGGCCGGATGCCGACCACGGCGGGGGCATGCACTAGCGCACATCGGCAACTGCGATCAGCGTCACGCCCAGGAGCACCACCACAACGGCCAGCGCCTCGCTCCACCGGGTGCGCTGTTTCAGAAAGTGATGGCCGAAGAGAAAGGCGAACACGATCTCGATCTGCCCGAGGCCGCGCACAAGAGCCGGATGAGTCAGCGTGAAACCCGTGAACCATCCCCAGGATCCCAGCGCTGACAACACGCCGACCGGGGCCGCGCGGCGCCAAGCCAATGCGCAACGACGCAACTGCTCGGGTTGCCGCCATGCCATATAGCCCCCCTGGGTCAGGGTCTGGAGGGTGTTGGTAACAAGAAGAACCAGCAGGGACCGGATCATGACCGGGCTTGAGGTCGGCAGCGACTGGCTCGCTGCGCGCAGCGCCAGCGCAGTGACGGCAAATGCGAAACCCGCACCGAACCCGCACAGGGCGGCCGGCTGCAGGGAGGCGCGGATAAGGGTGTCCCAGTGCAGGCGCTGGCCTGCAAAGGAAAGCGCCAGCACTCCGACCACGGCAATCAGGATGCCGGCAATCGCCAGGGGCGGCAGGTGCATGCCGAAGACAACCACCGAAATGAACACCAGCTGCGCCGCTTCGGTCTTGGCATAAGCGGTACCCACCACAAAATTGCGCAGGTGAAACGCCATAAGCAGCAGGATGGTGCCGGCAATCTGGCCCAGGCCTCCCAGCAGGCACAACAGCAGGAAACCGGGAAGCAGGTGTGGCAACCCGCGACCGAGCGACCACCACGCGATACCCAGCAGCGCGGCGTCCACAGGCAGGGCATAGATATAGCGGACATAGCTTGCGCCACCGGCAGACAACTCCGTATGCAGCCGCGACTGCAGCGCCGTGCGCCAGACCTGGAACACCGCCGCAACCAGCGTAACCGGAATCCACGCCGGAATCCCCGTACCTGGAACAGCTATGGAATGTAGACTCATGCGGGGAACCATTCTCGACAGAGAAACGAGCGCAGCGTAAAGAGGCTGCTGCCATAACGCAAATCCATTGAGGCATGTTCCGGATTACCGGCTGGAATCAATGCGGTCGGTGTGCTCGCAGGCTGCCGACGCCACCACGCTTTTCCGACAAGAACCGCACGAAGACGTCCGACCACCGGCCCCAGCCTGACGAGGTGCACTGGCAATCATGGCAAGGCGCATCCGGGCACCGGCAATCACGTCCGGAAATGGTGCGACGACGAGACTGCGTGCACCACACCGAGGCATGCGGCGCCAGGCGAATCGCCCACGAAAAGGCTGTCGACCGCCGAACGCTGAAAAATCGCGGAATAGCGGGGGCATGGACACGCATCAACAGCTGGCACAGCACTTGCTGTGGCTGAAGCACCAATGGCGCTCACACGACGCAATCAGTTACCACTCAAATGCGCAATGACGGGACAATTTGAACCGAGGAGACCACAATGCTGCACTCTTCTTCCTTCCTACCGGCCATTTCCCTGCAGCCTCAATCCACATTCGGCCGCCGCGCCAGAGGCATCCTGGTGGTCAAGCCCGGCAGTCCGGCGAACACGGTGCTGACAGATTTCGCATACGTAACCCCGGTTACAACGACGCCACAGGCTACGATCGATGCGGCGCTTCGCAAGATGAAGGCCACAGGCGTCCGTCTTCTCTTTGTAGTAAACGACATTGACGAGATCGTGGGTCTTGTCACGACCACCGATATCATTGGCGAGCGGCCGATCAAAGTGGCACAGCAAACGCGGCTTCCGCGCACCAAGCTCACGGTCGCGTCAATCATGACACCCCAATCCGATATCCAGGTACTAGACGCCGATCGCGTCAACGCCGCGACCGTCGGGGACATTGCCGACACCCTGCGCATGCTGGGTCGCCAGCACGCGCTGGTTGCAAAACTCGACCCAGCCACCGACACCCACCAGGTGATCGGCATGTTTTCCACCAGCAACATCAGCCGGATGCTGGGTCACGACCTGCCAGAACAGGCAGCGCCGGCCTGTTCGCTTGCCGAAGTGGTCGAGAAGATCAGCTGATCTCCGGACACCGCGACCAATACCCGGGGAAATTGACGTCATTTCCTGAGCACCCGGCAACAACCGGGATTATCGTGCACTCCCCGACATCTCCCGAGACCGGCACTGCAGTCCGCGCCACATGATCCTAACAATCCGCGATAGCCGGCATTGTTCCGATGGCCAAATGACATACGGGTGCATTCACGAACACATTGGCCTGCGTGGCCACCATTGCCTGTCGGTCGCGAGGGCAACGCTACCCAAAACTCTGCGCACTAGGTTCCGGGCAGTCACTGTTGCACCTTGATCCGCACTGCCTGAGCTTGACGCAGAGATGATGCGATTCGCATGGCAATGCCACCCATCATCCCTGGTCAATCCAAAACGCTTGCCAACGACTGGCATGCGCTGTCATTACGGCACCCATTTGCTGGACCTTCTGGCAGAAAATCGCCCTACTTGCCATTTTCAGACCCGCAGCCGGCCGTTTTCGGTCGGGCGAGGCTGGCACCACGTCCAGAAGGGTCTTGTGCTCATTCCCAGCCGGCTCCTTTCACCCCGTAGCAATAGGGAATCCGGAGCCATGGACAATGATCACAGGGAAGCCAGTAGCAATCGGACGGCGGAATGTCCTTGTCGGGCACTATACTCGCCACGGCATTCACAGCCTCGGCAACAACTTTTTTGCCCTTGTGGTCGATTCTGACCTATACCACGCCGTATTCCTGCAGACCCATGCTCGGTGGGGCGAAGGAAAACTGCCCGACCAGTTCGGCCGCGGAAATGCCGGTCTCGAGCAGCTCACTTCGGCCTCAAGCCTCCAGTCCGGGAACACGTATGGCGCGACCCTGCTTCGGTCGACTCCTGCAGCCAGAATTGGCCGGTCCGACAATTTCAGTTATCGCCTCCAAGCAGCAATGTCATCGCAACGTAATCCAGTTGTCACCGACCAAAGGGGATAATTAGGCTGCAATGTCCGATCGAGTGGCCAGAAGACGCCGAATGCATTCCGCGGATGCAGCATTCCCCATGGTGTTGCTCGGCAGCGGCATTAGTCATCGCCTGCTGGCCAGGGTCAGGACAGTGGGGAAATGCGATTGCGCCGCCTAACCTCGGTAATGGCCATCATCGGTGTTGGGCTGGCAGTTGGCGCTCCGTTTGCGCTGGGCGGAACCGCCGTCCTGGAAAAACTGGGCAATGTCCCCTTGCAGATATTCATCATCCTGGCGGGACTGTCTTTGGTCAGCGGTATCGCGAAGGCCGGCAAGCTCCAGATATTGATGGGCGGCCTCGGACACCGTCTCCCATTCCCGCGCACGATAGCGATTACTCTGGCCTCGGATTTTGCATTCCTCTCCTCGCCGGCAGGAGCTGCCGGCTACGTCGTCACCGTGGCGCTGCTTCGGAAATCCGGCACCTCATGGACCGCCTCCATGACCATCCTGGGTGCTGAGCAGGCGCTTGATCTGCTTTTTTTCGCCATTGCCGTTCCTGTGGCTGCCATCTCCGGACTGGCTCCGCTAAGGCAGCTTGCGCCGAATTTTCCGGGATCCGTAGGCGTAATATCCATCACCGTCGCATTGCTGGCCGTTATTGGCCTGTGGTGGTGCCGTCACCCAATACTCAAGGCGCTTTGTAATCTTGTTGGTGCCATACCCTGGCTTCGAGCAAGACAGGAGCGGATCGGAGAATTCGTTGCAGCGCTTCTGGAGCAGATCGGCATTCTGATCAGGGGTGCCCCGCAAAGGAATGCGGCCCTGATGCTGTTGACGGCCTTGCAGTGGACCATCCGATATGGCGTGCTCTGGCTGGTGTTGCGCGAATTCGGCTACCGAGTGCCATTCGGTTTCGTGTTGATTTCGCAGATCGTAATCCTTCATCTCGCACAGTGGACAGGAATCCCTGCTGGCGGCGGCAGTGCCGACCTGGGGCTGGCCACTGCCCTGGCGTCTTGGGTCGCGAATCCGGCAATGGCAACGGTCCTTCTATTGTGGCGCTTTTCCACGCTTTACGTTCCTCTGATTGTCGGCGCGATAAGTCTGGCAGCCCTGACCTACAAAGGAAGGACCAGCGCGATTGCGACGCCGTGAATGCTGTGCCAAGCCAATTCAAACCTGGGATGTCTTATGAACGGCTGTTCTGCTGACCTTAGCCATGCCCGCATTTCCTGCATCATATGTGCCTACAACGAGGCACCAAGAATCGCCGCCGTTCTGGAGGTCGCTTCGGCGCACCCGTTGCTGCACGAGGTCATCGTGGTCAATGACGGCTCGACCGACGATACTGCCGAAGTCGTCAGGAATTTCTCCTCGGTAAAGCTCATATCCCACCGGGAAAATCGCGGCAAAAGCTCTGCCATGGCGACAGGCGTCTCTGCGGCAAAATACGACCTTCTCATGCTTCTTGACGCCGATCTCTCCGGCCTTGGCATCGAGCACATTACTGCTCTCGCCATGCCGGTCTTGTCGGGCGAGGCGGATGTCAGCCTGAGCCTGCGGCGAAACAGCCTATTGATATTCCGGGCCATCGGCCTGGACTTCGTTTCGGGCGAACGAGTAATCCGGAAGGAACTCTTGAGCGAGGCGCTGGAGGAGATTTCCAGGCTGCCGCGTTTTGGGATAGAGATATTCATGAACCGCCGGATCGTTGCACGCCGGCTCTCGGTCTCGGTAGCCCGCTGGCCACAGGTCACGCAGGCGCGGAAGACCGAGAAGCTGGGATACTGGAAGGGTATTCGGGCCGAATGGCGCATGATCGCCGATTTGCTGCAGGCTGCCTATCCCGTATTGCTTATTTCGCAAACCTGCCACCTGCTGGCGCTGCGGACCAATCACGCCCGAACCGTGAAGCCTACGGTACCGACGGGCTGACACTCCCGCGGCCAATGCACAAATGTTCCCGCGTAGCTGGCTCCAACCCTGCATGGCAACCGTTCACAGGCTACCCCGCATAGCGCCGCACCAGACCTGGAACACAGCCGCGGTCAGCGTCACCGCAATCCATGCCGGATTCTGCGTGCCTGGAACGGATATGGAATGTGAACTCACGCGCAAAACCACTTATCGAGGAGACAAGGCTTGCAGCGTAGAGAGGCGGTCAAAACAGCGCAAGTCCGTTGCGGCATGCCGCGGATTCCCATGGGGAGTCGATGCGGACGAAACAATCGCGCCCAATGGGTGTCGATACTGGCTCGGCCCCAACCGGCCTGACCTCCATCGGCGGCCCGCAGACCCAGCAAAACTGTCGGCTTCGGCCAACCCGATGCGGTCGCCTGCCGGATGCCGCATCGTCAGGAATGGCGCAAATACATGAGCAGCAAGAGCATAAGCAGAGTCACCACCCACCCCATCACGTACCGGAGCATCGCACGCCGCGCCTTTTCCTTTTCCAGCCACGTTCGGGGATGAATTCCCTTTACGAAGAACACGATCTTGCTCGCAAGGTTGACGCACACGATGTTCACGGCAAGCAGCAGACCCGCCCCCGCGGCGAGTGCCAGGTTTCCCTGACCGAGCATGATGCCGAGTGTCGCGGCGGGCGGAAGCAGTGCCACGGCAACCATAACCCCTACCAGCACCGCCGGCAGGCCCGAGGTCAGGGAAAGCGACGCCGCCGCACCCGAAGCTAGAGCCAGAGCGATGGAATCGGGACTGGCTCTGGTTCGTGACAACAATTCGTGGCTTGTCAGGGGCGAAGGCCAAAACAGGCCGAAAATGGCCGAAAGAACTACCGCCAGCAGGATGCCGGTGAGAATGGTCCTGGCGGACTTACGCATCAGGACGCCGTCACCTACCGCGGTTCCAAAGCTCAGCGCAAGATTCGGCCCCAGCAGCGGCGCGATGAGCATCGCACCGATTACAACAGCGACGTTGTTCTTGATCAGTCCGATTGCAGCCACGATCGTGGAAAGGACCACCAGCAGCACAAAATTCCAGTCGAGCCTGGCACCCCTCTCCACCCCTTCATACATCAGCTCCCGTGCCGTCGTAGACGAATCCTTGCTTCCGCCGGGAACCTCATCGGATTTCGGCAATGAAGCCTCGACAGACAACACAACGATGCGAGCAGCAGGTTCAGTTTCCAAAATGTTCTCCAGGGCGTCGAGGGCCACCTGGAGCTGGTCGTCGCTGACCAGCATTCTCATCTGCTGCAAGCCATCCACGCCGGCGATGCCGGGTCTGAAATCGGCTGCTGCGGCTTTGGCAGCGATGGCTGCGACCATCTCAACACTGCCGGCATCGGCAACGATCTCGACATATTTCATAGAACCTCTGCAAGGAAACTCGCGATTTCCATCACGGGAGGATTTGCACGTGCGCGAAGCGCACTATGGGCGCACCACGGGGGCCGCCCCGATGCTTGCGACCCTCAGCGGAGCAGACCCTCCCGCCGGTCGTTTTCGAACCCATCGGTCTACGGTCTCCCACCCCCACCCTCGTAACGCAGCACGAGCACGGCCAGGGGTGGCAGAGTCAGCGTCAGTGAATAGGAACGGTTCATCCATGAATGCGCCTCCGCGGGCAAGGGATTCATGCCGTTTCCCAAATTGCTGCCGCCGTAATAGACGGAATCGGTATTAAGAATTTCTCGGTAACTGCCCGCGCGCGGGACACCGATGCGATAGCCGTGCCTCGGTACGGGAGTCAGATTGACTGCGACAACCATGAAATCGTCGCCATCG
The DNA here is from genome assembly GCA_028068195.1 of Gammaproteobacteria bacterium. Classification (GTDB taxonomy): domain Bacteria; phylum Pseudomonadota; class Gammaproteobacteria; order Acidiferrobacterales; family UBA6901; genus JAJYCY01. Next base: position 49,737 of record JAPTTX010000011.1, read on the forward strand.
CCTTTGCGCAGAAAGGTCAGCACCGACTGCGCGGAGTCGTGGCAATCGATCCATTCAAAACCCTGCCATGAGAATTCATAGCGGAACAGGGCCGGCGCCGTCACATACAAATGGTTGAGGTCCCGGACAAGGCGCTGCATGCCCTGATGCAGCGGATATTGCAGCACGTACCAGTCGAGCACCGCGGCGCTGTTCCATTCCCGACCCTGACCGAATTCCGTGCCCATGAACAGCAGCTTCTTGCCGGGGTGCGTAAACTGGTAGGCGTAGAGCGCCCGCAGGTTGGCATGCCGGCGCCACTCATCTCCCGGCATCTTATTCAGCATCGATCCCTTGCCGTGGACCACCTCGTCGTGCGAGAAAGGCAGCATGAAGTTTTCAGTGAACGCGTAGAGCATGCTGAAGGTCAGCAGGTCGTGGTGGTACTTGCGGTGCACGGGATCATGGGCCATGTAGCTTAAGGTGTCGTTCATCCAGCCCATATTCCACTTGATGTCGAAGCCGAGTCCGCCAACGTAAGTCGGCCGGCTGACCTGCGGCCAAGAGGTGGACTCCTCGGCGATCATGAGGATGCCTCTACACTGATCGTGCACCGCAACGTTTAGCTCACGCAGAAAATCAATAGCCACCAGGTTCTCGCGCCCCCCATACTGATTTGGGACCCACTCACCTTCCCTGCGCGAATAATCGAGGTAAAGCATCGAAGCGACCGCATCCACCCGGAGACCGTCGATGTGCATTTCCTCCAGCCAGCAGATTGCACTGGAGATTAGAAAACTCTTTATTTCATTGCGGCCGTAATTGAAGATGAGCGTGGCCCAATCCATATGCTCTCCGAGACGCGGGTCGGCATGTTCGTACAGAGGCGTACCGTCGAATCGGGCCAGGCCATGGGCGTCCTTGGGAAAGTGGGCGGGCACCCAGTCCAGCAGTACGCCGATGCCATTGCGGTGGCAATGATCCACAAAGTACCGAAAGTCATCGGGTTCACCGAAGCGGCTGGTCGGCGCGAAGTAGCCCGTCGTCTGGTAACCCCAGGACAGATCAAATGGATGTTCGGTGATGGGCAACAGCTCGATGTGGGTGAAACCCATGTCCTTGACATAGGCCACAAGCTGATGCGCTGCCTCGCGGTAGCCGAGAAACTCTCCTTCCTGCCCGCGCCGCCAGGACCCGAGGTGCACTTCATACACGGACATCGGAGCGTGCTGCCAGTCACGCTGGTGGCGCTGCTCCATCCATTCGTGGTCGTTCCAGGCATAGCTGCTGTGCGCCGCAACGATCGAACCAGTGCTTGGCCGCAGTTCGTGACGCTGGCCATAAGGATCCGCCTTGAGCAGGATCGCGCCACTGTGGCGGTTGCGGATCTCGTACTTGTAGATGTGACCCGGACCGAGGTCGGGAATGAACAGCTCCCACACCCCGCTTCCGCCGCGAACCCGCATCGGGTGGGATCGCCCGTCCCAGTCGTTAAAAGCGCCGACCACGCTGACCCGTTCGGCATTCGGGGCCCACACTGCGAACAGTACGCCCGCAACCCCGTCCACCTCGTGTTCATGAGCCCCAAGAAATCGGAACGCGTGCCGATGCCCGCCTTCGGCAAACAGATGCAGGTCGAGATCGCCCAGTTGGGGCGCGAAGGTATAGGGGTCGCGCGCAATATGCTCGCGGTGCTGACGGTCGCGCCATATCAGGCTGTAGTGGGCAGGCAAGTCCCGGCCGTCACCACGCCACTCGAAGTGATCACTGTCTAACAGGCGGGTCATCGCCAAACCGCCTTCGGCGATATGCACCTCGGTGGCGTGGGGAAGGAACGCCCGGACCACGACGCCCCCGTCTTCATGATGCCGCCCAAGGACCGCGAACGGATCGTGATGGCGTGCCTCACTAACACGCCTGATTTCGGCATCAAGGTTGCTTCTTGTCATCCGCGTGCTCCTGTGAAGGATCAGTATCAGAAATCGTTAGCTAGGATAGCATCGGCACGCCGGATCAGCTCGCGGCCATAGTCGGTCCATATACCCTCACCCCAGTAGCGATAGCAGCTCGTTTCGGCGCACAGAAGATAAAACAGGGCATTGCGGTAGCGGGTCTCGCTGGTCGGAATCCCGCGCTTGATCACGGTGTGGTAGAACCGTGCGCTGACCGACTCCATCGGCTTCAGCACCGAGTCATAGCCACGCACCCAGGAGAGATTGTTGGTCCAGCTGCCACCGTCCATATGAAACCGGTTATCCTCGCGACTGAGATCCCCGATCACCTGTCCCAGCCTGTCCGGGCCGTCGCCGGGCTTCATGCGCTCCCAGATCCGTCTTTGGAAAAGCGGCTGAAGCACCGGCAGATCCACAATCGCCACGCCGAGCGCGAAGAGATGCTCAAGATATTCAGTGACGTTTATTGCCGGCGTTTCCGAGCCGCTTGCCTCGCGCATGACATCCAGGTATTTGGGCGGGAACTCGTTCATCATGACACCACCATTCTCGCCGTCGGCAATCTGTGTAACTAAGGGCGGCACAGCACGGTCCACAAGCTGGGCGGTACCCAGGCTGCGCGCTTCGTAGCAAGGCTGCATCTGGGCAACCAGTTTGGTGTCGGAACCCTGGGTCTTGACTATCGCTATAATACTTGCCGTCTCGCCGCGCGAGTTGGTGCAGACCAGTCGGTGCGGCAGGTGGGGTCGATGCGGGTTGGAGCCGTCGGAAGGGTCCTCAACGCTGTGCTCCTGCACCAGTACCCATTCGTAGCCACACTCCTTCAGCGTCCTGACAAACTCATACGCCACATCCGGATGATTCGGCAGCGCCATCTCTGACGGCGAGAACCCTCGCACCCGCCCCAGGGCCTCGAAGCCGAAAATGGCGGCGAAATGGTGCTGCCATGCCCGTACATGCAGGCGGTAGTCCTGCACCGGCGTCGACGGCGCAACCGCATGCCCCCATGGCGCACCCAACCATTCCACACAGCGCCGGTATTCGGGATTTCGGGTGATTGTGTTCAGGGCATCGAACACATCGTTGGCCCCCATCTTGCGCAGTCCGTGAAACAGCGTTCCCGAATATTCGAGCATGATGCGCGGCTCCTTCGCCTCGTGCACCAGTTGCGGAATGAACTCGCCCATGCGCTTGTAACACCATAGGAAGACGGGGGCATTGTGGTTGTCCCCCACACCCTGGTGTTCCATCATGTACTGAAGATTTCCGATCACTTCCGCGGTACGAAGGTCGCTACCCCCGGCGGGGATCAGCGGCTGATGCATATGCAGGGCATTGGCGAAAGCGCTCTTGATGTGCTGAAAGTCGATGCAGCTATCAGCGAGAAATACCGGCTTCCCCCGCGCTGCAGTGATGGCGCGTTCGATCTCGTTCTCGGCACCACAGATATTGGGCAAGCCGTCTACGTACTCAGGCAGTTGGGTCATCGCGCCATCTCCTCGCGTGTTCCGCATCACTTGCGACGGATCATCTCGTATATGTTCAGATAGTCGGTGCCGGACCGGTTCCAGGAGTAGTCACAGCGCATGCCGCGTTCGGCCAGCCTGCGAAACTCGTCCGTATTATCGAACCAAAGGGCTATGGCGCGGTCCAGCGCCGACTCGATTGCGAGGTTATCCGTCTGGTAGAAGACGTAGCCGTTGCGCTCACCAGGAGGTCGGTCGGAGTAGTCCCGGTCAAACACCGTGTCGGCCAGTCCGCCAACCCACCGCACGACGGGTACCGTGCCATACCGCAAGGCGATCATCTGGGTTAATCCGCAGGGTTCGAACAGGCTGGGCACGATCAGGATGTCGGCACCGGCGTAGATCAGATGCGCGAGCTCCTCATCGTAACCGATCTCCAAGTGGCAGTCCGGATTATCGTTGAGTTCGTGCTTGAGTTGCCAGAACTGGGCATTGATTCCCTGCTCGGGACTCGAGCCGAGCAGCACGAACTGCGCGCCCTGGCGCAGCGATCGAAACAGGGCGTGACGGATCAGCGCCACTCCTTTCTGCATGTCCAGGCGCCCGACATAGGCAACCACGGGCTTGTGCGTTTGGCGTAGCCACAAGCGTTCGCGCAGAACGCGCTTGTCCTGCCACTTTGCAGCGATGTGCTCGGCCGTGTAATGAACCGGTATGGCCGGATCGGTCTCCGGATTCCACATGTCATAATCGAGGCCGTTCAGGACACCACCGAACTTATTCTGGTGCACATGCAGTACGTGGCCGAGGCCGTAACCCCACTCGGTGTGGCGGATCTCCCAGGCGTGCCGCGGCGAGACAGTTGTTATGAAATTCGAGTAAACGATTGCACCCTTGGTGAAGTTGATGGCGCTCGGATTGAAATCGTCGCCCAAGCGGTCTCGACTATAATAGTAATCGGGCCGGCCGAGACCCGTGAACCAGAGCACATTCTCGCCAGCTATCCCCTGGTGCTTGACATTGTGCAGGGTGTGGCATGCGCGGATGTTGTCCATGCCCGTCCGCCGATATATCTCGTAAAGCATCACCGGCACCAGCGCTGTCTGCCAATCGTGGGTATGGATGACTTCCGGACGCTTTCCGGCATGATACATGAATTCCAGCGCCGCCTTGGAAAAAAAGGCGAAGCGCATGTGCTCGTCGGGAAAACCGTAGTAAGCGCCGCGACTGAAAAAATTGTCTCCCGAATGCGGCTCGATGAAAAAGCACTTGCGTCCGTGTACGAATCCGAAATACACCGTGCAGTGCACGTAGTAGTTGAACCAGGGCACCCAGAGATCCTGATACGTGACCTGCAGCCCCCAGATGTGATCGTAGCGCATGCAATCGTACTTGGGCAGGATTATCTCCACCGAATTACCGCGAATCTCGAGCTCGCGGGACAGTCCGAAGACGACGTCGCCAAGGCCGCCAACTTTGGCGACAGGCGCGCATTCCGATGCGACCATAACGATGTACATAAACGGCTCCCTCCGACTCCAACTTTTCTTCGAACGCCCGCGCGCCGCCTGTCGGTCGGCTAGCCTCCAGAATGGTCGCGGGCCAGCTCGAGACTTTCCCAGCTGGCGTTGAGATCCTCGTGGGCGCGCCCCACCCATGCCGCTCCCCAAAAGAAATTGCAGCTCGTCTCGGCCCTCAGGAGGTGCCATGTCGCCGCTTCCAGCAGCCGCTCACGTTCCGGGTCCAGGCCATGGACCTCCCTGACATGCACGCGCGCATCATTCACGGCCCGGCTTGTTTCCGCCACCCGGACGAGGGCATCACGCTGCGCCTCGGACCCTGTCCATTGCACGAAGCCGCGACCATGGTGCCAGCCGGTGTTCCAAGCGCCGGATGAGACCCTTACCTCGCCGTATACACCGTGACGATCCAGATAGTCCTCGATGAAATCCGGACGAACCGGGCTCGTGCCCGACCGGGCGCGGTCCAGCAGTTCCCGATACATGCCCCAGAAGTTTGCACAGGGCTCCGAATTGCGAAACCAGCCGCCATTGTCGCCATCTGTCGCGGTCATCACCAACGGCGGGAAATCACAGTGCTTGGTTCGCTCCCGCAGTTCGCGGACGAACCAATCCGCATCCATGCCAGACTCCTGGGCATTCGAGAGGTCCCGGTCGCGCACCACAACAACAATCTCGGCCCCGTCGTGGCGGGCAATGTGCGGACGATAGCGAAGTTCAGGCCAGGACATGGGCGTCACTGGTTCAACGAACTCACTGTCGACAACCGTGTAGCGGTACCCCAAGCGCTGTAGCAATGGCACTAGATCCATGCAGAAACCCATTTCCGGTGGCCAGAAGCCCTGAAAGGCGGTCCGCCAGAAGAGGTGCCGCCCGATCCCCTGCCAGCGCCGGAGCTGCTCTTCCCGATCCACTGCGGGGATCAACGGCAGCACCGGGTGGTAGTACCCAGTACCCAGGACTCGAAACAGGGCTTGGTTTTGGAAATGCCACAGCAGGCTGCCGCAATCGACGATCCCGTACACACGATCCCGAAAGCCGGGATCCGCGAGGGTTTCCAGCAAGGTGCCGGAGAGAGATAAGTGCACCTTCGCCAGATCTTCCTGGCCCCACAGCCAGCGCGCGATACGATCCATTGCATGGAGGATTTCGCGGCCTTCCCAGGGACGTTGGTCTAGGAGCTGCTGCAAGTTACCGGCTGGCTGATGCAGGTTGAGAACAAGGGCGTGGTAGATGCCTTGCGTCATGCGGAGCCTGTCGCGCGAACGGCGGACGATGAGACAGCAACATTCGAGTTGTCTGCACCCGCTTGCCCGGCATCGGACAGACAGCCATCCCGGCGAATTGCTGCGCACAAGCGAAAGACTGGCAACAGGAGCACAGTGAACCTCGCTTCTACCGACAGATCTACAGAGGTCTGTGCAGAACATACTCCAAACGGCTAGCACGAACAATTGGGTAATTTCTAGACACTGTCTCGGTCGGATCGGAACTCCGATCGCCTACCTGACAGCCCGATGAGCAGTGATCGGCCATGAAGCCGAAGAGCAAAATACGGCGGAAGTCGACGCATGGACCCGCTTTGTAATGCAGTCTTCATCTTCCCGCAATCTTTCCGACACTGGCGACAACCTATACCGCTGAATTGCTCCCGGCTTGTCTGAGGCTTGGGGTTGCCAGGATGAGGCGGCGATCGGGACCGCGCGGCTTTTCCACCAGAGCCATCGAGGGAGAGGGCGAATCCTGCGGTCCGCTTTGCGATCCAACGTCTTAGAAATCAGCTGTACTGCCCAATCATTGGAGCGCCAGGCAGCGCGAAGGTCTGATGACGGCTGCGCGCATCTTGGGGTTGGACGTGAGCCAGCCCGCGCTGCGTCAGGCCAGCGAGAGCCTACGCAAGGCCCGCGCCCATCTTGCTTAAGACGGAGCTTGACCGCCGCATCAGGCCAGGCAGGAATTCATCGACGAGAACCGGGACACATACGGAGTCGGGCTAATCCTCCGCATAATGCGGATCGCTCACCGAGCATCGTCTGACTATGGGCCCCGAGGTCTGGGGCGCCTGGCTGCATTCTGAATCACCTTGGCCAAGCAGGCCAGCAAATGGCTTCGGCTGCACCAGAGCATAATGCGCACCGATATCTGATCTGTGCGTCGATATGGGTGCGCACCGGCAATTGCTCCAGGGGCGAACCCTGAAGCCGGTCGTGGGAAAATTACTTGATCACCGCATTTGGAGATGCAACAAACTCCCTGATCAGGTGCCGCCACTGGTTTAGATGCGGCATCAATACGTCCCCGCTGCATTCAGCTCACACCGCTCAAAAGGTTCCGGTGGCGATGGTGCAATTTATGGTTCCGCCTCCACCCGAGCCACTCGGCGTATTTTCAGTTGCTGTAAAAGACGTGGTGTTAAGCAGCGCGTTGGGCGTGATGTTGGTCAGACTGAGGATATAGAGGCTTCCGGACATGTACATCGCATTAACCGGACCAGCTTGCCAGCTATACGAACTCACGGTGCCACCTGAGCCTACACTGATTTTTCCTGTGCCAATATACGCACCCACCGGGGCGTAAAACTCGAGCTCGCCCCAATAGCCGTTCGGGTCGGTGCAGGCCCAATGATTATTGTTATTGAGCAGAGTTTCGTAAGCATCCAGAACGCAGGTTCCGTTGCCGTTACTCTGCGTACCGCTGCCACAGGTTACCGGCGTCGAGCTGGTCGCCGATGCACCGCTCCCTCCTCCACCACCCCCACACGCTGATAATGCGAAAGACGCAACGAGAACAGCCGTCGCAATGCCGACACTTCGAATGATGAGTTTGTTGTTCATTTTCCTGTTAGCCCAATGCTGGTACGCGTCCGGCAGCAACCCCATTCCAGGCCAGCTACGATGAACTCCACGCCAGACCGCCTCAGAAGGGAATTTAGTGGGTGCGAAAGTGCCGGTATAGAATGAAATTGCAGGGTTGCCGCCCTGCGCCCTATCGGGGATTGATCGGCTTCTTTCCGCAAGATACAGTTATCGAACGCCGAAGATCGCTGGCCGGCGAAAAAGAATAAATGAAGAATGATCGCTGAGGGGAAGATGAGCCTTGACGACCCTTTTGAGAAGGTCGCCTGGCTGCGGCCACCGCAGCTGGGCGGATGGGAGTACCTGATCGCGCATCGCTCCCGCCACCTGTGGACGGTCTACCACCAAACCTATGATCTCTGCGCTTGCCAGCGTTGGAACCACTATTGGCGCTATCGCGGGCGCATCCATACCCGTTCCGGACCCGGCATGATGCTGCTGGAGCCTGGAGAGATACACCGCACGCTATCCGTTCCACCAGAAGCGGCGTTCAAGGTGGCGGTGATCCCGGCTTCGGCGGTGGAGGAAGCAGCGGCGGAGCTCGGGAGTCTTGGCGTTGTCCACCTCGCACATGCCCAAACCGATGATCCTGGCTTGACCAACGCCGTGTTACAGCTCGGGGAAGCAGTCGAGCGCGGCGACACCAACCTGCTGGAACTCCAGACCATGCAGGCGGTCGTGTTGCGGTACATGCTCGCGCACGCGGAACGGCCGCCGCGACCCGCCAACGCGAAGGATCAGCCCGTTGCCCTTGCGCGAGCACAGGACTATCTGCGTGAGCATATTACCGATCCGGTAAGCCTCGATGAGCTGGCGGCCGTTGCCGGGCTCGGACGGTTTCGGCTCCTTCGCACGTTTCGACGCCGATTCGGGGTGCCACCGCATTCCTATCAGCTCCAGCTAAAGATCGAGAAGGCGCGAACTTTGCTGCGAAAAGGGCTATCGGCGGCCCTGGTGGCCAGTGAACTCGGTTTCTGCGACCAGAGCCACTTCACACGCCACTTCAAACGGGTTTTGGGCGTGACGCCCGGCGAATACGTACGGCGTTAGAGGGAAATCGACTTTCTCGCCGTCTGGCAGGGGGTGCGCCACTATTATGGTTCCGCGTCCTGAGGTTCCTCAGGCAGCGTGTTCTTCGCCGCGCCTGTCATACTGAGGTGATTTCAATATTTACATCCCGGGTTTGCCGATGGCTAAATCCAAGTTCCGGGCGACAATGCTCTCTCAGTCTCGGTCAATAATCGCCAAACGACATCAAGGCGAACAACCACGCCCGGGTCATGCCGCAGTGACGGCCATCCTCCGTCAAGTCAGGCATGCATTTTTTGCTGGCGCGCATCCAATCGAAGAACTGCCCGCGCAGACGTCGCGGTGCATCACTTGACACCGCGGCCGATCGTGCAAAACGTGTGCGGGCGGCCGGCGCACCTACAGCAAGAGAATCACGGCGGCGCCAGAAGACGTTCCAGCAACGGAGTCGCCGGCGCAGTACATCCCACGCACCCTCCTGGATGACCCGCCCGCGGCGGATCACTGCGGCTTTCGGGCAACGCTGCTCTAGAATCTCCGCCTGGTGATCCACCACCATGAGGATAAATCCCAGCTTTGCATGCCAGGTCCGTACTTGGACTTTGGAGTGGCCGCAGAAACTGGATGCCATTCACGCCATGGAGACCTTGCAGGGGATGCCGCGGTGCCTGGTATCGGGGAACGCCTCAATCGCCGAAGAAGTCGATGACCACCGGGTCAGTGACGTGGTCTTCCTAAGGAATGACCGCCAAGTCAGGGAAGGTGGCTTACGGAGTCCGACACGAACTAATCTGCCGTCAATTCTGACAGCTTCACCATAAGATTGAGTAGTGCGCCGACAATGCGGGACTCGCCCCAACTCGGGTTGGTGCCCCATGCTAGTTCGATCAAGGCCTTGTCCTCCTCCGAGGCTGTGGGGCCCGAACGTCGACAAGTTTCGCTGGGAATCGACACCGCTTCGAAGCCACAGCGTGGCAGTGGTGATGGATCCGTTCGCTCCGCGACCAATCCGACTCGCGGTCCACACCGGGGGAATTTGATGGGCCGCCCCCTGCCGGATGTTCAACAGAGTCGATCCGGGTAAGACCAAGGCCCGATATTTGAGCGAAGAAAATGCTCTCCTATTGCGGCTTTATCGGCGGCAGGCCCAGTTGCACGATTTGAGCGTACAAAAAATCCAATCCATACCTGGCCGAATCAGACCGGGTCTGATGGCGGGCGGCATGGGTTTTTTGGTGGGGGTGGTTGATGTGGCACGCGCAGCCTAGGTCCGATGGCATTTTGCTGACGTTCTTTAACCGGTACTTGTCCGGGCGCTGGATGTCGTCAACGCAATGATGCGCAGGCGAATGTGAGAAATGTGGCTACACACCATTTTGTGTCCGCAGTTTCATTTCATCTCTGTAATATCGAGATGCCAGAAGATCTTATCGAATAGAACTGATTGAATTACCGGTTTGGCTAGATAAGACTTTCCTGCCTCGACATCGAGATCCTTGATAACGGTATTCCCGTGATAACCCAATGTTGTATACGAGACGAATGTGATCGTATGCCGCCCTGGAAGCATCGCTACCTCATCTGGCGTCTCGGGCGGTTCTCTCCCGTCGACAGCAGCGACATATACGTTCAATCGATTGAATGGACTGAATGGTGGGAATATGCTCGCACTGCCACACCTAAGAACAGCAATGTCGTTTCGGGGTCGTGCGGGACCCGGGTATGTTTGGAACATCACCGATGCACAGCCAGTGAGAGTCAATGCCGCCAAGATAAAGAATTCACATCGCGCGAGTCTAACAATGCTCGAATTCACATGCCTCATTGCATTCCATTCCTGATTCGATGTGCGGTTCATGACGCTGCAAAGCTAAAGGCATCAGAGATTGCATCGATAAATATCCCAGTGGGTGGCACATTGCTATTCGCCTGTCATAGCCACAAACGAATCCCGGTCTTGCGTCACCCTAATCGATCAGCAACATTGCGAAGATTAGATCGCTGCCGATACTCGTTTTCCATGCGCCCGCTGGGCCCGGAAACCTTCCGACTGCGGTGTCCGAACGCCTACACTCCAGGCGCCGGCAGCGGCGCGATAGCAGTTCGCCAGGGACGTTGCCGAGAAGCTGGCGCTCAATAGTCCGATTCATAAATTTGCACGCGCATGGCATACCGGCCTGCGCTCCGATCAATCCCATCACGCAATCGCATCGGCTTGTGAGTGCTCGTGAAGCAGACCAGCCAATGCCGATTCGGCGCAAGCCCTGCGCACGGGAACAACATGGTCACAGGCGCTCCATGCGCCGATATAGTGCGATCGCTAATTCGCCCGGCACTCGGAGCCACCGCGTCGAATCAGGCGTTGATACATTTATTGCGGAGCACACCGGTTCGTAGCCAAAACCAGAAGGAATGACAGCGATCTCATGGTCCCGATACTACCGACCGACCGCGAGGACACAATACTACGCAAACATTGCCCGCAATGCATGGCAAATGGCAAATCGCCATGCACGGGACATCGTAATCCGGTCGCGCCAGAGGATCAAATCGGGAATAAAGACTATTACTTTCACGCCAAAATTAGCGCAGTATTGGGGGAATAGCTGCGATAGCGTTTCGCATCGCGCGTCATCAGCGCGATACCGCTGGTAGAGGCATGCGCACCGCCGCAGAAATGCCGTAACGGCGAACGTCCTTTGCCTCCCGAGCGGCGATATTTGACGAAACATTTTCAGGCACGGGGCTCGGGGCAAACGTGGGCGACTAACCATTCATTGTATGACTCTTTTATTCACAACACCTCGTCGGTTTGACCGGCACACGGAAGAATATTCACACCGCAGTGCCAGGCAGATCCGGGAAGCCGAACATTTATTTCATCATTGCGGCGCAACGCTCTTTATCTTCACGCGATCGCGGGCCAATCTGCGAATTCTGGGTGCCGAAGTGGTCCAATCGACAGTCTCGCTGCCCATTTCGCACTTCTGCTTCAAACGGCTGATCGGGATGGTCCAGTGTGAGTGCCTCGATCAGGCGCCATTTTTGGAAGGTATTGGCCATGGAGAGAAACCCCCAAAAGGTCCGGAATTGTTACAATGGATACCGGGCTCATTCTTCCCTTGACGGAGAAACACCGGAACATGTGCGCAGTGACCGGCTCATCACTCCTGCAGCACTGCATCATTTGTCTGGCAAACGCGCTGTCGGAGACTATTTCAAACACCGGTGGCAACGTAAGTTCGAATTCGCCGCCCACTTGGCAAATCGGCTGATTTCCATGTTATGTCAGCATCTTGCGACGTTGCGATTGGACCACGAACCCACACAATGGCGGGATCGATATCAGCGCATCTTAGCAGCACATATAAACGTCCGGATTTATATACTGGCAGTCCGTCAGGTTTGAGCTAGATTTTCTAGATAGCGGCTCCCGCAAACCAATACCTGCGTGAGTGGTTGTGGATTTCGCATACTTCATCGCTTAATCCGATTTGGCTTTGTCCATGTCCCGGCTTTTTGAGGAGACAGAATTATGTTGCCCAATTCCAATTCGCTCAACACCAGTTCGTTGCTGACCGCCACCGGACTGGGGTCGGGATCCACAGCCGGAATAGTCTGGTCCATTCTTTTTGGCCTTATAGGGGGCGCCTATTTTGTTTACGGCAAAAAGCGCAAGCGCTTTGCCCCACTGTTTTCAGGGGTTGCCCTGATGGCGTACACGTTCATGGTATCGAACACCTACGCTATTTTCCTGATTGGAATTTGCTTAATGCTTGTTCCGCGCTTCCTGGATTTTTGATATTTGATCTTCCCCCTGTTTTCCACCTTCCCGAGGGGCGGCAATCATGTGATAACCCGAAAATGGCGGGCACCAGTCCTCCAGCACTCGCGTAATACGCTCTTTCTCGAGAAGCGGTTGCGCCAAGCCTTCCGGCACATCGCAACGCACTACTCAACAACTGAAACGAACGAACTGCTCGATGCCGTAGCTCGTTGCTGGCAAAACATTGGCAGAGTCGGAGACGGGTTCTGTCGAGACTGCCGTTAGTGCTTAAAAAATGGCACGCCCGGAGAGATTCGAACTCCCGACCGCCTGGTTCGTGGTTTTCGGTGCAACGAGGGTCGTCCGTTCCGCCATTTCGAGCAGTTTTGGACAGATTTGCGGGGTTGAGTCCCCGGAGAGCCCCCAAGACAACCTGTGTGCCTTACCATGACTCGTTCGAGCACTGATCGCTACTTCGTCGCTAAGAGGAAAGACTGTGCCATTGAGCAGAGACCCGAGTCAGTCCAAATACCCATGACAATGCACACACGGAGTGTGTATAATACACATTATGAACAGCCGTGACCTGATACGGGAACTGGAGGCGGATGGCTGGCAACTCGCCCGTGTCCGCGGCAGCCATCACCAGTTCAAGCACCCCCGCAAAGCCGGCACGGTCACTATCCCGCACCCGAAGAAAGCCCTTGGTATTGGGCTGGTGAAGGCAATACGAAAACAGGCCGGCTTGAAATAGGAGACATCTATGCATTATCCCGTGGCCATCGAGAAAGGTGACAAGAAGCACGCCTACGGCGTGGTGGTTCCCGACCTGCCAGGATGCTTCTCGGCGGGTGATACGCTGGACGAAGCGTTGGCAAACGCTAAGGAGGCGGTCCTCCTGCATCTGGAAGGTTTGCTGGACGACAAGCAGCCGATACCGGCGCCGCGCCCGCTCGAAGAGCATGCCAAGCGGCGCCAATGGAAGGGTTGGACCTGGGCAGTCGTGGAAGTGGACTTGAGCGAAATCGACGACAAGGTCGAGCGCATCAACATCACCCTGCCGCGGCGCGTGCTGCGTGTGATTGATGATGCCGCCAAGCGCGCCGGTGAGTCGCGTTCGGGTTACATCGCGCGTGTTGGTATTTCCGGGGCCAAATGAAAACACAGCGCAATCGAAACAAAGGGTGCTTAGCCCTATGCCCAGGAAATCCGCCATCATTAAGTAGCAATGCGGCCTGCTGGATCGCTCAATGATCGCTGGCTGTGGCCATACGTATTCAAGAACCAGGACACATCAGTCGCCAGGGCCAAGAAAGCCGCCTCTGACTACAAGAAGGCGATCGGCCACCCTGAGGGACTCGCCGAGTTGATGGTATTCTATTGCGGACGCGCCACCGGATTCTGCAATGATGTGGGATTGCAGGACGAGGGCTACTTTGATGCACTGGTGCGTATATTTGACCAAGCGCTGAAGACTCTCGGCATGTTACCGGCAGGCCGCAGATCGGGACAGCTTTCACGATTGAACGCAGCACGTCGTATCAGCCACAACTTCGGCTTCGGCATAGGCGACGACATGGACGGGATGCTTGCCGAGTTCAGAAGCGATGCCTGATTCCGATGACTTGACTGCGCTTCGGGCGGAAATCGCACGTCTGATAGCGTTACTGGAAGCCCACGGCATCGGATGGCGCCTGCCATGCAAACCTGTCGAACCACCCAAGGTGCCGGAACCCACGCGCCTGTCCAGCGAGGAAAAGGTCGCACTCTTCCGCAAGTTGTTTCGCGGCCGCATGGATGTGTATCCGCTGCGCTGGGAGAGCAAGACGACCGGCAAGTCCGGCTATGCGCCGGCCTGCGCCAACGAGTGGCGCGCCGGGGTGTGCGAGAAGCCGCACATTAAATGCGGCGACTGCAGTAATCGCCTGCTGATACCCCTTTCCGATGCAGTCATTTACGATCACTTGGCCGGTGAACACACAATCGGTATCTATCCCTTGCTGGAAGATGATACCTGCTACTTTCTTGTGGCTGACTTCGACGAGACCACGTGGCAGGATGATGCCCGGGCGTACGTGCAATCCTGCCATGAGTTGGGCGTGCCCATGGCGCTCGAAATCTCGCGCTCTGGGCAAGGCGCGCAGCCTGGATCTTCTTTTCGTCCAAGATGCCCGCACGCGACGCGCGCCGCCTTGGGACAGCCATCATCAGTTATACCTGTTCGCGCACCCGGCAGCTACACCTTTCATCTTATGATCGCTTGTTTCCGAATCAAGACACGATACCCAAGGGCGGCTTCGGCAATCTGATAGCCTTGCCGTTGCAGAAGCAACCACGCGAGAACGGGTGTAGCGTGTTTGTCGATTCTGACCTGCGCCCCTTCGCCGATCGTTGACGGTGACGCTCGCCAATCACGTCTATTTCGAGAAGGCGCAACTGCCGCAGTCGTTAGCCAACTGCCTGATCCGGCTGGCGGCTTTCCAGAATCCCGAGTTCTACCGGGCGCAGGCGATGCGGATGTCAGTGTGGGACAAGCCACGCATCATTGGCTGTGCCGAGAATTATCCGCGGCATATTGCGCTGCCGCGTGGTTGCCTCGAAGCTGCCGCTGAATTGCTGGCCGACAACGGCATCCGCTGCGATCTGAATGACGAGCGGTTTACCGGGACGCCGATCGAAGTCAACTTCATTGGCACACTGCGTCTCGACCAAGAAGCGGCCGTCTCAGCGATGCTTCACCACGAGACTGGTGTCCTATGCGCACCGACTGCATTCGGTAAGACAGTGACAGCCGCCGCCGCGATGATTGCGCGCCGTGGCGTGTAAATACATTGGTGCTGGTGCATTGCACCGAACTGCTCAGGCAATGGCAGGAGCGCTTGCAGGCTTTCTTGGACGCTGGCAAGGGAGTGGTTGGCACCGTTGGCGGCGGCAAGGCCAAGCCTACAGGTGTGATCGACATCGCAGTGATGCAGTTGGTTTCACGGCAGGGCGAGGTAAATCCGTTGGTAGAGAACTACGGACACGTGATCGTGGACGAGTGCCACCATGTCGGCGCCGTGTCTTTCGATGCCATTCTGAAGCGAACGACAGCAAAGTTTGTGCTTGGCCTCACGGCGACGCCCATTCGCCGCGACGGGCAGCAACCCATCATTTTCATGCAATGCGGGCCAACCCGATACACGGCAGCCCAGCCAGCTGGCGCACCCCACGACTTGGAAGTGGTGTCTCGCTCATTGCATGCGCCCATCGATTTGCCGGCAGACGCCGGCATTCAAGACGTGTTCCGACATCTTGCCAACGATTGGACACGAACCCAGGCCATCGCCAGCGAGATCCAGGCCGCCGTCGAACGAGGCCGCAAGGTTCTCGTACTGACCGAGCGCACCGAGCACATCGACGCAATCCTTGCCGGGCTGGAAGGAGTGCTGCCAGCACCCTTCGTCCTGCACGGCCGGCTGCCCAGGAAGCAGCGAGCGGCGCTGATCACCGAATTGGACGCCTTACCCCCTGACGCGCCTCGTATCCTGCTGGCCACCGGGAAGCTCGTCGGCGAAGGCTTCGACCATCCGCCGCTCGACACCTTGGTACTGGCGATGCCGGTTTCCTGGAAAGGGACTCTGCGACAATACGCCGGCCGCCTGCACCGCGAGCATGCCAACAAGACCGACGTGCGCATTGTCGACTTCGTCGATACCGGCCATCCGGCCCTGCTGCGCATGTGGGAGAAGCGACAGCGCGGCTACAGGGCGATGGGATACCGGATTGCCAGCTCCTCGACCAATGGCGAATGAGCATTACGGTGTGGCCGGATTTCGACGAAGCAATTGCACTGCACACGTGCAAAGCCCCCGAAAATCCCCGTTGCACTTGCGGGGAAGTTGCGTGCGATTGCACGCAACTCGTTAAATGAATGGCGCGCCCGGAGAGATTCGAACTCCCGACCACCTGGTTCGTAGCCTCGGCCGTTACCGTAACCTATTGTTTTTATAATGCCCGATGACGACGCCCATTGCGGAATATGTCGGACCGGGGAGCACGATATCGAACTGATGTCGGAAAAGCGTCGGAATCACGAAGGATCCGTCCTACCTGTCCAAGTAATTGGATAGCGCCGTACTATAGATAGTGACGATTTACATTACTAACGCAATACGTTAGTATTTAGCCATGATCCGGTCGTTCAAGGACGCAGACACCGAAACCCTGTTCCGGCTCGGGCGTGTCCGACGATTCGTCAATATCGAACGCCCGGCTTTGCGCAAGCTCAAGCAACTTGACTTGGCACGGCACCTTGAAGATCTGCGGGCGCCACCCGCCAACTGGTTGGAAAAGCTCTCCGGCAATCGGGCAGGTCAGTGGAGCGTGCGTATCAATGACCAGTTCCGGATCTGTTTCCGTTGGGTCGATGGAGCAGCCGAAGACGTGGAGATCGTCGATTACCACTGATAGGAGTGCGACATGACGAAGAGAACCAAGCTGACCCCGGTTTCGCCGGGTGAAATGTTGCTCGAGGAATTCCTCAAGCCGATGGGGCTCACCCAATATCGGCTGGCCAAGGAGATCAATGTACCGCAGCGGCGTATCGGCGAGATCGTCAGCGGAAAGCGCTCGGTTACGGCGGATACCGATCTGCGGCTGTGCCGGTTCTTTGGGCTTTCGGATGGCTGGTGGCTGCGTCTGCAGGCCGATTACGACACTGAACTGGCGAAGGAGGCGCTCGCCAAGACCCTCGCAAAAATCAAGCCATGGCCGGGTTCAAAGCACGCAGCCTAGACCGCGCACGCAACCGAACGACCGGTGCATGACGCCGTCTGGCGTCGCGCACTGAGACATTTCCTGTCGTAACCACGGAGTAAACCCCTGCAACTGGACCATCAGGTTCATTCCAATTAATCCACCTGCCGGGCAAGTTGCGACTCGAATGCATCGGGTGAAACATAGCCAAGCGCCAAGTGCATTCGCTTGGCTTGAGGATCAGCGGGATCTAACCCGGGACGAAGTCCCCGAAAGGTCCCCGTTAGGGTCAGAGATGAGTCCACTAGTTGCGGTGTAACTTGTTGAAAGAATGGCGCGCCCGGAGAGATTCGAACTCCCGACCACCTGGTTCGTAGGACGGATGGCAACCCATATATTTCAACAACTCAATGCCTTGCAACGCCCCCAAGTCTGCCAGTCCTACGAAAACCTACGGAAATTCACGTTACCCGAGAACAATGTGGCAAAAAATTGGCAGAGCGGCAGCCTCCTTTGGTTGCGCCAACACTGTTCGAGCAGATATTAACGGCGATATGACTGAGAATTCGCCATCCATAGGCTTGTATACGTATATTGTATGTGCAATATTTCATACATTCGTGGAATTTCAGCACATTGGCTATACATGCAGACTCCAGCCGGATTGGGCAAAGAATCCCGTCGACGACTCGCCGAGGTCCTCCGCCGTACCAAAGGGACGGTAGCTGTCTCGCAGGCAGCGGATATCCTCGAAGTTTCTGCGCACAGGGCAGCCAAGATGCTCGCCCGCTGGGCAAAGCAGGGTTGGCTGTCGCGGGTCCGGCAAGGCCTATATGTCCCCGTACCTCTTGAAGCGCGCACTGCCGACGTAGCGCTCGAAGACCCGTGGGTCATTGCCGAACATCTCTACGCACCCTGCTACATCAGCGGCTGGACCGCGGCGGAGTACTGGGGGCTCACCGAACAAATCTTCCGAACGATCGTGGTGATGACAACGCGAAAACCACGCGACCGGCACCCAAAGTTCAAAGGCACAGACTACTTGCTGAAGACCATTTCCTCGACTGCCCTGTTCGGAACAAAAGCCGTGTGGCGTGGGCAGGTAAAAGTCGATGTGGCGGATCCATCGCGGATGATGCTCGACATGCTCAATGATCCTTCGCTGGGTGGCGGGATCAGACCAACCGTCGATGTCTTTCGTGCATACATCGGATCCGATAAGAAGGACATCAAGCTGCTCATGCAATATGCTGATCGGATCGGCAACGGCGCCGTGCTCAAGCGCCTCGGGTTCATCACGGAACGAATTGCGCCTAATGACCAAGAACTGATTGCGGCGTGCCGCGCGCGCCTGACAAAAGGAAACGCCAAACTTGATCTAGCGTTGCCCGCCGACAAGCTAGTGAGCGCATGGCGTTTGTGGATTCCTTCGAACTGGGCAAAGGAGAAGCCGAGTGATCGCGCGACAAGAGATTGTTGATCTCTCCAGGGAGTTCGGCCTCGAGCCGAACGTCGTCGAAAAAGACTATGCGCTCGGCTGGTTGCTGGCAGGCATCTCCAATCACGCGGCATTGCGCTCCGCGTGGGTATTCAAGGGTGGCACGTGCTTGAAGAAGTGCTATTTCGAAACTTATCGCTTCTCGGAAGATTTGGATTTCACACTCACGGATGCGGCACATCTCACCCAGGAATTTCTGTCGGCGACATTCGCCGAGATTACTGGCTGGGTGTACGACCAGACCGGCATCGAAATACCTGCCGGCACGGTCCGTTTCGAGATTTACCAGAACCCGCGTGGCCGTCTCTCGGCAGAGGGTCGCGTCGGCTATCGCGGCCCTCTGCAGCGCCGCGGTGATCCGCCGCGCGTGAAGCTCGATCTGACTGATGACGAGGTGCTCGTTTTGGACCCGGTGACGCGCGAGGTTCACCACCCCTATTCGGACCGGCTACCCGAAGGAATCCAAGCTCAGTGCTACAGCTATGAAGAAGTCTTTGCAGAGAAATTGCGCGCGCTGGCGGAGCGGGAGCGGCCACGTGACCTGTACGACGTGATCCATCTGTATCGCCACACCGGCATACGACCGAACCACGCGCTGCTGATGCGCACGCTCTTACAGAAGTGCGCCTTCAAGGGCATCGCAGTACCCACGATGGCGAGCCTCGAATACAAGCCGGAGCGTGTCGAGCTCGAGACCGAGTGGTCTAACATGCTCGGGCACCAGCTCCCCGAACTTCCGCCATTCGAGCAATTCTGGCATGAACTACCCGAGCTATTCGACTGGCTGCAGGGCGCGCCAGAGAAGGCTTTACCAGCGCGGATGCCAGTAGCGGCAGACGTCGATTCTACATGGGTGCCGCCGCCGATGGTGCACGCATGGCACGCAGCGGTGCCGCTGGAAGTTATCCGGTTCGCTGCAGCAAACCGGCTTTGCGTTGAGCTCGGCTACCAAGGAAAGCGCCGACTCATCGAGCCCTATTCGCTTCGCAGAACCAAAGACGGCAACCTCCTGCTCCACGCCACGAAACACGAGACTGGCGAGCCGCGTTCCTACCGGGTTGACCGCATCGAGAGCGCAACAGCGACGCGAACCGCCTTCGTTCCCAGATACGCTATCGAGCTGACTCCAATGGGACCGCTCGTTGCTCCACCGAGCAGCAAGCTGCAATCATAAAGTTTGAGCTCGTCTGGTCTTGCGCAAGGTGGATTCCGAAGCATGTCACGAACTGATCGCGCAGTGTCCGGGCCGACCTATATTATTGCGTGCTCATACTGCGGGAGAAAATTCTCACGGAAGCAACGCGATACACACCTGAGGCCACACAAGGATAAACGCGGGTATTCGCGTCATGGACGGACCGGCTATCTGGTAAACACCAAATATTACTCAGTAATCAGAAATACAGGCTACAGAAGGATGCTTGAAAAACGAACGTACCAGTTTAGGATTGTCCGCGATGGCCTGTAATTGCTCGTGCACACGTTCTTCCAGGCGCTCGCCCTTCAGCAAGGGTTTGCGAGCGACACCGGTGCGCTTGATATGACTCCACACGAGTTCATCCGGGTTCAAATCCGGGGCGTAGCCCGGCAAGAAATGCAGGGTCAGCCGTCCCTCAGTCGAGGCCACATAGTCCTTCACCACCTTCTTCTTGTGTGCCGGCAGACCATCGATCACCAGATGCAACGGCTTTCTGCGCCGATACATCAGTTTCCTGAGCAGCTCGGCAAACAATTCGCCGGAAAGCCCGCCCTGGTAGGTCGCAAACCAGAAGGCCCCCTTGGACGTGACCGCCGAGGCGGCACTCATGCCCTGACGCTGCCCTGGACGGTTGACCACCGGGGTCTGGCCACGCTCAGCCCAGGTCCTGCCATGCACCGCATCGGCGCGAAAGCCCGATTCATCCCAAAAGGTAATCTCGGCCTTTTCCCGTTTGGCCCGCGAAACCAGCGCCGGATAGGTCTCGCGCTGCCAGCGTTCGATGGCTTGCGGGTCACGCTGATAGGCGCGTTGCAGCGGTTTTTGCGGGGTCAGGTTGAGCTCGGCCAGCAACGTACCCACCGAGCTGATGCTGAGCTTGATCCCGAATTTCCTGACGATCAGTTCACGCACGATCGCGCGTGTCCACAGACCAAAGTCAAAACCGTACTGCAGTGGATTCTTGCCGTTGACCCAGCGAAACACCTGCTGCGTCTGGCTTGCGGTGAGCTTGGGCGGGCGTCCCGTACCCTTGCGTGCGCTGAGCACACGCATGCCGCGCCCTCGTCCCCGGGCCTTCGCCAGCCACTTGTACGCCGTGGTGCGGCAAAAGCCATAGCTCGCCATCACGCTCGCGACGTCTTCACCTTCCCGGATGCGCTCCACCGCCATCAGGCGGATCGCTTCCTGGGTCTTGCGGTCATGGCTGCGACCATCTCGCTTCATGACCCTTTGGAATTCAGGCAATGCCATATGGTTCCCTGTTTGTAGACTTTATTTCTGACTTATGAGTAATTGAGACGCAATTGGCCGGAAGGGGAGATTACCAATCGTCGCCTGGCACCACCATGGCACGTGCAGGCAGGCACGCCGCTGAGCGCGCTACAGGAGCTGGGTGGCTGGGAATCGTCCGAGATGGTGCGTCGCTATGCGCACCTTTCGGCCGAACATCTGGCCAAACACGCGGAGACCATCGCCCGACCGCTTGCGGTGAGCGAACCGTGACACCGAAAGCGAAGGTGGTTGCGTTCAGCAAAAAGATTGTGACGCCACCCACGCAAAGGTCGTGACACAAATCTGGCACAACCGCCTGGTTTCTTGCGTCACGAAAGATGCGTAAATGTTTGAAAAAACTGGCGCGCCCGGCGGGAGAAACTTCGAACTCTTTGCTGGATACGCTGGCTGAATGGAACGTCTATCTTGCACAGGATGCGCACCAGCTTGCTGGCCATCGAGCGCTATAAATGCCTGCCAGGGTCCATCTGGCCGTGAAGCACCCGGACGATATGGATGGCAGACGAGGTCACGGTGTAGTAGACCGCATGACTGTTGACGAATAGGACGCGGTAGCCCTCACGCACGTAGTCGCGTTTCAGGCCCATTTCGGGGTTATCCGCGAGCTGCTGGATGCCATCGTTCAGCTCATCCAGGTACTTGTCAGCCTGAGCCGCGTCCCATTGCTCAAAGGTGTATTGCCAAATACCGATGAGATCGCTTTCGGCGAGCGCATGTTTGCGGATTCGTATCAAGGAGCCGACTTTGCCCGGCTTCGCGCCTTGCTCTTGATGTCATTGATATCCAGTTCGCCGGCGTCGCCGCTCTTCTCTCCATCGATCAATGCTTGCCGCAGCGCGCCGATCTTCTGTTCATGCTCTTCGAGCAGGCGCAGGCTGGCGCGGACGACTTCGCTGGCGGAGCCGTAGCGCCCGCTTTCGATCTGCCGGTTGATAAAACCTTCGAAATGATCCCCGAGGGAAATGCTGGTGTTCTTTGCCATACCGGTAGCCTCCGACTGATACCAATATATACCAAGTATTGGTATATCGGAAGGGCAATTGGGTTCACGAGAACCTGCAGCGCCGCCCGCCATCGCGCGGCTTGCCGCGCAAAACGCAACGGAAGCCGTATCCGAGCCGGAGTCTCATTATCTAGTTGACTAGGAAACATCAATATGATAGTTTCCTAGTCAATCAAGGAGACCTCATGTCCTCGCCCCGTTCCGCTTCCGATCTGACCGCCCATCTCGGCTACTGGTTGCGCTATGTTTCCAACCACGTCTCGCAGGCTTTTGCTCGCAAGGTTGAGGCGCATGGCGTGACGGTGGCGGAATGGGTGCTGATGCGGCAGTTGTTGGAGGAGGAGCCCCTCGCTCCGAGCCGCCTGGCCGAGCGCATGGGCATGACACGCGGTGCTATCTCCAAGCTGGCCGAGCGGCTGATCACCAAGTCCATGCTGGTACGTGCCGCTGACCCTGAAGACGGGCGGGCGCAAACGCTTTCTCTCACGTCCGCCGGCCGCAAGTTGGTGCCCAAGCTCGCGGCGCTGGCTGACGCCAATGACGTCGAATTCTTCGATCATTTAGCGCCGGAAGACCGCGCAGCGCTGCTCCGCATCTTTCAGGAGATCGTTGAAAAATGCGGCCTCAAATCCCTGCCCGTCGATTGATGACGGACATTGCTCAACCTCACGAAAGGACAATGACATGAACACGAACTGGCAAGACCTGGCCCGCGCCACCTTGAAAGGCTCCGAGGACGGCACGTTGCCCTTCGCACAAAGTGTGAAGATGCTGATGGAGGCCGGTTTCGACGGCTATGGCGTCGACTTCCGCCGCTCCACTCGCACCTACTACATGCCGGATGGCGAGGCGATCGAGCTGGAGACCGAGCGGACGCCCGCGCCGGTCGCCGAACGCTTCGACGCGACCGTGGTCAAGGAGGCTCTACGCGAGGCTCGCGAATTGGTGCCCGGCTACACCTACAAGGGGTTCTGCGCCAAGGTCGTCGGAGCGGGCTGCGCTGGCTACTTGGTCTCGTTCACTGGCAAGCGGGTGCTCTATTACGGCCGCACCGGCGAGACCCACACCGAGTACTTCCCGGGCACCCGGCCGGAGCCCAAGTCGTGAATGCCGCCGGCATCCTGGTGGGCGGGGTCATTCCCGCCCTATTTCTCGGTCTTGGCACGGTGCTGATGCGATCGAGCATCGCCGCCGGAGCTTCGATCCCCACCTATTTGGCGGTAATTGGCACCACCATCGCGGTGATCGGCTGGGGCAGCCTAGTCCTTACCGGCCAATCTGGCGGATTGCGGGTTTCGGGAGCCGTCGGCTGGGCGGTCGCGATGGCGCTGACTTGGTCGGTCGCCATCGCCTGCATCACCTATGGCTTTGGCGTGCTGAAGCTCCCTGTCGCCGTGGTCGCGCCGCTGACCAATGCCAACGCACTGGTAGCGGTGGCGGTCGGCGCCCTGGTCTTCGGCGAGTGGCGATCCCTCCATCTCCCGATGACCGCAGGCGGCACGCTGTTGATCTGCATCGGCGCTACCCTGGTCTCGCTCTCCAAATAAACCTGTATCGACAAAAGGACTTCACCATGATCGATCACATCGGACTTCGCACTACGCAATTCGATGCGCTCGTGCGCTTCTACGAGGCCTCTCTATCCCCGCTCGGCTACACCAAGCTATTCGCTTGGGACGGCGGTGCAGGTTTTGGTCGAGACGGCGCGGCGGCCCTCTGGATCCATGGCTCGAACACCAAACCAGCCGGCATCCATATCGCCCTGTCGGCGGCGGACCATGCCGCGGTCGATGCCTTCCACCAGGCGGCTCTCAATGCGGGGGCGACCGACAACGGCAAGCCGGGTCTGAGAACGGACTATCACCCCAACTACTATGCGGCGTTCGTGACCGACCCCGACGGCAACAACCTCGAAGCGGTCTGCCACATCGCCGAATGACGCTTACCTTACACCGCTTTCGCCGCCTCAACGACTTGCCGGAGGACTACGACTATGCCCGATTCCAGTCACACCCGCGCCACCGTCCGTTCGGTAACTAAAACGGTACGCATCACCTGCGACCCGCGAACTGCCTTCGAATTCCTCGCCGATCTCGGTAATTGGCCGCAGTGGGCCGTCGTCAACATCAAATCCACCCGGCGGTCCGATGATCCCGACTGGTGGGAGATGGTTACCCCGCGCGGTTCGGCTCGGATTCGCATGCGCGCCGACGCGCGCAATGGAATCCTCGACCATGATTTCGTCGACTCGCAAGCGAGCTGGACGGTGCCGGCGCGGGTGATCGCGAATGGCAGCGGATGCGCATTCCAGCCAAGACGGTCAGGCATTCCGGTGATGGCGGTCACCCTCGGAGCGCAGCGACGCAAGCCGGTGGATTATTTACCAGACTGACCGCCATGGGGCAAGGAGGCGGCCGTCTTTCGCATTGACTCGCGTGCGCTGAGCTCGATGCGGTGCGCATTGTGGATAAGCCTATCAAGGATGGCATCAGCAATCCGCCCGCCGCCCAGGTATTCATGCCAGTGTGAGACGGGTAATTGTGACGTCGTGATCGTCGAACCCGTGCCGTAGCGCTCCTCGAGCGTTTCGAGCAGATCCTGGGTCTGCGCCTCGGTGATACTGCTCAATCCGATGTCATCGATCAGAAGGAGCG
>JAPTTX010000016.1:0-18969 GCA_028068195.1 Gammaproteobacteria bacterium
GCCTCGCAGCTGCGCACATCATTGCGCGTCCGCATATGGAAGTGGAAGGCATTCTGCCGACCAGCCCGACGGCTCACGGTGGTGGCCGCGATGGCGACGTCAGCAAGTCCTAGGACCAGAACAGGCGACGTGCCGCGGGTATAACGGCCATGTCCGGACATCCGCGAATCGTCGCCTATCTGCAGCGGGCCCTGAACCACGAGTTCAGCGCCGTCCAGCAGTTTACGCTGCAGGCGGTGCAGGCCGAGCGTCTGGGACTCGGAGCATTTGCGGGTGAGTTGCGCGCCGGCGCACTTGATGAACTACGCCATGCCGAGGCATTCTGTCGCCGGCTTCATGAGCTTGGTGTTGGATCACCGTCTGCGCAAGCGGTCGGGCGTCCGGTCGGTCGCACACAGGTGGAATTGCTGCACTTCGGTCTGCTGACAGAAGCTGAGGCCATGCGGATTTACGCGGAAGCGCTGCGGTGTTGCGAGCGCATGGCCGACGCAGAAAATGCCAGGTTGTTCGCGCGCATTCATGCTGACGAAGTGCAGCACTACCAGGAATTGGAACGCCGGCTACGGGAGCACGGCGCGGAGATGACACATTAGGTTGGTGCTGTTGGCGCCAGTTTGATAACGGAGGTGCGCATGCCAGAAACTGCAAAGAGTGTGGATGGCTGGACTTACGTAGAGCGTCCCGCTAACCTGCATCGGCGTTTCGCCTTCGACGACTACGCCGGCACGCGGGATTTTCTTGACCGGTTGGCAGCAATATCCCAGAAGACAGGTTGCTATCCGGACATAAGTTTTGCCAAGACCTACGCCAACGTTACCATTCACGCTGGTGACGGCAAGACGCTGACAGCGGACGATTTCGACTTTGCGCGCTCTGTGAATCAGCTGATTCCGGCGCACAGCGGATGACATGCCGGGTTTTTGCGGTTGCCAACCAGAAGGGTGGCGTCGGCAAGACCACGCTGGCCATGAATCTCGCGGCCGGGCTCGCACGTCGCGGGCCTTGTGCGGTACTCGACGCGGATCCTCAGGGCTCGGCGTCGAGCTGGGTGCAGCTTGCGACCACGCCATCTAACCCGGCAGTACCGGTGATTGAGGTGATCGCAGCAGTGCATGATGCCGTCGAGGCCGTGCGATCAGAGTACGACTATCTGGTGATCGATTGCCCGCCTTCCACCGAATCTCCGCGCGTGGCACAGGCACTCAGTTGCGTGGACTGCGTGTTGATTCCGGTCTTGCCTTCGCCGATGGACCTGTGGGCGAGCGCGCACATCGAGGGCATGGTAAAAGAGGCGCGCGCGATCAACCCAGGACTACGTGCCTTTCTGGTCCTGAACCAGATGGAGAGTCGTAACGCCATGGCCCGCAGCATGGAAGAAGTGTTTCGGGAATTTACGGTGCCAGCGCTGCGCAGCCGTCTGGCGCGTCGCGCGGTATATCGAACGGCGGCACTTGAGGGACGCAGTGTGTATGACCTTGGTCCCCGAGGTGACTCAGCCGAGAAAGAAATCGAGTCGGTGATTGCGGAGATACTGCCAGCATGAGCGGAAAGATCGGATCGAAGCTGGTGAAAAGCCTGAGGCAGAAGCGCGGCAGTATGCCCAGCAAAACGGCGCGTCCGGAGACGACGCGGCCGCCGTTGCCGGCCGCGTCCGAAGCACCGCTTGCTGCCGAACAGTCTGTCCAGACCGGTCCGCAAGAGCCGGTCGCGAGTCATGGTGTTCCTCACCCGTCACGTATCTGGCCAGACTGACAGCGGGCCCTTCAACTTCATTTGTCAGCGCCAACCGTCACATGAAAAATACCACACTCCGACAGATTACCGTGTTTCTGACCACTGCGCGCCATCTGCATTTCACGCGCGCGGCACAGGAGCTCGGCATGACGCAGCCGTCTGTATCCATGCAGATCCGGCAGCTCGAAGAGAATCTTGGCATCGCGCTGTTCGAACAGATCGGAAAGCGCACCTTTCTCACGGAAGCGGGTAAAGAACTGTATCGCTACGGCTGCATGATCGATCAGCAGCTGACCGAGGCAGAAACTGTGCTGGGACGCCTGAAAGGCGGGCAAGGTGGGAAGCTGCGATTGGCCATCGGCGCCAGCGCCAAATATTTCGTGCCACGTCTGCTTGCGGCCTTCACACTGAATCACCCGGATGTCGTGATCGATTTGCACATCACCGGTCGCGGCGGGCTGCTGGATCAACTTGGAAGCAACGAACGCGATATGGTGGTGATGGGTTCACCCCCGGGGGATGAGGACATGGTGGCTCATCCGTTTCTGGAGGACCCGCTGGTAGTGATCGCTCCGCCTGGACACGCGCTTGCCAACAAACGCAAGCTGTCGCCAGAATGCCTCAAGCCGGAGCGATTTCTGATGCGCGAGCCCGGTTCGGACACGCGTGGAGTGACTGACGGCTTCTTTCAGAAATACGGTTTTGAACCGCATACCACCATGGTTATCAACAGTAATGAGGCCATCAAGCAGAGCGTTCAGGCGGGCATAGGACTGGCGATCGTGCCAACCCAGAGCATAACGCTGGAACATGAGGTCGGTCGCCTGGTGGTGCTAGATATTGATACGCAAGCACTGCAACATGCCTGGTATCTGGTGCATCTTCGGGACAAAAGGTTTTCCGCTGTCGCCGAGGCGTTTAAAGGCTTTGTGCTTGACAATGCACGGCATTGTCTCGAGACGTGCACGTTGCGCAGGTTACCGCGTGACATTGAGTGCCTAATTCGGCAACAGGCGCACGCCTGCCCGATCCCCGCAGATGCCGAGGTGTTGCCAAAACCGGTACGCGGGGGGGTCTGCCGCGCATGACGGCGTCTCCGCTTCCCGTCATCAACGTGGCGGTGGGCGTCGTGCAGCGATCCGACGGCCGAGTTTTGCTTGCCGAGCGTCCGAAAGGAAAAGTATCGGGCGGATTCTGGGAATTTCCCGGCGGAAAATTCGAAGTCGCAGAAAATGCGCGGCGTGCGCTGGTGCGTGAATTGCACGAGGAGGTCGGAATCGAGCCCCAGACCGCCTATCCGTGGATGACTTTTGACCACGCCTATGACAGCAAAATCGTGCGATTACACGTGTTTCGTGTGTTGTCGTGGCTTGGTACGCCACACGGCCGCGAAGGCCAATGCATCGCCTGGGAGGATCCAGCGGCCGTCCGTGTGGCGCCGTTGCTTCCGGCTAATGGTCGCGTTTTGGATGCGCTGAACCTGCCACCAGTGTATGCGATTACCGACGCCCGCAAGTACGGCGTGTCTTCCTTCATGTCAAGACTGGAGGCAGCGCTCGACAATGGCGTGCGACTGGTGCAGGTGCGCGAGCCCTGGATGACCATCGAACAGCTAACGCATTTTGCGCGACGTGTCTCGGCGCTTGCTCACCGCTACCAGGCCCGAGTGCTGGTGAATGGCGACGTTGGCGTTGCAAAACGCGCCGACGCTGACGGAGTGCATCTGCAGGCCGAGCAGCTTATGCGCCTGTCCGCATCGCCGGGGGCCAGTTTCTGGGCAGCCTCGTGTCATCGCGGGGGCCAGTTTCTGGGCAGCCTCGTGTCATCGTCCTGAAGAGCTGGCGCAGGCTGCACACCTGCACGCGAACTTCGTCGTGGTATCGCAGGTATTGCCCACCGCCAGTCACCCGGGCCGCGCCGGTCTTGGCTGGGATAAATTTTCCGCAATGACGGACAATTGTTCCGTACCAGTGTACGCCCTTGGTGGCATGCGCATGGAGCTGCTGGCGCAGGCGATGCATTACGGTGCGCATGGTATCGCCCTGCAGAGCGAGGTCTGGAAATCCGGTTGGTTTTCTGTATGAGAAACGAGACCGCTGCGACACGTCAAGGGCGGAGCGGGTGGGGTGATCGCGAGAGCTTCAGGGGTTTGCGCGGACTGGTAATAGGGCAGGGATCCGGATTGTCGGACGCGGAAAATGTCGGTGACAATCGATATTTAAGCGCGTGGATTAGCCTTAAATCCTTTCGACAATGTACGTTCTCCATGGCGGGAGAGAGGAGGCGGTATGGCTGATGACCGTGATTCGGCGCACAAGCCCCAGTTTCCTTCGGCCCCTGGTCAGGCTAATAAAGCCCCCACCGTCGAAGATGCGCTCGCTGCCGCGCAGGAACTGAAACCCATGATCGGCGTCGTTCGCCGCATCGCGATCGAACGCCGTGCTGCCCTTGCCAGGCTGGGCAAGATGGCATTGCCTCCGAAGGACCGATAGATCGCGCACATATTCCGATATGTGCGCTCGTCGACTGCGGAAACGACCATGAATCGCCCAGGACTGGATCGGCGCGTGATCAGCCTTACGCAATCTGCTTTCGGCAACCCGGATCGCGGATATAGAACTGATGCTGGATACCAAAATCACTAGACGATCGTTTCCATTTCGTCGAGGCGAGTCAAACGGATGATGCTCACCGCCATACTGGACGCGGCTGTGTGCGTGGCAGTCCTGACCACAGTGATGCCAACGGCTTCGGGCACCCGCCGGGAAAGTATGTTTTTCGTTCCGATCAGCCTGGTTTACGTATCTGCCACCACGGCTCTGATCATTTTCGAGTGGAAATCTCGCGACCGTGTTTATCGCCAACAGCTATGGGCGCATTTCGGCGTCCTACACCAAATTGTCGGCTCTTCAGGAGTCATACTATGACAGCGCCCCTTGTCGGCGTCGTGATGGGTAGCAACAGCGACTGGAAAATCATGAGCCACGCTGTCGCCGTGCTGAAGGATTTCGGTGTGCCGCACGAGGCGCGGGTCGTGTCCGCCCACCGCACTCCAGATTTGCTGTATCAGTATGCAGAGGCCGCGCCAGGTCGTGGATTGCACTGCATTATTGCCGGTGCAGGTGGGGCTGCCCATCTGCCGGGAATGCTCGCGGCAAAGACCGCGCTGCCGGTGCTTGGCGTGCCGGTGACTTCGCGCATCCTAAAGGGGCTTGATTCGCTGCTGTCGATTGTACAAATGCCAAAGGGGATTCCGGTTGCGACGTTCGCTGTAGGCGAAGCCGGCGCGGCCAACGCGGCGCTATTTGCCGTCAGCATGCTCGCTAGCCACGATGTGCGGATCGCCCGCAAGCTCGCCGCGTTTCGCCGCCGCCAGACAACCAAGGTCCGCGCCATGCGCCTTCCGAGATGATTCTGCCTGGAGCCACGCTTGGTGTAGTTGGCGGTGGCCAGCTCGGGCGTATGTTCGCAATTGCTGCCCAGCGTATGGGATATCGTGTCGCCGTACTGGACCCGGATCCGGACAGCCCCGCGAAGTGCCTGGCCGACGTACACCTAGAAGCAGACTACGCTGACCCGTCGGCGCTCGACGAGCTTGCGCGCCTGTGCGCTGCTGTGACCGTCGAATTCGAGAACGTGCCTGCCGAGAGCCTTGAACGTCTTGCGCGCTCTCGACCGGTGCGACCGGGTTCTGCGGCGATTGCCATAGCCCAGGACCGCATCCGTGAGAAGCGCTTCATCACGGAGTGCGGTCTTTCCTGTGTGCCGTTTTCAGTTGTGCGCAATCGTGACGAACTTTTTACCGCGCTTGCACGCTTTGAAAGTTCCGCTGTCCTAAAACGGGCCCGTTTTGGTTACGACGGAAAGGGCCAGGCACGGGTAGATAGTCTCGAAGAGGCGCTTTTGGCCTTCAAAGAGTTTGGCAGCGAGCCCTGCGTGCTGGAGAAGCTGTTGGTTCTTCAATCGGAGATTTCGGTCATACTTGCTCGTGACGCGGCCGGAGCGACCGCTGTTTATCCTGCGATCGAAAACCGCCATCGGGACGGGATTCTCGATATTAGCTTAATACCGGCGCGAGCACCGCAAGCCATTACGCATGCGGCCAGGGATGCGGCCGTGCGCATTGCGGCGGCGCTCGACTACTGCGGTGTGCTGGCAGTTGAGTTTTTTATTTCGAATGACAAATTACTTGTCAATGAGATCGCGCCGCGTCCGCACAACAGCGGTCACGTTACTCTCGACGCCTGCATGACTTCCCAGTTCGAACAACAGGTGAGGGCGCTCTGTGGTCTGCCGCTCGGTGACCCTGGGCTGTTGTGCCCGGCAGCGATGACCAATTTGCTTGGGGACCTCTGGAATTGTGGGGTACCACACTGGGAGGTGGTCCTGGAGGAACCGCGGGCCAAGCTTCATTTATACGGCAAACGCGCCGCGCGCCCGGGCAGAAAAATGGGACACTTCACTTGCCTCGGCGACTCACTCGATGAAGCCAGCGCGCGGGCGTTGAGGATTCAGGAGAGTTTGGTGCGCGAGCTAAAAGGTGCCGGACCGGCCACAGTCAGTGCAACGCCACAGTCAGTGCAACGTGGTCCATAACCGTATGGTGTTCTTCCTCTCGCGCACGCAATGACGGGAATTGCTTCCGGGACAAATCACTCACGGCAGGAACTGCAGTTGCAGAGCGATAGAAGAACAAGAGATCAAGGCGCATCCGGAAGGAGTGGCGATCGTTGTTGGTAAATTTCTACGGCCGCGGCCTGAGCGCAGAGCCATTCTGGCATATATACCTAGCCTGCCACCCTGACCGGTCCATTGACGAATAGCTCCACGCTATATACCTTGAATCCCGTTCCCATTGAAGACGTGAGCTTTTCAGGTTTCGCGCCAGCAGGCTGTCAGAAATGTGCCGGCCCGCGTGAGTCTATGGACGCCATGCTTCCTCCCACTGCCCGCACTTCGAGCTTGCCGTACATGCGATCTCCCGCCGCGTGTCCAGGCCATTGACAGGCATAGTAGTAGGTACCCGGCGTAGCGGGCGCTGCGAAGTGCATGGTCGCCTCGGCATAACGGGACTGCTGCTGCGACCGTGCGCTGCGGGAGGGGACGGGTTCCAGAGCCGCCAGGAGCGGGTGCAGGTGTTCCATTTGCAGTACCGGGAAGGGGGGATCGACCGACGTTACAATCACCCCGTGGTCCATGCCCGGACCATAATCCATGTTGAGCAGACTGAGGGTTATTCTGGCTCCAGCCGTCACGACGATCGTCGGGTTCACGCGATCCGCAAGCTCGAAACTCATGTCGGGGTAGTGCGGTTGAACCGCAACGAGATCAATCCTTACCTTTTTCCCGCTGAAGTGCACGCGGCCGGTCCGGTCCACCGTCCCGGCATGTGCCGAGTGTTCAACGTAAGCCCGCGCCTCGGTCCAGTCGATCCATCGGTGCGGGCCGATGGCCGGAAGTGGCCCGGTGACGGCGGGAACAGACATTCCGGACATGCTGGACAGCGTGTCATTGTGGGGCATGGCGGCCGGCGGCATCCCGTGTAGCAGAATCGATGCCATCACGATTACCGCCAGACCAAACAGCGCTTCAGTACTGACTGTCTGCGCGCAGCGCCGCACCGCCGACGAGCCAGAGGAAAGGGCGGATGCGTCATTCTTTGCTTTGCCGCGGCCGAGCGGCAACCAGGTTGTCAGCGGTTTGAGGCCCGAAAGCACTCTGAGGCGCGGAAGATGACCGTAGCGATTCCGGGCGCCAAGGCCAATCATGGTCGCGACAAACAGCAGCTTTATTGAAAGTATCCGCCCATAGCTCGAACTCCACAGCATTGCCCAGGACCCGAGTTCATGCCAGGCGGTGAGTCCACCGGTCAGCAGCACAATTCCAAGTGCAAACCCCGCCAGGCGCGAGAGACGCCCGAAAATATCTGCCGCCAGTATTGCCGGATTTTCCTCACTGGCAAGCAGTTTGGGAAAAACTGCGAGCGCCATGCCAAACAGACTTCCCACCCATGCCGAACCAGCCAGAAAATGTACCCAGTCGATCCACACCGCGAGCGTGAAGTCGCCGTGATCAGCAGGATGTCCGGTCTCGCTGCGAGTCAGCGCAATACCCGCCACTGCCGCCAGCATGAGCCATGCAGGCCAGTTGCGCCGTTCACGCCGCGGTATCAGAAACCATCCGGTCCATAACACCGCGAGAGCCGGCAGCCGAAAGAGCCAGACATGTCCGAAGTGCGTGACTTTCAGCACCAGAGGCAGGGCGGGGAGCAGTCCGGCCCAATGGCCTCCTTCCATTTCGAGCGTTCTGGCCACGAGTATTCCGACACTGCTGGCCGTGAGCAGACCGGCAGCGACGCCAAGCAACCGCACCATCGCCCCGTCGATGTGCGCAAGGGGTTTCCGCGGAAGCACGAACAGCCAGCAGGCGATCAACCCAATACTGGAGACGACGGCCAGCACATCGAAGGTCGTTAGCCCGATGTAAAGTGGATGCTGATGCATGAAACCTCCTTCTTACTTGACCCGGAACGGAAACCGGCCTTCTGTGTGGTGTCCATCACGGGCGATTACGCTCCAGTAAACGCGGTACCTGCCCGGCGGAAGTCCCGGCGGCAGCTTCGTTTCCAGAAGAACTTTATTGGAGGCAGACACCTGCCCGCGACCCTCGCTCACCTGGGAACCGGCCGCATTCTTCACCACCAGTGTCGAAAACACGGGCTCAATGTCCCCATCGAACCAGATGCGCACCCGTGTCGGGGCCACGGTGAGCCGGGACCCGACTTTGGGAAGAGAGTGATCCGGAAAGGCATGGGCCTCGGCAGCCGGTGCCGCAAGCACCAGCATCAGCAGTCCCGCTGCGACCTTTGTTCTTTTCCATCCGACCATGAATATTCAGCCTCCAAATCTCAGTTGAAGATGGGCGTGCCCAGACTGTGCGGCGCGATATCATCGAAATAGAAATCCATTCCCACGAGGACGCCGACCGAGTTTCCAGTCCGGCTGTTCACCGGAATCTGGGCCTCGACTCCCCACTGGAAATAGTGTCCGATCCAGATCACTCCGGGATTGATGTAACCGGTCGTCTGGTTTGCACACCCGCGATCCAGGCAGGTCTGCATCGGAACCTCGATGAGTGGCACCATGTTCTTGAATAGCCCCTTGATGCCGACGTCCCGCACGAAATCCTGCAGGTAGGGAATGCTGTACTGAAACTCCCCACTGGAAATAGTGTCCGATCCAGATCACCCCGGGATTGATGTAACCGGTCGTCTGGTTTGCGCACCCGCGATCCAGGCAGGTCTGCATCGGAACCTCGATGAGTGGCACCATGTTCTTGAATAGCCCCTTGATGCCGACGTCCCGCACGAAATCCTGCAGGTAGGGAATGCTGTACTGAACAGAGAAGTTCCAGTTGAGCATGTTCGGGGTCGTCGGGTTAGTCGGAAAATCCTCGGAAACTGCAGTGGTGAAGGCCATCGGGCGTAACATGCGCCAGCGATGTGGCAGTCCCCCAAAACCCTTTCCGAACGCAAATTCCGGTGTATACACCGAATAGGTGGAGGCAATGGCCTGGCTCCCGGAATGGCCAATGGTATCGGCCAGCTGAATCATTCCTATCGATTCGGAACCGGGATGTTTGAACAGCTGGTAGTCGGCAGCCACAGTCGTATCGTCCCAGCCGCTGACAGCCGGAGTTCCGTCCCCAGCCAGAAGGCGCTGATAGTCGGTGCTTGCGACCAATCCGAAGCGGCGAGTAATGCGCTTTGCCAGCGCCAGATTCATCGTGTCCTGGCTTGCAGGTCCGTTGTCGATGTGGCTGAAAACCCAGGAACCCTCGTCGGCCACGCCTGGATCGTCGAAACTCATCGTCGCTGGAAACACACGCATGCCGGCAACGGCATGGGCGTAGGCGGCCGGAGCGAGCGCCGCCAGCAGTAACAATGCGATGAGCTGGCCACCCTGTGGCCGACGCCACCTGATGGCCCGGGCCGGAACCTGGACCGGCGTGTGCTGCTTCACTCCAGGTTCGCCGCGCAGCGCGCGGCCGGCGGCAATCCCCGTCATCCCGCAATTCATTGAGGTCGATCCTTATTTTCTGGAATTGGCGAACGGTTCCGCACAAAGGCGAACCGTTTCCCTGACCCGGATCGAGGGCTGACCGTACGGTGCCGCGGTCTGACCGTAACCGGACCCTGGGCACCGTGCACCAACGGCACAATGCTTCCCGCGGCACGGTTAACTGAACCCGCGGTGCGACCGAACTTCCGCGGCCGTACCAGACTCTGGGTTATCAGCCAGATGGTACAGGCGCGGAAGTCCCCGCACTTATCGGCTCTCGCCGGGACTCCTTAAAAATAAATAGGATTTAAACAACAGGATCGGATGGGGGCGCCCGGGATGGCGGGTGGACAACGATGGACTGTTCACGGAGAAACGTACGGACGTGGGGGATGCTGACGAGATACGGAGTACGAAAGCGGAATGCGGAATCGATTCCCGGCACAAACAGATCAAGCGCGCCATGAGCCAAAACCTGGCACACGGGACAGCGAAGTTCACCCGCCTCAGTCTTGTGCTGGTGTGACGATTCAGCCGCGTAGAGCCCGATCGTGCACAGCAGGGCCAGTACGGCGGCCCAGCGGAAAGACGCCGTCCACCGCAGACGGTGGATCACGCCGCGCGCGGCCGGAGAATTTGGACCGGGAATCGCCAATACAACCCGCATGTTCATTGTGGGCTCCATCACCCTCCGGCTCCTTGCAGGCCGGTTCCAGCAGGAAAGACCCCAAAAACGGACCTTAGTTCATTATTGGACAAGGGGCAAGGCGGACTCCATTCCCAGCTGCGCTGAAACAGTTGCAGGTCGGATTGCCACAATGCCGTCGGTGTCATGATAATGCCACGACTTCCTGTTGGGACACTAGCGGGCCGGCCATTACGAACGCGGGCTTGTGACCCGTATCGGCAAGCTGGAACTGAGGGTGCCGCGGGGATTGCAACGGCCAGTTCCAGACGGCCCTCTAGTGAAGCAAGGCAGGAGTTCAGGGAGCGCTTCAGTTAAGGAACCGCGCACTGGGGCCCAACAATTACTTCAAGCCGACGGCTTACCCGTCTGAACCGTGTGCGCGTTTGACATCCCGCAAAGCTCCGCCGTAAAGTGATGCACGGACGAGGAGCAGTCGCGGCACGGAGTCACAATGCATAAAGTATTCCGCCGCGATTAGGAACGGGGACACCGGATCATGGCTGATCACCATGACAAGGCGGCCGGGTTCCCGCAATAATTAAACAATAATTAAAGAAGGGATCACCCGGAGGAGCCCGGTATGCGCGCGCATGGAGGCAGAAAAAAGCCGTTTTTTGCGATTGTCTTGCAGACTCTTCAGATTCAGGTCAATTTTTATCGATATCGCTTCGTCGCCCACACTCCGGTGCGACTCGAATCGATCGAGAAGACGCGCGGGCACCATCTGCGTGTGATATCGAGCGTCGCCCGGTGGGCGGTTCTCGCGCCACTGCTCACCGGCCTGTCGGCCTGTGGCGGCGGAAGCAGTAGTGGCAGCGCTGACAGTATTCCGTCGAGCGGCAGTTCGACAAGCGGGACATCCTACAAGTTTGTCATGCCTCCCGTGGGTGCCCAAAGATCTTATGGCCAGACTGTCGTCGACAGCGCCAACAACACGATTAATGGGATCACAATCCAAGATACCGTCACGGCGGACAACCCGGACGGATCCTATGTTTCTACGGAGGCCGGAAATCCAGCCAGCCTTGTCGTGAACGGCACGAACTACGGGGTTGCACCTGCGACCATCACCGATTCGAGTTCTGGCCAAGTCCTGACCGATGCCTTCACCCCCTCAGGGGGAACCCTCATTACGTGCACGGATAATCCCCATGGCGGGGGTCCCGACTATCCCGTTTCGATCGGCCAAATTTGGTCGATGAAAGATACCGAGACATGCAGCGATGGGGTATCCAACTCCTTTACCCAGACAGGGTCGGTAATGGGCCTCGAATCGGTGATCGTCCCGGCCGGCACCTTTTCCGCCTTGAGGCTGCAAAGCACGATTTCCTGGACGACTGCCGGTGGAACCACCTGGACCGAAACCGAAACGAACTGGCGTGATGCGAGCACGGGATATTCCGTGAAGAACGTGATTACTAAAACATATACGGGAACTGCCCCAACAAGTGGTTATGCAGCCTCGGTAACCACTGTGCTTTTGAGTCAATCCCCGTAATTATCACTCTTTGTCAGAAGCGGATTCGGCATTGCTGCCGGGCTTGAAGAAACTCCGCGTAGGCCACGGCAATAAGAGTCTAGATGGTGCACGGGGAAGGAGGAGATCAATGGCAACACGGCGTGCCGCTCTTCGCTCGCTGGGACTGGCAGCGGTGGCGCTGGCCTGGCTGGCGGCTCCGATCGGTTGCCGCGCCCAGGCGGCGACATCAGACCGCGCGAATCCTCATAAAAGCGTCCACGCAACGGGCAGTTCACTGGCAGTTCAGCGTCTTCAGCAAGCGGCGCGCAATGGCGATGTGGCCGCTGAAGACCGTCTAGGATTTATGTACGCCTGGGGCCGAGGTCTGCCACGGAACTACGCCAAGGCGGCACAGTGGTTCCGCGATGCGGCCAAGCAGGGTGATGTAATGGGGCAGTACAACCTGGGCGTCCTGTATGACCTCGGCCAGGGTGTGCCACAAGACTATGCCGACTCCGCGCAGTGGTTCCGCAAGGCCGCTGTACAGGGTAATGCACCGGCACAGTACAACCTGGGGGTTCATTATTACTACGGGCAAGGCATGCCTCGCAATTTCTATAAGGCGGCTCACTGGTTCCAGAAATCAGCCGACCAGGGATACGCAGAGGCGCAATACGATCTTGGCGTGCTCTATGACCACGGCCAAGGCGTGCCGAGAAATTATGCCGAAGCTGCACGTTGGTGCCACATAGCCGCCGAACAGGGCTTTGCAAATGCGCAATACCTGCTCGGTGTTCTCTATCACAATGGACAGGGCGTCCCGCGGAACTATGCCGAGGCCGCCGAGTGGTACCGCAAGGCGGCCGAGCAGGGAAACGCAAAGTCCCAATACAATCTCGGTGTGCTTTACGCGAAGGGCGAAGGAATGCCACAAAATTATGCCCAGGCGGCTCGGTGGTATCACAAGGCCGCGGCGCTGGGAAATGCAGACGCGCAAAACAATCTGGGCAGCCTCTATGACCATGGCCAAGGTGTGCCAAAGGACTATGCGCGCGCGGCGCGGTGGTATCGCAAGGCCGCGATACAAGGGAGCGCTAGTGCGCGATATAACCTCGGTTTGCTGTACGCCAAAGGCCAGGGTGTGCCACAGAGCTATGCCGACGCTGCCCGGTGGTATCGCAAGGCTGCCGAACAGGGTAATGCAACGGCGCAGCTCAACCTCGGTACCCTCTACGCCAACGGACAAGGCGTGTTGCGGAATGATATTAAAGCGTACAAGTGGTGCTTGCTCGCCAAGGCGGGTTCAAGACTGATGGATCCTGCGTCCAAGGCAGCAACAAGCAGCGCTTTGAAGGTGATCGCTACCCGGATGACGGCGGGTGAAATGGCAAAGGCGCACGACGAGGTTTCGAAGTGGTTCGTATCTCACAAACGTTCTGGACGCTAATTCTATTTACCACTCAGAAGAAAACGCTCTCGCTATTTCGCATGATCGTCGCCAGGCGCCCTAGGGTTGCCCTACTGCATCCACTTCGGCAGCAGGACCACCACGAGGACGACCACTCCAGCGAGGAGAGCCCAGAACACCAACCGGACCTTCTCGCCAGCGGATATCGGAATGCCGTGCGCCCGACGCCGGCGCTGATCGTCGAGGGCCAAACCGACCAAGCCGGCAAACATGACTATCATCATGCTGACGGCCAGCCACATGGATCTATAAAAGTGCGTAAACGCATGGAGGCCGTAGAGGCCGGAGACGACGGCGGCCCACGCCACGCTCCAAGTGGGCACGGTGAAGCGGACCGGAAGATTCCTGGCCTTCAGGGACCTATGACGCCGTATCTGGCGAAACTCGAAAGCTGTGAGTCCCGAGAAGGCCCAGAACATCGGCACGGAACTTGAACCGTTCTGCCACAGCAGCCCGTGGCCCCAGAATCCCGGCTGGCAAATGGTGGCCCGGGGCACATAGAGCAGCGCCCAGGAAGCGAGCATGAGCGCCCCGAGCAGGAAGACACCACTCGTCAGCGCCCGATCAATTCCACCCCATTGCGGGGCGGGTCCCGGGGGGATGGCGGCCTCCTTCACAGACGGCGTGCTACGCACGCCAGATTCAGGGCTGCACAGTTTCCATACATAGCCCCACCTGTGATAGCAGACAAAGGAGGGGATCGCGGCCGGGAATGCCAACAAGACAAGCGCCAGCTGGCCCCATGGGGAGTTCACCGAAAACAGGCTCCAGAGGACGATGCCGGTGAGACCCACCGCGATTCCCCCGGCGATGAGGCACAGGTGGCCCCTCCACGTGGTATAGGCGTAGAGTGCGGCGTGGCACTGTGGGCAGGAGTCTGATTTTGGGGTAGTGAACAGCTGCTTCCACTCCGAAGCACTCGCCCGCAGCAGACGCCGCCAACTGGGCGGGGGTTTCAGGAAGCCGCACTGCGGGCAGGTCCGAGTCAAGGATTCCTCCGGGGTGTCTCACTGAGTATAGTGCGGCCCCAGAGTAGTGGAGCAGGACAGCACAAATAGCGGCGTTCAGGTCTGGCTGCAGGCGGCTGTCCGGTCAGCAGTTCAGAGCAGACTCCATCCGTTCAATGTGCCACCGTCCGCAATGGCCGGTTTGAAAATGCAGCCAGTGATGAGCACCCCGTTTCTGTCACCATTCTTGTGGGAGCTCGCGGGCTTCATCCGGGCAATCGGTGCAGAGCTTCGGACGCACTCACCCCGAAACGTTGCGGCGCGCCGCCTACGAGGCAAGGTCTCGCTCCCATAAACAGCAGGCATCTGCGGTCACAGCTGGGGCCGCCTGCAGAAAATAGGATCCTCGTAGGACGCCGCGCGACATGTCCTCGCAGGCTTGATCCACTGTCGTAGTCTGAGGCGGTTCCTGACACATCATGACCATGATGGCAAATGCCGGCATTCGATCCACGAATATCAGGGTAATCAACTGTCGATAACGGCGGCCCCGGCCGCTGATGCCTGGTGAAACGACAATGGAACGAAAAAATTAGGGGGTGCTTGACGGGTCGCTCCCTATCAGTTCCCCGCACAGTTTCCGGTCCAGCGCCCTGTTCAGCCGAACATCTTCTGCACCATCCTGCTGACCCAGCTTTTTTCTTCGATGACCTGACGCACCGCCGGGGTATAGTCCTTGTCATCCCGCTTGATGTGATTGGTCAGCCACATCTGAAGGTCGGAAAACAGCTGGCGACCGATGTCCCCGCCCGCTTCGAACTGGTTTTTATGGTTCAGTATCCTGCGAGTAAAATTGTCATGAACCATCTTGTGTTCGCGGAGAATGGGGTACCCAGCCCGTTCCATCAGGCTTTCTTCGAACGCAAAATGCGTGACCGTGTAATCAATCATCCCATCGAGAACTTTTCCGATAGTGGCTCGGTCACCGTTATCCCTGGCAGTTGCAAGTTCGTTGATGTACTGGACGATGCGTTTGTGCTGCGCATCAATGACGTTGATTCCGACGCTGAGCGATTCATCCCACTGCCAAAGCATAGCCTGATCTCCTGCTTGGGGTTGATATTCCGGGCCTGCCGTTTGTATCAGCAGGCACACTTATAAACGTTGCCGCTCCACCGTCATGGCACCGGTATTTCCGGGCTGTCCGTGCAGTCTGCAGCCATGCCTGCGCGCAAGACCTGTCGGCGCGTGAGTTGCCACGAGCGGCATCGTCAATCCATCCCGGAAGGATTGCTGAAACCCGAACCAGCATGACGCTTTCTGAAAGCGGTTTGTTCCGGATTCCGGACATTCCATATCAAAAAGAAATTGTTTTGAAAGGCAGTTACATCGGGGAATTTGTTGATCATTGAGGCCGATACAGGAATGCTCATTGACGCAGATCAATGAAATGAGTTTTGTCTAGAAATCCGGATGGAAGGCGGTTGTTCGGGCGGTGTTCACGAAATTTCCGGTTCTCCCGTAGCGCGAAACAGATTTTACCGCGAGAATTTCTGCAGGCCTGCGTCATGCTTTTCCGCTCTATGTCACAGATGCCGCCGCAGCGGCGGTCTCAAATGAGAACACGCGGCGTTTTTCCGAGGTAGCAGCATTGCATGCGCGACCGGGTCAGGGCGTGCCCCCGGCATGGAAGCCCGCAGGCTGTCCGATACGTAAGTCCTAGGGCGCCTGATTTCCGTGATGGCGAATTTGATGCATATCAAATCTTTCGAGGCAGGGGGCGGGTATAAAAAAACGAGCAGAAACACAGAAATGGCAGTCATTCCGGCTGCAACAGCACGGAGAGGAGGCGTACCCATGACAACGGCGACGGAATCGGCGAGAAGAAAGCTGGTTGACGACTTCAAAGCCTTCACGGCAGATGCCGAGGAGCTGCTGCGTGCCACCGCGACGCTGACCGGGGAGCGGGCGAGCGCGGCGCGTACCCGGGTCGAGGAGCGGATTCGGTCGGCGAAGGATGCCATGGGGTCTTTGGGCGAAGATGTTGTCGAGCGTGGTCGCGCCGCAGCGACCGCCGCGGACCGCACAGTGCGTGAACACCCGTGGGAATCGGTGGCGGTAGCAGCCGGACTCGGCTTTCTGCTTGGCATGCTGGCCGCGCGTCGCTGATCCGTATGCCGGATTCGGAAAAAAGTTATGGCGCCGCTGGAATCGGCGGAATTCTGCGTCGCATCGGTGCAACG
This sequence comes from Gammaproteobacteria bacterium, assembly GCA_028068195.1. Lineage (GTDB taxonomy): Bacteria > Pseudomonadota > Gammaproteobacteria > Acidiferrobacterales > UBA6901 > JAJYCY01. Next base: position 16,600 of record JAPTTX010000016.1, read on the forward strand.
CTGATCGCAATTCTCAGGACCCGGATTGAGCTCGCGGCGGCGGAAATCGAGGAGCAGGGATTGCGTGCCGCAGAGCTGGCTGTGCTGGCTGTGGCGGCGATCTTCTTTTTCTGCCTCGCCGTCATCTTCGGCACCCTTACGTTGGCGGTGGCGTTCTGGAGCACGGATCCGGTGCTGGTTCTTGGCGCGATCACGGGATTTTATCTGGTGCTCGCCGCCGCACTCGGCCTGATTCTGCGACAGCGGGCGAAACGGCGTCCGCGCCTGCTTGCTGCCACAATTGCGGAGCTTGCGCGCGATGGCGAGGAACTGACCCGCTGATGGGCGTCCGGCTCGCCGCCGTGGTAGGCCGGCGCAGGAGGCTGGTGTCGCGGTCCGGGGCGCAGCGGCAGGATCTTGCAGCGGACGTCCGTCGGCTTCGGAACCGGTTCAGGGCGGTCGAAGTGATGATCCGTGCAGGAGGAGTGCTGGGCCGTCAGGCGATCGTGCTTTTTCCAATGGGCATTCTGTTTGCGTGGCTGTGGAAAGCGAGGCGACAGGGCTGAAGGACGAGGTCTGCAGCACAGGCGCAGCAGTCCCGGGACTGCTGCGCCAGACTAAACCGGTACCGTGATGCGGTGGTGGGGCGTGCGCAGGACCGGATCAGCGGGCAACTTCCTGAGTTCCGTCCATCAACTGGGTCAGCAGGGCCCATACCTGCGGGGGTGAAACGGTTTCGTAACAGGCCGGCACGACGGCGCTGGCGCCATGAAAGTGACAGCGGCGGCGCAGGCATGGCGAGCAGGAAAATTCCGCGCGGGCGTGGTGCTGGGCTCGGCCGAGCGTCCCGGTAAGGCCCGGGTCCGTGGCGCCATAGATGGTCACGGCCGGCACTGACAAGGCTGCGGCGCAGTGCGCAAGACCGGTGTCGACACCTACCACCCCGCGTGCGCCGGAAAGGACGCCAGCGAGTCCGGTAAGCGTCATGGCCGGCAGGACGCGGGCATCAGCGGTGGAGGCAGCGATGCGGTGGGCGCGCTCTGCCTCAGCCGGGCTGCCGGCGGGAAGAAGAACCCGCAACCCTGCGGCATTGGCGAGACCGGCGAGCGCGATCCAGTACGGTTCAGGGTACTGCTTGGTGGTCCATGCGGTTCCGTGCAGAAAAACCACGTAAGTACCCCGGAGATCCGTGGCAGAAATCGGCGCCGGAGAAATGCCGTAGTCAATCGTGTCGTGCGGCAGCGCGTAGTCCAGCGCCAGCGCAAACAGCGTGCGCAGCCGTTCGACAGCATGCCTGCCGCGCGGAACAGCGTGACGATGCCCATAGAACAGCGCGGCAAGTGGTTCGCGTGCGGAAGTGAATCCCAAACCGTGTCGCTGGCCGCGGGCGCAGGCAGCGAGCACGGCGCTTTTGAGCAGACCCTGGGCATCGATGATCCGGTCGTAGCGCCGCATGCGCAGGGCATGCAGCGCCCGCATCCATTCCTGCCGGTGCTGCGGTGACGTGATGCCACTGCGCCAGCGTCGCAGGGCCACCGGAATGACAGTGTCGACAGCCGGATGCCAGGCCGGTATCTCCGCATAGGATTCCTCGACAAGCCAGTCGAACCGGACTTGAGGCAGGGCACGGGCCGCATCGGTCAGGGCGGGGAGCGCATGCAGCACATCGCCCAGCGATGACGTCTTGATGATCAGCACTCTCATCGCGCAGAGGGCTCCGCATCAATAGCCTCCAGTACGCGGGACGGCCTGAGTTCCCGCAGGCAGTTGGTGTGCCCAAGAGGGCAGGTCCGTCTGAAGCAGGGACTGCAGTTCAGCCCCAGGGACAGGATGGTCGCTCTGGCGTTCAGGGGTGGCGTGAAGCCGGGATCGGACGAACCGAATATCGCTATGAGACGCCGCCCCAGGCTTGCGGCTACGTGCATCAGCCCGGAGTCATTGCTGACCACCACCTTTGCAACCGAAAGCAGATCGACCGCTTCGCCGAGTGTTGTGCGCCCGGCCAGGTCGATGCATTCCGGACCGCAGAGGGTACGGATCCGGCTGGTCACTGACCGGTCCTTTTCAGAACCGAAAAGCCAGACCTGCCACCCGCGCGCGATGCGGTCGCGGGCGACCTCGGCAAAATACTCTTCGGGCCAGCGCTTGGCCGGCCCGTATTCCGCTCCCGGGCATAGGGCCATGACTGGCCGCGCCGCGGGATCGAGTCCCAGACGGCCGGCTGCCGCACTGATACCGGAGCCGGAGACTGCCAGTTTGGGTTCTGGCAATGACACGGGCAACCCTTCGCCGGGGTCGAGGCCCAGTGCGATGAAACGCTGGACTGTCATCGGCAGGCGTGCAGTGTCAAGCCTGCGGACGTCATTGAGCAGTCCCCAGCGCATCTCGCCG
>JAPTTX010000086.1:0-72753 GCA_028068195.1 Gammaproteobacteria bacterium
GCATTTGAGAAACATGCGCGCAGTGTAGAAAGATTCCCGCGCGCTGCAAGCACCAAGGTCTTACCTACACGCGTTTCGCAGCGGAGACACCCGGGTGTCTGCTCGCTCGATCAACAGCTTAGCCGGAGGCGCCCGGCAGAAATTGCGTGTTCTGAGGGTCGAATAGCGAAAGATGGGTTAGGTCATTGAGACTAGCGTATGAACGGTATCAACCCAGGGTGACACAGGACCGATTGATGCATTCCGTTCCTCCGGTCATACGGCGTGCGCGCCGATGCAGCCTCGTGCTACGAAGCTGGCTTGTGTTCGCCATCATCGTCCCCTTCCAGGTCTGCCCTGCTGCCCTGGCGACACCGGCCGCGCCGGGGTCCGCCGTGACGTCCTGCCGATCGATGGCGCGGGCACAGGAAGGCACGACCCGGCCGACTGCGCTGCCTTCGTGCTGCATTCCTGGACATAGAGTCTTCTGTGCTGTTCCTTCAATGCCGGGTGGCCACGGTGTGACGCCGGTTTCCCTTGCGGTGGTGATCTTGCCCCCGGTCCGGCCTGTCATCGGCATCCATCTCGCACCGCGGGGTATCCGGGCTCCGCCCGGCGCGTCGGTCCGTGACTTACCCACGGGAGTACCCCCGTACGTCCGCCACGGTCGTTTCCTGATCTAGCCGATTCTCACCCGTAGCAGGATTTCGTCGCACCGGTGCGCGGCCTATTGCTTGGTTGACACGAGGATCATCTGTGCGAGCCGGAAGTATCGACTGCCTTATCGCGCTCATGCGGCACCCGGCACCGGTGTGCCGGTACGGTCAGGCTTCGACTATGCCGTTACCCGCCCCGTCCCGGCCGGAACAGCGCAGCGCATGGGCGCCGCACCCGTTACCGGGCGGCTGGAAAACTGCCGGCAAATCGGCCGTTGAAGGACGTCCATGCCTGATCGAGGGCCGCGGCCATCATCGGGCACCACGACGCGCCGGCCGTGCACCGCAATGAACGCCCCTGACCAGGGCCTATCGCAGCGGCCGCTGCGTCATCCGACCCGGACCGGCTTGCCGGCAATTCCAGCAGCCGGGGCGCCGCCGCGTTTTCCGGTTCGTCCGTCATAACCTCGGAAATTAAGGAGAGAGTCCATGTTTCATTCCATGTCCCGCCGGCGGTGGCTCAGGGCCGCTGCATTTGCGGTTTCGGGCGCCACGCTTTATCCACTGCTGCGACGCAGCGCGCATGCCGCACCAGCCGTCCACAAGGTCACTCCAGCTTCAGTCCACTACCGGATCGTGATGGGGCCCAACCAGGGAAAGCATTGCGGCATGTGCCGCTACTCCATCCCGGATCGCGCGCGCGGCATGGGCGGCATGTGCGCCGGTGGCACCTGCAAGCTGGTTTCCGGCCCAATCAGCGCCATGGGGTACTGCCTGCTGTTCAAGCCGACCTGAACCGCAGAGGTGGCAAAGGCGTCCGCCCCGCTATGCCAGAGCCTGGCGCAGATCGGCGATCAGATCTGCGGCGTCTTCAAGCCCGATCGACAGGCGCACCATGGTGTCGGTGATGCCACGCCGGGCGCGTTCCGCGGGGCTCAGTCCATGATGGGTTGTGGTCACAGGCTGGGTCGCCAGGCTCTCGACGCCGCCCAGGCTCGGCGCGATCCTGAACAACCGCAGACGATCCACGAAGCGCGTGGCATCGGCAACGGTACCCGCAAGACCGAGCGTCACCATGCCGCCGTAGCCCCGCATCTGCCGCCTGGCCAGCGCATGTCCAGAGTGGTCCGGCAGGCCGGGATAGAACACCCGCGCAACCCGTGGATGCCCCAGCATTGCCTCGGCGACAGTCAGGGCCGAGGCGTTCTGTCGTTCCACGCGCACCGCCAGCGTGCGCAGACTGCGGGCGAGCAGGAACGCGGTCTCAGGAGCAATGGTCTGGCCGAGGTTCTTGCGCCAGGCAGATACCGGCTCGATCAGCTCCTTCGCGCCGAGCAGCGCACCGGCGGTGATATCGCTGTGCCCGCCGAGGTATTTCGTCGCGCTGTGGACGACAAAATCGGCGCCGAGAACGAGTGGCTGCTGGTTGACCGGCGAGGCAAACGTGCTGTCGATCGCCACCCGGGCACCGTATCTGCGGGCGAGATCCACCGCACGTCCGATATCGATTATCTCGAGCACCGGGTTCGTGGGCGTCTCGAAGAACACCAGTCGTGCCTGCCCGCCGGCCAGCAGTGCTTCGAGCCGGTCCCACTCCCGGCCCAGCACGAAGTGCGTGGGAATACCGAGCAGGGGGAGCTGGGTGTCAAGAAGCTCCAGAGTGCCTCCATAGGCATCACCGATGCAGACTACCCCGTCGCGTCCGTGCGCGAGAAAAAGCGCAGCTTCCGCCGCCATGCCTGAGGCGAAAGCCAACGCTGCCGGTGCAGCTTCGATCGCTGCCAGCTTGTCTTCGAGGCTGCGTATCGTGGGATTGAGACCGTAGCGGGTATAGAGGTTGCCTTCGCGGCGGCCTTCCACGACATCCAGCAGATCCGCGGTGGATTTAAAAGCGAACGTGGTCGTGCCATAGAGCGGCGTATGCGGCGATCCCATTGCATCGGCGATCTCGCCACCGTGAACGGCACGCGTCGAAAGACCCGGATTATCATTCATCGTGCACCTCGTCGGAAGCTGGATACAGCGCAACCGCCAGAAAGCCGCCCGCGGTCAGCGCTCCCGGCACCAGGAGTTCGGCGACCCGCGCCATGGCACCGCCGCCAGGGAAAAACACGGCGCTGCGTGCCACCACGCGCGGCGCCGGATGCAGATCACGCGTCCACGAACGCGCATCCGCCGCAGTGTCCCACCGCGCCTCCCGGTACGAACCCCGTCCCTGATGTTGCCGGAACAGCAGGCTGTGGCGGTTGAGCAGTCCGAGCACCAGGGTCCGCCGGCATACCCGCCACATTTCCGAAAGCGCCCGTTGCTGGTCGGCGACAAAACACAGGCTGGTCACCGCCGTGACATGGTCGAACGCGTGGTCGGGAAACGGCAGTGCGAGCGCGCTGCCTTCTGCGTATTCGACACCGCCCCCGGCGCGGCGCGCGTAGTCCAGCATTGCCGGGTCGGGATCGAGACCCGCGACCTGCAGTCCGGCGGACGCGAACCGCCGACTGAAGTGTCCGGTACCGCTGCCGACGTCCAGCAGTGTCGCGCCCGCCGCCAGCCGCAGCAGGCGCATCATCAGGTGAAACTCGGTCCTGCCGATCCAGGCGCCGCGGGGAGCGTGGTACCAGTCCTCGTACGCCGCGGCGTCAGTCGGCACGGTCACAGCCGTCGCCCTGCAGCACCGTACCTCAGCAGCAGCTGTCAGCGCAGGCGCCTGTATTGTGCTTACCGCCTTTTGTCTCCGGTGCCGGGCGGCGCGTACCGGCCGGAAGACAGAATTGCGCCGGTGTTCCGCGCACTGCCGGCACAATGCCGATGAAATCCCCGCTGTACGGTCCCTGCGTGAGCAGCTGGTAGCTGCGTTCACAGACGGCCATGCGCGCACCGCGCGGGAACGAATGTCCCTCGTCGTCACGGACTTCTGCGTATGGACCTCGGTAGATCACGGCATGTCGGGCATCCAGGCAGGGTTCCCCGCTGCCCTTTACGGCGGTAAGCGTCACCGACCGGAACTCGATGCCGTCGATAACCCTCCATGCCGACTCATCCCACTTGTCCAGTTTGACGGCGACGAAGCCGGCATCCGTAAACGCCTTGACGAACTCTTCCTCCTGATACACCCCGGCGATGCAACCGCTCCATAGCTCCGCGTTCTGTCGGATATGCACCGGCACGAGCTCGTCGCTGACGATGTCTGAGATCGCGACACGTCCTCCTGGCCTGAGGACACGATGGATTTCGCGCAGCATCTGCGCCTTGTCGGCGTCGCGCACCAGATTGAGCACGCAGTTCGAGATCACCAGATCCACCGACGCATCCGCGATGAGCGGTGCGTCGCGTCTCTGGCGTGCCTGCCAGTCCCCGATCTGTGCGAGCGCGGAGGCGCTATGAACCGGATGCGCCGCCAGGTGACGGTCCATCGCATCCAGATCAAGCGCCAGATCCTGGATGTAACCCTTGACGAAGCGCACTCGATCGCCGCCCAGCCTGCGGGCCATTTCTCCTTGGTGCCTGCGTGCAAGCGAAAGCATGTCGTCGTTCATGTCGATGCCGATGACGCGTCCGGCCGCTCCGACAAGCTGTGCGGCGATATAGCAGATCTTTCCGCCACCGCTGCCCAGATCGAGCACCGTATCTCCTTCGCGCACGTAGCGCGACGGATCGCCGCAGCCGTAATCCTTCTCGAGAATTTCCGCCGGCAGCATTTCGAGCAGCGCCGCGTCATAGCCAACGGGACAGCAGAGATCCGCCTGTCGCTCCATTGCCCCCTGCGAATAGCGTTCGAGAACCGTTGTCTGCACGTCCATCAGGCGTTCCTCCAGCGGAAATATTTCATGGACCCAGCGCACCGCCACAGCCCGACCCCTGGCCCGCGGTGCATCCGAAGCAATGATCGGCAACCACGATCGGGTTGCCCAAGATATCGGTCCCCAGCAGGGACCTCAGGCGGACTTTCGGCCTGCCATCGATGCGCAGCGGCAGCCCCAGCATCTGGTTGAAGTCGCAGTCATAGACGTAGCCCTGCCAGTCCACACTCAGAAGCGACCGGCACATCACCGACGCCAGATTTTCGCTGCGATGCGCTTCCTTGAGGGTCGAGACATAGGCGCTGAACTGGCCGCGCGAGACCAGCGTGCTTCCGAAGCGTTGGATCGGCATGTTGGCAATGGTCAGCAGGCGGTTGAACACGATACCGTAGCGGCTGCCCAGCTCACGCCGGTAGGCCTCCTCGAGCTCGGTCTGGGACGGCGGAAGCGCCGGTCCGCCCGGATTGTAGACAAGGTCGAGCGGCAGATCCGCGGCGCGCCCGTATCCGAGACTGTTCAGCAGCCGAAGTGCGGCAACGCTTTTCGTGAACACGCCGGTCCCGCGCTGCGCGTCGACATTCTGTTCGAGATAACAGGGCAGGGATGCGGTGACCTCCACGCGTTCGCGCGCCAGAAAATCCGCAAGGTTTTCCTGCCCAGGCTCGAGCAGCACCGTCAGATTGCAGCGATCGATCACCCGCGCACCAAGCTCCCGCGCTTGGGACACCAGCCTGCGAAAATGCGGATTGAGCTCGGGAGCCCCTCCGGTCAGATCAAGGACCGGAACACCGCTGGCGGCGAGAAACTCGATCACCTCATCGACCGTATCGCGCGACATCTCCTCCTTGCGCGACGGACCGGCATTCACGTGGCAGTGCAGGCAGGACTGGTTGCAGCGGTAGCCCAGATTGACCTGCAGGGTCTGGAGGATCCCGCGCCCGATCTGCGGGAATCCGGTATTGATGAGCAGAGGCAGCGTCGCGTGCATGGTAGTCAGCCGGATTGAATGTCGGACCGTAGCAAATGGTATTACGGAACGAGGCGTTGCATCCAGCGCACCAGGCGCCGGGTTGCCGGCCGGAAAAGCTTCGGCGTATAGGCCGTATTGGCGGCGCGACGGTGGATCTGGGCAAGCGTCGGATAGGCATGGATGGTGGCGGAGATGTCGGCAGGACCGGCCCCGACTTTCATGGCGAGCGCGATCTCATGCAGCAGCTCGCCCGCGTGCGCTCCGAGCAGGGACGCGCCCAAAATCCGGCCGCGGCGCGTGATGAGCTTCACCAGTCCTTCCGGCTGCGCGTCGGTTACCGCCCGGTCGATGTCCCGGAACGGAAACCGGAGTACCGTCGGCTCGAGCCCCTGGTCGCGTGCTTCCGCTTCGGTCAGACCGACCTGCGCGAGCTCCGGATCACTATAGGTCACCCGCGGCACCACGCGATAATCGGCCTTTTTCGGGAAACGGAACACGGCATTGGCGATCACGATGCCGGCCTGGTACTCGGCCATATGCGTGAACGGATGAGGTCCGCACACATCGCCGCAGGCAAATATGTGCCGCTGTGACGTGCGCATGCGTGCGTCGACCTGGATGCCCTGCTCCGTGTACGCGACACCGGCAGCGTCGAGTCCGAGTCCCTGCACTTCCGGACACTGGCCTGCGGCAACCAGGATGGCATCGGCCGGAAACTGCAGCTCTTCCCTCCCGGTCCCGATCACCGCGGTCACCACCCGGGATTCGCCATCGCGCCGTACCCGCGATACCGTGGTGGCCGTGTGGATCGCAACACCTTCCGCGGCAAGCAACTCCTGCAGGGCAGCGCCCAGCTCGGGGTCCTCGCGCGGCAGTATCCCGGAGAGGCGTTCGAGGACGGTGACCCGGCTGCCGAGCCGGGCAAAGGCCTGGGCCATCTCAATGCCGATGGGTCCTGCACCCAGCACCAGCAGACGCGACGGCAGGTTGCGCTGGGAAAAAAGCGCCCGGTGGGTCAGAAAACCTGCCTCGGCCAATCCCTCCACGGGCGGGATCAGGGCGCGTGAACCGGTGGCAATGACGAAACGTCGTCCGCGCACCAGGCGTCCATCGACCCGCACGGTCCCGGGGTCGACAAACTCCGCGGCACCGAACAGCACTTCGCATCCGTAACCGCGGAAACGATCCGGGTCGTCGTGCAGCTGGATACGGTCGATGACCCCGCGGACATAATCGGCGATGCGACCGAGATCCACTGCCGCGGGCACCGGTCCGGCACCGAATTCCGCCGCCCGCCGCGCGGTTGCCACCATGCGGGCGGCGTGAATCAAAGCCTTGCTCGGAACACAGCCATAATGCAGACAGTCGCCGCCCAGCGCCGGTTCCTTTTCGATCAGCGTCACATCAAGGCCGAGCTGCGACGCAACACTGGCCACCACCAGCCCGCCAGCACCTCCGCCGATGATCACCAGGTCGCGTCGGGTCATGAGCTGCCGCCCCCGGCAGCCACAACCGTCAGCGGTATGAGTTTGCGGTAGACCACGTACGATACCAGTCCGTGATAGTGAAGTTGGGCACGGTGCGATGGATCCATGAGCCAGTAGCGTACCACCGCTTCCACGCTCGCCGGGCGGGGGCGGGAACGGATCGCAAACCGTATGCTGTAACGCCGTGGCTGCCCCGGCTGCAGACGCGTATCCCGCAGCTCGACGATGAACGGGCGCCACAGGATGTGGCGCTCCAGCCGGTGCGACTGCGACCGGAGTATGTGGCCAGCAGCGTCGAGCACCCGCAGATCCACGGTCAGATGGCGATCCGGGACACCGGTCGGAATGTCATGTTCTGCTCCGGTATCGGTGATCGTGAGCACGTAGCGTCGCTGCCCTGGAGCCGGCGCGGCGGCCGGCGCGAACGTGATCCGCAGCGCCGCCGCCACCATGCGCGGATCGTGCCCGCCGCGCCACAGATGGCGCCGCCCCGGCAGGACAGGTCCGCCGGGGACCAGCGGCCGGTCAACGGAGGGCATGTGACACTGCACGCAGCCCAGGGTTCCCGCCCCCCGCGCGGTCACTCCGGCACCATAGCCGTCCGCTCCGGGATACACCGGAGCCGGCGGCTTCGGAATCTGCGGTGCGAGACCGGCCACCCGGGTGCCGGATGCGACACGTTTCTGGGTCGCGTGGATCTCGGCGACCGTGCCGCACGGTGGCAACCGGTAGAACACGTCGCGGTGGCGGTTGTTCACGACATGACAGCGGACGCACGCCTCGTTGTCATTGCCCCAGCGCGCGACAGGGTGCGGCGCGTGGATCCCTGCGAAAGGTCCGTAGACGACCCCGTGGCGCACATGGCATGCGGCACAGCTGACGCCCTGGCGCTGGAGCGCGGGCTCGAACTGCGGGTTCGGGGCAAGTACCGGATCCCAGTGATCTGCACCATGAAATCCGAGAACCTTGAACTTCTGCTGGCGGTCGAGCGGTGTGTGGCAGTTCAGACAGATCTGCCTCGAGCCGTCGGCGCGGTAGTCTGTCTGAAAATAGGGATCCGTCCACGCATGGGCATGCATGCTGGTAGACCATTCCCGGTAAATGGCCGTGTGGCAGGTTCCGCATGCCGCTGCGCTCAGGCTGGCCAGCGGAGGAGGAACGCGCCTGGTCGACAGCGGATATTCAAAGCGCTTTGATACGGAAAAGATCTCCAGTGGCCGCACCAGCCGCCATCCCAGATATGAAAAGATCGCGATGCCCAAAACCGCGGCGATGATGGATTTTCGCCTCATGAATGCCCTTCGGGCACGGCCACTGCCGCCCTGGAGAGGGCGGTGGCGGCCGGATACGGGGCGGCTGTAACCGCGTGGGCCACCGCTTCTCCGCTACGGTAGATGCGCAGCTCGCCCGGCGCAAACGGAGTCCATGCGTCCGTCTCGTCCAGCGGTTCGGTCGCGACCAGCGCCACCTTTACGCTGCCTGTCCGCGGCTCCAGGTGATGCAGGCGGTCATGGCCGTAGGCAACCAGGTAATCGCCATCGGACATCAGGAAATTGAACTTGCCGTGTGCGGCAATGGCGGCGGCAGCACTGGCCACGTCCTCGAACCAGTTGGATCCGCTGCGCGCGATGCCCGGCCGGAAATGTGCCGCAATGTATTCCAGCAGATAACAGAATGCATACTCGGAATCGGTTTCTCCCTGCGGGTGGCACGCGCCATGCAGACGCGTGTCCGGACCCTGCATGATTGCCGGCACGAGACCATTATGCGCGAACACCCATTCCCGGCCGCAGCAGAGCCGGATGAACGGGTGGGTGTTATCAAGGCTGTTGACGCGCGGATGCCTGGCATGGCGCACGTGTCCCAGGATCAGTGGTGAATCAACCGTGCCGCACAGCGCGCCGAACTCCGCGCTGTACGCACCGGCCGTCGGCGCCTTGCGCAGACGGAACACGCCATACTCAAGATACGCGAGACCCCAGCCGTCCGAATTATCTGCGGCCTTTCCGCCGCGTTCTCGGAACCGGTACATCCATGATTCCGCTTTATAGGGGCGATGCGCGCTCATCCCGAATAATTCACACATGTCCGTCTCCCAACCTGCTCCGCCGAACAATCACCCCGGCAACAGGCGCCCGCCGCACGGACGGTTGCGTCAACCGGTCCGGCACAGCGGTCTTGCCTTGTTGTTACGTTCTGCACGCAAAATACCGGGCCCCGTGCAGGACTTACTTTTCCGTCGCGAACCCTCCGCGCTCCCATCCCACCATGCCGTCATGCACCAGCAGCACCTGCCTGAACCCGGCATCACGCAGCAGCGTTGCGGCCTGTGTGGACATCCGGTTGGTACGGCAGACCACGGCGAGCGGCCGCTCGCGATAGGATTCGAGTTCCACCATCCGTCCCGGCAGCTCCCCGAGAGGAATGTTTCTGGCGCCGGGAATGTGTCCAGCAAGGCCGGAATAGTCCGCAGGCGCGCGCACATCGAGCACGAGCACATCCTTCCGCTCGTCCAGCCTCTGCCTTAAGTCCGCCGCGGAAAGCGCGGTGCCGGACGGGGCGGAGCGGATGCGCCGGACAAGCCGCGGCAGAAGCGCAACCGCGGCGAGCAATGCGAGCGCGATCAGCCCTTTTTGGATCAGGCCGGCCCCGCCCGCTGCCGCCTCGCGCCCGGCATATCCGAGATAGGTGTAGGCAAGGGCGCCTGGTAGCATGGTGAGATAGGAAACCAGCACGAACCGGGAGATCCGGATGTGCGTCAGTCCAAGCGCATAGTTGAGCAGATTAAACGGGAACAGCGGCACCAACCGCACAAACGCGATGAACCGCCAGTCTTCCCGCTCCACGCCTTCGACCATCTGCCGGGCCCGTCCGCCGGTGCGGGCACGCACCCAGTCCGATGCGAGATGACGGGCAATGAAAAATGCCGCGGTCGCGCCGAGCGTGGCTCCGGTAAGGTTGTAGAACGTACCGGCGACAGGACCGAACAGCGCACCACCAGCCAGGGTCAGAACCGAACCCGGAACAAACAGCACGGTAGCCAGTGCATAGATCGCCATGAACGCGGCCGGTGCCCACGGCCCGGCGGAATGCACCGCCCGCTCCAGGGTCCCGACGTCGAGCGCGCTGCGGTGCACGTAAGCCCAGCCGATCGCCACGCCGAGCACCGCGATCGCGCCGATCCGCACCCAATGTGCGCGCGTCACGGGTGCGTCTCCCACTGCCGGCGGTTGATGGCGTAGTCCGTGATCCGCCCGCGGAAAGGCATGGCCAGCATGCCCGGAAGCCAGGCGCAGGCCCTGCCATCACGAAACGTGCGGATGCCGATGAGCATGGTCTCGTGACTGCTGCGTGGCTGCGGCCGGTAAGTGCCGAACAGCCGGTCCCACCACGGCAGGTTGAAGCCGAAGTTGCTGTTGGTTTCATCATCCTCGACAGAGTGATGGACACGATGCATGTCGGGCGTCACCACCAACAAGCGCAGCACCCGGTCGAGCCGGGCTGGAAGACGGACGTTGCCATGATTGAACATCGACGTCGCATTCAGCAGCACCTCGAAGATCACTACCGCGGCCACCGGCGGACCGAGTATGACAATGGCGGCAAACTTGATGAGCATCGACAGCAGGATTTCGATGGTGTGGAACCGGGCTCCGGTCGTGACATCGAAATCCAGGTCCGCGTGATGCACACGGTGCAGACGCCACAGCACGGGCACGGCATGCACCATGACGTGCTGGAGATAGATCACGAGATCCAGGATTACCACGGAGGTGACGATCGCAACGGCCCCGGGCAGACTGTAATAGTTGAAGAATCCCCAGCCCCGGGCCACGGCAAACGCGGCCATGCCGACAGCGGCAGCAGGAAAGACCAGGCGCAGCACCACGGTATTGAGCACGACAATGCCCAGGTTATTGGTCCAGCGCACGGCCCGGGACAGCGCCAGGGCCCGTCTGGGAGCCATCACCTCCCAGATCGCCATGATCGCGAAAATACCGACAAAACAGCTTAGGCGGATCGACACCTCATGACTCATCACGAACCGGCTGACAATCATGTTTGCTCCGCGCGACGTTTTGCTCTAATATTTAAACGATCATGAGAGTATTTGAGTAGTAGGAGGTTGTCAAGCATGGCTTTCAAACAGGATCTGTTTACCCAGCTGGCGCGCATCGGTCAGGCTCTGGGCAGCGGCACGCGCCTGGAACTGATCGAATTTCTGGCTCAGGGCGAGCGAAGCGTGGATGCGCTGGCCAAGGCAGCGGGACTTTCCCTGGCCAATGCTTCCCATCACCTGCAGCAGCTGCGCCGCGCAGGACTGGTCGTCAATCGCAAGGAAGGGCTCTACGTGTACTACCGGCTCAGCGGCGAAGACGTCGTGGTGCTGCTCGCATCGGTGCGTCACGTGGGACAGCGCCATCTGGCGGAGGTCGATCAGCTGGTGCAGACTTTCCTGACGGTCAAGGATGCCCTTGAACCGGTGTCGCGCGAAGAGCTGCGTGAGCGGGTACGCCAGAGGATTGTGACCGTCCTCGATGTGCGCCCGCCGGAAGAATACGCCTCCGGCCACCTGCCCGGAGCCATCAATGTCCCGCTCGCTGAAATTGAAAAACATCTCGGCCAATTCGATCCGCGCCAGGAAATCATTGCCTACTGCCGCGGGCCTCACTGCATTCTTGCATTTGAAGCGGTCAGCCGGCTGCGTGGCCACGGCCTTCAGTCCCGGCGCCTGGAGGACGGCTATCCCGAATGGCAGAGTGCCGGCCTGCCGGTGGAAACCGGGTCGCGCTGACCGCAGCCCGTTGAAGCAGCAAGGAATGTCCGGATCCCGGGGCACGGCGGATCGCGATCTGTTCGCCTCCCGCCAGGTGTGGTAATCCGGTCACACGGCACGACAACCCGCCCGGCGGCACCCTCCCGGTTCCCGAAGCGGGGGAACAATGAAATTCATATCGCCCGCGAATCCAAACGCCCGGTTTGCACCTCTTAGTCTTGCGCGGTGCCACACCGGCCCCGCCATCGCCAAGGAGACGCGTAATGATCTACGTGAAAAACCTGCCTGCCTGGGAACGTCTGATGCGTCTTGCGGCCGGGGTTGCTGTGGGGGTTGCCGGCCTGCGGGTGGGCGGAGGATTCTATAAGGAAGCCGGACTTTTCCTGTTGGGCGGCGGACTGGCGCTGACAGCGGTCCTCGGATTCTGTCCAGCCTGTGTGCTCGCCGGGCGCAGGCTGAAGCGGCGCGCTGAGCCACCCTCTCCGACCACCGGCCGATGAGCGGCCGGGTTTCCTTCGCCCCTCTCATTGACGCTGCCCGGGCAGGCACGCCCGGCGCGATCGATGAGCTCCTGCGGCGCTGCCAGCCGGATATCCGCCGCTATGCGTACCGGCACTGCCTCGTGAGCGACGTCGATGACGCCGTGCAGGAGGCGCTCCTTATCGTGGCCCTCCGGTTGGTCTCCCTGCGGGCGGTCATGGCCTTCTCCGGTTGGCTCTTTGAGATCGTGCGGCGGGAATGCCGGCGGCTGGAGCGCAAAGTCTTCGGGCTCGACCCCTGGGATGAAGAGAAAATGGACGCCTGGCTTGCGACCGCTCCAGACGAGACGGTGCGGCTCGATCTCATCCATGCCTTGGAATCCCTGCCGGCGCCCTACCGCGAGGTGATTCTCCTGCGGGATTTTCATGAGCTGACCATCCGCGAGATTGCCACCCGGTTACGCCTTACAACTCCGGCAGTCAAAAGCCGCATCCATCGGGCGAGGCGGCTTGTACGCGAATACCTGCTGAACTGAACGGTGCGGTCTGCGCCAATTCGACGGCCCACGCCCAGGAGAATCCCATGGCAAACTGGTTCCCACGATTTTTCGGGGGCAAAGGATCGGCTACGCTGGTCCATGCCCCGGGCCATGACATCGAGGTACGCTGCTCGGCGCGTGCCTGCCGGGCGCTCGCCCAGCGCGACCGACGCCTCGTCGTGGAGCTTGAGCTCGCATTTGCCTGCATGGTGCACAAGGAGGTGCGGTTCCATGAGGAACCAGTCGACCGAGAAGTTTTTGCGGTGTCCGAAAAACTTGGCTTGCTCGTCACGACCGTCATTCCAGACACCTGCGGTGCACCCAGCGCGAATACTTCAGTGAGGGTCTCGGCGCATCGATTCATGCCTAAGTGGGTTCGGATAGACCATGGCAGAGGTGGGTGGTCAGGGGAGTACGGCCTGTAGCCAATCTAGCGGCTAAGTATCAGCCCCTACCGATTATAGTGAGGCCGCCGCAATATTCCGCAATGGGATTGCCACCTGATCAGCGGATCAGGTCCTTCCACTTGCTTCTGATGGTAGTCCAGATGCGTGCATCTGGTAGCGCGGGTTTGGATTTGACGATCGGCCTCCACTGTTTCGCGAGATCTGCGTTCAGATCGAGAAAGCGCCTCTGCTCCGGCGGAAGGTCGTGTTCCGCAAAGATGGCATCGACCGGACACTCAGCGACGCAGACCGCGCAGTCGATGCATTCAGCAGGATCGATGACGAGGAAATTCGCGCCCTCGCGAAATGCGTCTACGGGACAGACATCGACGCAATCGGTATATTTGCACCGGATGCAGGCCTCGGTCACCACGTAAGTCATGGCCGCCGCCCCTTGATGCTTGAACGGCACACACTCTTACCACTTCTCTTACGCATACGCGAATACCCCACTAACCCGGTCTTTAGACGCCAGCTCGCGCGCCAGAAGGGCCGGCGGCAAGAAAGCGGGAATTCCATGACACCTCACACACGTTCCGACTGCGACCCCGCCGACTTCCCTTTCGGCGACAGGCCGAGGGTCGCGGACAGGCCACGTTGCGGCTGCAGCAGGTCGGCCAGCGTGTATGCCTCCAGAAACCGGTAGAACGCCGCCTCGGCCTGACCTAGAATGCGTTGCGCGGCGCAGGCAGGGGCAATGCGGCACTGGGAACCTTCCCGCTTGAAACACTCAACGAGCGCGGAATCTGACTCACTTTCGCGCAGCACCTTGCCCAAGGACACCTCTCCGGGCGACACCTTCAGGCGCAAGCCGCCCCCCTTCCCGCGGCTGGTATCGACATATCCACTTGTCGCAAGCAGGTTCACCACCTTCGTTAAATGATTCCTTGAAATGCCATAGGCACTGGCGATCTGTTCGATGGTGACTCGCCTGCCCTGGCACAAGCCAAGATAGATCAGCACGCGCAAGGTGTAATCCGAAAATACTGTCAGCCGCATGCCTACGCTCCTACCTTGCAAAATTTGGCTTTTAAAGATGCATATCAGATATTGATTATCGCATCGGACCGTGCTATATAAAAGTGGCATATAGGATATATATTATGCCGGAAATCGGTGGTATTCAGGAAACCCTTCGAGACGCGCTGCGGGAGGTCATCGATCCCGAGGTGGGCATGAATGTGGTGGATCTTGGCCTGATCTACGGGATCGAGGTCACGGAACACCGCGTGGATATTGTCATGACGATGACCACACCAGCCTGTCCCATGGGTTCTTACCTCACGGACCGTGTCAGGGATGTCGTACGGCAGAGCCTGTCGGACACTCGAAACATCGAGGTGGAATTGATCTGGGATCCACCGTGGGATCCCCACATGATGTCGGATCGCGCCAGAAGTTATTTCGGCTGGTTCGATGAGTAGCCCATGGCTCGTCGTCAATCAACACTTTACCTGCAACATTGTCTATATGAAGGAGTGGCCAATGAACCAACCGGCAGTCAAATCGACAATCGATGTGAGAAGCATCCCTCCGCGCGAGCGGCATCCTCTAATTTTCGACACCTTTCTTCGTCTCGCTCCAGGAGAAAGTCTACTGCTGATCAACGATCACGACCCGAAGCCGCTCTATTACCAGTTCCGGGCGGAACATGCGGAAAGCTTCGACTGGATCTATCTCGAGGAGGGACCTGACCGGTGGCAGGTGCGGATCGCCAAAGTGGCGTGAGCCGCCCCACGGTCCGGAAGTCAGTCGGAGCAGGTCCGACCACCGGGGGCAGGCCGATAGGACAGGGGATGCGTAGCGACTTGCCGCCCCGATATCGTCTGCCCCTGCTTGTCCTTGGTTTCATCGCACTGGGCCTTGGCGTCGAGGCGGGACTGGCGCGGCTGGGCTGGAACGTTCCCCTCCCCTATCCGGGTCTGACGGCACTCCATGGACCGTTGATGGTGTCCGGCTTCTTTGGCACGCTCATCAGCCTGGAACGGGCCGTGGCGCTGAGCAAGCGCTGGGCTTATGGTGCGCCGCTGTTCACCGCGCTTGGCGCGATGGCGCTCATCCTTGGCGCCGCAGAGACGCCCAGCACGATACTCATAACCCTCGGCAGTCTCGTGATGCTCAGTGCCTCGCTCTCCGTCTATCGCAGACAGCGAGCCTTGTTCACGGCCACGCTTGCGCTCGGCGCCGCAGCCTGGCTGGTCGGCAATGCCTTATGGGTCGCCGGACTCGGTATGGCGAAGATCGTACCCTGGTGGGCCGCCTACCTAATTCTGACGATCGCCGGCGAGCGCCTCGAGCTTTCCCGGTTCCTTCCACCATCGGGCGCTGCCCGCAGGCTGTTCACGGTCATAATCGCCCTCTTCATCGCCAGCCTGCTGTTGGCCGACATCGCGCCCACCACGGGTCATATTCTGCTTGCTCCGGTCCTGCTTGCGCTAGCGCTGTGGCTCGCACGCTACGACATCGCGCGAAGGACGATGCGGGAACACGGGCTGACGCGGTTCATCGCGCTATCGCTGCTCTCGGGGTATGCGTGGCTTGCGATCGCCGCGCTGGTCGGCCTTTTTGACGGGGGTATGTTCAGCCGCGCCACCTACGACGCCACGCTGCATGCCGTGTTCCTGGGTTTCGTTTTCGCCATGGTATTCGGACATGCACCGATCATTCTGCCATCCGTAACGCGTATTTCCTTGCCATATCGGCCCGCATTCTACCTGCATCTTGCCCTGCTTCATCTTTCCCTGATCTGCCGTCTGGCGGGTGACCTCTTGGGACGACCGGAATGGCGCAGCATCGGTGGACTGCTGAACGCTGTGACCCTGGCGCTGTTCGTGCTGAACACTCTGGCAGCGGTGGCTACCGGATTGTTGACCAAAGCCGGCACCCGCTAGGCAGGCCGGAAACCGACCCCAACGCCAGCTCCGACGAAATCGGCAACATCAATACGAATATACGCACCGATGCGCCCACATCAGGGGCCCAGCCCCAAGAATACCAAGAGAGACGTCAACGGTCAGTTAACTTACGGAAGAAGATGGAGATGGGGCCTGAAGCCCTCTGGCCTGAACTGCGGTGCGCGGTGCATTATCCGCCAGCCACGGGAACTGAATTAGGTCCATCGGTGGCCGGTACAGGTGGCCACGCCGTTCGCAATGGGTTGCGAGTTATGGTCTCCATTTCGGGCACTGCCTCACTTACAGGCCCTGCTTCAGCCACGTCCAAGCCTGTTGGACGTCCACGGCATCAAAGTACTTCACCGTTGCGGCGGTAAAAGGTGCGCACAGCTTCGTCATCCATTTTTCCCATTCCGCATCGCCAATCAGCGCAATGCGCTCTATGTCCGAGTAATGTTTGACCCCAAAACTGAAATCATCCCAGGCCGCGTGCAGGTCCCAGCCGTGAAAATCCTCAAGCTGAACAAACATGCGTACTTTTCCGCCCGCGGCAGTAATGGCGCTGTCGATTGCGGGAACAAAAATCCGGTAGTCCTCATCATGCAATTTTCCGCTCAGCCTGAAGCCGAGAATTCTCAGGTCGTCGGTACGCAGCCGTTCGATCATTGCGTCTCCTCCAGAAAAGTCCGCAGTCGCCTTTTAGTGTTCCACCAAAAGCTTATCGCAGCAGCATAATACTTTGGACTTGTATTTTGGATCAGAATCTCAGTCCCCGCCATGGTCGTTTGCGTTTCAGAATGATCCTCTAATGACAAAGGCTTGCAGCAAATAAACAATATGACCTCCAATATGACTCCATTGGAAGCCGAGATAGGCCCTGAACTGAACTAAAGACGGTGTTACCTGGTGGCGGATCGTTTGCGCGCGCAAGGTAGCCGCCGAGGCGGGCGAGTTGGATCAGCGACGATTGCAGTGACGCGGGTGGCTGCGTTTGTGGGCCTGCACGGATGGGAGCAAGCCGGTTTAGAAGGCTGATCTCGAACGGCGTAAATGCGATGGCCGGTGCGACATGCCCAACGGAGCGATTCAGCATCGTCAACCGCAAGATGCGCCAGGCGAGGATGCAGAATATCGCGAGCAGGTTGACCAGCCGCTCGGCGGTGCGCAACTTCGAATCTTCGGCTTTGCAGCCCGATTTCAGAATCTTGTGGAACGTTTCGATCTTCCAGCGCTGCACGTACCACTTAAGCTTCTCGACCGCCGAGGCACGCGAGGTAATCGGCAGGTCCGTGATCAGCTTCCACTCGATCCGGTCGCGATGGCGGGGACGACCGCGTTCTGTGGCGTGCAGTACCGTGAGGAAATGCTGCGGGTAGCGACTCTTCTTGCCGATCGGCGGGAGCACGCGGATGCGGCGGAATTTGAGTTCGAGCGCGGCCTGCGAGATATTGCCGTGCGCGTCGCGAACCTCGACGCGATGGAGCCCTTTGCAGGGCACCTCCTCCATCTCGGTGGCAATCGTGTGCGTGCCATCGCCGGCGAGCCGGTCCACGCAGGTGCGCAGCAGAAAGTGGGTTCCGGCGTCCTTGGCGGCGCAAAAGAGTTCGTAGATATCGCTTTCCCGATCCCCGATGTGCACGCATCGATCCGGCGCGCCCAGCAGCGCGGTTGATTGGCTCAGGTTCTCGAGCCAGCGAATGCTCTCTTTGCATTCGATCGGAACGCGTGTCGGATTGATTCTCTTCTTCAGGGCATTGGCGCCCTTGAACTTGTCTCGGTTCCAGAACTTGATGGCCGTCAGTCCAAGCGGCAGGCCCTGCGTCGTCACCGCGAGGCTCGAGTGCATGAGGATTCCGCACGCCGTGTACCGCCGCGGAGTCCCGTCGCGATAGGCACCCGCCATCTTGATTCGGGTCTTGCCCACAGCCTCGATGTCCTCGCGCTTGAACGAAAACTCCGTCGTATCATGCAGCACGAGAATCGGGCCGTCGGTCGCCGCGGCGGCGAGCGCGTCGCCTCGAAGTGCCCCGCCAGGATCTGCGCTTCGCTGACGCGCTCGTTATCGAGAAACCGATACGCGCCCTTCGTGTTGGCCCAGTCTTGGCACGCCAGAGGCAGGCTTCCTCCTGGCTTCGCCGCAAGCCGCTCCAGAACGGATCGAAACCTCGACGCGAGGCGTTTGTCTGCAAAATCGCAATCAGCCAATTCCGCATCGAGCCAGGCGGTGAGCGAATTTGCAGCGGCAAAAGACCCCCGCCGCTGCCGACGACTTTGTTTGTTCGACATGCGGCACCGTGTGGAAGTCGCACACGGGCCATCAGACTCCCACATCGTAGAAATGACTTCAAGGAATATTTCTAAGCAGCGGAAACTAGATTATTTGTGGGTAATTGAAAGGTTATTTGAGCGGATACGGAGAGACAACCAGCCGCTTGGCGACCAATACGCGCACCCGTCACGTCATCGGATCCAGACCTGGCGATCCGCGGCGTTATCGCACTATGGCAGAAAGGTCCGGAAGTTTACGATGTTTCTGATGACGGCAATCAACGTGGGAAAGAGTGCCTGCCTCAGCCATGCAAGAAATGTGATACCCCAGGCAAGCAGCGCCACGTACAGGAACGATCGCGAAATACCGTGCAGAAACGGGAAATGCATGACGTCGGCAAGTTCCCGGGTGCAGACCGAATACATACCGAGCGGGAATACCATCCCCCAATAGAGAGGATCATATTCGAACGGGAACCTCTTGATCAGATAGCGCCATACCCCCAATATCACAAGCAGCGGAATCCACCACGATCCCGTCGCCCAGAACAGCAAGGTCATCCCTTGCAAATACGGGAGGAGCCCTCGTAACACCGGATTTGTCGATGCGCCCCGAATCAACAGATCTCCCGAAAGGGTCGATATCGCCATGGCGCCCATGTTGATCCAGTAGGGCGGAGAAAGATCGTTCGCCGTGAATTTCAGGAATGTGTAGCGATAGAAGATCAGCGAAATAATCCAGATATACAGCATTCCGCCGAAAAGCCAGCTGACCAGCGCCAGAAACATCATGTAATCCTGTTGCGCCGCAACGAGACCCGCCACCCGCGAGCTCAGGAGGGACACCGATTGCGTGGCGACGATCGCCACGAGCCAGCCGCCGCTGATGCCTTCTTCCAGGCGGGGCTTTGACTGCTTGACTGAGAGCGCCGCAAAAACGGAATAGATCACGACCAGCCAGAGGAGGACGGTCAGCATCCAAAGCCCCAGCGCAACCGACGGTATTGGCACAACCAGCACAAACTGGGCGCCGAGAACCCCGGTTCCGGCAACCCACGTGAAAAATCCTGGCCCGCGCGCGTGGTCGGATATATCGGAAAGAAAAGAACGCGGATATAGCGCCGCTCGCAGTACCATCACCACCCATAACCCACCGTAGCATACAACATTGACGCCAAACAAGATGATGGCCACGGCATTGAGACCGTGTATTTTTCCCGCGATGGATACGATTCCGGTCGCCATCACCAGGGCGAAGTACGCCGGGTTCAGTCGCTCAATGACGGTTGCGGGGGAAAATTGCGTCCTCGGCGAATGCTGCACGGCCGGACTCCGTTCAGGAAGAGGCATGGTTCAATTGGATGGGCTCGCCCGCTTCCGGGGGCCAGGCCCGCATACAGGTTCCGCATCTGCGGGCCGCGACGCAACAGCATCGGAAGGCCATCACGGCGGACTCCCCGGTTCGACCGGAACCCAAGCCCGCATTGGATCCCTTCAGGTTGGCAAGATAAACATCCAAGATTTTCATTTGCTCTGTATCACCGGGAAAAGACCGAGTCCGGGGCCAACGACAATCGGATCGCGCAACACAATCCGCGCTGCCCAGTTGTCATCAAATGCCGCTGACATTTTTCCGGCGTACGATCTGGTAGGCCCGGAAAAGATAGCCAAACGGCACGCTCCAGATGTGGACGAGACGGGTAAATGGAAACAGCAGAAAAACCGTCATCCCGAAAAACAGGTGTACCTTGAAGATAGGGTCCACACCTGTAAGTAGCGCCGGATCCGGCTGAAAGGTCGCGATGCTGCGAACCCACTCAGCCAGCGCCAGCATGACCGATGGATCATTGGCGCGGGCATGTTCTATGGATACGGGTATGGTGGACAACCCCAACGAGAGCGTCACCAGTAGCCAAGTCAGGATGAATAGATCCATTGTCCGGCCAGCACTGCGCACTCGCTGGTTCAAGACACGCCTCAGCCACAGCATCACCCCGCCAATGAGACATAGGGTCCCGAAGGTTGCCCCTGCCGCGATTGCCACGTATTGATGAACCAGATCGTTTACGCCCAGCGCATGAAAAATCACGTGCGGGGTCAGCAACCCGACAAAATGGCCAAGGAACAACGCCAGAATCCCAATATGGAAAAGGTTGCTACCAACCCGCAGCCCGCTATCCGCAAGCAGCTGACTGGAGTAGCTCTTCCAGCTATATGGGTCACGGTCGAAACGCAATACACTCCCGACAAGGAAAACTGAACCCGCGATGTAGGGGTACACACCGAACACGAAGAGCTGGAGATTCATGGTTGGCTTCCTCGTCTAACCAAGGTTCCCGACACGCGTCGCGGCACGCCCTAAGCTTGCGTGCCGCACGATCATCCTTATAACGGGCGCGTAGAGGTTCGCCGAACGCTCCAGGTTCGCCGCGAGCGTCGACAGCATTTCTGCCGCTTCACCCAGAAATACCCGTGCGGCCATAGAATCAAGCGTCGACACGTATTCAAGAATAAGCGGCAGATAATCAGGCAATTCTCCTGGTACGGGCTCTAGACCGTCATTTTTGAAATACTGTGACAGATCCGCCAAAGCCGGCCCGCGCGCGCGATCATCACCGAGGGAATGATGAGTAAGATGGAGGCTGTGCTCTGGAACGACATCGAATGTCTGGACATAGTGTCCCTGCAGCGAAATCAGGTTCTGCGCGCGCATCCACGCTGTAAGCTGAAGGATGTCCTCGCGTTCTCTGGGAGAAAGATCATTTTCCTCCTCAAGCAGCCCATCAATCAGATTCAAGGAACTCACAAGCTCTTCGTCTGGATAATCAATGAGCCGTGACAATATCGTGTAGATCCGCATCGATCTCACCCCTTGGTGGCTTGCGGCCGGCGGACGTACACCATG
Source organism: Gammaproteobacteria bacterium (assembly GCA_028068195.1). Classification (GTDB taxonomy): domain Bacteria; phylum Pseudomonadota; class Gammaproteobacteria; order Acidiferrobacterales; family UBA6901; genus JAJYCY01. The sequence goes on from JAPTTX010000086.1 coordinate 21,198, forward strand.
GGATGCGGTTCGAGTTCCTCCGGGGCGCGGAAGGGGGATCGCCGGGCACCGGGTTCTTTGTCGAAATCGATTCCATTGCTCCCCTGGAATGAGTAGATGTCTGTACGGCGGACTTCTTCGTGACCGGTGGGGATCACGAAACGGTCTTCGTAATTTGCGATGGCGAGATAGCGGTACATCTCCTGCGCCTGAACCTCGCTCAGTCCCGCCGCGTCAAGGGCACGATGATCGGTCTTACCCTCGACGTGCCGGGAACGCTGGTAGCTGCGCATCGCAATGAGTCGCCTGAGGGCGCTCACGATCGGCTCCTCCGAACCAGCCGTCAGAAGGTTCGCGAGATAGCGTACCGGAAGCCGGAGCGCCTCCGCTCGCGGAATGACGCCATCCGCCTCGGTCGGGAGCCGCCCTTGATCAAGCTGCGACTGCACCGGAGAGAGCGGGGGCACGTACCAGACCATCGGGAGAGTACGGAACTCCGGGTGGATGGGAAAAGCGATCTGCCAGTCGATGGCCATCTTGTAAACGGGAGACTTTCCGGCAGCGGCGATCCAGGATTCGGGAATGCCATCGGAGCGCGCCTGTTCGATGACCTCCGGACTCGATGGATCGAGAAACAACGACAAGTGCGCTTGGTAGAGGTCACGCTCTGAGTCCTGCGCGGCAACTTCGAGGATCCGGTCCGCGTCGTACAGAATCACGCCCATGTAACGGATGCGGCCCACACAGGCCTCCGCACACAGGGTCGGCATCCCTGACTCGATACGCGGATAGCACATGATGCACTTCTCGGCCTTCCCGGACTGCCAGTTGTAGTAGACCTTTTTGTACGGACAGGCGCTCACGCACATCCGCCAGCCGCGGCACTTGTTCTGGTCTACGAGGACGATGCCGTCTTCTTCGCGCTTATAAATCGACCCAGACGGACACGCCGCGATACACGCCGGGTTGAGGCAGTGGTTGCACAGCCGCGGCAGGTACATGTGAAAGGTGTTCTCAAACTCCGCGTACATCTGCTTCTGGATGTCATCGAAATTACGATCCTGCGCACGCTGGGAGAATTCCCCGGCCAAATCGTCTTCCCAGTTTGGGCCCCAGGTGATTTTCTCGATGCGGCTGCCGTCAATCTGAGAACGGGGTCTGGCCGTCGGCGCGGCCTCCGACAAAGGCGCATTCTGCAAGTGCGCGTAATCGAAGGTAAACGGCTCCGAATAATCATCAATCTGCGGCAGGTCCGGATTGGCAAATATTTTCATCAACCGCTTGGTTCGACCGCCGGAGCGCAGCTGCAGGCGTCCATCACGTTTCTCCCAGCCCCCGTTCCAGAGATTTTGATTCTCCCATTGCTTCGGATAACCGACACCTGGCTTGCTCTCGACGTTGTTGAACCATGCGTATTCCATGCCTTTGCGGTTTGTCCAGACGTTCTTACAGACCACTGAGCAGGTGTGGCAGCCGATGCATTTGTCCAGATTCAGGACCATGGCTATCTGTGCACGAATCTTCATCATCCGGCTCCCGTACCAGATCTTTGTCGTCTTGACCCGCAATTCCGTCCGCCTAACGTGCCCATCACCCTACTCCCGGCGGATTTGGCATACTCTCGCGCTCGGGGGTCAACCCGCGCTCCAGCCAGTCCACGTCCCGGTCTTCGATTTTGTGCAGCACAATGTACTCATCACGCTGCGAACCCACAGTGCCGTAGTAGTTGAAGCCGTAACTCAGCTGGGCATAACCGCCGATCATGTGTGTCGGCTTGACCACCACACGCGTGACGCTGTTGAGAATGCCACCGCGCTTACCCGTTGTGGGAGATCCCGGAACGTTTATCGTTTTCTCCTGAGCGTGATACATAAGCGCCATGCCGCGTGGTATGCGTTGACTCACGACCGCCCGCGCCACAGTCGCTCCGTTTGCGTTGACTGCCTCAACCCAGTCGTTGTCCATCAGGCCGATGCTGCGCGCATCCTCTTCGGACACCCATACGGTCGGCCCCCCACGGAACAGGCTCAACATCCTCAGATTGTCGTTGTAAGTCGAATGAATCCCCCACTTGCTGTGCGGCGTGATCCAGTTGAGCACGAGGTGCGGCTTGCCTTTCAGACGTGCCGGAATGTCATCGGTTGTCCGCATGTCAAGCGGCGGCCGGTAGGCGCAGAACCCCTCGCCGAAATCCCGCATCCATTCATGATCCTGGTAGAACTGCGCACGACCAGTTAGGGTGCGAAAGGGAATGTGTTCATGAATATTGGTGTATCCGGCGTTGTAGCTTACGTGCTCGGATTCTATGCCGCTCCAGGTGGGTGCTGTGATGATTTTGCGCGGCTGGGCCTGTATATCACGGAAACGAATCTTGTCATCGCGACGGGTATCGCACAGATGCAGATGATTGATTCCGGTCTTCTGTCCCAGCGCGTCCCACGCCTTGTGGGCCACCTCGCCGTTTGTCTCGGGCGCCAGCATTAGCACCGCTTCGCACACACCAATGTCATCTTCGAGCGAGGGCATTCCCTTGGAAACGCCATCCTCTGCAATCGTGAAATTAATCTTGCCAAGTTCGTGGTATTCTTCTTCCGTGTTCCACTCGAGCCCCTTCACTCCGTTCCCCATCTTGGCCAGTAACGGCCCGAGAGCGGTGAATTTGCGGTAGGTGTCTGCAAAATCCCGCTGCACTACCCTCAGGATGGGAAACGTCTTCCCCGGAACAGGCTCACATTCACCAAGTTTCCAGTCTGCCACGCCCAGAGGCTGTGCGAGTTCGGCGGGCGAGTCGTGCATCATCGGGATGGCCACCAGATCCTTGCGCGTACCCAGATGATTTGCCGCGAGTTTTGAAAAACTTTTGGCAATTGACTTGAAGATCTGCCAGTCGGTGCGACTCTCCCATCCCGGATTCACCGCTTCCGACAGAGGATGGATGAACGGATGCATATCCGTGGTATTGAGATCGTTCTTCTCGTACCAGGTCGCCGTCGGAAGAACGATGTCCGAATAGGCGCCGGTGGAATTGAGGCGGAAGTTGATGTCGACCATGAGATCGAGTTTCGCCACGGGCGCCTCGTCTCGCCAGCGGATCTCGCGGGACGCCGCACCCTCTTGACCCTCCGTGAGCACCCCGTTCTGCGCGCCCAACAGATGCTTGAGAAAGTACTCGTGCCCTTTGGCGCTTGACCCCAGCAGGTTGGCCCGCCAGACAAAAAGGTTACGCGGAAAATTGACCGGACTATCGATGTCTTCCGCTGCAAACGCCAGCGTCCCGCTCTTCAGCCGGCCTATGACATTAGCGATGATGGCTTGCTCGTCCTTGGCACCTGCGTGCTCGGCGTCGGTCACTACGTCGAGCGGGTTGGCGTCAAAATGGGGCGCGGCCGGCAGCCAGCCGAGCCGTTGGGCAACAACGTTGTAGTCAACGAACTGGTATCCCTGATACTTTGTGCCAGCGCCAGGTACACGCAGGGTATCGGCATCGACCCGCTCGTAGCGCCACTGGTCCGTGTGCAGATAGAAAAAGCTCGTGCCGTTCATCTGCCGCGAGGGACGGTGCCAGTCAAGCGCGAATGCAATTGGCGCCCATCCCGCCTGCGGCCGCAACTTTTCCTGACCAACGTAGTGACACCAACCACCGCCTGACTGGCCCACGCACCCGCACATGTGCAGCAGGTTTATAATGGCGCGATAATTCATGTCATTGTGAAACCAGTGGTTTACGGCAGCCCCAAGAATCACCATCGATTTGCCGCTGGTCTTGGCCGCGTTATCGGCAAATTCCCGCGCGGTGCGGATTACATCAGCGCGCTTTACCCCGGTTATTTTCTCCTGCCATGCCGGCGTATAGGCCGCATCGTCATCGTAAGACGAGGCGACGTTGGATCCGCCAAGACCTCGATCCACACCGTATTGCGCCACCTGCAGATCGAAGACGGTGGCCACATGCACAGGCGTGCCATTGATGTTGATTCGCCGCACCGGGACGTTGCGGGCAAGCTCGCAATTCTCACCTTGTGCGAAGTGAGGGAAAATTACGGAAATGATCTCATCGCATGACCCGATGGAGGTCAGCTCGGCATCGATTTCGGCCTCGGCGCCGATACCGGCACGTTCGAGAAGATTCCATCGGCCTTTGGATTGCTCGTCGGTACCCCAACGAAATCCGATGGACCCGTTTGGCGCCACGAATGCACCGCTGCGCCTGTCGAATACGACGCTCTTCCATTCCGGGTTCGTCTGCTCTCCCAGGTTTCCGTCAAAGTCGGAGGCACGCAGAAAGCGGTCCGCAACAAATGTCCGCACTCCTTCTGTTTCGCCAGGCCATTCACGAAGCATCACCATCATCGGCAGGTCGGTATACTGGCGAGCATATTCAATGAAATAGGGTTCTTTCCGGCCGATAAAGAACTCTTTCAGGACCACGTGGCCCATGGCGAGAAAGACCGCAGCGTCCGTACCCTGGCGCACTGGCATCCACAGGTCCGCGAATTTGACGTATTCGGCATAGTCCGGAGCCATGGAAACAACTTTTGCACCCTTATAACGCACTTCTGAATAGAAATGGGCATCCGGCGTACGTGTCATCGGAAGATTCGTGCCGCAGACAATGATGTAGGTGGAGTTATACCAGTCCGCCGCCTCCGGAACGTCTGTCTGCTCCCCCCATGTCTGCGGCGATGCAGGCGGAAGATCGCAGTACCAGTCGTAGAATGACAGCGGCACACCGCCTATCAACGACAGGTAGCGGGAGCCCGCCGCATAACTGATCATGGACATCGCCGGAATCGGGGAAAACCCGGCAATTCTGTCGGGCCCATGGGTTTTGGCGGTGTACACATTGGCAGCGCCAATGATCTCTGTCACCTCATCCCAGCCAGCGCGCACAAATCCGCCAAGGCCACGCACAGCGGTGTATCGGATCCGTTTTGCAGGATCTTGTTGTATCGCCGCCCAGGATTCGACCGGATCCTTACCCTGTTCGCGCTCCTGCCGATATAGTTCCAACAGACGACCACGTATCAGCGGGTATTTCACGCGGTGTGGGCTGTACAGGTACCACGAGAAGCTCGCGCCACGTTGACAGCCCCTGGGCTCGTGATTGGGCATGTCGGGGCGCGTGCGCGGATAGTCGGTCTGCTGCATTTCAAAGGCAACCAGTCCGTTCTTGACGTGAATCTTCCAGCTGCACCCGCCGGTACAGTTCACGCCATGCGTGGAACGTACGATCTTGTCGAACTGCCAGCGATGACGGTAGCCGTCCTCCCAGCTGCGGTCTTCTTCTGTCACGATGCCGTGTCCTTGTGAAAAGCCACCGCGGATGCGGGTGAAATACTTCAGCCTCTCAATGAAATGACCCATTTCGCACCCCAAAAAAAGCACCGCTCGCGTCCACGCATTCCATTCGTGGCCCAGTGATTCCGGCGAAGGTGCATGCGTGACTAGCGTGCAGTTCTGCCGATCCGGAATCCTTGTCTGAACGGCCTCCTAGCCGTTTCCAAACCGCTTCTGCGCGGACCTTGCTTCGCGCCGCACCTTCCCGGCGCCTTTGACCTCCAGTGCACCTGCGACGTCAGGCCCGCAGCATGCCACCCAAATGATCGTGACATTTGGGCTCGGTCTCTAGGCACCTCCATGCGTCGCAACGTAGGCCTGCCGACACTGATACGACTTGACACAGATCAAGCCATTTCAGGCCCACCCCCCCTACACTGCTATGAGACTACTACCAAAGAGGTAATTGCGTTATAGGATCTCTCCATAGAATTAACAGGTTACCGGTGTGGTTAACACCAGGATATACCGCTGCTGAATTATGGTGATACAGAGCAATACCGATGAGGTAAGCCGCCTGTCGCCGATAATGACGGACCGGCCGAAGCGGCTGCGCCTCATATACAATCGGCCCCAACATTCCTTGCTGCTTAGGCTCGGAATCGCGATGGCGGCGATTGTCGCGCTAGCCGTCATCGGGATGGGGAGTTCCGTGCTGCTCCTCAACACGATGAGGGGTGAGGCCGCCGCCATCAACGATGCCGGTGCCCTGCGCATGGGGGCATACATGATCACCACGCAGATCCTGGCTGGAAGTCCAACCCGACACAGCGCGCGCGTCGCCCGATCTATCAAGCTATTCGACATGCGGCTGCATCGTCGGCGCATTACTGCCGTTCTTGCAAACACCTGGAACGACCAATTACGCGGCACCTACGAAAGCATCGTCCGTCAATGGAACAAAAGTATTCGCCCCTTGCTGCAGCGTTATTCCCATAGTTCCCCTGCTTCGCAGGCTGCGACGCGTGTCCGGATGCTGCGGCAGATTAATGAGTTCGTATCGTCTGAAAACCGGTTTGTAACAGAACTCCAGCACGACGCGGAAAGCAAAATCCGTCTCCTGGGTGTCATCCAGGCAATCTGCTTGTTCCTTATGTTGATCGTCGTTTACGTAACGATGCGTCTGATGCATACCACTATTTTGCGGCCTCTCGCCGACCTGTTGTCGGTCTCCGCGCGCGTGCGGGCTGGTGATTTCACGGTTCGGGCGCGGCATGTTGGCAATGACGAGCTCGGCAAACTAGGATCCGCGTTCAATGTGATGGGAGAGGATCTCTCAAAGATATATGTGGATCTCGAACGGCGGGTCGCCGAAAAAACCGCGAATCTGGCGCGCCGCAACCGTTCCCTGGCGCTGCTCTACACCACCAGCCGTCGCCTCAATGAAACGCCAGTTAGCGAGGGAAGCTACAGAATGCTCCTTCGGGACATCTCCGATGTTATCGGTCTCGGTCCCGGGTCGATCTGTATCGCGTGCAATAGCGGCCAAAAGGCGACGCGGCTTGCCGCCACCATAGATCCCAATCGGGCGAATCTTTGCAACCAGTCATACTGCGTCGATTGCCTCGCGAAGCACAGGACTTGCGTGCGGGTCATTTCCGCACACGGCAGTTCCGGAGAACTGCGCGTGCTATCTGTGCCACTCATCGATCTCGATCGCAACCACGGTGTGCTGCTGTTGCAATTGCCGGATGGTTTCGACCTGGAGGCATGGGAAGTGCAGTTGGTGGAAACCATTGGACGCCACATCGGGATCGCAATAGGCGCCAGCCAACGGCTTATCGAGAGTCGCCGCCTGGCGCTGTTTGAGGAACGCTCCGCGATGGCGAGAGAGCTGCATGACTCGCTGGCGCAGTCCTTGTCCTATCTGAAAATCCAGATCAGTCGACTCCAGTCCCGGATTACCTCTGCAGACGACCATAGGGATCTCGATCCTGTGGTGCGGGAAATGCGTGAGGGCGTCACTGGTGCGTACCGCCAACTGCGCGAGCTGCTGACGACCTTTCGCTTAAAGGTAGATGGCCGCGGCCTTGAGGCTGCGCTGGCAGAAGCGGTATCAGGGTTCCGCAATCGCGGTGAATTGGCGATCGCTCTTGTAAACGACATACAACACTGCAACCTGAGCGCCAACGAAGAGATTCATCTACTGCAAATAGTGCGAGAGGCTCTCTCCAATGTGCTTCAACACGCTCACGCACGGCAAGCTTGGGTATCACTCCGATGCGAGGGTGAGACGGCAATCGTCATTGTGGATGACGATGGAATCGGGCTCGGAACGCTTGAGACGCGAACGCAACGCTATGGCCTGGTCATCATGCAGGAGCGTGCGAACCGGCTCGCGGGCACGCTAAAGCTGACTGATCGGCCAGAAGGAGGCGCCCGTGTGGAATTGCGGTTTGTTCCGGCTGCACGTCAGACCCGTACCACTGCCCTGGAATTGTGACCGTGGAAACAGGCACTGGACAGACCGTCCTGATCATCGACGATCACCCTCTCTTCCGCAGAGGGGTGTCGCAACTCCTGTCCATGGATCCTGTTTTTTTGGTTGTTGGAGAGGCGGCCTCTGGCAAGGACGGGTACAAATTGGCCGCCGCTTTGAGTCCAGACATAATCCTTCTCGATCTCGACATGAAGGACATGGACGGAATCCAAACCCTGGAGACGATCAGAGCCAACGATATCGACTCCAGAATCATTGTCTTGACCGTCTCGGACAACGAGGAACACGTCGTGAACGCGCTCAGGGCGGGTGCTGACGGGTATCTGCTAAAGGACATGGAGCCAGAGGATATACTCGCGAGCCTCGTCATGGCGGCGCGAGGACACGTTGTCCTGACCGACCGGATCATCGGAATGCTCGCCCATGCACTGCGGCCAGATGCCAGTACCCGCGCTCTGGACCGCACAGGTCTCACCAAACGCGAGCAAGGAATTCTCGTTTGCATTGCCCAGGGAAAGAGCAACAAGCTTATCGCGCGCGAACTCCAAATCGCGGAAGGAACCGTAAAGGTGCACGTTAAGCACTTGTTAAAAAAGCTCCATCTGCGGTCCCGCGTAGAGGCTGCGGTATGGGCGGTGGAACAATCCCGCCGCGACCTCTGATCCGCCGGCTCATTCTTATCGTTCTGGCACTTCGGAGCAGATCCAGCGCATTGAGGCAACGTACATATTCAGCCTCCCAACTGTCAATTCCTTTCAAAGCCTCCGTTCGACCCTGAGATCGGATTGTCGAATTACGACGCGCTACCTGCCGCAATCTCGAATTGCCGCAGTCGCCACCTCATTTTTCGCTTCGCATATCGTCTCGCGGATTGCGCGTCGCTTTCCGACACGGCCATCCCACAGACGTCTTCCGGAATAACCAGCCAATTCGTATCACTTTTTGCGACAGGTATTCGTGCGCAATGGGCCTGATGTGGCGATCTGGGTTTCGTGGCTTGACATAAGTCAAGGCGATGCATGGCTGTCGAAAATATCTTAGGCGCCGCAGTGAAATATTGACTGCCATCACTCGTGTCATGTTGCGATATTGAGTGGGTTGCGTAGGGGTGAATAACGTATGTGTTATTTTTTCTCAGGCTATGCATTTAGGAGTGAAGATGTCATCGGCTAACAGAGAGGTCATTTCCAGTATTACGTCTGATCCGGCGTCCCGCGTATTCAAGTGGTTGCTTCTGCTCGTCGGAATCGCGGCTGCTGTTGCGCTCATCTGGGGCACCTATCGCACCTATAAGGCCGCTCCACAAATCCCGGCGGAATTCACCGCGCCTGACGGCACCGTTGTCATGACCGGAGCAGACATCGATGCGGGCAAAGCAGCATTCCAGCGAGCCGACCTTATGGACTATGGAAGTCTATATGGGATGGGGTCTTACTACGGAGAGGATTATACGGCGGAGTATCTGGTAAAACTCGCCCGCGCCACTGAGGCGGAAGTCGCCGAAACAACGTATGGGCAACCACTCGCCAATCTTACGCAAGCGCAAGCCGATTCGGTGCGTCGCGTCATGCAGACCGCATTATGGTCCGTACGGCTAAACGTTGGAACATCAGTACTCCCCGGTAGTGTCGCCAGTGCAGTTCGCGCCCTACGCTCTGATATCACACATCGTCTGCTGACGAACGATTTTGCGAAGGGCTGGACCAAAGCCTACAGTCTCACTCCACGAACCGCGGCACAAGCGGCGGATTTCCTGATTTATTCGTCCCTGACGACCGTGGCGCGTCGCCCCGGCGGTACGGCCTCCTATACCAGCAATTGGCCCTACGAGCCACTCGTCGGTAACACACCAACGCCCGATACCTTCCTCTGGACGTGGGTATCGTTCATGATTGTCTTCTTCGGGTTCGGGGCGGTCGTCTATATCTATCACAGCTATATCGGCACTGCCGCACATGAGATGCACGACACTGAAACACCGATTCTACGCGGCTTTACTACCCTAACGGCGAGTCAGCGCAAGACTGCAAAATATTTCTTTATCGTTGCGCTCGTATTTCTAGCCCAGATCGGCGCTGGATCCCTGATGGCACACGATTATGCCGACCGCACCAGCTTCTACGGGATCAACATCAACAGCTTTCTCCCCTTTGCATTTCTTCGTGACGTACACATCCAGACTCCAATCGTCTGGATCGGCGTGTCGTGGATCGCGGCTGCCCTGTTTCTCGCTCCGGTGATCAGTGGCCGTGAACCGGCCGGTCAGGGAAGACTGGTCGATCTGCTCTTCTGGGCCACCTTGGCAGTGGTCGCTGGTGGTCTGGGCGGTGATTACGCCGGCATCATGGGATGGATACACCACGGCTGGTTCTGGTTCGGCAATCAGGGACTGTCCTACCTTGAGCTCGGGCGTTTGTGGCAGATCGGATTTTTTGCCGGACTCATCATCTGGAGCATACTGGTTTTTCGGGCGATGTGGCCAGGCAGGGGTGAGGCGGGCCAGGTTCTACGCGCTTTCGGAGCGGGCCGCATCCGCCTTGAACATCTTCTCTGGGTCAGCACCGCCAATGTAGCGCTGCTCTATGCCTTCGGCATGATTCCTCTGACTGGAATTGAGCGCTCATTCACCATTACCGACTTCTGGCGTTGGTGGGTGGTGCATCTCTGGGTGGAACAGTCATTTGAGTTTTTCGCCGCCTGTATGAGTGCCTATCTGCTGATGGCAACTGGTCTTGTATCCCGGATTGTGGCGGAGCGGGCCGTCCTCTTCGAACTCATCCTCGTCTTCTTGGGCGGAGTCCTTGGTACCGGCCATCATTGGTACTGGGTCGGCGCGCCCAAGTTGTGGATATCCTTCGGCAGCGTTTTCTCCTTTATCGAGGTATTGCCCCTGCTCCTCATGGTGATCGAGGCAGTCGAACAACGGCGTATCATTCGGCGTGAGCAACGAAAGTTTCCGTATCGACTCGCATACACATATATCATCGGCTCCGCATTCTGGAACTTTACCGGCGCCGGCGTATTTGGCGGCGGAACGCTCAACGCACCGCTCGTGAACTACTACGAACACGGGACGTTTCTCACGCTCAATCATGCCCACACAGCACTGTTCGGCGCGTTTGGGCTCCTGGGGATCGGGCTCGTGTACTTTTGCCTACGCTATGCAGCCGCAGACAAGGCCGATTGGAGCGATCGCCCAGGTTTGTGGGCATTTTGGCTCTACAACCTCGGATTGCTCCTGTGGATCGTGCTTAATTTCTTCCCGATCGGCTGGCCACAGCTGCTCGCGGTCTATGAGCATGGATACGCGTATGCCAGAAGCCAGCAATTTTACAACACGACACTGCTTTGGCAGTGGCTCCGTCTCCCTGGCGATGTCGTTTTCGCAGCCGGTACGTTGCTGATGGCTTGGGACATCCTGCGCAAGCTTCGGCCATTCCGACGAGGGTACGCGCGCACCGGCCGGGCGCGCTGAGTCCGGCCGCACCGGGCTGCATCATCTATGTCGGTTTAGTTTTCTTAAGATCACATATATCCAGGAGGCTGCGCCATGCCCCAACCATCTGTCCCGTCCGGCCCGCCGTACGCCACGCGTTCGCTGGGCGAACTCGCGCGTGACATCCCAGGTGCTACTACCGTATTCCGTCGTCATCATCTCGACTTTTGCTGCGGCGGCGAAACCACCCTTGAGGTCGCGGCAAAAGAGCAACACATCGATGTGGAATCTGTCGTACGCGAACTCGTCCCGCTGGACGTGGGAAGACCCGACGACACTCCCCATGATCCGATTTCTCTAACAAATTACATAATCGTTCATTTTCACGACGTTCATCGCCGTGAACTTCCCGAGCTGATCGCCCTGTCTGCCACCGTAGAGCAAGTACATGCCGGTCATGTCGACCTTCCGGCAGGTCTGAGCAATCTTCTTCAGACTGTAATGGACGAGCTGACAGCGCACATGCACAAAGAGGAACAGGTTCTATTTCCGATGATGCGCTCCAACCCGGGCCGCTTTCTTGCGCCGCCGATCGCACGCATGCGCGCGGAACATGTGGACCATGGCCGTATGCTGCAAGAAATACGGGATCGAACCCGCGAACTGCAGCTACCATCCGACGCCTGCAACACCTGGCGCGCGTTATATGCAGGGTTGGACAGATTCATCACGGATTTCATGCAGCATGTGCATACCGAGAACAACATCTTGTTTCCGCAGTTCGAAGGTCGCGCCTAAATGACGAGCTTGCGTCTAAATTACAATAGCTAATGCCGATCCTGAAAGGCCTTTTCTGTCTCTCTAAATGCCGTGGCAGAACACTGCGATGCCAATCGACATTCCAATCCGAGATTTTTTATATTTTGGACTCTCTCTGCCAGCTCGACAGGCTCTGCAATCCCTTGCGAGAATTCCGCCAAGTCCTCGCCCGACAGGGCTTTTAACACGTTGTCGCCAATACGGGGTGTGCAAAAACATGCCGCCAATGGCAACGTCATGGAGATGCGATCGTGACAGGACCGATCCTCCCGATACGATTCGGCCAAGAGCGATCAACATCCGATACTCCACAAACCTTCGCGCCCCGCTTTGGTTTAAAGGATGCCGATAGGGTGAAATCGCGGTATCGCCGCGATGAAGACGCGAGACACTGAGGCGCCGCGGCAAATCGGGTTGTGCGAGGCTGGTAGGATCGGCTTGAGTCGCGCAACGCCTAGCGGCGCGTGCACCCTCAGGAACGGGGCAGGACGGTGGCCTGTCGCGCAAAGCAGACGATGTCTGCCAGTGGGAGGCCGCATCTTCGCCGCCCACGACGGGGAATTTATGGCACCCGGTGCCCTTTTCCCTCGCATTGCCTCACTAAAAATGTTACCAGCCGGGGTCGTTGCCTCACGTGAAATGCTACCCGGGGGCCTGAGCGGTACCATGTCCCTCTCTATCACCTGGGGAGGGGTCCATGGGTACCAAGATGACGCACGCCGCGCGCGCCGAACTGACCAATGCAGTTCGCAGGCGCTATGGCGCCGCCACCGGCGCCGAGAAGCACAAGATCCTCGATGAGTTCATTGCGGTGACTGGCTATCACGAGAAATCTGCAATCCGGGCGCTGAATGCAGAGCCTGTCGCCAAGTGTTGCCGTTCATCCAGAATTGTTGCGGTAGGGGACGGCGGTCGCCCGCCGCCCCCCGCGCAGATCCGTACGTGCAGTTTACCCGCATACGGCTCCTACCTTGAGTGTGTGGCGCGAAAGCGCACTTCGGGATAAGGGTGAAGCACTCTGGGGTTTGGCAGCCATGAGCCAACGCGAGCAAAGAAGCACTCCCATGACAGGCGTCGCTGACTGCGGCGTCGCATGATGCGCCACCAGCAGTACAGCAGCCGGTAGCGCAGCGCCCACAGCCGCCGCAGATTGCGGGGAACCGCGTGGTAGTTATAGAACCCTTGCAGCACCCGGCACAGCCAGCGGCCGACCTCATATGGCCGATCATGCATGCGGTGGCGGAGTTGCAGTTTGATCCCTGCGAGCTTGGCGTGCATCCGCTTCGCCGCAGTCACGCGCTTGAGCTGGAACCAGCCCTTGGTGCGTGTGACGCCGCAGATGTGCGTAAAGCCCAGAAATTCAAACGTCTCCGCCCGCCGCCGTCCCTGACGGCGACACCACGCGTTGGCATAGCGTCCAAACGCAATCAGCCGCGTCTTATCGGGATGCAGCGACAGTCCATACCGAGTAACCCGTTCCCGGAGTTCCGCGAGAAAGCGTTCCGCTTCCTCGCGATGTTCAAACCCGAGAAACGTGTCGTCTGCGTAGCGGACCATCACCATATCCCCGCGAGCGGTGCGGCGTCGCCACCGCAAGACCCACAGATCGAAGACGTAGTGCAGGTAGATGTTCGCCAGCAGGGGCGAGATGACGGCCCCCTGCGGCGTACCGACCTCCGGCTGAGTGAGTTGGCCACTTTCCATGACACCCGCGGTGAGCCACTTGCCGATCAGCCTCAAAAGACGCTGATCCCCGATGCGGTGGGCGAGAAAACGCCGCAGCCACCGCTGATCAATCGAGTCGAAGAATTTGCGGAAATCCGCGTCGACGACCCAGTTGATCTTACGCTTCTCGATACCGACGGCGACTGCATCGAGCGCATCGTGCTGACCCCGCCCCGGCCGGAAGCCGTAGGAGAAGCCAACAAAATCGCTTTCGTAGAGGGCATTGAGCACGGTGACTACCGCGTGCTGGACGATCTTGTCCTCCAGCGCCGCGATACCCAGAGGCCGTTGTGTGCCACCTGCTTTGGGGATGTAGGTCCGTCGGACAGGCTGGGCACGGTAGCCGCCGCGATGCACCGCGGCATGCAGTGCGCTCAGTCTGTCCTCCAGCTCCTGCTGGTACTCACGCCACCTCACCCCATCGACTCCGGGGGCTGCTGCGCGTTTGAGTGCGTAGAAGCTGTCCCGAAGTAGTTGTGGCGTGACGTGATGCAGAAGCGCCGTGAAGCGTGCTCGCTTATCCCTCCTTGCGGCTTCGCGCACGCGTAGCAGACCCGACGACGCGGCCGCCCGGCTCTGTGTCCGGACCGCGGCAGCCCGCCACGCGTTCCTCTTGGTCGACGGCCTTTCCTCCACGGTCTCCGCGGTATGACCCGCGTTCGACCGATTCATCGGTACTATGCCATCGTCCGACTTCCCACCCCGGGTCCCGTCAGGCTCATCGCCAGCGGCATTCCCTGACAGGTCCAGCCGATTACAGCTGGACTGCGGCGGGATCTCCCAGGTCTCGTGCATGAAGCTTCGATGCGCGCGCGGGGTCTCAGATCGCGCGGGATCGTGCGATGACTCGCGTCTGGCGCCATCGCCCGTGTTGCCTTCCGTATCCATTAAGACGTCGGCATCCCGGAACTGTCCGTTACACGACTCCATACCCGGCCCACATCTTCCCCTGTCAACGTTTCACGCCGGCACTTGCGCGCCGTCGCGCATGACTCGGGGCCAGACTGGTTCGCTACACCCTATCCGCATGAGGCTTGCGCTCACCGCTTCTATGCCGGTTAGCCTGGCGCACAATGGAATGGACTCCTGCTTGCGGCTGATGTTTGAGATCGCTGGGCCTCATGCCGATGCGGCCTGCTCCCATCAGTCTGGCACTTTGATGCCGTCCTGGCAGGGAGAAGCCCTTCCCATCAGTTCAGCTCCTCAGGCTGGCATGAGCCTTATAAGTGTAATCTCCGGGCTAGTGCCAAAGCGCACTGGTGGCCCCCACGTGCCGGTGCCGGCGCTTACGTAGACCCACATGGCACGCTCGCGCGAGAGTCCGGCCACATGCGGGGCATGCACGAGCCGTACAGCAAGAGTCCATGGAAAGAACTGCCCGGCGTGGGTGTGACCGGATAACTGCAGATCGAACCCGGCCTGCGCCCCGAGCGGTGCGAACTTCGGGTTGTGGGCAAGGAGAAGGCGAAAATCGGCATTTGGCGCATCATCGAGCGAGATTTCCGGCCGCGCCAATCTATATGCCGGATCAACAACTCCGCCGACAACGACCGTCGCCATGCCCTTACGGAACACAATATGCTCGTTCAGCAGCACTCGCATACCCATATGCCGAAAGTGCGCGATCCACTCGGGCGCTCCTGAGTAGCAGTCGTGGTTACCGAGCACGAAGAAAGCCCTGTCGTTCTTGGCGAGTCCAGCGAGCGGCGCAACGTCCGGCCCAAGGCGTTCCACTGCACCATCGACCATGTCACCCGTGATGGCCACCAAGTCCGGTGCGAGGTCCTGGGTACGCTCGACGACGCGCTCGACATAGCTACGACGGATGTTGCGACCGACGTGCAGATCGGAGATCTGTACGATGCGAAAGTCCTTGAGATCCGGATGCAGCGCAGACACACGCACCACAACTTCCTTCACCCGTGGTCCGCGCAACGCCGTAAGCGCACCGACCACCAGAGCGCACAACGAGGCGACAAGCACTACCGGGATGCCCTGCTGCGCCACGGCTCTGTGCACTTCATCGAGCGATAGGAGGGCCGTGACGAGGAGTACCAGGTCTCGCGAGAACGTGCCGACGAGGATGAAGCTGACCCACGCCATTGAGAGGTAGCTCGCCTGATGAACGAGCCCGTCGATCCGGGTCTCCTTGCGGTCCCGCCGCTCGCCCCAGTAGATCACCGGGACGATCCAGACGAGCACAAAGGGAATCGCCAGTAAGCCGCTGCCCCACGGCCCCGAGGCAAGACGCGCTGCAACATAAACGTATGCACCGGCGAGGAGCACAGTGACAGCGATAACGAAGGGCTGAAGAAGGCGGGTCATTGGGTAGCCTTCAGATGAAAGTCAGCACGGGTCGTCCTAACCGTCTTGCACACACCCATGCTAGAGCATCAATATTCGCGCACTACAGCACATCGGATGATTGTTCATAATAGGCGTTGGACGGCCTTTCCGTCAGTATATCCGGCCTGGTTGGGCAGTTGAATGAAAAGCCCTTGTTTTACACATACCATCTCAGCCCAACTCGGGAAGCGCACGGGCTACCTCTGCCGCAAGCCAAAACCAAACCGGTGAAGTCACGATATGAAGCCGCCTGTCGGAAAATAGCTCGCATTCGCCAAGGCAAATAGCAGAAACTCATACACGGTCGAGGCGAAATGCATCGAAGCGATCCTTTTGCTCCTGCAACGTCTCTTCCACATGCACGAAGATACTTACGCTCTGCGTGGCCATGGCAAGACTTCGATCGCGCTACTCGTTATGATAAACGACAAGGGAATTCGCCGCTCACGCCTCGCTGCGGGAGAGGGGCGACCGCGCGAAATGGATTCGGCGTCCGCTTAGGAATCCGACGAAGGAATGCAGGGGAGATGCCGATGATCTCTTATGTGCACAATGTCGCGACCACGACGGTCGAGGTGCCGACGGTGACAGTGAAGAATCCGGCGCAGAGCGAGCCAGCACCGCCTGATCGCTACCGTATTTCGCTCTACAAGCCCAACTACATCATACCGTTCTACTACACGGCGACACCCGACCAGGGAGTGTACGCCGGGCAGACGCCGGAAGGCCAGAGTCTCAAGCAAATCGAGTTCAAGTTCCAGTTCAGTGTGCGCGTCCCGGTGTTGAGCAACATCGGTGGAATGCCCGTGACACTCTACGGCGCATACACGCAGCTTTCCTACTGGCAGTCCTACGTGCGCTCGCCGTTTTTCCGCGAATCCGACTACGAACCAGCGATCTTCTTCCAGTACGCCTTGGGTCACCCCCTGCCTTGGGGGTGGCAGTGGCAATCCGCGGATGTCGGCGCCGTACACCAGTCCAATGGGCGCGGCGGGAATTTGGAGCGCTCTTGGAACCGCATCTACGTGGGTAGCACATTAGCGCACAATGCCTGGACCGTACGGGTGCGGGCCTGGTACCCGATCCGCGACCAAAGCCTCATGGAACACAACCCGGATATCGCGCACTATCTGGGCTACGGGGAATTCGTCGTAAGCTACCACCGCGGCCGGCAGACCTTCTCGCTTCTCTCGCGCAACACGGTGATAAGCGGTTTCTCACGCGGTGGCACACAGTTAAGCTGGAGTTTCCCTCTGGTGCAGGAGCTGCACGGCTACGTGCAATTCTATTCCGGGTATGGCCAGAGCCTCATTGAGTACAATCATCGTACCGAGGCCCTGGGCATCGGCATCAGTCTCAACGACTATTGAGCGCCACCCCCCGCCAAGGCGATGGGAGCGAACACGGCGCAAAGTCGCGCAGGGAAGGAATTGCCTCGCAATCGGGCCTCGAAACAGGCATCGCTGAACACGTTGAGAGGGGTTCGGCGGGATTCTTCTCCGGTGGACCGGGGCGCAACCATGTTCATCCAACGGTCCGTAGCAACAAATGCCCGATCAAGCAGCAGTCAGAACGATGCTGCCACGCCGGCGTGCAAGATGAACTCCCTGGTCGCACTGTCCGGCTCCAGCATCTCGTAGCCGCCGCCAATCGGGACCGGAGCCGACGCGCCGTAACCGAATTGCTCCCAACGCGCGCCGATGCGCAGATGCAGGATATCAGTCAGCGCATAGTCGGCATCAAGCCCGAGCGCATATCGGACATGGTCGCCCAACCCAAAGCTCTCGTCCGGCACCCCATAGTTCACAAGCCCCGATGTCGCCATGCTGCCGCTGAATGTGGTGGCAATGGAGCCTGAGAGCGACAATACCAACGGCTGGGTGGCTCCAGCCCATCTTGGCGCGAAAAGTTCCTTTACGCCGGCCCCGATCCAATCGTTTCGGTAGGTTTCCGTGTAGGGCTCTGGACCGCCCAGGTTGCGCTTCCACGTCCTGATTCCTGCCTCCAGGTATGGTAAAACCGTCATGTCTGTTGCCACATCAAACGCCTGCCCGAGACGGCCTTCAAACTCCAGAATGCGGTTCCCGGTCAGTCCGTTGGCTGGCGTGCCATTTTGTAGTGCCCCCACGTAGGTGTCGTTCCCGCTGAAATAGCGCAGCCCCAGCTGTCCGTATGCCCCGCGGCGGTTGGTCGCCCGTAGTGTCACGCCAATGCCGGGGATTGTCCCGGACTCGCTGTCGAGCGTGGCAACACCTTCGGTCTCCGAATAGTTCTGCTTGAGAGACAGATATGAAAATGATGCCTCATTTAGAGATGATACGATATTCGCGTGCGTGACCACCGGCATCAGCGCGCTGATAGTTAGCACGACGGAAAACGTGCTCTTGTTCACGCTCGGCTCCTTTGCCTCAGGTCAAAAGGAAGAGTTGTCCCCGGGATCTTTATAATAGAAGTCTACGTTCCTTACTTCTGCAACTGTTGATATGGTAGTGTTTTACGATCCATGCCAGACGCGCAGTGCGAGTCTTTTTCCTGACGCTAGATTCGGCAGTCGACCGCCCCCGTCAAACCCAATTTTCGAGCGCCAACTCGCCTGGCGGGCCAATCGTGGCATGCAGGAATCAGGCAAAGGCCCGCCTGGGGATCGCGCAGAGGCAGTCCGCGGTGGTGTTTGCCGCGATTGGCCAGCCGCACGAAGACGAATCGCGCGATGAGCTGGCAGCGCCCGGGGTCCTGGATGGTGAAGCCACCGCAGTCCCACTGGTTCTTCAGTTCATCGAAATTGTTCTCGCAGTCGGCGCGATCGCGGTAGAACTGGGCCAGCGTGGGAAGCCGGTGCGACGTGGGGATCACGGGCACGGCATGCTCGCGGCGCAGCGTCGGCACATCGGCTTCGATGAAGGCCAGTTCGTCCTGGGGGTTTTTCGAGCTTCTGGCCACTCTAAAGTGCCAGCCTTCGCTCGACGCACATTGCCGTTATCAGGTTGACGGTGCTCGATTGCGCATTCCGATCCTTTCCTGCCAGTGATTCTGGAGCAAATTGCCGCCCTTTCCGGACCAATTCCGCCCCTGGTAGCGAGCCCGGTCGGAACCTGTCGACGTGGCTGAACAAGTCGTAATCGTGTCCCTTTTCGACCTGGAAAGCGGGGAGGGAAGGAATACCTGGCCCGCTATCATGCCGAACGTAATCACCGGGGTATGGGAAACCGGTTATTGTTGCCCTCTTCCGATTCGCGGCCTTGTTCGTCGGCGCGAACGCCACAGCGGGATGCTGAGTAACTACAACCGTGAAGGGGGATGGGTGTTGGCGACTCGATACATGGACAACACACTCCACGGGCCGTTTGCACGCAGCGCGCATCCGGATTTTTCCCGTACACACACAGCACCAGCACCCAATCCGGCCGGCGAGGTAAAACCCCACAATTCCACGCACCTTCTTGGCGTTTCATGGATAAACTGCCCGGGGCACTAGAATTCTTTAAGCCACAATGGAACAATCGCCGGCCGTGCACCCACCAACCAAACGTGGGTGTCGACTATTTCGGGTCGAGCAGATGATCAACAAGTCTCTGCCTACGGGACGAACCTAACCGCAAGGAAAACAATGGGTACGATGTCGACTGTCTTGTCCTGGCTCGGGCGTCTGTTGCAGTGGGTGCGCCGGGCACTGCTCAACCTGCTGACCCTGGTCCTGCTGGTGGCGATCGGATTCGGCGTGTTCCAGATGCTGTACCGCCCGGGAGTACCTTCCACGGCGGTGCTGGTAGTCGCTCCACACGGGCATCTGGTGTACAGCCCGCGCGAAAGCCCCTGGCAGCGCTCATTGGACAAAATGCTCGGCCGTCCGGCCCCGGATGTGCTGGTCCGCCACCTGACGACCGCCATCGACCGGGCTGCCAGCGATCCCCGCATCAAGCTAATGGCTTTGGACCTGCAGGACTTCCAAGGCGGCAGCATCACCCAGCTTCAGACCGTGGCCCGGGCCCTGGAACGCTTTCGCAAGGCAGGCAAGTCCATCTACGCCTATGCCTCGAGCTATTCCCAGAGCGATTATTTGCTCGCAGCCCAAGCCAACCATATCTATATGAGTTCCCTGGGTGCGGTGCTGATCATCGGATACGCCAACTATCAGCCCTATTTCAGGGACCTGCTCCACCGCCTCGGGGTAAAGGTGTATGTGTTCCGCAAGGGCAAGTACAAGTCGGCGGTGGAACCGTTCATCCGGACCGACATGTCTCCTGCCGCCAAGGAGGAGACCGAGACCTGGTTGAAAACGTGGTGGTCGAACTATAAGGAAAGCGTCGCCACCGGCCGGGGTCTGACGACAGCACAGATCCAGGCCTACGCCCAGGACCTGCCCCGGCTCATTACCGCAGCCAAGGGCGATACCGCCCGCCTCGCCTTGCGCTGGGGGCTGGTATCCGAATTAGGTGATCCACACGCCTTCACCATCGCCATCTCCAAAGCGTTGGGACACGCCAATGGCGATGTACCGCAGATCGGTTACCGCCGGTACCTGGCCGCCACCCGCAGCGGCTATCGGAGCGGTCCGGCCGTCGCGGTGGTACCGATCGACGGCATGCTGGTCTCTGGCAGGACATCGGTGCCCGGTGTAGTGGCCGCCCGATCCACCGTGGACCAGCTCGACCGGCTGGCGCACGACAATTCGATCCGTGCAGTAGTGCTTCAGGTCGACAGTCCCGGCGGCAGCGTCGACGCGGCCGAAGATATCCGCCAAGCCGTGCTGCGGCTGCGCAAGGCGGGCAAGCCGGTGGTGGTGTCCATGGGCACCCTGGGCGCATCTGGGGCGTACTGGTTGTCCACCGCCGCCCAGGCGATCTACGCTCAGCCCACCACCATCACCGCCGACATCGGTGTATTCGCCCTGTTCCCAAATTTCACGAACACTCTCCACAAGATCGGTATCGACGTTTCCGGCGTCGCCAACACGCCCACGGCCGGCGCCCTGTCGCCCTTGATGCCCCTCAAGCCGGATATCGCCAAGGCCATGCAAGCGTCAGTCGGCCATCTGTATTCGCGCTTCGTAGATCTCGTGGCCAAGTCGCGAGGGCTAACTCCCGCCCAGGTCGACTACATCGCCCAGGGGCGGGCTTGGAGCGGGAAGGAAGCGCTACGGCTCAAGCTGGTCAACAAACTGGGCGGAATCCAGCAAGCGATCAAGGCAGCGGCACAATTCGCAGGACTGCTGGCTGGCCAGTATCACGTTCGCTACCTGCCCCGGGCCGGGCAGCCGGGCATGTTGAGCGCACTCGAGCCCTCCGCGGGATTCGGGCCGCTGGGGGCAGATAGCGGTCCGCTCGCCTCGGTCCGGGCCGCTGCCCAGGTGCTGGGTGTGCATGACCGCGAAGTGCGAAACCTCGCCCTGCTGCTGCGCTGCGCCCATCCCTATGGCCTGTTCGCCTACAGCCCCATTGCGCCGCCGCAATGAGCACGGTAACCCTGGCTTTCCGAAAACTTGCCGTGCCATTAATCGGGCACTTATGCCCTTAACGACAAGACCACTACCCCTAGAGGTCGGCACCGATACGCCAAAAAAACCGAAGCAGATCAGCCGTGCTGTGATCACGCCACAGTGGCGACCACCAGACGCGTCAAAGGGGGCAGGACAGATGATCGAATTTTTGCGCAAAACAGCGATACCCGGAGACGCTCACACAGCTGTTCCGCAAAGGCCTTCTTATCCATCCTGAATCTCCTCTCTCATGCTGCGCGAGAGCCGCTGGAGCTCGTCACGCGTGAGGTATCATTGCTCATTCCTGGCATTGACTTAAACGAGGTAACATTGCTTCGGTCTTGCCCGGCAGCAGCAAATCAACCGCGCCCCGCCACGCTTGCCGCGGCCCGGGATGCGTACACGCTGGGACCGTGGAAGACCTGCGGCCGGAGCCTGATGGCAGATTGCTCAAGTTTGCCTTATCGGCAGATTTTATCCGGGCGATGAACGTCGGAATTTGCAAGCTCTGCGGAAACGCAAAAGAATCGGTCCGCACGCACATCATTCCAATTTTCCTTTATCCGGAGGACGTTAAGCGGAACCGGATGGATTTCGTTTACGACGAGAATGGAAAATTGCCTCGGTCCAAGCTCTCCAGCGGCTAGGATACGCCCGTGTTAGGTGGGCGCCTCCTCCACCGTGCGCAGCGTCGTATCGTCACCCCAGACCAACGCCCGGTCGTCGGGGTGGATATAGGTCAGCCGCCGCACGGCGCCGTCAACCGCGCGCTGCCGCGCGCTGCCCCGACCGCGGCCGGCGCGGCGCCTTCGGCTTGCGCACCAGGCTCTGCCTGATGCTCAGGGCCCGGGCGCGCGCCTCATCGAGCGTGTCGCCGAGGCAGGTGTAGTGCCCCATCTTGCGCCCGGGGCGCGCCGTGCGCTTGCCGTACAGATGGAGCTTGGCGCGCGGTTCGCGCAGGATCGCCTCCCAGCGCGGTGCGCCCCGGGTCCAGAGGTCGCCGAGCAGATTGGTCATCGCTGCGGGGCACAAGAGCGCGGGGTCGCCGAGCGGCAGTCCACAGAGCGCGCGCACCTGCTGCTCGAACTGGGAGGTAACGCAGGCATCGAGGGTGACGTGACCGCTGTTGTGCGGGCGCGGCGCGATCTCATTGACGAGCAACTTCCCGTTCGACACGAAAAACTCGACTGCCAGCACGCCGACGTAGTCGAGCGCGCTGGAGATGCGCACGGCCGCGTCCACGGCAACGCGCGTTACGGCCCGCGGCGCGCGTGCCGGGATTAGGCTGGCTTCGAGAATCCCATGCCGGTGGCGGTTTTCGATCGCGGGATAGATGACGGTGGCACCGTCCGCGCCACGCGCCAGAACGACCGATATCTCCGTCTGCAGAACGCACAGCTTTTCCAGCACGCAAGGCTGGCCGCCGAAACTCTCGAAGGCGGCGAGCGCGTCGGCAAAGCGATGCACCCGCGCCTGGCCCTTGCCGTCGTAACCTAAGCGGGCACGCTTGAGCACAGCGGAGCCACCGAGGCGTGTGAGCGCGCCGGAAAGTTCGCCACGGTCGTGCACAACCGCGAACGGCACGCCCGCAAGACCGCACTCCGCGAGAAAGCGCTTCTCGCGGACGCGGTCCTGGGCGATGGCAACGGCAGCGGCGCCCGGGCGCACCGGTCGGGTGCGCGCGAGACGTTCGAGGCTCTCCGCCGGCACGTTCTCGAACTCGACAGTCACGGCGGCGCACAGGCGCGCGAGCTTATCGAGTGCCTGCCGATCTACATAATCAGCCGCGAGATGGACATCGGCCAAGCGTCCGGCCGGGCTGTCCGGATCCGGATCCAGTACGACGACACGATAGCCCATGCGCTGGGCGGTGATCGCGAACATGCGCCCGAGTTGGCCGCCGCCGACCACGCCGAGGGTGGCGCCGGGCAGGATCATTTCGGCAGTCTCATGGCGCGCGCCTTGGCGGTCTGGCGGCGGCGGAAACCGGCGAGCTTGCCCGCGAGCCGCGCGTCGTGGCGTGCGAGCATGGCCACGGCGAACAGTGCGGCGTTGGCCGCACCGGCTTCGCCGACGGCGAAGGTTGCGACCGGGATCCCCTTCGGCATCTGCACGATGGACAGCAGCGAATCCAGACCCTTCAGCGTACGCGAGGTCACGGGCACGCCGAGCACCGGCAACGCGGTCTTCGCTGCGAGCATGCCCGGCAGGTGGGCAGCACCGCCGGCGCCGGCAATGATGCAGTGCAGCCCGCGGCCGGGCGCGGCCTCTGCGTACTTATAGAGAAGGTCGGGGGTGCGGTGGGCGGACACGACGCGCGCCTCGTACGGCACACCGAAGTCCTTGAGCACGGCGACCGCGCGGCGCATGACTTTCCAGTCGCTGCGGCTACCCATCACCACGCCGACAAGAGGAGCTGTCATCGTATCACTCTGAAAGGGCCGAGAATTTGGAGTTGCGCACCGGGATGCACCGGCGGTAGTTAGCGACGAAGAAATCCGCCACCGGACGGTCGATACAGAACTTCCAGCCCGGTGGCGCGTGGACCGCGCGCGCCTCGCCAAGCGGAAAGAAAACATCAATGTTGCCGCGGGACGCATCCCGAGGTGCCGTCACCGCAATGAGCAAAGCCACCCACTCCGCTGATCCACGCACGGCGGTACGCGTCATTCGTCGGCCTCGCTTCCCGGAAACGGCAACAATCGCCCCGCGATCGGGTCCTGAAACAGAGGCGACACCAGGCGATCGGGAAATCGTCCACGCAGGCGCCGCATTTTGGTCTGCAGCGCCTCCGACGCCGTATTCGCGGCAAACACCGGCGCGAACCGGCCAGGCGCGCTGACCGCGGCATTTGGCATGGAATATTCAATCAGCGCCTGCACGATGAAATGTCGCATATCGTCACAGCCGGTGCCATCCGGAACGTCGAACCACAGCATTGTCCAGACATCCAGGACACCGGCGGACTCGCGCACCGGAAACGTCCGGCGTGCGCCGGCCTGGTCACGACAGATCAGCGCAACAGGACGCTCTTGCGCCATACGCGGTTCGATCCATGTCCCAAGCACCTCAGCGTCGTTTTCGTCATGCTTCCGGGAGCGATACTGAATCGCGAGAAGCCCACTCGCCTCACGACAGGCGCGCGGCAGATCGCTCATGGCGCGGACCAGCAGCAATGCGCTCATAGGATTGCGATGCCAATGATTCCGTTAGCGCCGCCGCGCCCGTCACAGCGCTGCACCATGGCCACCGCGACGTTCACGTGCGGCCTGGCGCCCGTCACGGCACCTCCTCGAAGTCAAGACTCAGCCCGTCGGGAGCTAACAGGCGGAAACGACCGTCGGCGAACGCGACGTGGCCGGTATGATCACGGTAGCTTTCGATGACGGCCGGATGGGCGAAGCGCACCAGCCAGCAGTA
This sequence comes from Gammaproteobacteria bacterium, assembly GCA_028068195.1. Taxonomy (GTDB): domain Bacteria; phylum Pseudomonadota; class Gammaproteobacteria; order Acidiferrobacterales; family UBA6901; genus JAJYCY01. Next base: position 46,176 of record JAPTTX010000086.1, read on the forward strand.
GCGGTAACCGGCATCCGGGCACAAGGCGCGCCCGGTAAACACGGCACGCACGCCCGGGATCGCGCCGAGGATCCGGCGGCCGTCGGCCATCATGGCCCGCGCCGCACGCTCGCCTTCGTCCCCGCCGGGCGCGACGTTATACACGATGCAATGCTCCACCGGCCTCCATGGCCGGCAGTGCGCCTGCGCCTCTGGTGCGCGCCCGGCCGAACCCGACAGCCGCAGACAGCGCTCGACTTCCGCGCCAAGCGCCTGTTGCACGCCCTTCATCAGGCGCAGATAGCCGTTGCGCGGAGTGGCGCGCACGTTGCGCCGCAGGCACCCGCCGGCTGCGCGCGACAGACCGGCGTAGTGGTGGATCTTTGCGACACCGCGCTCGATCAGCCGCTGATACTCGGCGTCGGTGAAGTCCCGGACGGCGTCCACGGCCAGCGGTAGCGCCGTCGCGCCGCGAATGTCTTCGAGCCGTGCGAAATCCAGTCTCGCCAGCGGAACCGGCGAGGCATCGGCCACCGCCAGGACATCAATACCGGTATGCTCGACGTACCGGCGGACGACGTCGAGCGAGGCGGGCGACTCGCCCGGAAGGTGCGCGATGGCGTTCAATCCGCCCTCTACCGGCACGCCGCAGCCATGCGCCATTTCGACCACCGTGCGGATTCGGGCGATATGTTCCTCGGGTGTGCGCCCTGCTCCATTCAGCGCGACGCCGTTGCACCCGAGACCGATCGCGCGCACCGCGGCGGCGACCGAGGCCACGCGGGTGAATTGAATCGCCACCGGAACCGAGGTGCGGCGCGCCGCTGCTTCAACCGCCGGCAAAAAATGTTCGGCGGCGAGATGGTCGAGGTGCGGTTCCGCAACGCCGAGGATCGCCGGCGCCCGGCAGTTCTCGGCGGCGGTTACCGCCGCGGCCAGGAAATCGAGGCCCGCCAGGTCGAAGGAACACACAGCGTAGCCGCGGCTGCCGGCATGTTCGAGCAGGTTTCTCGCATCAACGAGCGGCATTGGCGGTGCGCTTCCTGTCTAATTGACAGCGTGACACTGCTGCGCCGGTGGCAAGGGATCGTTCGCCGCGCCGGCCACCTGGCAAGCCGGCCTCCTGCAACACGAAGCTCCTGAACACCCCGGTCGCGCAGGAAAGGCATTTCTCCAGCCGATGAATGCGGAGCAAGCCATCTCGAATCCCCTTGAGTCGGTCGAGTGCGGTCGCGACTGCGGCCGGCTGGCGGCTGATTTCCGGGCAGCTGTGCAGCAGCCCGCGGCTCGCCGCCGCGAGGCAGAGGCGCTTGCCGATCGGCTCGAACAACGCCACACCGAGCTGGTGCGTATAACGCCTTCGGGACACGACGCGAGGGGGGCGTCGGCCGCTGGCGCGTCCGGCGCGGATTGCCGCGCCGGCTCCGCCACGCACCAGCACCGTAACGCAGCGGCCACCGACGAGGTACCGGCCGTTCAATCGCACCTCCACGGCATTGGTCATGGCGTTGGCGCCTTCAAACACCGGCACCAGGCCGCGGGTCTGGATCATGTCCAATGCAATGCCCATTTTCTCGCGTGCCATACCCGACTTCCGTTCTGTCACATTGAAATCAATACTCGCTGCCCCACGCGTGGCACCCAAACTCCACTCCGTCTCCGGCCAGAGATCGGTAATCCCGCCGAGGGTGAGCAGGATGCGCAATCTATCTACCGTTCCTCAGGCGGCAACGCCATTTTTCCCAGTTGGGCAAGGGCAGCGCGTCGTTCGCGCGCTTGGCGCCGAACGACGCCGATCATGGGTTTCAGTTCCTGCGCCGCGGCGAGAGCATCTTCGACGGTGGGGGCTTTATTCGCCTGACCGGGGGCCGAAGGGAACTGGGGTTTGTGCGCCGAATCGCGTTCATCAGCCATATGGATTCCTCGCTTCTTCCGTAGGGAGCACGCATCGCGGAAACGCTTTAAGGCGAATCCGTACCTCTAAACATCCAGTGTCACCAACAATTCCCGCCTCATGGCCGCCGAGTCCTTCTCATGACAACAGTCCGCGCATTCCAGAAAAAACTTGCCGTCGCAAACCTGTCCGGCCCTCCGATGCGTCGCTCCAGTCTCCTTCCTCATGCAGCGTGCCGGCCAGGTTGCCAGACCTCGCTCTGCAGGGCGATGCCATGGGCGCCGTGGCGCATGGCCTCCTCCAGCAGATCCAAGCGCATTCCGCCAAGGGCGTACACGGGTACCGGGCAGTCGCGGGTCATTGCGGCAAATCGGTCCCAGCCCAGACCGGGACGGCCCGGGTGGCTGGCAGTGGGCAAAACCTGGGAGACCACGACGAAATTCGCGCGCAGGCGCACCGCCTGCGCCAACTCTTCGGGACGGTGGCACGAGGCCGCCCAGAATCCGGTCGCCGGCGGTGCGGACAGGCGCACCAGCTGCTCCGCCTGCAGATGCACCCCGTCGGCATCCGCACGCACAGCCGCGGCAAGGTCACCATTCACCAGCACCCGCGCGTGGTAGCGACGGGCGAGCGCCGTGACACGACGCGCGAACTGCGCGAGCTGCGCGGTCGTCATCCAGGGCTCGCGCACCTGCACCAGCCGCACGCCGGCTTCGAGCGCGGCCGCGAGTCGCGGCATGAAGGCGGACACGCCGTACTTGCGGGCGTGGGTGACGGCATACACCAGCGGCAGGTTGAGCGCATGCAACACGTGACCGTTGGCCGGAAGCAACGGTGCCACGGTGACGGCCGCCGGATCCTCCCAGGTGATGCGCTGGCCTTCGCGGCCGTGCGGCGTGCCGCGCCATGACAGCACCCGAAATACGTGCAGTCGCACGACCTTGTCGTCATAGCCATGGTCAAAGGTCATCCACGGGTAGGCGGTCTCGAGCTCGATCCCGACCTCCTCATGCAGTTCACGCGCGAGCGCACGCCGGGCGTCTTCGGCGATCTCGAATTTGCCGCCGGGAAATTCCCAGAAGCCGCCCGAAACTTTTCCCTTCGGACGCTCGGCAAACAGGACGCGGCCGTCGGATCGCTGCACCACGGCGACCGCCACGTTGATGACGGGAAGCGACGACGCCGTCATGCGCGCCGGCTCCCGCCGCGCGCCGGTCCCGAAGGCGTCTCCGCGTCCGGAGGGATCGGGCAGGCGCGCTCCTGCTGCCGGGTAAGACACTCAATGTCGCGCGGCAGCCTGCGCTGCGCACAAGTCTCCAGACAGTGCCGCGCCTTGTCGAGCACGAAGTCCTTGAACGCCTCGGCGACGGCGGAAAACCGCTTTTCCCGGCGATGCACCAAGTACCAGGCATGTTGCAGGGTCGGCGTATCGAGATCGAGCACGACCAGGCGACCGACCTCGAGTTCCAGGGTCACGCTCTGGGTAGGCACGATCGCCAGGCCGATGCCGGCCTGCACGCTCTGCTTGATGGCTTCGTTGCTGTTGATGATCATGGTAGTACGCGGCTCGAAACCCTGCCCCCGGAAGAAGTCATCGACCACTTCGCGCGTGTCCGAGCCGGGCTCGCGCATCAGAAATCGTTCCGGCTTGAGGCGCGCCAGCGACAGCTTGCGCTCGCCGGCGAGCGGGTGTCCGGGCGGCGCGATCACGACCAGCGGGTCTTCCAGGAACGGATACGCCACCATGTCGTCGTCCTGCGGCGGTGACCCCGCCACCGCCATATCGCGTTGGTTGTTTTCGAGTTGATCTAGCAGCCCGTCACGGCCCGTGATATGCAGGTCGATCACGACTTCCGGGTGATTCAGCGTGAAGGCCGCGAGCAGGCGGGGCATGAAATATTTGGCGGTGGTACCGATGGCCAGGCGCAGTTGCCCGCCGTGTGCGCCCTTCAGGCGGTCCAGCACGGTATCCGCCTCAGCAAGCTGGCGGTCGATCGCGCAGCCGTAGCGGTACAGCTCATGGCCCGCTTCGGTGAGGAACGTGCGCTTCCCGACTTGCTCGAACAGGGCGATGCCAAGATTCTCTTCAAGCTGCCGGATCTGCATGGAGACAGACGGCTGCGTCATGCCGAGCTCCTGGGCCGCGCGCGTGAAGTGCAGATGACGCGCGGCGGTCAGAAACACGGTGAGCTGGCGGAGAGTGGTGTTTTTCATGTGACGGTCGGCGGCACCGGATAACGTTGGCAAGCCCGCTGTCAGTCGGGCCAGATCCGCATTGGATGAAGAACACCGTGGCTCACGGACGGCTCCTGCGGAGCCGACTGCCCAGCCTGGTCGGAGACAACCGGTGCATTAGGTACGGGCGACGACTGGGGCTGCGTCACCTCCGGACGGGCCGCTTCGCCCGGCAGGTTGCCACGCCTCTGTCGCAGACTTTCCGCCAACTTCGATCCGATCTTCTTGCTCATGACGCCAGTATCTCCGCAATCACCGATTCGATTTCTTTCGCGGCGGATTCACCTCGTGGGCCGAGGTCATACACACTGCGCCCCTCGAGTGCCGCGGTGCGGTAAATCGCCCGACGCGCGAGACCGCTGCGCAGCGCTGGCACCGCAAATTCGCGAAACACTTCTTCCATTCCGCGGGCCATGGCGTTGCGCTTTTCGATCTGGTTCAGCACCAGAAAGGCGCGCAGTCCGGGGTTGCCCGAGCGCGCCGCCTTCACCATGTCCTCGCTGCGTGTGCTGGCCCACAGATCCATCGGCGAAGGCAAGACCGGTATCAGCAGACAGTCGACGCAGCCCAGTGCCTGCGCCACGCGCAAAGATTCGGTCGATGGCGGGCAGTCGATCACCAGATACTCGTACTCTTCGCGCACGGCCTCCACGACAATATGCACGCCGGAAATCACCTCTATCACTGGCACGACCGGGTTCGACGGCGTCGTCGCGAGTTGCACCCAGCTCGAGGCCGATCCCTGCGGGTCGGCATCGAGTACCGCGCATGGCCCGCGGCGCGCGAGCCCGGCGGCAAGATTCATGGCCAAGGTGGTCTTGCCGACGCCGCCCTTCTGGTTGGCAACCGCGAAGACCCGGCAACTCATGCGCTGCCCGCCGGCAACAGCGTGTTCACTCGGCGTGCGAAGTCGAAATCGTCCGCCGTCACGGTCTTGCCGTCCCCGGCATGGATGGTGACGTTGGCATAGGTCTTCCCGAAACTGATGTCCGGATAGCAACCGGTCTCCTCGGACAACGCGGCCAGCCGATCGAGAAAATCCCGCGTTCCGGCGTAGTCATTGAAGGAAAAGCGTCGATACAGGTTGGCCGGGTGCCCGTTGTGAATCCAACCGTCCGCAGTCTTCGCACTCTTCGCCATGCGCATCTCCGTCAGAAGGCCAACGATTCCCGCCTAATGCCTCATCTCCGCACCGTGCAGCCGCAGCCGGCGATCCAATTCCTGGTAGTGCTTCACCTCATCGCCATGAATGCGCGCGAACAGCGCGGCGTTCCCGGCATCCGCCATGCGCTCACAGAACCGCAGCGCCTCCGAGTAGAGCCGCATGGCGTCGGCTTCCGTCGCCAGACCGAAGCGCAGCAGCTCCACCAGCGTGCGCCCGACCGGACGCGCGACCGCTTGCACGGACGGCGATCCGGCGCCGAGCTCGTGCAGCCGGCGGCAAAACGCTTCCGCATGACTCAGTTCATCCAGCGCGCCGGCGCGCAGTTCATCTGCGAGCGATCCGATTCCCAGGCGTTCCGCCTGCACCGCCTGCAAAGTAAACTGCTGGGCGGCGCTAAACTCATGGCTCACGGCGCGCTGCAGATAGGCAACGATGCGCGGATGCCCGGACATGTCCTTTACCCGGCCAAGCAGCGTTGTTCTGGCCTACGACTTGCTGACGTCACTGTCGCGACCGCCCGAGCTACTATCCGGACGCGCCGGCAGAACCCCTTCCACTTCCGCATGCGGACGCGCGATGATGTGCGCAGCCGCCAGTCCATCTCCCACGCGCTCGCAGGCGTCGGCGCCGGCACGCACCGCTGCGTTCACTGCACCGGTTTCACCGCGCACCAGCACGGTGACATAGCCCCCGCCGACGAACTGCCGGCCAATCAGGCGCACTTCCGAAGCCTTGGTCATGGCGTCGGCGGCTTCAATCGCCGGAACCAGACCGCGGGTCTCGATCATGCCCAGTGCAATACCCATCTTTTCGTTTGCCATCGTCATAACTCCTGAAATAATAAGGATTGATTGTTTGGTTGCCGACCTTACATCGTCGGGTTGATCGGCAAGATGCCTTCCACTTCCGCATGCGGACGCGCGATGATGTGCGCAGCCGCCAGTCCATCTCCCACGCGCTCGCAGGCGTCGGCGCCGGCACGCACCGCTGCGTTCACTGCACCGGTTTCACCGCGCACCAGCACGGTGACATAGCCCCCGCCGACGAACTGCCGGCCAATCAGGCGCACTTCCGAAGCCTTGGTCATGGCGTCGGCGGCTTCAATCGCCGGAACCAGACCGCGGGTCTCGATCATGCCCAGTGCAATACCCATCTTTTCGTTTGCCACGTTCAGTCTCCTGTCGTCTCAATAGTTTAAAATCAACCAAACCGCTCTCCGGCCTGTCGGGGTCAAGAGCACCACTCCTTCTCGCTCCAGTGATCGATGATCCCGCCAATCGTCATGTCCGTCGTGATGTTAGGGTTGCCCGCCGCGATTCGTGCCGCCGAGATTCCGATCGTGATCACGAAATCTCCCGGCTTGCAGCCGATCGGATCGAGCGCTACCTGAAGATTCCCCTGATGATCTTCGACCACACGCAGCGACTTGGCGGCGAGCCAGAAGTTGCGCTTCGTCGTAACCAAATCCCGGACGACACGCATGATTTCCATCTATTTCGTTGCCTCTTTGCCGTCATCTTCCCAGTAGTCGATAATGCCGACGATCGTGTAATCACTGGGATAATCATTGCTACCGGCGGCAGTACGTGCGGCTGAGCTTCCGACCACAATCACCCAATCCCCAGGCTTGCAACCGACCGGGTCCACCGCAACCTGCTTGGCGCTGCTGCCGCGCTCCTTAACCACCAGTAGCCGGCGGTTGCCGAGCTGGCCGATACGGGCGGTCGCGACGAGCGTCTTTTCAACCTGACAGATCTTCATTGTCTTGACTCCGATTTCTTGCAACCGCAGGCACACCGTTGACCGTCCGGCGTCTCCTGCGTGTCGACATCCTCGAGCTTGCTGCCCGCTGCTGAGTCCCCGACCGTACCATACGTATAAAGCCACCCTTCGCGCACGAGTTCCGAATAGCGGGACTCGATCGCGCACCTGAGCCGACGACAGCGCGCCACCGCGCGATCCCGCGAGTCCGGCACCCGTCCGTCGTAACGAAAATGGATGAAGGCCGGGATAGGCAGGTCGTGCGCCATATTCACCTTTCGGAAAATCTTGATACCCACGTCCATGTCGCCCGCACCCTCCTCAATCGTTTCCATCTGCGCCTGGTAGGCGAGATTGCGCATCTGCACGTCGTCGAAGTTGTCACCGACGGTTATGAACCGCTCGGTGTGACCCAGATCCGCGTAACAACCGTTGTGCCAGGCACGCACGTAGTCGATCTGCGCCATGTTGTTCTTGAGAAGATATGCGCAGAACCAGCGCATCCCCTCGGTCGCTGCATCGTCCGGCGATACGCCGGCGGCATCGGCGACGGCGAGGCGAATTGCCTCCTTGGCCTCGTCGCGCGAGAGGCTCGCGGTGCGCTCGAACAGCACACGGTTGTCGACGCAGCGCTCAAGACTGATCTCGCCGCGTACGTCCGGCACGTGCACCTTGATCGCGTCATTGTCGGTATCGACGCCAACGAGCAGCGTCGCCACCGCGGCACCGCAACAATGGCTGTTCTCGATCGCGCGCGCGAAGTCGTTGAGACGATCGAGCAGCGCCTGCGCGGCCTTGCGTTCGTCGCTGCCATGCGCGGCACAGCCCTCCTGGTTCGGGCGCGAACTGCTGAAGTGATACATGCCGATTTTGAGATAGCGTGTCGGCTCTCCGGCGGCGTTCGGCACGCCCTCGCGATACCGGCGCAATTCGATCTGCTCCCAGTTACGCATGCTCTCCTCGACGTCGAACATCGATCCGGCGAATGATTTTCGGTGCACGACCACCGCCGGCGGCACACGCAGGATGTAATCCACCACGCCGCTCAGGCGGCCGTCGGCGCATGGCGTTATGTCGATCGCATGAAATCCCCACTTACGAATGACCTCGTCGGCCGGCTCCCCGTCCGAGAGGTCCGCATGACTGCGGTCGAAGTTGCGGTCCGCGAGCCGGCGGAAAGTCTGGAACACGCAGTACGCATACAGACGGCGCATATTGAGCGGCCGCGCCCACGTCGCCTGCAGGCAGGAGACCGGCAACTCGAAGCCGAGTTGACCACGCACGAGTTGCTGGATACGGTCTGCCGCGCCCTCCTGGTACTGCAGCGCCGCCGCGTCTTTGAGCGCCGGCTCGATCGCCGCAAACGCCGCGGTGATCTCGCTTTCGCGCTCGAGCAGTCGGCGGTTATGCACCGCGTCGTAGAGCGGATGGGCGCCCACCGATGCCACACTGCCGGCCACCGGTGGACTCTGTCCGAACAACGCGATATATGGATCGGTCAGCGCGGGCGTGGCGTCGTACGCGCCGGGACTGTAGGTGCCGGCCGCATGCCGACGCCATGTGTGCGTTGACGTTTTCACGTGATCGTTCCTCTAGCCGCCTTCAGCCCTGCGCGCCGCCCGAGAGCGTGACCCGGGCGGCCGACTTCGCCGACCAACCCACCATGCCAGTGACCATCTTGCGCGGCTCTTCATGATGACCCTTGCCCTTAAAGGCGGAGCTGCCCGCGAAGTTCTGCCGGTTGCCGGCCCGCTCACTCGGGTTGCGTCCGGTGGCAATGTAGTCCTCGGTGCCGGTCACATTGGCGCTCTCCGTCCAGGCGCTGCCCGTGATGGTAAGGCCTTCGACGCGACCCTCGCCCGTGACCCGGATACGCCCGCTGCGCTCGCCCTTCGCACGCGGGGCGAAGACGAACTCCTGGTTGCCTGTGATCTTGCCATCGCCCACGGCAAACGATCCGGTGATGCGTCCGGCAGCGTTCGGAGTCTCCGCGGCGGCGTCATCGGCCCGCAACTGCGCCTCGCGCTGCGGCGAACGCACACTGAAGCGTCTGTTGATCTGCACGAGCACGTCGCATCCGGTGTCGCTCGCCAGTTGCTCGCGGTAGTACGGCGTGCCGGTGATGCTGCGTTCGGACCCGCGCTGCGTGCCCGTCACGCGATCCACGTTGAGCGGCGTGTCGCCAGTGACGCGGCTGCCCGCGGTCGGTTGTGACATCAGCGGCGCCCCGCCGGGACACGCCGCCTCGTACTGACTCGGGCCGACGTACGGCGTGCCGGTGACAGTACTGCACACGCCGTATTCATCGCCGGTGACGCGATCGTTGTGCTCCACGTCCACTCCGGTGACGTGCTGGTGCGTCCAGGTCTCAGACTCTGTCACTTTGGCGCCGGTGACCGGATCGCCGCGCCCGTTGCGCATGAATGCCCGGCCTGCGCGCGCGCCGTTGTCGGCCTCACACAGCGGCTGGCGCGCGGCCGGCATGAGGTACTGATCGCCGGTGATGGGCCGGCACGTGCCGGACTCGTCGCCGGTTACGTTTACGCTGCGACCCACGGCGGAACCGGAGATCGGCAGACCGCCGTCGGTGAATTCCAGAGCACGATCGCGGCTGCGTTCGCGCGAGCCGACGGCGATCGCCGACCGCCCCAGGTTGGTGCCGAACACGCTATGGCCGTGCGGATTGTGCTGACGCTGGAACTGCATCGAGACGTAGGCGACGGACTCACGGCGTTCCAGCAGATCGTCACCGATTTCCTGGTCTGCCTCGCCGGTGATGCGCACGCTGCTGCCGTATTCGTCACCGGTGATGGCGACCCTGCTGCGCACCTGCGTGCCAGTCACGATCAGACCGGCAGCTGTGCGCGAGGCGCCGACCTTGATGCCGCCCTCACGCGGCTGGAAACCGGTCTCCCTGCCGATGTACTGCGAGCCGGTCACCTGCAGCGACGAACCGCGTTCGTCACCGGTCACGTTCATGCCGCGACCGATGCGTACACCGGTCACCTTGCCCCCGGCGTAGGTCTCGCTGGTCGTGACCTTGGGCGCGTAATCCAGCTGCATCGCGTTGCGCACGCGCCCGCTCGGGCGCGCGGGCGCGGCGTCACCGCGGCCGTTCCTGGCGCGTGCCACACGCATCGCCTGGGCGGCCATACGCGCGGATCCCGCTGTGCACACCGGTTGCGCTACACTGCTGCCTGCGCTGCTGGCTGCGCTTTGTGTGAGCATGCCATCGGTGGCAGGGGCGACCGCGAGTGCCGAACCCGTGAACTGGCGCACAGCGTTCTTGCCAAGCGCCATCGCCTCGCGCCGTGCACGCGACAAATCGCGGCCCGAGAGAGCGTGGCTGGCGCCTGTGCGCACGGTGGGCGCCGGTGTGACGGCCGGCTGCGCCGGCGTCGCGCTCAACACCGGCGCCTGCATCGCAGGCGGCGTAGCCGTCGGCACGGATATCGCGCTGGCACTGCGATCGCCGGTACGTTGCCGCTCGCCCGGAGGCGGCAACGCGGCCTTGCCCTGCGCGAGCTGCGCACGGCGTGCGCGCGAGGCATTGCGCCCACCATCAGCCATGATCGCTGTAGTCGTGTTCATGCAGTCATCCTCAATCAATCACATCTGATTCCACCGTACGGAACCTCGTCCAGCGTCCGTTCGTGTTGCATTCCGCCTTGTCTCAGCGGCCACCGGCGCGGTAGACGATGAACGCCGTACCCATGGTCTGCGCGTAGTTGTCGTACCCTACGAGTCGCACGTGCTGGCCGGGGTAGGCGCGATGACAGGCCTCGAGCTCCGCCAGGATCTTCTCCACCGAGGTCTCGCCGAAGAACGGCAGCTTCCACATGTACCAGTAGTGCGAGAACGACTTCTCCGGCTCGGTGTGTTCGATCGACGGATTCCAGCCCTGACTCACGAGGTACTGGATCTGCTTGCGGATCTTGTCCGGCGACAGCGGCGGCAGATACGAAAAGGTTTCTCCCTTGCGTTCCGTGGCCTTATACGGTTGAACTTCTGGCATGTCGTGACTCCTTCAAAATATGTTCAGTGAATGACGGCGTTCAGCGCGTCTGCGCATCGAGCTTGTCGACGGTGTCGAACTCGAACTTGATCTCCTTCCACGTCTCCATGGCGATCTTGAGCTCGGGGCTCGATTGCGCCGCCTCGGTCAGGATCTCGCGCCCTTCGCGTTCGACCGCACGGCCCTGATTGCGCGCTTCGACGCAGGCCTCGACAGCCACGCGATTGGCTGCCGCACCCGCGGCGTTGCCCCACGGATGGCCGAGCGTGCCGCCGCCGAACTGCAGGCAGGAGTCGTCGCCGAAGATCGCGACCAGCGCCGGCATGTGCCACACATGGATGCCGCCGGAGGCCACCGGTATCACACCCGGCATGGAGCCCCAATCCTGATCGAAGAAGATGCCGCGGCTGCGGCTTTCCGGCACGAACGACTCGCGCATCAGATCGATCCAGCCGATGGTCGCCTCGCGGTCGCCTTCGAGCTTGCCCACGACGGTGCCGGAGTGCAGATGGTCTCCGCCCGAGAGACGCAGGCACTTGGTCAGCACCCGGAAGTGGATGCCGTGGTACGGGTTGCGGTCGATCACCGCATGCATCGCGCGATGGATGTGCAGCAACACCCCGTTCTTGCGGCACCAGTTGGCGAGCGAGGTGTTGGCCGTGAAGCCGCCCGTCAGGAAGTCATGCATGATGATGGGCGCGCCCAGGCTCTTCGCAAATTCGGCACGTTCCAGCATGTCCTCGCACGTCGGCGAGGTGACGTTGAGATAGTGGCCCTTGCGCTCGCCGGTTTCGGCCTCGGCCTTGTGCACGGCCTCCATCACGAACTCGAAGCGATGGCGCCAGCGCATGAACGGCTGCGAGTTGATGTTTTCGTCATCCTTTGTGAAGTCAAGACCCCCGCGCAGGCATTCGTACACGGCGCGGCCGTAGTTCTTGGCCGAGAGACCGAGCTTCGGTTTGATTGTGCAGCCGAGCATCGGGCGGCCGTACTTGTTGAGGCGATCGCGTTCGACCTGGATGCCATTCGGCGGGCCGCCGCAGGTCTTCACGTACGCGATCGGAAAGCGAATGTCCTCGAGGCGCAGGCTGCGGATCGCCTTGAAGCCAAACACGTTTCCGACAAGCGAAGTCAGCACGTTCACCACCGACCCCTCTTCGAACAGGTCGATCGGATAGGCCACGAAGGCATAGAAGGCGTTCGGATCGCCGGGCACCGGTTCGATGCGATAGGCGCGACCCTTGTAGTAATCGAGGTCGGTCAGCAGATCGGTCCACACCGTGGTCCAAGTGCCGGTGGAGGACTCGGCCGCGACCGCGGCCGCCGCTTCTTCGGGCGGCACACCAGATTGCGCCACAACCTTGAAGCACGCCAACAGGTCGGTGTCGAGCGGCACATAGTCCGGTGTCCAGTAGGTCTTTCGGTATTCTTTGACGCCTGCGTGGTAGGTCTTCTCAGCCATGTTCGCTCCTGCAATAAATTTAAGTTGAACCGTTTCACGGCCCGGTGACTCGGATCCGGTCTGCACCCGTTCACAACTCTCGGCGCCACCGCACTCGCGTCGCCCTGCCTGTACCGGCGCCAGCGCGACACCGAACTCTGTTGTTGCGCAGACAATAGACGGCGACTGATGCATCGAGAAATAGATATTTGAAATGCGACCTATAGATTTTCACGCGCGGCACGTAAGGCGCGGTGTGTCAATTGCGTTCTAAAAGGGACCTCTGGACTTTGAGTTTGCAATACAAAAGACACGGCGACACGGAGGGTCCCGGCGTTGAATCTTCGCAGGATTTACCCTGCGCTTCTGCGTTGAGGCATCCTGCCAAATCATAATCCGTCAGAGTCGGAGAGATCGCGCCCGCTCGTGCCAATTCCCGATGTACATATAGACGCACGTAGATTGAAGCAATCGCGAATTTCTATTTCCTGACCTCCATTGCGCCGCCTATCCTTCAGCTTCATTCAACAGAGCGCCGCGCGCACAGATGAACACACCCGCATACCTCGCATTGCATGCTCTGGCCGTACGCCTCCGCATCCGATGAGACTCTTAAATGGCTGCGAACCATTTCCTGGACCAGGTCCTGACTATCTGCACCACTCAGGCGTTGATCGGAATCGAGGGAATTTGACAAGGTGGATAAACTGATAGTTCTACTTCCGGCTTTGCCATTGCTATCGGCCGTGATCAATGCGCTGCTTCCTAACAACAAGCGCCGGCGCGTGGCACGCATCAGTATAGGTTCTGCCACCATTACGCTGCTGCTCGCCGCCATGACACTGGTCGAGTACCTCTGTGTTCCGCAGCCGACGCTGGTGTGGCTCGGCGTTCACTGGGGCAGCCTGTATCTTGATCCGCTTGCCTGCATCATGACGCTGGGTGTCGCCAGCATTAATCTCGTAGTGCACGTATATTCCGCGCGCTACATGGCCGAAGAATCAGGCTACACGCGCTTTTATGTGCTGTTGGATCTCATGGCCGCCGCCATCCTGCTCATGGTGACTGCAGGGGACCTGATTACCCTGCTGTTGGCCTGGAATCTGATCGGCGTGCTGTTGTATTTTCTGCTGGGCCACGACACACGCCGCGCGACTGCGCAGCGTTACGCGTTTTGGACGTTTTTCACCTATCGATTAGGCGACCTTCCACTGATTCTCGCCGCAGTGCTGCTAGTGCAGGCCTACCACACCTTGTCTCTGCCGCTGCTGTTTGAACGAATTGCTGCGGCGCCCGAGGCACACACCGCCTTCGGCTTGCCGCTCATGACGACTGCAGGCCTGCTGATTGCGCTTGCGGGTTTCGCGCGTTCCGCCCAGTTCCCGCTGCATACATGGCTACCCTACACCATGGAAGGACCGACGCCCGTGTCAGTACTGATGCACGCGGGTATCGTCAATGCCGGCGGGTTTCTCATTAACCTTTTCGCGCCTGTCTTCGTGTACGCGGGCGATGTGCTACATCTTTTGTTCGCGGTCGGCTTGATAACCGCCCTTCTTGGATCAGTTCTGATGTTGACGCAGAACGATGTCAAGAAGGCACTCGGTTATTCAACCATGGGCCAGATGGGATTCATGTTTGTTGAATGTGGTGTCGGCGCCTTTTCGCTGGCCATCTACCACCTGATTGCGCACGGTCTGTTCAAAGGCACACTGTTCCTGAGCTCAGGCGGCGTGATCGGCGACGCCCGCAAGCACGACGGGGTGCCGCACGATGACGTCTACACCTTTGTGGTGGAGCGGCGGCCAGTCGCCTCGCGCCTGCCGTGGGTGGCCGCCGCGGTGATCACTGTGGTGGTGCCGATCGCGGTGCTCGGTCTGTCGCACTGGCTTGTGGGCAGCCATTTTGTGGGACAGCAGGGCGCTGTCGTCCTGCTGTTTTTCGGGTGGGTCACCGGCGCACAATTGCTGTTTGCGACCTATCGACTGCGCGCCGAGAGCCCGTGGCGGACGATGGCCATGGTCATTCTGTCTCTGGTCGTCGTGGTGGCTGGCTATACACTGATCGCGCATGCTTTTGATCTGTTCCTGTATCCAGACCGCGCGTTGAGTGCACGCATCTTTGCCGCCGCCAGCATCCCGCTCACCACCTTCGAGATCCTGGTCGGAATCCTAACCCTTTCAATCGTTTCAGGCTGGCTCGCCACCTATTATACCAACGACAAGGGAGACAAGCGTAACGATAACCCTTCGGAGTTGCGGCTTGCATTTTACTCGCTGGTGTCGCGCGAGTTCTATGTCGCTGACGTTTACGCCTGGATGAATCAGGTAGTGCTACATCTGTCGCGCCGACTGAACGTCTGGGCGAGGTGGGTGTAATGCTTCTCTTTGTCGCCCTTTTCCTGCCCCTATACCCGCTGAGCGCAGTGCAGAATCTGATACTCATGCGGCTCCGTACACCGGTTGCGCGCGCGGCGCTGCTGCTGCTCTGGCCGCAGATCGGTGTCGCCTTGCTGTATGTGTTGCGGCTTGAGATTCCCGCATTTGTTGTGATATGGGCGCTGCTGAGCGCCGCTTTCTACGCGTTGCGCCTGCTCACGGTGCGTGATCTCCGGTTGTGGGCCTCCCTTCTTTCCAGTTCGGCGCTCGCGCTGACCTGGGGACTCGTCGCTCACGGCGCAGACATCGCCCAACTTTCCCTGTTCGTGATCTGGTTGAGCCTGCCGGCAGCACTGCTCGTGCTGCTGACCGGTCCGGTCGTACGGCGTCTTGGCGCCGCCTACGCTGGCCTGTACGCGGGCATCGTTGAACACCAGCCGCGCCTGGCGGTGATACTGACGGCCGTCGTGTTGTGCACCGTGGCCACTCCGCCCTTCCCGGGATTTTTTGCCATGTTGGATCTGTTGCGAGACCTCAGCAGCGCAGCGGCACTTGGCGTGCTTGGCATCTGGCTGATCTGGGGATGGTCAGCGACGCGCCTATTGCAGGGTTTCGTCGTCGCCAGCAGCAGCCGCGAGATCGATGCCCCGGACCTCGGGCGGGGCGGCATGGCGACGTATGTGGTCGCCCTTTTTATCTTTGCAGCAGCCAGTCTGCATTTCACAGGAGGTGGTCTGTGAGTCCAGCGCTCGGGCACCGTCTGCGCATCCGCGCCATGGTGCACGTCGCCGGGGAGCCGATTCCGTTCTTCTGGCCGATGCGCGCCTTCATCCACAATAACCCGCTCTACGGCCTGGAACACTTGCCCTTCCCAGAGGCCCTACAGGAGGGCGAGCGCCTGTTCCATGCGCGCGGCTATCTGCCGCGCGCGTTGTATCAACGGTATCTAGCCCAGGGCACGGTCGATGCGAAATCACTCGCGGAACAGGTTGATCGCTTCCTGGCCAGCGAATTCACATGCGCAGGCATCGACCTGCACCGGCTGCTGATGACACTGCTCACCGAGACCACCAAGACAATCACGACGCACGCCACGCTGGCGGAAGGATCTGATATCCATGCCGAGTTGGCCGGCACGCCGCTGCCGGCCCCTGCCGTCGACGCCGTCGCGCTCGCCGCACGGGTCAAATCCGCGCTGCCGCCTGAATGTCCGGTCTACATCGGCGTCGACGAACTGTTCGGAACGAGCATCGGCGCGACGCTCGACGAACTGGTGATCAAGAGCTGTCTCGACTTCTTCGACGAAGGCCAGTCGGTATGGCAGATGCCGGGACGCGAACACGGCCTGTTCACCGCCTGGAGCGCGCTCGCGCGGCGCAACCTGCGGCTGTTCATCCGCGGCCTGCACATCCAGCGCATCCTGGCGCAGGACGACACGCCGGAAGGCATCATTAATTACGCGATGAACGAGCTGCGCGTGCCCGAAGACGCCTGGGTGGACTATTTCACCAGTTCGCTGACCCGCCTGCACGGATGGGCGGGCTACATCCGCTGGCGTTCGGCCGCCAAGCATTACCACTGGAACCAGCGCTATCCGGCCGATCTGGTGGACTATCTGGCCATCCGCCTGGTGCTCGGGCTCGCGCTGCTGCGTGAACACGCCGCGCGCCTGAAGGTGCCCGGCGACGCCCAAGCGCTCGCGCGCTTCATAGACGAGCGGCCGGCGGAGGCCTATTTGCGCCGCGAATTCCATGGCGGGCACGTCCTGCCGGCGCTGGCGCACGCGGTCGAAGATGCAGTGGCGAGCGGACGGCAGGCGCGCATCGAGCTGCTGCTGCCCGAGTACATCGCGCGCAAGCGCGCGTACGAAGTACGGCGCCAGGCCGAGACCCTGCGCGATCTCGCCGCGCGCGCCGGACTCGCCACCGCGCTGTCGCGCCTGACGCCGGATGAACTCGGTCGCCTGCTCGCAACCCTCACCCGTTTCGAGCGTGCCGAGGGCCAGCTGTGGTTGAACGCGCAGGAGGCCCATTACCTGAACCGGCTGGCGGGCAGGCTGGATTTGAGCGCCCAGCCTCCGCGCGAGAAACGCCCGTTCGCGCAGATCCTGTTCTGCATCGACGTGCGCTCGGAACGCATACGCCGGCACCTGGAGCGCATCGGCGACTACCAGACCTTCGGCATCGCCGGCTTCTTCGGCATACCGGTCAGCTTCGTCGGCCTGGACAAGGGGAGCGAAACCCATCTCTGCCCGGTCGTCGTCACACCCAAGAATCTGGTGCTTGAACTCCCCATCGCGCGCAATGCCGAGGACCAGGCGTTCGTGTCTGTGCTGGAGCACGTGTTCCATGACCTGAAGGGGTCGGTACTCTCGCCCTACGTTACCGTCGAGGCCATCGGCCTGTTGTTCGGGTTCGACATGTTCGGCAAGACGCTCACGCCACTCGCCTACAACCGCTGGCGCAGCCGGCTGCAGCCGGACAAACCGGCCAGCCGCCTGCTGCTCGACAAGCTCACGCGCGAGCAGGCCGACTCCATCATCCGCGCCCTGCAACGATCCCTGATCGTCAAGGCGCTGGGCCGAGAACTAGGCATCGCGCGCGAGGCAATCACCGACGAGATGATCCGCGAACTGCGCGAAGCGGCGCTTGGCAATCAGGCGACGGCAGCCGGCTTCGCGCAACACTTCAAACTGGGTACCGGGGCGGAAGCCGGCTTCATCGAACGTCTGCGCTCGGCGTACCGCATCAACCGGCACTACGCGCAGCTCCAGCTCGAACGCCTGGGTCGCATCGGCTTCACGCTCGACGAGCAGGTGAACTTCATCGCCCAGGCGCTGCGCTCGATCGGCCTGACCTCGGGCTTCTCGCGTTTCGTGCTGCTGGCCGGTCACGGCAGCATCACCGAGAACAATCCCTACGAATCCGCCCTCGACTGCGGCGCCTGCGGCGGCAACCACGGCATAATCAGCGCCCGCGTGTTCTCGCTGATCGCGAACAAACCCGTTGTGCGCGAACGCCTGCGCGCGCAGGGTATCGACATCCCCAATGATGCCTGGTTCGTCCCGGCGTTACACAATACTACGACCGACGAGCTGCGGCTCTACGATCTCGATCTGCTGCCGGCGAGCCACCTTGTCTATATGGATCGTCTGAACAACGGCCTGCAGGCAGGTGCGCACCTGTGCGCGGCCGAGCGCATGCCGACACTGGATTGCAGCAACGGCCGCACCGACCCGCTGAGTGCCTACCGCTCCGCGCGGCGCAACGCCCTCGATTGGTCGCAGGTACGGCCCGAATGGGGTTTGTCGCGCAACGCCGCCTTCGTTATCGGCCGCCGCCACGTCACCCACGCGCTGGATCTTGAGGGCCGGGTATTCCTGCATTCCTACGATTACCTCTGCGACCGCAAGGGGCGTCTGCTGGAAAACATCCTGAGCGGTCCGCTGGTGGTCGGGCAGTGGATCAACATGGAGCATTATTTTTCGGCGGTGGATAACGCGCACTACGGCAGCGGCAGCAAGGTCTACCACAATGTCGCCGGCCGCTTCGGCGTCATGACCGGAAACCTTTCCGACCTGCGCACTGGCCTGCCCGCGCAGACCGTGCTCAAGGACGGCATGCCCTTCCACGAGCCGCTGCGCCTGATCACGGTGATCGAAGCGCCGTTCGATCACGCCCAGCGCGCCATAGACAACGTCGCCAATGTTCGCAATCTGGTCCGCAACGGCTGGGTGCGCATGGCCATCACGGATCCAGTAACGCAAGTACTGCACATCTTTCAGGACGGCACGTGGATCACGCGCACCCTCGCGGCCACCGGCAGCCCTAAGGCAACTCAGGAGCTCACGACATGAACGACCTCAAACTCAGTCCGCTCAAGAAGCTCGAGATCATTCTCGAGGGTGCCCACCAGGAGTTCGCCACGGATCTGCTCGACCGTGCCGGCGTCACCGGCTACACCATCGTGAACAGTCTATCCGGCAAGGGACAGCACGGCTTCCATGAAGGCCATCTGATGTTCAACGAGGACGCCGTGCTGATCATGATCATCGTGGCCGTGCCCGAAGACCTGGCGGAACCGATCCTCGAGGGCTTTTCACCTTTCTTCGACATGCACACCGGCGTGGTGTTCATATCGGACATCCGGGTGAGTCGTCCGGTCAAATTCCGCAGCCGCGAGGGATGACCCACACGGTGCGGCGCTGCGTGCGCAATCATGCGGTGGATCGGCGAGATCGCCATTTCCTAGTTCATGCATCGACGGCGCCGTTATCATGGAGGGCAAACCCATGAAGGTTCGGCCATGTTCGATTGTCGAATCTTCTGCCGCGAACCGGTCACGACAAGCGGTGTGGCTAACCCGCAATGCCCATTCACAATGAGTGACATCCCCGCGGAATCGGCCTGAACAAGTAGTGGCCTGGGAGCAGGGAACTATAGATGGAGCATGAATCTATAGATAAATATCTATGGATTTAATTTCTTCTTCTGATTTCCGAAATACCCCGGGCGCCCCTATAGTGAGTCTACTGGGTCAGCATTACACCCGACGCGATACAAACAGCCCCGTGACGAAACAGAACCACAACGGTGCGCGCACCAGCCTCGCTGGTGCCCTCGCTCGCCATACAACGTTGCGCCAGTTACAGGTCTTCGAGGCTGTGGCGCGGCTCGGCAGTTTCACGCGCGCGGCCGAGGAACTGTATCTCGCGCAGCCGACTGTGTCGATGCAGCTCAAGAAGCTTGCCGATACCGTCGGCATGCCGCTTTTCGATCAAACGGGTATCCGCATCCGTCTGACCGACACCGGCCGCGAGGTATACGCCGCCTGTCAGGAGGTGTTTCGCGCCATGGCCGATCTCGAAATGAAGGTCGCTGATCTAAAGGGGGTAAAGCGCGGCCGTCTGCGGCTCGGCGTCATCACCTCCGCCAAGTATCTCGCGCCGCACCTGATCGGGCAGTTCAGCCGCCAGCATCCTGGCATCGATTTTTCGCTCAAGGTCACGAATCGGGAGTACCTGCTGGAGCGCATCGCCAACCACGAGGACGACCTCTACATCCTCGGCCAACCGCCTTCCGGGCTCGATGTGGAGGCGCACCCGCTGGTGCCAAACCCGCTCGTGGTCATGGCGAGCCGCGACCATCCGCTCGCCGGCGCGCCGAACATTCCGCTCAAGCGCCTGCTGGAAGAGCCGTTCGTCCTGCGCGAATCCGGCTCCGGCACGCGCGACGCGGTATTCCGCCTCCTGGAGGAGCACGGCTTGCAGGCTCCTATGGTACGCATGGAGCTGTCCAGCAATGAGTCGATCAAACAGGCGATTGTCGCTGGGCTCGGCATCACCGTGCTGTCGCTGCACTCGCTCGTCCTGGAGGGCACCTCAGGGCCGATCGCCCTGCTAGACGTTCAGGGTTTCCCGATCCAGCGGCACTGGTACCTAGCACACTGGAAAGGCCACAAAACTTCGTTGGTGGCCCGGGCCTTCCTCGATTTCGTCAAGCAAGAGGGACGGCATATCGCCGAGAACCTCGACCGGGAAATCGCCAAGGTCCGGCGCCAGCGATCTTCCGGACCCGGAACGCGCAGCCGCCGATAATCTTGGTGTCCCTGGCGATTTCTTAATCACGTAGCATAACCCGCCACACATCCGTAGACTTGTGTCGTCACGATCGATCGCTAACATCGGACCAATGTCAGCGCTGCTGTTTCTCCTCGTTCATGCCTTCACGCCTTGCCGCCTTTGACCGCCACCCGCTCAATCGCGGGATAGGGGTTCTCCGGCAGCGCCAGCAGCAGGGCGCGTTCCTTGCCGAAGGCCTCGCGCACGCTGAGTGTGGGATCCCCCGGAAGCCTGCGGTCGAGTGCCACGGTCTCACACCACGCATCGGCCTGGGTATTCAAGTCCTTGAGATCGCGGAAAGGGCGGGCGGCGAAGAAGGCATCGCGGATATAGCGGATCGCCCGTTCGACCCGTCCCTTCTCGTTGCCGCGGGCAATGGCGACCGGGCGCGGCTCGAAACGGTAATGGGCGGCGAGCGCCAGGAGCTCGGGGTTGAAGCGGATGGCATCACCGGATCGCTCCAGAACGGCGGAGGCGAGCAGATCCTTCTCGCGCAAGATGCGGTAGAAGCTCGACTCCGAAGCGATATAGGAGCCTTCGTCCGCGAGCCTCGGCACGATCTGGGTAGGCGGCAATGAGGCAAAGCGCGGTTCACTGACGCACTGGAGCACGGCAGTGCGTTCTTCTGCCGTGAGCTTATTCGCAGGCTCACGACGGACTGCGCCGGGGCGGCGGTCACTGTGGAGTTCACCGCCTTCGGTCCAGCGCTCGAACGTGCGCAGGCTCAAGCCCAGCTCGGCGCAGGCCCTCCGCCTGCGCGCACCGGCGTTGACGGCCTCTTTGATCAACGTAACGGCTGCCTGACGACCTGGGGTGCTGATCATTCTTCCTCCTTGCCCCCCCAGATCGCCGCGGCTAATGGGATGGTCCGCCCCTCTTCTTCCGGCCTCGAAGGGCCCATACTGGTGGGGCTTGCAAGTACCCACCATTACTTGAAGGAGCGAACCATCCATGACGATTAAAACACTCGGTATCGACATCGGCAAATCGACGTTCCATCTCTTTGGGCTGGATGAGCGTGGCCGGCCTGAACTGAAGCAGAAGCTCACCCGGGAGAAGTTGATGCGCTTCATCGCCAATCTTCCCGCTTGTGTGATCGGCATGGAATCCTGCCCGGGCTCACAACACCTCGCGCGGCGCTTTCTCGCCAGCGGCCATGACGTACGATTGATGGCCGCGCAGTTCGTCAAGCCGTATGTCAAATCCAACAAATCCGATTTCCTCGACGCCGAGGCGATCGCCGAGGCTGTGACTCGGCCCACCATGCGTTTTGTGCCGGTGAAGACCCTGGCACAAGGAGACCTCCAGGCGCTGCATCGGGTGCGCGAGGGGCTCATCGGGAGCCGCACCGTGATCGTCAATCAGATCCGCGCGTTCCTGCTCGAGCGCGGCATTGCCGTCGCCCAGGGCATCTCCCGGATCCGTGCCGCACTCCCGGGGTTCCTCGAGGATGCCGAGAACGACTTGACCACGCGCATGCGCGCGCTGCTCTTTGAGCTGTGCCAGGGACTCCGGGATCTCGACGAGCGCATCAAGCGCCTGAGCGTAGAGATCGAGCGCGAAGCGCACAACGACCCCGCCTGCCAGCGCCTCATGACGATCCCCGGCGTGGGGCCGATGAGCGCGACGGCACTCTTTGCCGCCATCGGCGACGTGCGAACCTTCCATTCGGGGCGGGAGCTCGCCGCCTTCCTCGGGCTCGTGCCCCGTCAGCACTCGACCGGGGGAAAGCCCAAGCTTCTTGGCATCTCCAAGCGCGGCAACACCTACGTGCGCACGCTCTTGATCCACGGGGCGCGCGCGGTGCTGCGCCATAGCGAGCGGCGCACCGATCGCCTGGGCAGGTGGGTGTGTGAGTTACGTGACCGCGCCCACGCCAACGTCGTGGCGTGCGCGCTCGCCAATAAGAATGCACGGATCGCCTGGGCGGTGTTGACCAAAGGCGTAACGTATCAGGCTTCGGCGTTGGCCGGGGAGGTCGCCGCCGCGGCCTGACCCCGGGCAATTCTGGATTACCCGACTTTCCTGCGTTTGCGAGCGTTCAAGAGGAGATGGCGATAACCGTTTACCGGCAGATTCGAAACCTGAGAAAAAAGTGGACCGCTGTCTCGGTCCGGGCGGCTTTTGAGGACGACTCTGCGCGGATTCCCATCGGGGCCCGAAGGCGAATGCCTTCATTCACGAGGCCGGATACATTGGTGCGAACGGTATTGAGTCCTTCTCCAAGCGAACGCTTGCCGACAGGGGGCGGACTATACATTTTTTCTTAAAGTCAGCAGCGCGGCCGTTTCGGCCAGCGCCTTTTCTTTACGATGCAGCTCGCGTTCGAGTTCCCTGATGCGCTTTTTCCCGATGTCGAGTGCGGCGCGGTGTTCCTGGGCCGAGACCATGCCGCCTCCCATGGCTTTCAGGGCCTCCGCCCGCCAGGTCTTAAGCTGTTCAACGTATAAGCCTTTGCTTCGGCAGTATTCGGCGAGTTCCGCTTCGTTCATGGCCGATGTTTCGGCGATGACCGAGAGTTTCTGCGCGGCCGACCACTTGCCTGAGTGCTTGGTGCTGCCCACGGCGGTTTCGCCCTGGTTCCTGGCCTGTCTTCGCCAATCATACAGCGTCCAGGTGGAAACGCCGGTTTCCTGCGAAAGCTCCCGAATCGGCCGATCCGGCTGCGACAGCAACTTCCTCACCACCGACTCCCTGCGTTCTGCTGAGTACTGTGCCACGGTTTGACTCCCTTTCCGCCCCCATTAAAGATTAAACAACAGGCGACAGGTATTCTGGCAGCGGGGGGTTCTGGTACACCGCCCAGGGCAAGAGCGTTAAGGAACTGTGGGATGAGTATCTGAAGGAGTTCGGAAGATACTGATGATGCCCAACAGCGCGTTCCAGCGCACCGAGTTTGGAGTTTGCCAGGCGGCGATGGAGGCTGAAATTCAGTTGCCTAATGCAGTTGCCTAAGTCGTAGCGGAACAATATATTTTCGACCACTGTCGTTGCATTTGCGCGTTCCGGCCTAAGGCGGCCACCATTCCGGGACCATGGCGGCCACCATTCCGGGACCATGGCGGCCACCATTCCGGGACCATGGCGGCCACCATTCCGGGACCATGGCGGCCACCATTCCGGGACCATGGCGGCCACCATTCCGGGACCATGGCGGCCACTTTGGCGAAATGCCGGAATGCTGACCGCCATCCCCGGAATCCCCCGGGTCAGTTTTAGGTGAACGGCAACAGCGAGGAGCCCGTCGAGGCGGTAGGTGATGCCGCTTAAGACCGTGGCCGCACGGCCGTTCACGGTCGTATCGATGCCCGCAATGCGGTCGAGGGCATCGCGACGATACGTGACCGTGCGCCCGTCCGGATAGGTCATGCGGGTGAGCCGGTTGAGGGTGTTGTAGGCGTAGGCGGTGACATAGGAGACGCCGTCGATCGTGTCCGTCTGCCGGGTCGCCTGACCGAAGGCGTCATAGCGGAAGCGCATTACGTCGGCATCGGTGCGCACGGTGCACAGCCGCCCGACCCCGAGCCCGCAGTCGCGGCCCGAATCATAAGTGAGCTGCACATCGTCGGGAGAGCGCTTGTCGTCCCGGTCGTGTCGCCAGAATCCTTCCCACCCCCTCCTCTTCGTGCGCTGCGTCGGATAGAGGACCGCGGTGAGCCGGTTCAGGGCATCGTAGTGGAACGTCGCCTTGATACCCCGGGCATCCGTCCGGGTGGCCACGAGGCCCGCGCTATCGTAGGTGAAGGTGGTCGTGCCGCGGTCGGGGCTCGTCTCGGAGAGGAGTTCGCCAAGACCATTATACTGGTAGCTTGTAGTTGCCCCGTTCGGGGTCACCACCTGGGTGAGCCGGTTGCCGGAGTCATAGGGGCTTTACGCGCGACATGGGTGAAATCTGCTCGCTCTTACGTAATGGGCTCGTCTTCGTCTTGCGTTTCCCCGCGGCATCCCCTAGTATAATGACCATTTTTATAGTCAATAGAGGTGCGTCGATGCGGACAGTGAACCTAGCCGACGCCAAAGCGCGTTTGAGCGAACTCCTGAGTGAGGTCGAGGCGGGTGAAGAACTCATCATCACCCGTCACGGCACTCCCATTGCCCGCGTCGTCCCGGCGCGCGGGCCACGCAAACCCCTGCAATCGCTGGCCGCCTTTCGTGCGAAGTTTCCCCGAGTGCACGAGTCGAGCGCCGACCTCATCCGCAGGCTGCGGGACGAAGGCTACTGATGGTCTACCTCGATACCAGCTTCATCGCCCCGCTTGCGATTGCCGAGGCGAGCAGCGAGTCTGTCGAGGCATTTCTGCTCAGGTGTAAGGTCGAGCTCGCCACGTCCCAGTGGACACGGGTGGAGCTGGCAAGCCTTGTTGCCCGGCGGGTCCGCATGCGTGAATTCGATACGGACCAGGCGGACGCCATCCGCGCGGTATTCGACCAGCTGCTGGCCGAATCCTTCACGACACTGCCCGTCGCTACCGCTGACTTCACGACGGCCGAGACATTGCTCGCCAAAGCTGACACCGGACTGCGTGCCGGGGATGCCCTCCATCTTGCCGTCGCCCGGAACCACGAGGCGAAGACCGTTTACACCCTTGACCGTGGGCTGCTCAAGGCCGGTAAGCGGCTCAGGATTCCGGTCAGCGCGGGAATTGCGGTTTGAGCTTTCCCTGGCCCATGGGCCGCATTGCAGGTCTACGGCCCTGCTCGAAGGTGGAACGCTGGAGCGGGCGCCTTGAGTCTGCCAAGCAGGTCGTGTCGCCCGGTTTCTAGTACCACCGGCGTCCACAATCCGGGTCCTTGCGGCAGGCTGAAAGGCCATCTTTCAGTGTGCGCAGGTACAGGTCTATGGCTACGACAACGTGTGGGTGCTGGAAGACGGCAGTCGCTGCCCGGCCCTTCCCGGGGCGCAGAAACCCGCGGGCGTGGTCCGCACGGAATATAAGATCAACGCCGAGGAAGCCGACGTCGTACAGGCGATTTTTCAGGCTCACGCCGCCGGCCACGGCACCAAGGTCATTGCCAAGGCGCTGAATGGCGACCCCGGACAGCGGGCAATCGCGGAGCGCTATTTCCATGGCCGGACACCGCCCCCACCCTGGAAGGGCTCGCGTTCCTGGGCCCCCACCTCGATCTATGCGATGCTGCGCAACGCCCGCTATCGGGGACTCATCCCGTTCGGGACCCACCGCAAGCTGTATCAGCGGGGGACCAAGACCCGGGTCCGTCAAGCGACGTTCCATCAGGTCGAGGCGCCGGCCCTGAGAATCATCGACGAGGAGCTGTGGCAAGCGGCGACCATCCGCAGCCGAAGCCGGCGCAATGAATACGCGGCGGCCACCGGGGGCGCGCTGCACGGTCGTCCACGGGCGAGCAAGTACCTGTTGTCCGGGCTCATGCAGTGCAGCGGCTGCGCCGGGTCGATGGTGTCCACGAGCGTGAAAGTCGGCCAGGGGCGGACCCAAAGGCGCGTACCCTATTACCGTTGTTCCTACCACATGCACCGGGGTCCGACGGTGTGCACCAACGACCGAACGGTCCGTGCGGCGGAAGTCGAGGAGCGGCTGCTGTCGGCGATCGAGACCCGGATCCTGACCCCAGCCGCCATCGACTACCTCATCGATCTGGTCCTGGATCGGGTGGCCGTCGCCAATAAGACGGCACCCGACCGCCGGGCGCAGATGGACGCCGAGACCGCGCGCCTGCGTCGTGAGCTGGACCGGCTGGTCGCGGCGATTGCCGCCGGCCGGGCCTCCCCCACCATCGCGGCCGAGATCCTGCGGCGGGAAGAACGGCTGGAGACGTTGGATCGGGAACGCGAGCAATTGAGTGCAGTCCTGGCTCCCGCCGGCCGCGACCTCAACCGTCTGCGCGATGCCGTCGTCGCCCGAGCCCGGCAGTTACGAACCACGTTGCGTGGGGATATTCCGGGTGCGCGGGCCGCCTTACGGGCGCTGATCCCCCAGTCGATCCGCTTCATCGTCGAGGCCGGAGCGCCATCGGGCTACCGGCTCGAGGCGGAAACTGTGGTCGGGCCGCTATTTGCACAAGTGTGGCGTCCCCAACCGGATTCGAACCGGTGTTACCGCCGTGAAAGGG
>JAPTTX010000015.1:0-3928 GCA_028068195.1 Gammaproteobacteria bacterium
ATACCGGGAGTGTCGCCATGATCAGTCTGGCCGGTCGTGACGTCCTGCATTCCCTGGGCAAATTTGTCTTCACAGGCATCGGCCTGGGGCTGCTGATCGGGGTCACCCTGACGATGGCTGGCGTATTTCGCGGCATGGTGGACGATGCCGAGGTTTTGCTCGACAACAGCGGTGCCGACCTTTGGGTCGTGCAGAGGGATACCCTCGGCCCCTATGCCGAGCCTTCCAGCCTGAACGAAGACACGTGGCGCAGCATCCGCGTCATGCCAGGCGTGGCCCATGCGGCCGACATCACCTACCTGACCATGCAGGTGCAGGGCATCGAACCCACCGGTCCGCGCGACGTGCGCGCCATGGTTACGGGCATTGCGCCCGGGGTACCCGGCACGCCTGGTTGGCCGCCTTACCTGGTCGCCGGACGCCAGATTACACGCAGCCACTACGAGGCCGTGGCTGATATCGCATCTGGCTTCAAGCTGGGAGAGCGGATCAAGATTCGGCGGGAACGCTACACCGTGGTAGGCCTTACCCGGCGCATGGTGTCATCGAGCGGGGATCCGATGATCTTCATTCCGCTGCAAGATGCACAGCAGGCCCAGTTTCTCAGGGACAACGACGCCATCGTGCGCGACCGCGCGCGCGTCGCCGAGAACCCGGCCTTCAATCGTCCCGGCGTGCCTGGTTTGCTCGATTCGGTGATTGCTTCGCAGAGTACCGCCAGCAATGTCAATGCAGTGCTGGTGCAGATCAAGCCCGGCTACACGCCAGATGAAGTGGCCGCATCCATCCGCCGCTGGAAGCGGCTGACCGTCTATACCCACGTGCAGATGCAAGACATTCTGATCAGGAAGCTAATCGCCACTGCGTCCAAGCAGATCGGCATGTTCCTGGTGATCCTCGCCACGGTCAGCGCCGCGACCGTCGCCTTCATCATCTATACCTTGACCCTGGGCAAGCTGCGCGAAATCGCCGTGCTCAAGCTCATCGGTACCGCCAACCGCACGATCGCTGCGATGATCATGCAGCAGGCGGTGGGCCTCGGACTCATCGGCTTTGTCGTGGGCAGGATTGCCGCTACATTCTGGGGGCCATTTTTTCCCAAATATGTGCTGCTGGAGCCCGCCGATACGGTGCGCGGCTTCATCGCCGTAGTGGTTATCTGTGTATTGGCCAGCCTGGTGGCCATTCGCGCCGCGCTCAAGGTCGATCCGGCGGAGGCCATCGGTGGATAAGCCGGCAAACAGCTCCGAGGAGCCGGGCATCCGCATCGAGGGCCTGAAGAAACGCTTCGGCGCGGGGCAAACCGCCGTGGACGCGCTCAAGGGCGTGAACATGCAGGTCGCTCGCGGCGAGCTGGTCGGCCTGGTCGGTCCCTCCGGGTCCGGCAAGACCACGCTGCTCAAATGTCTGGGCGCCGTGATCGAACCCAGCGCGGGACGCATGGCACTGGGTTCCGAAGTAATTTACGACCAGCGCTGGACGATTTCCAACCTGCGCGAACTGCGGCGCGACAGGATAGGATTCATCTTCCAGGCACCTTACCTGATCCCGTTTCTCGACGTGACCGACAACGTTGCGCTTTTGCCCATGCTGGCCGGGCGGCCCAATGGCGAGGCGCGCAAAAAGGCGCTGGAACTGCTCGATGCCCTGGATGTGGCGCACCGCGCCGGCGCCATGCCATCGCAGCTTTCCGGCGGCGAACAGCAACGCGTGGCCATTGCCCGCGCGCTAATCAACCAGCCACCGGTGGTTCTTGCCGACGAACCCACTGCGCCGCTAGACAGCGAACGCGCACTCGCCGTGATGCGCATCCTCAACCAGATGGCTGGCCGCTACCGGGCGGCCATTATCGTCGTCACGCATGACGATGCCATCATCCCTACTTTCAAGCGCATCTACCGCATCCGCGACGGCGAGACGGTGGAAGAAGCGGGCGAAGGACGGGCGCTCCAATGAGCCTTCTCGTGTCCTGTCTTAACAGCAAAATCCGGCCGCTCTCGGTATGGTGCCGGCTCGGCATCCTGCTATCGCTTACCGGGCTCGTCGGCTGTGTTGCCGGCCCGGACTTCCGGCGGCCCGGGCCGCCCGCCGTAGAAAACTACACGGCCTCCCCGCTGCCTGCGCAGACAGTTTCCGCACCCGGCATGCTCGGAGGGGCGCAGCACTTTCTCGCGCAGGCGCCGATTCGACCAGCGTGGTGGCAACAGTTCGGTTCGCACAAGCTGAACTATCTAATTGAGCAAGCACTGCAATCAAATCCCACTCTTGCGGCCGCCCGGGCCACCCTGCGCGTGGCCGAGCAGACCTATGCTGCGCAGGCTGGCGCCACACTTTTCCCGCAGGCCAACGGGCAACTCGCCGTGCAACGGCAGCGCATAACCCCTGCCGTACAGGGCCAGACGGGTCCGGAACGCACCTTCACGCTATACAACGCCAACATCGGCGTGAGCTACAATCTTGACCTGTCGGGTGAAAACCGGCGCATTCTCGAAGCCCTGGCGGCGCAAACAGACTTTCAGCGCTTCCAGCTCGAAGGTGCCCGCCTGACATTGGCAGCAAATATTGTCACCGCTGCCATCACCCAGGCCCAGCTGGCGGAGCAGATCAGGGCGGATAAGCAGATTCTTGCTGCCGAGAGGGAACAGCTCGGGATCACCCGCCGCCGGCTGGCCTTGGGCAATGCTTCCGAAATCGACGTCGTGTCGATCCAGACACAAGTCGAGCAAACCCGCGCCGGCATCGTGCCGCTGCGCAACCGGCTAGAGCAGACCGGCCATCTCTTGGCGATTCTGGTCGGTGAACCGCCGGCCGCTGTGGCCATCCCGCAATTCACCCTGACTGATTTCACGTTGCCGACGGACCTTCCAGTGCAGGTGCCCTCGGAACTCGTGCGCCGGCGCCCGGACATTCAGGCCTCTGAAGCCTTGCTGCATGTCGCCAGTGCGCAGTATGGTGTTGCGGTTTCGCGGCTCTATCCCCAACTCACGCTCACGGGCAACGTCGGCTCGCAGGCGCTGACCAGCGCAGCCCTGTTTGGGCCAGGCTCCCTGGTTTGGGGATTAGCGGGACAACTCGCGCAACCGCTGTTCAACGCGGGTTTGCGCCCCGCTGCACGCGCCGCCCGGGCGCAATTCGATACCGCCGCTGCCAACTACCGTCAGACAGTGCTGCTCGCCCTGCGTAACGTGGCCGATGTGCTGCGCGCCCTCGACAACGACGCCCAGATTCTTCAAGCGCAGACCGCCGCCGACGCTTCGGCACAGCAAGCGCTTGACCTGGTGCAGCAGCAGTATCGTCTGGGTGCCGCCAGTTATCTGCAACTGCTCATCGCGCAGCAGCAGGCACAACAAACCCGCATCGGCCTGATTGCCGCCCAGGCGCAGCGCCTGGTGGATACCGCAGCGCTTTATCAGGCAATGGGGGGTGGCACCTCCGGTACGGGCGGCTCCGGCACACCAGAGCGGATCGGCGCAGTGCACTGAGCGGGCGTCTCCCTGAAACGGCGCCAAACGAAAATGGCAATTCGAACTGTCCAGGCAAGGATCGTATGAACGACCGAGACCCGAGCGCACCACACCAGCCGGCTGCGGTAGCGGTAGTTGAATTCCGGCGCCGGATACAGGACATTCGTGATTTGAAAAGAGCACTCGCGGGAGCGGAGTAAAGCTAGAGACAACTTCTCGCTTGGCATTAACGGCATGCCCGGGGTTCCCTGGCTAGGGTTTCGATGCAATTACAGAGTCAGAATTGAATGCAAATCTACACACTCCCATTGTCCGCGTCATCTGGACTGATTGAACAGGGGGTGCGGACAAAAACTTGGACTACTTGGAGGTAGTCCGTGTTTTCATACGAAGAGCGTATTCGAGCGGTGAAGCTGTATATCGAACTTGGGAAGCGCAGCGCGGCGACAAGGCGGCAGCTGGGT
>JAPTTX010000082.1:0-18262 GCA_028068195.1 Gammaproteobacteria bacterium
TGGATAGGAAATGGCCGTGGCACTGTAATTCGTCACCGGGACGATCACGAGACTGGCTTTGGAAGCCGGCTGCAGGCTGCTCGGGGGGAGCACGATCTGAACCGGATAGCTGACCGGAGCGGTGCTGGCCGCAGGGAGCGAATAGCTCGCCTGGATCTCGGTGTCGCTCACGACGCTGAAGCTCGTGGCGGCCGTACCGTCGAACGTGACGCCCTGCACCGGAAACGCTTCGAAGCCCTGACCGCGGATGATCACCGAACCGCTCGCCGTCGTGGGCGATGCGGACGACGCCACGCCGATGTAGGGTGCGACGTAGCGCACGATCGACGGAATATTGTAGGTGACGGCAATGACCTGCGAATTGCCGGATACCAGCTGGCTGCAGGTGGGATTGCCGCAGCTATAGCCGGTGACGGTGACCGTGCCGCTGAATACACCGCTGCCGAGGGTGCTGGGCGACGCCGGATCGACGACGACCTGCGCCGTGTTGCCGGACAGGGTGTAGGTGGCATTGGCAACCGCGGACCCACCGTGGAGGATTGCGACCGAAACCGTGCCCGGACTGACGCTGGCGGTGAAGGTCTGGGGAGCCGGCGTCGGATCATCCGGGCTGTTAACAGAAAAAGTCAGGCTATTGGTGGCGGCGCTGGCGACCGGCTGTTGATTTCCGGTTCCGCAGGCCGAAAGTCCGGCAACGATAGAAAGCAGCGCAATGGCGCGGGTGACACGGACAGCAAAACGCACACTTCCCCCTTGCATGATCAGGCACGACGCGTCGGTCCGGACCGCATTCCGGCAGCCGCACCGGTTGCCGCTGACCGGCCACCCTAACCGCATCGATCACGGGCCACCGCCAATTTGCAGGGGGCATTGTACCTGACGCGCTCTAGGTGCCGAAAGAGGCGCATGGCCGGACCGGGCAATTCGACCCGTACCGGGTTAGCCGGGTGCGATTTCACGGTGCCCGGCCACGCGGCCGGGTTTCGACCCGAGGACGGGGCCGAATTGCCGCCCGGCTCCGGGCGCCTACCCCAAAATCGGCGGCACCGGTACGGCCAGACCCCGATCAATAGGGTCCCGCTCCGGCGCAACCGCCTGCTCAACCGCCCTTGCGGTCCTGGGGATCCTTGGTCGGGAACCAGTACTCCAGCATCCTCGCGGCCCACTGCTGCCCGCCGAGCCCGAAGGCGATCGCCGCTGCCAGCACCACTCCGCCCAGCAGGATCAGAAAACTCTGATGCACCAGCTCGGTCTCCACCTGCACCTGCTCGAGCGCAATCAAGACGACAAATACCAGGATGGCGTAGCGCGCCAGCTGCCCGAGCAGCTCGGCATCCGCCACCCCGACATTCTTCCCGTAGGCCGTGATGGTCCGTTCCACAAACCGCGCGAAATAGCCGCCAAACGCCAGAATCAACACCGCCAGAATCACGTCCGGAATGAACAGCGCTACACGCCCGACGACTTCGGTCACGTGGGTGAGGCCGAGGCTGTTGAATGCGACCATGAGCGCGGCCAGGATCACGAGCCAATACAGCAGCAGCACCAGCACGCCGCTGGTATCGGTCCCGATGCCGCCCTGACGCAGGAATCCATCGATCCCGGCACGCTCCGTGAGAACGTGAAAATTGATCGCATGCAGGGTCTTGGCCACTGCCAGGCGCAGGAGCTTGGCAAGCAGCCAGCCGACCAGCAGGATCACGATGGCCAGCACCAGCTTCGGCAGCAACTCCCCGACCTGGGTCATGAATTCGCGCACCGGTTCCAATAAAATGCCCACGTTTGTCATGATGCCCTCCTGTCGCTTCAGTGTCGTTCACTTAAAGAGATTCATGCGCTCGCCCGGACCCCTGCGGCAACGCACGGCATCCGAGATGCGGGCCTCCGGCGAACGGCAGGCCCCGTCGGACACCTGCGACACCGGGCTATTTGCGCGGACTGAGAAGGTCCAGGATCCCGTGCAGGCTGTCAGCGGTCCGCCCCGTCGGATGTTCCAGCTCCGCGCGCAGCATGTGCAGGGCCTGGTGCAGCTCGAACATCCCGAGCAGCGTCGGCACGACACCCTGGTCCCCGAGCAGTCCGGCGTCGCCGACCGCATCGGCATAGCCTTGCAGAAAGGTGCGGCGCGCACTCTGCTCCCAGGCCTGCAGCTGCGGGTCGAAAAGCTGCGCGGTGGCCGCGGCTACCGGCGTGCCCGCACGCAGCGCCGCATACCGGGCTTCCGACAGCGAACGCAGCATGCCCGCAACGTCCCACAGCGGCGAATGTTTGTCATGATATTCGGGGCGCATGCGGCCGGCTGCACCTTCGAACCCGATGATGAAAAAGTCGTTCAGGGCGAGCAGCGTATTCGGCAGGCGCAAGTCGCCATGGATCCGTATCCGCATTCCCTTGGCCGCGCTGGCGGCAGCGGAATCGATCCGGCCGAGCAGATCAGGCGCCTGCTCCAGGACCGCCTTGGCCGCGGCGGCTGCATCCGGGCCGAGCTGCGCTGCTTCCTGCCGTCCCAGCTCCTCCAGCGCGGCAGCCGCCTCGGCGCGCGCGTCGGCGGCCCAGTCAGCCGGGTCCGGGCGCCGGACCGGCTCGGCCGCCCAACGGGGGTCGGCGGAACCGCCCGCGAGCGCCACATGCAGCGCGCCGACACGCCGCCCGAGCACGCTCATGAGCGCCTGATAGGCGCCGTGCGTCTCCACCGCCCCGACCACCGCCCCGCCCCGGGTACGTTCTTGTTCGAGAAAGCGCTCCAGATACGACAGGGTATGGGTCCAGCCGTCACCCTGGTTTTCCACAAAGCCCTGAATCACCGCGAGCGTCGCCGTCGTTCCGTCGTCACCTGCATAATCGATATGGCCTGCGAGCGGCGCAGTGCGGTCAAAATGCGCCACCTCCCCCAGGAACCGCAGGAACTCGACCTCGGGATGCGGTCCCGTCCGCAGGCGCCGATAGGCCTTGAGGAACAGCCGGCTGCCGAAGCGCAGATACGTGTGTCTGCCTCTCGTGCCGTGCCCGGAAATCGGCAGTTCCTCCAACGCCGCCGCGCCCCGGGTCTCCTCGAACGCCGCGGCCGGCACGAACCGGATCGTGCCGGCGGTGCAGCGCAGCTCCTCGCTCCGGCCGACGGCCGCCACCACCGCGCGGCAGAAGCTGTCATCGGAAAACGCATCCGCGAGCACGCCCGTGTTCGCCTGGTGGCGCACGCGCGCCAGCGTTGCGGAGGACAGGCTGCGGTCGTGCAGCTCGTCGCTGCTGTCCCACAACAGCGCAAACGGCGCAAAAAAGGTTTCGGCCGGCCCCGCCGCCGACTCGATCCGCAGCAGCGCCACCAGCCATCGGGCGGGATCCCCGCCCCACTCGGCGCTGTCGGCCAGCTGCACGCGCTCAGGCACCTGCTCCTTCAGCCCGGACCAGCGCTGCGTCCCGATGAATTTCGGGAAAACCTCGGTTTCGAGCTGCGTGCGCAGCTGCTCCGCCATGCGTATGCGCCAGGGCACGACCCGGTCGCGGAACAGGCTGTGCAGGCCGTCGAACAGCACCAACAGCGGAAGTTCCTCCGGCGCCACCCGCTGATCGTGCCAGACCGGCACTTCCGCATCCTTCACCAGCCGGAACCAGTAGAAGCCGTGGCCCGGCAGCGTCAGAAGATACGGCAGGCCGCTGATCGGGGGAAACGGCGTCCGCCCCATCAGCTCCACCGGAACGCGGCCGCGGTAATGCGCCAGGTCGAGCTCAACCGGCTGGGCGGAACGCGCGAGGTTGGCCACGCACAGAATCGTCTCATCGCCGTATTCGCGCAAATACGCGAAAATCTTGCGGTTGCCGGGTCGCAGGAACTGGAAACGCCCGCGCCCGAAAGCACGGCAGCTGCGGCGCACTGCCAGGGTGCGGCGCATCCAGCTGAGCAGCGATGACGGATCGCGTGACTGCGCTTCCACGTTCACGGCCTCATAGCCGTACACCGCATCCATGATCGGCGGCAGGTACAGCCGCTGCGGGTCGGCGTGCGAGAATCCGGCGTTCCGGTCGGGACTCCATTGCATGGGAGTGCGCACACCGTTGCGGTCGCCGAGATAGATGTTGTCGCCCATGCCGATCTCGTCGCCGTAATAGATGATGGGGGATCCAGGCATCGACAGCAGCAGGCTGTTCATGAGCTTGATGCGGTCGGTGTCATTGTCCATGAGCGGCGCCAGCCGCCGCCGGATGCCGAGGTTGAGGCGCGCCTGCGGGTCGGCCGCATACATCTGGTACATGTAGTCGCGTTCGCGGCTGGTTACCGTCGCGAGCGTGAGCTCATCATGGTTGCGCAGAAAAATCGCCCACTGGCAGTTATCCGGGATGTCCGGGGTCTGCTTCAGGATCTCGACGATCGGATGCCGGTCCTCCTGCGCGATCGCCATGTACATGCGCGGCATGAGCGGGAAGTGGTACGCCATATTGCATTCATCGCCGTCTCCGAAGTAATCGCGCACGTCCTCCGGCCACTGGTTGGCCTCCGCAAGCAGCATGCGGCCGCGGTAGCGCGCATCGATCTCGGCGCGCATCTTGCGGATCACGCCGTGGGTTTCCGGAAGATTCTCGTTGCTCGTCCCCTCGCGCACGCACAGATACGGAACCGCATCGAGCCGCAGGCCGTCCACATCCTGATCCAGCCAGAAGCGCATCACCCGCGTCATCGCCTTCACAACGTGGGGATTGTTGTGATTAAGGTCCGGCTGGTGCGAAAAAAACCGGTGCCAGTAATAGGCGTGGGCCACGTCGTCCCAGGCCCAGTTCGATTTCTCGGTGTCGCTGAAAATGATCGGCGTACCCGCGAACTTCTGGTCCGTGTCGCTCCACACATAGAAATTGCGCTTGGGCGAGCCCGGCGGCGCGCGGCGCGCGGCCTGGAACCACGGGTGCTGGTCCGAGCTGTGGTTTATGACGAGCTCTGTGATGATGCGCAGCCCGCGTTCGTGCGCGGAACGCACAAAATTGCGGAAATCGCGCCGCGTCCCGTAGGACGGATGCACATTATGGTAATCGGATATGTCGTACCCGTCGTCGCGCATCGGGGACGGATAGAACGGCAGCAGCCACAGCGTATTCACGCCGAGCTCCTGCAGGTAGTCGAGCCTGGAGGTCAGGCCGGGGAAATCGCCGATGCCGTCCCCGTTGCTGTCGAAAAACGCCTTGACGTGCAGCTCATAGATCACCGCATCCTTGTACCAAAGCGGATCATCGTCCAGTGCTGTCTCGGGCGCTGTGCGCTGCTCTTCCACCACGAGTCTCCGCCAGGGTCGTCGCCAGTCCGGCGCCGATCGGCACGAATAATTGCGCGCCGGAATCTGCCGGCGCCGCCGTGTCCCGTAAGAAGGAGCCCGCAGCGGCAGCCGTTGCCGTCAATCTAACCTACTCACGGACGTCGATCAAACCATTGCCGCCGGCTGCGGCATCCGCATCCGGCGCCACCTGCAGCAGCAGCGCCACCGGGAAGCGCGCGAAAACCCGGGCAGCACGCAGCCACCAGCCTCCGCGCCGCTGCTCCGCGGCCACAATCTCTCCGGTAAACACGTTCACGTAATCGCCGGGCGCCGGCGCCTCGACATCCGTATCGGTCCACTCTTCCGCACCGAGCGGCAGCCGCTCGCGTTCGCCGGCGAGCCGCGCACACCAGCGCGGCACCACCGTGACCGCAATGGCCGCTGCGCCGCGCCGGGCGAACGCGCAGATGTGCTGTGCCCGTTCGCCCCTCGGCACGAGCGCAATATATTCACCGCTCCCGAACACTTCCGGGTATTGGCCACGCAGCTCCAGGGCCCGCCAGATGACGTACAGCTTTACGCGCCCGTCCTGCCAGGTATTGAGCAGCAGCCGGGCACGGGCGGCCAGTACCCCGCTGCCCCCTGACACCAGCGCCTTGAGCTGTTCGAGCAGCCGGCGCAGCCGCTCATAGTCAACCGGCCGGCGGTTGTCCGGATCAACCAGGTTCAGCTCCCAGATTTCGTTGCCCTGGTAGATATCGGGCACCCCCGGAGCAGTGAGCTTGATGAGATTCTGCGCCAGGCTGTTCAGCATGCCGAACAGCCCCACATGCCTCGCGAACCGGGCGATATCGGAGCGGCATGCGCTCTTGCCCGCAGGGTCGAGCAGCGTGCGCACGAAGCCGGTCACCGAGGCCTCGTATTCCGCGTCGGGGTTGATCCAGCTGGTGTGCACCTTGGCCTCGCGCACCGCCTTGAGCATGAAGCGCTCGATGCGCTCCCGGAACTGGCCCGCCGCCTGGATTCCGGACTCATCCACGGGCCATGCCCCGACAAGCGTCTGGTACAGCAGGTACTCGTCTTCGCGCGCCGGTGCCGAACGCCCGTCGAGCGTGCGCCGGGCGCCGGCGTTGAGGCGACGCCAGCGCTGGACATGGGTGCGCCATGTCGCCGGCATCTCCGACAGCACATCCAGGCGGGCGCGCACGTCTTCGCTGCGCTTGCTGTCGTGGGTGGAGGTCGACAACAGCGTGTGCGGCCAGTTCCGTTGGCGTTCACGCCCGGCCGAATGGAACGCCGCCGTCGAAAAGCCGAATCGCCGCGGATCGTCCCCCACCTCGTTGAGCGCGATGAAGCAGGTATGGGCATAGAAGCTGGTGTCCTCCATGCCCTTGGCCATGACCGGCGCGGTATACTGCTGGAACTTCATTACGAAGTGCAGCTGCGGGTCATCGTCCTTCGCCGGCGACCTCACATTCTCGAGCAGCAGGATGCGGCGCACAAAATCGAAGACGCTGCAGTCGGCGGCGGGGCTGCGCCTTTTCGCCAGGGTAACGGCCTGCTCAATGCACTGGCGGTCCTCCTCCGAGACACCGGCTGCGGAGATGTACGTGCGGTATACCGGAAAGCAGGCGATTACCTCCGTGAGCGCATCGCGCAGCGCGTGCAGCGTATAGTCCCGCGTGTGCCTGTCGCCCTCGGAAATCTGGTCGATCAGGTTCGCCAGGACCATCAGCTCGCCCGACATCAGGGTACGCATGACCAGCTTCTTGCTCTCCCACAGCAGTTCCGTGAAATCGACCGCATGGCCGGTGAAGCGCTCGTAGAGCTCGGCCAACACCGGGCCAGCCTCCGGATAGACGAAAAGACCGTTTAGCTGGGCGGCAAATTCGTAGCCGGTGGTGCCGTGCACCTGCCAGCCGGCACGCAGCTGCTCGCCGGAGCCCAGAATTTTTTCGGCCACGGTATAGACCGCCGGATCCCGGCCGGCATCGGGCGCGATCGCCTGCTGCAACATCTGGAAGTAGCGCAGCGGGTCGAACAGCCCGTCCGGGTGGTCGATGCGGAACCCCTCGATCAGTCCGGCGCGGGCCAGATCCACCATGACCCGGTGCGTCGCGCGGAACACCTCCGGTCGCTCCATCCGCAACCCGGCGAGCGCATTGATGTCGAAAAAGCGGCGGTAGTTGATTTCGTCCGTGGCAACCAGCCAGTGCGCGAGCCGGTACGCCTGCTGCTCCAGCAGCCGGTGGAGCCCATCCATGCTGTCCGGCCGCGACGCATCCCCATTGATCGCGGACACGGCTGCAGCGATGCGTTCGGCGGCCGGCGGCAGGTCCCGGCACGCCGCAGCCAGGGCGTGCTTGTGCTCCGCGATGCCCTGCGACCTGATATGCACGCGCCCGGCGGCGGTCTCCCCGCGCCCCGGCAACCCCTCGAAGCCGGCGGTCAGCGCCTCGAGCACCTGTCGCCCCGTAAAATCGCCCGGCTGGGCCAGCGCCGCCCGCAGTACGACCGGATAGGTCTTGGGGTCAAGCGGGAAATAATGTTCGTGGTAGGCGATTCCGAATCGCCCCTGCTCCGCATCGAAGCGCAGCGCCAGCAGCCCCTTTTCGAGCACCTTGCCGTAGTGATCCTCGAGGAATGGCAGCAGGAGCTTGCCGCGCAATTCGGCCTTGGCCGGGCGCCAGTCGATGTCGAAATAGTCCCCGAATTCCGATGCCTCTCCGTTTTCCAGCACATCGAGCCACCAGAGATTATCCGCGCCCCCTACCCCCATGTGGTTCGGGACGATGTCGACGATGAGGCCCATGCCGTGACCGCGCAATACCGCGACGAAGTCGTCGAAGTCCGCCCGCGTTCCGATCTCTGGATTGAGGTCGCTGTGGTCAACCACATCATAGCCATGGCTGCTGCCCGCACGCGCCCGCAGGATCGGCGATACGTAGCAGTGGCTAATGCCGAGTTCGCGCAGATACGGAACCACCTCTGCAGCCTGGGCAAACGTGAACTCACGGTTGAGCTGCAGCCGGTACGTGGCCACCGGAATGCGGGGCCCGCTCATGCCGGCGCCGGATCCAGCAGCCAGACCGCCGACCAAGGCGGCAGGGCATCGGCGCCGCGCTCCGCCCCGCCGGTCGAGAAGATCACCGGCCCCGCGGGCCAACCTGGCGCCGGCGCCGACCCCCCGGCGAGATTCGCGACCAGCGCCAGTGCGCTCCCGTCGGCCAACCGCCAGCGCACGCTCAACACCCCTTCCCCCGAGATCCGGAATTCGCCGCTGCCGCCGTGCACGCCCGCAATCCTTGGAACGATCTCCCGCTGCCGTAGCGCGAGCAGCTCCTGGTGCCACTGCCACCAGCGCCGCCCGCTGCCCGCGGCCGCCGCGTTCCAGTCGAGCCGTGCGTGCTCGAAGGTGCGCGAATCGTTCGGATCGGGAATGCGGGCCCGCGCCTGCGGATCCCGAAACTCCGGAAAGCGCGCGAACTCCTCGCGCCGCCCGCGCGTCACTGCCGAGGCGAGATCCGCCGGAAAGTCGCAAAAGAACGGGAACGGCTGCGCCGCCGCCCATTCCTGCCCCATGAACAGCAGCGGCGGTGAGGGGGCGAGGAGCAGTACGGTCGTGGCCGCGCGCACCGCGGCTTCCGGGGCAAGTTCCGTGATGCGCTCCCCGAATGCGCGGTTGCCGATCTGATCGTGGGTCTGAAGCGCCGAAATGAACGCCGTGAGCGGCAGCCGCCCCGAGGATTCGCCGCGGGGCGCTCCGCCGCGATAGCGGGACGGCTCGCCCTGGTAAGAGAATCCTTGTGTCAGACAGCGGCCGAGGTGCCATAGCGGGGCATCGGCATAGTCTTCGTAGTAGCCGCTGCGCTCGCCGGTAACCAGCACGTGCAGGGCGTGGTGGATGTCATCGTTCCACTGGGCGCTGTACCCGGACACCCCGCGTCCGGTATCGCGCGCAAGGTAGTGCGCGTCGTTGCGGTCGTTTTCGAGAACCAGGTGCACATGCCGCGATGCGCCGGGCCCGATCGCCACCCTGTGGGCCAGCTCTTCCAGGATATCCGGGCGTGAGTCGTCATGGATTGCGTGCGCCGCATCGATCCTCAGGCCGTCCAGATGGAACTCCTCGATCCAGTAGAGCGCGTTGTGGATGAAGAACTGGCGCACGGCCGACGAATCGGCGCCGCCGAAGTTGATCGCCGCGCCCCAGGGTGTGCCATGCCGCGGATCCAGGAACGCCGGCGCGTAGCACGGCAGATAGTTGCCGTCAGGCCCGAAGTGGTTGTAGACGACATCCATAAACACCATCAGCGCGCGGGCATGCGCCGCCTGCACCAGCGCTTTGAGCTCGAACGGGTGGCCGTAGCTCGAATCCGGTGCGAACGGCAGCACGCCGTCATAACCCCAGTTGCGCGCCCCGGGAAAATCGGCAACCGGCATGAGCTCGATGGCCGTCACTCCGAGGTCGGCGAGCCGGTCCAGCCGGCGCTGCACGCCGGCAAACCCGCCCTGGCGGGAAAATGCGCCAACATGAAGCTCATAAAGTACGGCCTGCTGCCATGGGCGCCCGCACCACCCGCCATCGGACCACTCGAAAGCCAGCGGATCGATCACCTCGCTCGGACCATGTGCGTCCTGCGGCTGATAGCGCGAGGCGGGGTCGGGCACGTCGAGGCCGCCGTCGATACGGAAGCGATAGCGCGTCCCGGCCCCGGCGACGCCGGTTGTGAGCCCGAACCATCCGTGCGGCTGCGCCTCCATCGGCATTGTCCGCGACTCCCGTCCGGACTCCAGGCACAGCGTCACCGCGTGCGCAGCGGGGGCCCATAGCCGGAAACGCACGCCGCCGGCGGTAAGCACCTCGGCGCCAAACGGCATGAGATGACGGCGCCGCACCGGACAGGCCGTGCTCGATGAAGACGATCGGCTCATTTGATCTCTCCGGCAAGGTCCGCCGGACGCGCGGATGCACCGGGCACGTGCGGACCTCGGACCCTAGCGCAGCCGGTCGAGCTGATAGAGCATGGTCTCGGCGTCGCTCACCTCGAACCTGCCCGGCTCCTCGACATTGAGCGTTTTCACGACGCCGTCGTCGATCAGCATGGAATAGCGCTTCGAACGCAATCCCATGCCATGGCGGCTCAGATCTTCCTCCAGTCCGATGGCGCGGGCGAAGTCGGCGTTGCCGTCGGCAAGCATCCGGATCTTCCCGGCTGCCTGCTGATCCTTCCCCCATGCGCCCATCACGTAGACATCATTTACCGCCACGCAGACGATCTCGTCGACCTTTCGCAGCCGGAACTTGTCGGCCAGCCCGAGATACCCGGGCAGGTGACGGCCCGAGCAGGTCGGCGTAAACGCCCCGGGGAGACCGAACAGCACAACCCGATGCCTGCCGACCAGGGCGGATACCGGAACCTCCGAGGGTTTGTCGGCAGTCCATTCACGCAAGATCACTGCAGGAAGCGGGTCACCGATGCCAATTGCCATAGTCTGCGCTCCTCAGTTTACAGTGGATACTGTCGGGACAGGCGCCGGAACCGGATTCCGCAGATGGCCTTCGCGATCCGGAACGCGTCGGGGCGCCCTGATGTCCGGTCCATTATCCGCCACCACCGGGGCTGCCCGCAAACCGCGCAGCCGCTAATCCTGCCGGGATACCTGCGGAATTTCTGCCGCGAAAAACCGCTGCACATCCTCAAGAAGCCTGGTGCGCGGCATCTGCGGCAGGCTTGCAAGAAAGATCCGGCCATAGCCCTTGCCGAGCAGACGCGGATCGCAAAGCATCAACACCCCGCGGTCGCTGGCATCGCGGATCAGCCTCCCTGCGCCCTGCTTGAGCGCGATCACCGCGTCGGGCAGCAGCAATTCCATGAACGGACTGCGCCCGTCGCGCTCGAGCGCCTCGCCGCGCGCCTGCATCACCGGATCGTCCGGAGCGGCGAACGGCAGCTTGTCGATGATTACGGTCGACAACGCCTCGCCGCGCACGTCGACTCCTTCCCAGAAGCTTCCCGTGCCGAGCAGCACGGCGTTGCCAGCCTGCCGGAAACGCTCGAGGAGCCGCGCGCGCGGAGCGCTGCCCTGAATCAGCAGCGGAAACATGCAGCGCGACGCCAGGTAGCCGGCTGCCAGTTTCAACGCACGGTGACTGGTAAACAGCACGAATGTCCGGCCGCGGCTCGCCTCGATCACCGGCAGCGCCGCTTCGAGAACGCATTCGGTATAGCCGGGCGTCGCCGGCGGCGGCAGCCCCTGCGGGACATAAAGCAGGGCCTGCCGCGCGTAGTCGAACGGACTGTCCCATTGTTCGGCAGCGGCTTCCTGCAGTCCGAGTTCGTCGCAGAAGTGCGTGAAGCTGTGACCGATTGCCAGCGTGGCCGACGTGAAGATCCACGCCTTGCGGTCACCCTCGAGATAGCGGCGGAACAGCGGCGCAACGGCCAGAGGCGTTAGGTGCAGCGTGAAACTGCGTGCCGTCGTCTCGAACCACGGCACAAACTCCGCGGGCGGGTTTCCGGTGACCTGCTCCAGCCGCCCGGATAGGTCAAGCGCGCGGTGCATGCAATTCGCAAGCCCCGGCCCGCAGACCGCTGCGGCCTCGAGCAGGCCGGCAAGTTCGCCGAGGCGGGCGTTGGTGTCGGCGGTTGCTGCCGCGAGTCCCTCGCGCCCGGCTGCGGCGCTCCACGGACCACGCTGCACCCCGGCGCCGAAGGCAAGGCGCGCATCAGCCACCGACTTCTCCAGCCGCTGCGCAGCCTCCTGCAGACCGGCAACGGTGCTGCGTTCCTTGATCTCCTCGGCGATCGCATCCCGGCACAGGGCGATCAGCTGCTGGCTGCCCAGGGAAATGCCGAAGAAACCGCTGGCAATCTCGGGAAGCTGGTGCGCCTCGTCGAAGATGATCGCCTCCACGCCAGGCAGGATCTGGCCGAACCCCTCCTCGCGCAGCGCGAGGTCCGCGAAGAACAGATGATGGTTCACCACGAGCACGTCGGCGGCGAGCGCTTCGCGTCGCGCGCGGTTCACATGGCACTCGCCGTAATGACTGCACTGGCTGCCGAGGCAGTTGTCCGATGTCGAGGTAACCAGAGGCCAGAGTTCGGAGTCTTCGGCGACATCGCCGAGCTCGGCAATATCGCCGCTGACGGTGGCCCCGGCCCATTTGCGGATGCGCGCCAGTGTCGAATCGGCGCGGCGCCCGCCAAAACGCCCCTCCATCTCGGCCCGCTCCAGACGCGCAAGACACAGATAGTTCGGACGCCCCTTGAGCAGGGCCGCGCTCACCGGTACGCCCAGGGCATCGCGTACCAGCGGCAGATCGCGGCGGTAGAGCTGATCCTGGAGATTGCGCGTTCCGGTGGACACCAGCACCTTCTTCCCGGAAAGCAGCGCCGGAACCAGATAGGCAAGAGTCTTCCCGGTTCCGGTACCGGATTCAACGATGTAGGTGGAGCGCTC
Source organism: Gammaproteobacteria bacterium (assembly GCA_028068195.1). Classification (GTDB taxonomy): domain Bacteria; phylum Pseudomonadota; class Gammaproteobacteria; order Acidiferrobacterales; family UBA6901; genus JAJYCY01. The sequence goes on from JAPTTX010000082.1 coordinate 12,702, forward strand.
TGCCAAGACGGTCTCTATGCGTGCAGCCATCTGCTGCTGCGCCGGCCGCGCCACAAATCCGGGCAGACGCAACGCCAAGGGACCGTCTGGCCCGAGACATTGTGCACTAGGCGAGATCGCCATCGCGCGCCAGACACTGTCCCAGGGCGACCTCCCAGTGCGGCAACCGGATGCCGAACACGCGCTCGAGCTTGTCACAGGACAGTACCGAGTAGGCCGGGCGGCGTGCCGGCGTGGGATACTCGGCGGTGCCAATGGGCGTGACATGCACGCGCGCGCCGAGCCCGGATAATTCGATGATGCGCCGCGCGAAACCGCACCAGCTCACCGCGCCTGCGCAGGTCATGTGATAGACACCGCTGTGCCCGGCGCGAAACCCCTCGCCATCAGCCATGGCCGCGAGCACGCGCATGCTGCCTTCGGCCACCGCCCCGGCGTAGGTGGGGCTGCCGATCTGATCGTCGACCACCCGCAGTTCATTCCGCTCGCTTGCCAGACGGAGCATGGTCTTGAGGAAATTGCGGCCGTGGCCCGAATACAGCCAGGCGGTACGGATGACGAGATAGGCGCAGCCGGCGTCCCGCACCGCCTGCTCGCCCTCAAGCTTGGTTCTGCCGTAGACACCGAGCGGCTCGGTGGGCGAGTCCTCGGTATACGGCTCAAGCGCCTTGCCGTCGAACACGTAATCAGTGGAATAATGGACAAGCAGCGCGCCCAGCTCGCGCGCCGCCTGCGCCATGATCCGGGGTGCTTCGCCGTTGATGCGCGCTGCAGCACCGGCGTCCGATTCGGCCTGGTCCACCGCCGTGTAGGCGGCGGCATTGATGATGACCCTGGGCTGCTGCCGCATCAGCGTGTCGCGCAACCGGGCGCCATCGGCCAAGTCAACCTCGCGCCGGCCGTAGGCAGACAGTTCCATGCCGCCGAGCAGGGCATTCAGGCTCAGCCCGAGCTGCCCGTCGCGGCCGAACAGTACTATTTTCATCAGACGATGAGCGCGTCGCGCAGACGCACGCCCTGTGCGTCCTTGTCGGAAAGCACCGGCTGGTGTACCGGCCAGGCGATGCCGATTTCCGGATCGTTCCAGATTATCGTATGTTCGCTTCCAGGACTGTAGAAATCCGTGCACTTGTACAATACGCGCGCGTGCTCGCTGGTCACGCAGAATCCGTGGGCGAAACCGGGCGGCACATAGATCTGCAGGTGGTTGCTCTCCGAGAGCGTGACCCCGAACCACTTTCCGAATGTCGGGGAATCGCGGCGTATGTCCACTACCGCGTCGAAAATCTCGCCTTCGATCACCGCGACCAGTTTCCCCTGCGGATGCGGGTTCTGATAATGCAGACCGCGCAGCACGCCGCGCTTCGAGTTCGACAAATTGTCCTGGACGAACGCATCGCGCACGACCTCCGCTCCGAACTTCTGCAGGTGGTAGGTCTCCAGAAAATAGCCGCGCGCATCCTCGAATACCTGCGGCTTGACGAGCTTCAGCCCGGCCAGCGGCAGATCCGAAACCGTCAGATTGCTCATGCCGGACCACCCTCGGCCACCACGGCGCGCAGATAGGCGCCGTATTCGTGCCCCATGCTGCTCGCCAGCCGCTCGAGCTGCGTACGGTCGATGAACCCCATTTCGTAGGCGACCTCCTCGATGCACGCCACCTTCAGGCCCTGCCGCGTCTCGATGGTCTGGATGAAATTCGCGGCCTGGTGCAGGGCCTCATGGGTTCCGGTGTCCAGCCATGCCGTGCCGCGTCCGAGCTTCTCGACGTACAGCGCCCGGTCCTCCAGGTAGCGGCGGTTGACATCGGTGATTTCGATCTCGCCGCGGGCTGACGGCTTGAGCCCGGCCGCGATGTCGCACACACGCTCGTCGTAGAAGTAGAGCCCGGTCACCGCGTAGCGCGATTTCGGCGCCACCGGCTTCTCCACGATGTCGATCACCCTGCCCTCGCTATCGAACTCGGCCACACCGTAACGCTGCGGATCCTTTACGCGATAGACAAAAACGGTCGCGCCCTCGCGGCGCGACGACGCCGTGCGCATCTGTCCGGCCAGGCCATGGCCATAGAATATGTTGTCGCCCAGGATCAGGGCCACCTGCTCATCCCGGATGAACCGGCGCCCGAGAATGAACGCCTGCGCAATGCCTTCCGGACGAGGCTGCTCGACATAATCGAACTCAAGCCCGAGGTGCGCGCCGTCGCGGAACAGGTCCCGGAACCGCGGCAGGTCCTGCGGCGTGGAAATGATGAGGAACTCCCGTATTCCCGCCAGCATCAGCGTCGACAGCGGGTAATAGATCATCGGCTTGTCGTATACGGCCAGCAGCTGCTTGCTGATCACCTGCGTGAGCGGCGCAAGGCGGGTGCCGGCGCCGCCGGCCAGAATGATACCCTTCACCGGACACCGCCGCTTGCCGATGCCGGATCCCGTCTGCCGTAGTTCGTCTCGATCCAGCGCTCGTGTGCCCCGGCGCTCACCGCCGCCACCCAATCGGCATGCTCCGCGTACCAGCGCAGCGTGGCCGCCAGGCCGGCATCGAAATCGGTCTGCGGACGCCAGCCGAGCTCCCGCCGCATTTTGGAGGCATCGATTGCATAGCGGCGGTCGTGACCCGGGCGGTCGGTGACGTGGGCGATGAGGCGCGCGTGCGGCGCCCCGCGCGGATCGGCATCGTCGAGCAGACGGCACAGGTCCTGCACGATATCCAGATTGCTGCGCTCGCAATCCCCGCCAATATTATAGGTCTCCCCGGTCCGTCCCCGCTCGATCACCAGGCGCAGGGCATCGCAGTGATCCTGCACGTAAAGCCAGTCGCGGATCTGGCGGCCGTCGCCGTAGACCGGCAGCGGCCGGCCGGCCCGGCCGTTTCCGATCATCAACGGAATCAACTTTTCCGGAAACTGGTACGGGCCGTAGTTATTCGAGCAGTTGGTCGTCAGCACCGGCAGACCGAAAGTCTGGTGGTAAGCCCGGACCAGGTGATCGGCCGCAGCCTTGCTCGCCGCATACGGAGAGTTCGGCCGGTACTGGCTGTCCTCGGTGAAAGGCCGGTCGCGGGGGTCGAGGCTTCCATAGACCTCGTCGGTCGAGACATGCAGGAAGCGGAATCCGGCTGCCGGCCCGCTTTCGAGAGTCTTCCAGTAGCGCAGCGCGCACTGCAGCAGTGTATGCGTGCCCACGACATTGGTCTGGATGAATTCCTGTGGCCCGAGGATCGATCGGTCGACATGGGACTCGGCCGCGAAATTGACGATCGCCTCGGGACAGTGCTCGCGCAGCAGTGAATCGACCAGCGCGGCATCACCGATATCCCCCCGGACAAACAGGTGGCCCGGGTCGTTGGCGAGATCGGCGAGATTCTCGAGATGGCCGGCGTAGGTCAGTTTGTCGAGATTGATGACACCGGCGCGTCCGTCGCGGCGCACGCTGCGCACGAAGTTCGAACCGATGAAACCCGCACCACCCGTCACTAGCCAGTTCGGCTTCTGCATCCGCTCATCCCCTTCCCCGCATACCTCTTGCGCATGAGACAGTTATGTCTCATTCAGCCCGCGGCATGTTAACAGTTTTCCGCGACACCGGGCAAAGACCCGTTCGTCGCCGTTGAGCGGATTCCGGCCGGCAATCGGCGCCTGGAATCGCAAGCGCTGTTTTCCCGTCAAGCGTTCGCGGGTGCCAGCCGTTACCTGCCTTGGCAGCCGGCAGCGCCCCGCTGGGCCAGGCACAAGCCTGATGGCACAGGTAACCGCGATGCTCAGACTGCGGCTCTGGTGCTCGGCACCCAGCTGGCAGGCGCCGCCGTTCCGGCACACGCGGCCCCGCGCCGCATCCATCCCCGGTTCGAACGCGACGACATCCGGCGCGACACGCGCGACATGCACCATGACCGGCAAGACCGGCGCCGGGACCGACGATAGATTCACGGCTGGCACTGCAGATGAATCGGCGGACTGCCCGCGGTCCGCCGCACCGGCAGCGCGCTTGAAGACCGCCAGGCGCATTGCGGAAACGGGGCAGCGCAGAATCGGATAGCGGCGGTGGCTTTCTGATTTGCCGTATCCCGGAGTTTTGCCGGCTTCTCCCCGGAGCCGGTGCATCGCGCCGCCAGGCGCTGCACCCGGCAAACGGTCCTGACCGCTCCGTGCCGGTACGCAGGACGCCACTCCGGTTGTGCGCCCGACGCACGAACATGCCGAGAAGTGCTCAGGGCGCAACGGTGCTTGAGACAGAAGAAGACCGCATCCCGCAGCGATACATCATTCCAGACCGCATGGTCTGCCTGGCGCGAGGTTTGCCTTCTGGTGTGCTCCGCCACCGCCCCTGCGTTCGCCATCCATTCCCCTGCAGTCCGCGCGGACAGCCCGCACAGCCAGTCCGCCGCAGGCAACGATACTTTCTCCGAGACCCTCGGCGACCCGGGAAGCGCTCACTTTCGGCTGCGGGAGGCCACCCGGCGTTTCTTCGGTCGCCGGCCGCCCCCTGCCCCGCTTTCGGCCGCCTCCATGCGCACGATCAGGTCCGTGTCGTGCTCGTCACGGTAGGGTTTCAGATCCAGATCATCGGGCACGAGGCTCAGCCCCTCATCGCCGATTTCCTTGACGTAGCGCTGCATGAAGCGGTCATAGGCGCTCCAGAGTATGCGGTCGGCCCGCACTGCCGCCTCTTCCGCCCGCGTGGCAATCTGGTGGGCATGCAAATAGTGCAGATTGAGTTCATCAATCAAGGTCTTTTCGACGGTCTCGTGCAGAATCAGATAGCGGTCTACGGCGACCTTCTTGCCACGGTGACTGAATGTCTCCGGCAGATGCCGATCGATGTAGATCGTGCCGCCGTCGAGACTGTAACCCGCCAGATATGGAATGTCGTGACCGCGGTCGAGCCGGACCCGCCTCAGGATGGCATCGAGGGCTCGGTCCAGCATGAGACCCGACACATACCAGTCGGGCCGTCGGAGTTTGCGGTGCGCTGAGATCGGATGACAGCTGTTTTTCGGCACGAAAGCCTCCTCATTACGTCAATTTGACGGTCAGATCAGGACTGGATTCAGACCAAGGCCGGGATATCCACCAGTCCACCCGGCAGTCGGTTCCCGTATGACTGGCCGCTCCGGAAACCCAAGTATCTGGTTTGACGGACATTCTTGCCGTACGTTCCCGATACTGGCGGTCGAAACCGGAAATCCAGCCACCGGGACCGTGGAACCGCGATCATGGTATCAAACTTGCACGAGATTCTTGGAAGTCGGTCCACCGGCAAAAAAGGGACTTTCATGAGCATGATAAGGGCGCTGCGATCGCTCACCCTGCGCACATACCTGATGCTTCTGGTCCTCCTGGTCCTGCTGCCGGCTGCCGGGCTTCTGATCCATTCGGCCATCGCCCAGCGCAGGCTCGCGGCGGTTGATGCCCGGCGCGAGGCTCTGCGGCTCGCCCGCATCGCCGATCTCGAGCAGTCGCAACTGGTTACGAGAACCCGCGAGCTGCTGCTCTCGGTGTCGCAGCTGCTGGTGCCGCGGTCCGGGGTGACCTTCGACGGCTGCTCCCCGCTGCTCGCCCG
>JAPTTX010000100.1:0-173355 GCA_028068195.1 Gammaproteobacteria bacterium
GGTTAAAATTTATACAGGGCTTCCACGCCCACTGAAGACTGGCTGTCCTTGGAAGTCCCGTTGACCATCTCGAATACGGGCTTGTCCGACTTGTCGTAACGTACTTCGCCGCGCAGTTCCACCTGCGCCGTCGGCATATAGGCGAGCGTCAGGGTGCCCTCTTTCCATTTCTGGGGGATGCCGGTCGTGAATCCGTTCTTGTCGTTGAAGTACTCGAGGCGTCCGGCCACGCGCCAGCGGCTGTTGATGGCGTAATTGGCCCAGCCCCCGACGCCGTCCCATTTGGCGCTGGACCCGACTGCCATGGCGTTCTGCTGCTGGCCCTCGTCGCCCTCGGCCGCCAGGGTGAGCGCGTCGGTGACGGTGTAGCTGGCCACCAGGTCCAGCAGGTCACGGCGCCCGACTACGCCGGATGGAGCCGCCGTGCCGCTCGTGAAGCCCCCGGCATCGCCGCTGTAGACATCGGCGGTGAGCGAAAGCGGCTTGATGGGCGTAGCCTGAAAGCCGAGTTCGAGGGTTTTGCCGTACCCGGTGGTTGCCGTCGGCGTGACGACATTCCAGCCGTTGTTGACGCCCACGATGAGCTTGTAGTTGCTGTTGATGGCATAGTTGGCGCGCACGCCGGTGTGGGTGGCAGGTATGGCATAGCCGAAGAGAATGCCGCGCGTGAAGTTGTAGTCGAGCGGGCTGGAGATCACTTCTTCCCCCGCCAGCGTGGCGAATTTGCCCGCCATCACGGTCAGGGGGCCGGTGGCGTACTGGAAGTAGGCCTGCTGCACGTCGACCTCGGTGTTGCCCGATCCGGCAACCGCGCCCGGGAGGCCCGCGGAACTGTCGACGGTCGCATCGGTGCCATAATCGAGCTGCGCCATGCCGCCGAACCCGCTGGCCGGCAGATCGGAGGCCGACAGGTCGATCGTATGCAGGTCAAAGCCGTTGTGTTGCGCGTCATAGACCCGATTGGCCGTGCCACTGGTAAAAAGCCCGTTTCCGGTGAGATAACTGTAGGAAGTGTCGATATAGCCGCTGAACGTGATGCCCGAAGCCTGCAGGACATCGCCCAGGGTCGGCGTCTTGCCGGCTCCCCACGCCGTTGCGCTACACATCGCGATGCTGGTCGCAATGACGGACTTGCTGAAACGGTTCATCAGTTTTTCCTCGCGTGAAGCGCTCTTCGGCCTTGAGCGCGATGCGGGTCAGTCCGCGACCCTGGAAGTGGTGCTCTTCCCGGGTGCCGGCAGGCCGAGCGGGTCGAGCTTGATGCCGGGCTTCCGGGCAAATGGAGCGCGTGAAATCGGCGGGAGATTCAGGCGCTCCCTGAAGAATCACGAACCCCGCGGGAGCCGGGGCGGTCAGTGCAGGGCGTCGAGGGCCAGGTTCATCTCCAGCACATTGACCCTCGGTTCGCCCAGAACTCCGAATTGCCGTCCCGTGATATGTAGGGAGATCAGCCGACGCACACGGCTGACATCCAGATGCCGCGCCCGCGCGACCCGCGCCGCCTGATAGTAGGCGGCCGCCGGACTGATGTCGGGATCCAGGCCGCTGCCTGAGGACGTAACGAGATCGACCGGCACGGGAGCAGTATTGCCCGGATCGGCCGCATGCAACGCCTGGATGCGGGCCGTCACTTCGGCCACGAGCGCCGGATTGGTCGGGCCGAGGTTTGAGCCGCCCGAGCTTGCCGCGTTATAGGGGTAGGGTGTGGTCGCCGACAGCCGCCCCCAGAAATACTTCGGATCGCTGAACGGCTGACCGATCAGGCTGGATCCGGCGGGCTTACCGCCGCGCAGGACCATGCTACCGTTGGCCTGCCGCGGAAAGAATACCTGCGCCAGACCGGTAACCAAGGCCGGATAAACCAGACCCGTGAGAACCGTGAACACTACCAGCATCGCAAACCCGGACTTTACGTGGCTCCACATGATATTCTCCTTCTCTTAGGCCAGCCTCAGCCAAACCAGGATCATGTCGATCAGCTTGATCCCGATGAATGGCGCAATGACGCCGCCGACGCCGTAGATCAGCAGGTTATCGCGCAGCAGCCGGGCAGCCCCGACCGCGCGATAGCGCACGCCTTTGAGGGCCAGCGGAATCAGCGCGACAATGATGAGTGCATTGAAAATCACCGCCGACAAAATCGCACTCTGCGGCGTGGCGAGATGCATGATGTTGAGTGCATCGAGCTGCGGATAGGTCGTCGCGAATGCCGCCGGGACTATGGCGAAGTATTTCGACACGTCGTTGGCGATTGAAAAGGTCGTCAGCGCACCGCGCGTGATGAGCAGCTGCTTGCCGGTTTCCACGATTTCGATGAGCTTGGTCGGATTGGAATCCAGGTCCACCAGGTTTCCGGCCTCCTTGGCCGCCTGGGTGCCTGTGTTCATCGCGACGGCGACATCAGCCTGGGCCAGAGCCGGTGCATCGTTGGTTCCATCCCCCGTCATTGCCACCAGCCGCCCCTGCGTCTGATGCTCGCGGATGAGCCGGAGCTTCGCTTCCGGCGTTGCCTCGGCCAGAAAGTCGTCCACTCCGGCTTCGGCGGCGATGGCGGCAGCCGTGAGCTTGTTGTCCCCGGTGATCATCACTGTCCTGATCCCCATGCGGCGCAGCTCGGCGAAACGTTCCTTGATTCCGCCCTTGACGATGTCCTTGAGCTCGATCACACCCAGGATCCTGCTGTCGACCGCCACCACCAGCGGTGTGCTGCCGCGGCGCGCGATGTCGTCCACCAGCTTGGCCACCTCTGCCGGATACCGCCCGCCTTTTGCCTCCACCCAGGCGCGGATGGCATCGGCAGCGCCCTTGCGGATCTGCCGCCCTTCCAGGTCGACGCCGCTCATGCGGGTCTTGGCGCTGAAATGGACGAAAGTGGCGCCCAATGCGTGGACATCGCGCTCCCGCAGGCCGTACTTCTGCTTGGCCAGCACGACGATGCTGCGGCCTTCCGGCGTTTCATCTGCCAGCGAAGCCAGCTGCGCGGCATCGGCCAGCTCGCTCTCACGGACTTCGCGCGCGGGATGGATGCCGGTCGCCTGGCGATTCCCCAAGGTGATCGTGCCGGTCTTGTCGAGCAACAACGTGTCCACATCGCCAGCCGCCTCCACCGCCCTGCCTGAGGTGGCGATCACGTTGGCACGCAGCATCCGGCCGATTCCTGCCAGTCCGATCGCCGACAGCAACCCGCCGATCGTCGTTGGTATGAGACAGACGAGCAGGGCCACGAGCACGGTGATGGTAACTGGGGTTCCGGCCTTCGCCGCGGCGACGCTGTAGAGCGAAAACGGCAGAAGCGTCGCCGTGGTCTTGAGAAAGATGAGCGTAAACCCGACCAGCAGGATCAGAAGCGCGATCTCGTTCGGCGTCTTCTGGCGCCGCGCGCTCTCGACCATGGCGATCATGCGATCGATAAAGGCATGGCCCGGATCCGAAGTGACACGTACGATGAGCCAGTCGGACAGGACCTGGGTGCCCCCGGTAACCGAGGAAAAATCGCCGCCTGCCTCGCGGATCACCGGCGCCGACTCCCCGGTGATCGCACTTTCATTGACTGAGGCGACGCCTTCGACCACTTCGCCATCGGCGGGAATGATATCTCCGCCTTCGACCAGGAAGACATCCCCCTTGCGCAGCTGCGCCGAACCGACCGGCGTCACCGGCGCGCTGAATTCCGGCTTGGCCAGTTTCTTGGCAACCACATCGCGCTTGACGCCGCGCAGCGCCGCAGCCTGAGCCTTGCTGCGGCCTTCGGCGATCGCCTCAGCGAAATTCGCGAACAGCACCGTGAACCACAGCCAGAGCGTGATGGCCAGAATGAATCCGGCCGGCGCCTCGCCGTGCCCGGCAAGGGCCTGCACCCACAGGCCGGTCGTGAGGATGCTGCCGATGTACACCACGAACATCACCGGATTTCTCCACTGATGCTGGGGCAGCAGCTTGACGCAGGCATCGATCAGCGCCTGGCGGAAAATGTCGCGCGTCACCAGTGAGCGGCGCAGTGAACGGGTCGCGGTCACTTCTGTGGTCATGTTGAGCCTCTCCAGTCGGTCATCCGTGGTGCCGGGCTAATGAACGGCGACCATCTTCAGAAATTCCGCGATCGGTCCGAGCGCAAGCACCGGGAAGAATGCCAAAGCCCCCACGATGACGACGGTCCCGATCAGCAGCGCAACGAACAGCGGCGTATGCGTGGGCAGCGTGCCCGCACTCACCGGGACTTTCTTCTTCGCGACGAGCGCCCCGGCGATGGCGAGCACCGGCACCATCAGCCAGTAGCGCCCGAACAGCATGGCCAGCCCCAGCGCGGTGTTGTAGAACGGCGTGTCCGCGGACAATCCGGCGAATGCGCTGCCGTTGTTGGCGGCGGCCGAGGAGAAGGCATACAGGATCTCGGAGAAACCGTGTGGCCCCGGGTTGGCCACCCCGGCTTTGCCGGCCGCGGTCATCACGGCGATCGCGGTGCCGACCAGTATCACGAGCGGGGGGATCAGGATGACCAGCGCCGCCATTTTCATCTCGAATGACTGGATCTTCTTGCCGAGATACTCCGGTGTGCGCCCGATCATGAGCCCCGCCACGAACACGGCGATCACGGCGAACACCAGCATGCCATAGAGACCCGAACCCACTCCGCCGAACACGACCTCGCCGAGCTGCATCTCCCACATCGGCACCATGCCCCCCAGCGGGGTGAAAGAATCGTGCATGGAGTTCACCGAGCCGTTGGACGTCGCAGTCGTCACCGTGGCCCACAGCGCCGAGTTCACGACCCCGAAACGCACCTCCTTGCCCTCCATGTTGCCACCCGACTGCAGCGCGCTGGCGGCCTGGTCCACGCCGACCCGGGAGAGGAGCGGATTTCCGGCCTGTTCGAAATGCTCGACCGGGGCCAGCAGCGCCACGAGCATGATGGCCATGGCCGCGAAAATGGCCCAGCCCTGGCGCCGGTCGCCAACCATGTGTCCGAAGGTGTAGCAGAGCGCGGCCGGAATCAGGACGAGGGCGAGCATTTCCAGGAAGTTGGAGAACGGCGTCGGATTCTCGAAGGGGTGGGCTGAATTGGCGTTGAAGAACCCGCCGCCATTTGTGCCAAGCTGCTTGATCGCGATCTGCGATGCGGCCGGTCCGACCGCAATCAGCTGATCCTTCTGGATCGCATTCTCGGTGACAGGATCGCCTTTTGCGTCCATGACAGGCTGGCCGGCTGCGTCGAGTTTCGCAGTCTCGTACTGCACCGGCTGCAGCAGCGGAACTGTCTTGTAGGCCGAAAACGTCTGCACCACGCCCTGCCCCACCAGCGCCAAGGCCAGCACCAGCGACAGCGGCAGCAGGATATAGAGCGCGGAGCGCGTCAGGTCCACCCAGAAGTTGCCAAGGGTCGTAGCCGACTGGCGCGCGAACCCCCGGATCATGGCCACCAGCACCGCCATGCCGCTCGCGGCCGACACGAAGTTCTGCACGGTGAGCCCTGCCATCTGGGTGAAGTAGCTCATGGTGGTCTCCCCGCTGTAGCCCTGCCAGTTCGTGTTGGTCGCGAAGCTCACTGCAGTATTGAACGAAGAGTCGGGGCTCACCGCCGGAAACCCCTGGGGATTGAGCGGCAGGTGCGCCTGGACACGCTGCAGCGCGTACACCGCCAGCATGCCGAAAAGATTGAAGATAAGCATGGCAAGCGCATACTGAGTCCAGCGCATCTCCTCGGCCGGGTTCACGCCGCAGAGCCGATAGAGCCGGTTCTCGACCGGCGCACCGAAGCGGTTCAGGAATGCGACCCGCCCCTCGTACACGTTTGCCATGTATAGGCCCAGGGGCTTGACCAGCAGCAGCAGCGCGCCCAGGTAGAGCGCAATCTGCAAATAGCTGTTCTCGGTCATCAGAATTTCTCCGGAAAGAACAACGCGACCACGAGGTAGACGAAGAGCGCGACCGCCAGGATCAGACAGAGCAGATAGAGTCCGCTCATGAACCCCTCCTCAGGAGCCGGTCGAAGACGTAGACCAGGCCGATGGTGGCCGCGAAAAACCCGACGATGAGGACAAGAAAGACGAGGTCTGGCATCAGATGAACTCCCTTACAGGATTCACGTGCTGCCGACTATACGGCGGAGAAAATCAAAAATCCGTGGAGATTCGGATGGCCCGCATCAAAATTGTGTGAAAACGGGCCCGGCTCAGCCGGCTGCGGCACCCTTCCACAACGGCGCCACGACGATGTTGAGGCAGGCATGGGCGGCGCGCAGCGCCGCTTCGGCGGCCGCCGGTCCCGGTGCCCGTGCAAAGACAAATCCGAGGTAGTTCGAGCCTTCGGGAAGCGGCACCAGCTCGTAGCCCTCGCGCACGTCGATGACGACATCCTCGACACCGGGGACACGGCTAGCCGCCAGCACGCCCTCGACCCGCCGCAGTATGCCCGCGCGGGGAATTGGAATCATCAGCACGCCGGCGCCTCCGCTCTGCGGCCGGACTTCCGCGACATCTCCCAGCGCATGTTCCAGAACGAGCTGTTCCAGGCTGCGCCCGGTGCCGAAGCGCAGCAGCCGACCGCACAGACCGCCGATGGTGCGCGCGGCCACCTCCAGAATCCAGACGCCCTGTTCGTTGACACGACACTCGGCGTGGATCGGCCCCTCGCGCAGTCCATAGGCACGGCAGGCCTCGTCCAGCCGCTGCCGCAGCAAGGACTGCGTGTCCTCGCCGAGCCGGCTGGGCGTGACATAATAGGTCTCTTCGAAAAACGGGCCATCGAGCGGATCCGGCTTGTCGAAGACCGCGAGCACCTGCAGGCATCCGTCCGTCAGCATCCCTTCGACCGCCACTTCGCTGCCCGGTATGAACCGTTCGACCAGGATATAGCGCTGCTCCTCCCGATCCCGCACATCGCGGAGGATGGCGCGGATGCGGGCCACTGCCGCACGCAGTGCATCCGGGTCATCGGCGCGTATTACGCCGCGGCTGGCCGCCAAGGCGACCGGCTTCAGGACACAGGGATAGGGGATATCGGCGATCTGCCCGGCGAGAGGAAGCTCCAGGTCGAGCCGCCTATGCCAGGGTGCAGGCACGCCGCGCTCCGCCAGGCGCGCACGCGCCAGATCCTTGCGCCGCGCGAGCCGCACTGCTTCCACCGGATTGTGGGGCAGGCCGAGCACGCTGCACGCCCGTGAGGCGAGCTCGGTACTGGAATCGTCAGTCGCGATGACTGCCGTAAACGGCCGCGCTTGGGCTTCCTCGAGGAGCGCCCGCAGCGCGCCGTCCGGATCGGCAAAATCCACATGCAACCCGCGTGCATAGGCACTCACCAGGGAGTGCCTGCTCTCGGACGCGATCAGCACTTCGGTGCCGCGCGCCGCCGCTGCCTCGAGAAACGGCACCGTACGGTAGCTGCCGTGGGGAGCGATCAGCAGCAGCCGTCCGGCCGCCGGTGCGCTAGAACCGGCCCCCGCCGCCGCAGCCGCCACAGGTTCCGGTACCGCCCACGCTCTGGAAGACGTTGTTGAACACGAAGCTCGGATTGAGCGTGTCGCTGCGAAAATCGATTTCGCAGCCACGCAGGTAATTGAGTGCGACGGCATCGACCGCGAGCGTGAAACCCGGCCCGCTCACGACGCTGTCATACGGGGTAATGCGATCGGTATAGGTCATGCCGTAGGTCATGCCGCTGCAGCCTCCACCGGAGACGAACACGCGGATCGCCGTAACATCCTCTTCGGCCTGCCCTTGCAATTCCGACAGCTTGGCCCGGGCGGCCGGCGTCACACGCATGTCCTCTTCGCCGATCTGCTCCGGAAAAACCGCGCTTGCTGGTGTCGCCATAAAACCTCCGTAAATGTTGCCGGATTTTTCTGATTTTAACCCATTCGGGCCGCTTCCGGCGAATTCCGCCGTACGCCGATGAATACAACTCCCCCACTCAAGGTTTATAATCAGGCCTGATCTCCAAACCCGATGTAGGCATCCATGTCGAGAACCGTCTATTGTCAGGTGCTCAAGCGCGACGCGGAAGGGCTGGACCGGCCACCGCATCCCGGCGAGCTCGGCGAACGCATTTACCGGACCGTATCGCGCGAGGGATGGAACAGCTGGCTCCAGCGCCTGGCAGTCATCATCAACGAGAATCACCTCAGCACTGCCGACCCGGACACCATTGCGGTCATCGAAAAGCACATGGTGGGTTTCCTGTACGGCGAAGGGGACTTCGGCAAGCTCCCGCCTGGATTCCGCCCACCGGGAGCGAAGAAATAGATTCCTCCGTTCAGTCCCGCGCCAGGGTGACGAACGCGACGGCGTGGTCCTCCTCGTCAGCAAGACTCACATGGGTGCTGTTGATCCCGCGGCTGCGCATGAACTCCGCCGCGGTTCCGCTGAATTCGAGCGCCGGCTTTCCGGCCCGGTCGTGCGATACGCCGATGTCGCGGTAACCCAGCCCGCCGCTGAAGCCGGTCCCCATCGCCTTGGCCGCGGCCTCCTTCGCGGCAAAGCGCTTCGCCAGGAAATGCGCCTTGCGCACCTCCCTGCGGTAATCCTCCATCTCGGCGGCCGTAAGGATGCGCAGCGCGAACCTGTCGCCGTAACGCTCGATGTTCCGCTGCATGCGCGATACCCGCACGATATCGGTGCCAATCCCGAAGATCACCGGCGCGCCTCGAGCATCAGGCGCTTCATTTCCCGCACCGCCGCCTGCAGGCCGACAAACAGGGCCCGCGCCACGATCGCATGGCCGATATTGAGTTCGGCAATGTCCGGGATCGCGGCGACGGGCTGCACATTATGATAGTTGAGCCCGTGACCGGCATTCACCTGCAGACCGAGTTCCCGGCCGCGGTCGACGGCAAGCGTGATGCGGCCGAGTTCGTCGTTGCGCTCCTCGTCGGTCAAGGCGTCGGCATAGTGGCCGGTGTGGATCTCTATCACCGGCGCGCCCGTGGCGGCCGCCGCCTCGACCTGCGACACCTCAGGGTCGATGAACAGCGACACCCGCACCCCGGCACCGCCGAGGCGCGCGCAGGCTGCGGCAATGCGGTCGCGATGCGACACGACATCGAGTCCACCCTCCGTGGTGAGCTCCGCCCGACGCTCCGGTACCAGGCAACAGTCCTGCGGACGCAGCCGCACCGCGAATTCCACGATCTCTGCGGTCACTGCCATTTCCAGATTCATGCGTGTCTGCAGCACGCCCCTCAGCAGCTCGACGTCGCGCTCCTGGATATGGCGCCGGTCTTCCCGAAGATGCAGGGTCACAGCGTCGGCCCCGGCCTGTTCGGCTTCCAGCGCGGCCTGAAGCGGGTCCGGGTAACGCGTGCCGCGGGCCTGACGCAGCGTGGCCACGTGGTCGATGTTGACACCGAGTCTGATCATGGAATCCGTCCTTTGCGCTCCGACCCGGCCGGGGATCGCCCGATCCGGAACAGCGAGCGGCTGCGCAGCGGCCGGCCATCGAGATGGCGCGCGAGGCAGGCGCGTGTCAGCGCCTTGCTTTCGCGCAGCACGGCGGTGTCGGGAAACTGCCCGCATGCCAACGCCAGCAGGCTCGCCCCGCTCACACGCACGCCCCCTTCGGCCGCAGGGGCCGGCACCGGTCCGCGGTCGAGGACATAATCATAGGCGGCATCCGGGGCAATCGGCGAATTTCCAACCACCTCTCGATCAAGCACCAGGCCATACCCGAGATCCTGCAGCAGGCGCTTCTCGAACAGGCGCAGCGCAACTTCGGTCGCATCCGGATCCAGCAGCCGCTCGAGCGAGCGGCAGTAGACATCGAAGAGGTCTTCGTGTGGGTCGTGCCGTTGGATCAGCCGTACCAGCAGTTCATTGAGATACAACCCGCAGTACGCCTGCCCGCCCGGCAGATCGTACGCGCTGCCCGACGGTTCAGCGGCCGTCAGGGTACCCAGTTCGCCGCGCCCGGCCCAGCCGATCAGCAGCGGCTGGAACGGCTCCAGCAGCGCGCGCAGCGCTGACCGCGGCCGGCGCGCGCCCCGGGCAATCAGACCGAGCCGTCCGTGGGAACGCGCGAACACCTCCACCAGCAGGCTAGTCTCGCCATAGTGGCTGCTGTGTAGAACGAAAGCGGCCTGCTGCTGCACACGCATGATCAGATGTCATCCCCGTAGCCAAAGCTGCGCAGGGCACGGGCGTCGTCGGACCAGCCTTCGCGCACTTTGACCCACAGGCCCAGATAGACCTTGGAGCCGAAGAGCTTCTGCATCTCCAGGCGCGCGCGCCGGCCGATCTCCTTCAGACGCGCTCCGCCCGTACCGATGAGGATCAACTTCTGCCCGTCCTTTTCCACCATGATCGTTGCCTCGATCCGGACAAGGCGCGGCTCCCGGCGAAAGCTGTCTATCACGACGGTCACCGCGTAGGGGATTTCCTGGCCAAAGCTGCGGAAGATCTGCTCGCGAACCAGCTCTCCGGCCATGAAGCGGTCGCTGCGGTCGCTCACCTGATCGGCCGGAAACTGCGCCGGATGCACGGGAATGTGTCCCATTATCGCTGTCTCCAGCGCGGGAAGCCCGTCGCCGGTGCGGGCGGACACCGGAATGATCTCGGCAAACGCCATCTTCTCGCGCGACTCGTGGATGAGCGGCAGCAGCACCGAGCGGTCCGCGAGACGGTCGATCTTGTTGATGACCAGTATTACCGGGCGGCCCTGACGCCGTGCCAGCGCCAGGGCCGGCTCGTCCCCCTCGGTCCAACCCGGCACGCTGATCACCAGCAGCACGCAGTCCACACCTGCGACGCTGCCGGACGCGGCGCGGTTCAGATACTGATTCATGCTGCCGCTCCCGCCCTCCAGCACGCCCGGGGCATCGACGTAGACGAGCTGCGCGTCGGCCGTCGTCCGGATGCCCAGGATACGGTGGCGGGTGGTCTGCGGCCGGCGCGAGGTGATGCTGACCTTCTGGCCCACCAGACGGTTCACTAGCGTCGACTTGCCCACATTGGGACGTCCGCAGACGGCAACAAACCCGCTTCGGAAGTCAGCCACGGCTGGCTTCCGCCCGCGCCGTCAGGGTCGCATAGGCCCGGGCCGCCGCTTCCTGCTCGGCGGCACGGCGGCTGGCTCCCTCGCCGCGCACCGGCTGCGGCAGGCCGGTGGCCGCACATTCCACCACGAAATGCTGCTGATGGGGCTCGCCCGTGATCTCGAGCATCGTGTAGGTAGGGATGCCAAGCGACTGTTTCTGAAGATACTCCTGTAGACGGGTCTTCGCATCCTTGAGGATGGCGGCCGGATCGACTGCCGCCAGCAGCGCCCGATAAAGCCGCTCGATTACGTCCCGCGCCTTTTCGAACCCGGCGTCGACAAACACGGCCCCAAACACCGCCTCGAGCGCATCGGCGAGGATCGAGTCACGATCATAGCCGCCACTTTTCAGTTCGCCCTCACCAAGCTGCAGAAGATCCCCGATGTCGACGTCCCGCGCCAGCCTGGCCAGCGTCTCCCGACGCACCAGTCCCGCCCGCACCCGGGTCAGCTCGCCTTCGGAGAGTCCCGGAAAGCGGCGGTACAGGGCGTCGGCAATGACCAGCCCGAGCACACTGTCGCCGAGGAACTCCAAACGCTCGTAGTTCCTTCCGCCCTTGCTGCGGTGGGTCAATGCGCGCCCGAGCAGTCCGGAATCGGAAAATACATAACCGAGGCGCGCCGACAGACGCTGGTAACCGCCGGTCACTTCGCTCCCAGCTGCACGGTGTCGTTGAAATCCAGCAGCGCCGTCACGTTGTACATGAGCGGCACGCGCACCTCGTAGGCGACCCGGACGATCTGCGGACCGCCCGGATTCGGCTGCGTGACCTGCAGGTCGGTCCGGAGATTGACGTGGGATACGCTGTCGATCTCGAAACGCCGGGAGAGCGCATCGTGAACCTGATATAAAGTCATCGTGGCGGCGTTCGGCTGACTTGCAAGGCTTGCCAGGTCAGCCTTGACATCGGCGTTGTTGATATAGGCCGGAATGAGCTTCAAGGCCAGGAACACAAAGAACGCCCCGACCGCTGCCACGACCATTAAGCCCCACATCGTGATACCGGACTGCCTGTTGCCCGTGCGCATCGTCATTTATCTCCGTACCTTTGGCACCGACCTGTACGCGTCAGTGGATTGCGCGCCCGATCCTGTTCCAGCGGATCCCGCCGTCATTGGCGTAATCCCAGCTGAACCAGATCAGGAACGCCTTGCCGACAATATTCTTCTCCGGCACCGTTCCCCAGTAGCGGCTGTCCCAGCTGCGGTCGCGGTTGTCACCCATGACGAAATACTGGCCGGGCGGGACCGTAAATTCCATGGGGGTGGGATCCGGCCGGTTACTGAGCAGCAGATCATGCACCACGCCATCCAGATTCTCCTTGACCTTGCGGGATACGATACCGTGCTGCCGCCCCTCGCTGTACACGAACTCCCCGTCGGGCGTCTGCGGCATCAGCTTTCCGTTGATGTACAGCTTCTTGTCTCCGTAGACGATATGGTCCCCGGGTAGGCCAACCACACGCTTGATGTAATCCACCGAAGGATTTCCGGGATAGCGGAAGACCATCACATCCCCCCGCTTGGGTTCCTCCACCGAAAGAATCTTCTTGTTAAGCACCGGCAGGCGCAGGCCGTATATGAACTTGTTCACGAGGATGAAATCCCCGATCCGCAGAGTCGGCTCCATCGATCCCGAGGGGATGCGGAACGGTTCGACCACGAAGCCGCGCACCAGGAACACCACGAGGATGACCGGGAAGAAGGCGCGCGAATACTCGACTACCACGGGCTCCTTTTTGGCCTGCTCCACTGCGTCCGCAGCTGCCCCGGCCTGCTCCAGCGACAATACCGCCTGACGCCGCGACGGCGCCAGCAAGACGCGATCCATGGCCCAGACGAGCCCGGTGACCACAAGCGCAATGAACAAAATGAGGGCGAATGACATGGCGCTATTTCTCGCTTACCCGCAGCACCGCGAGGAAGGCTTCCTGCGGAATTTCGACCGATCCGAGCTGTTTCATACGTTTCTTGCCTGCCTTTTGTTTCTCGAGAAGTTTACGTTTCCGCGTGATGTCCCCACCATAGCATTTCGCCGTAACGTTCTTGCGCAGCGCCTTGACCGTCTCGCGCGCGAGGATGCGCGAGCCAATGGCGGCCTGAATCGCCACATCGAACATCTGGCGCGGAATCAGCTCCTTCATCCGCCGCACCAGATCCTGGCCCCGGTAATGGCTCTGATCCTGATGCACGATGACCGACAGGGCATCGACTTTATCGCCATTGATGAGGATGTCCAGCCGCACCAGCCTGGAAGCCCGGAACTCAAGGAAATCATAGTCCAAAGAGGCGTATCCGCGACTGACCGATTTCAGCCGGTCGAAGAAATCGAGCACCACCTCGTTGAGCGGCAGCTCGTAGGTGAGCATCACCTGGCGGCCGACGTACTGCATGTTGCTCTGGGCTCCGCGCTTCTCCATGCACAGACCCATGACCGGACCCACGTACTCCTGAGGCACCAAGATACTCGCCCGTATGATTGGCTCGCGGATCTCTTCGATCTGGCTGGTATCCGGCAACCTGGCGGGGTTCTCCACCGCCATGATCTCGCCGCGCGTGGTAAGCACCTCGTAGACCACCGTCGGCGCCGTGGTGATCAGGCTAAGGCTGTATTCCCGCTCCAGGCGTTCCTGAATGATCTCCATGTGGAGCATGCCGAGAAACCCGCAGCGGAAGCCGAACCCGAGCGCCTGCGAGGTTTCCGGCTCGTAATGCAACGAGGCATCGTTGAGACTCAGTTTCTCGAGCGCCGTACGGAAGGCGTCGTAATCAGCCGCATCGACCGGATACAGGCCGGCAAACACCCTCGGCTTGATCTCCTTGAAGCCCGGCAGCGGAACCGTGGCCGGATGGTCCGCATGGGTGATCGTGTCGCCAACGCGCGCGCCGCGCACATCCTTGATGCCGGCAACGACATAGCCGACCTCCCCCACTCCGAGTTCCGGGGTCGTCTTGCGCTTGGGCGTGAAAATCCCGACCTGCTCCGCATAATACTCGCGACCGCTGGCCATCAGGCGGATCTTCTGGCCGGACTTGAGGGTGCCCTGCATAACGCGCACAAGCGATACGGTCCCGAGGTAATTGTCGAACCAGGAGTCTACGATCAGCGCCTGCAATGGAGCCTGCGGGTCGCCCTTTGGCGCCGGGACCTGGTTGATCACCGATTCCAGGATCTCGATGATCCCCTCTCCGGTCTTGGCGCTTGCCCGGACTGCGCCGGACGCGTCAATGCCGATGATATCCGCGATCTCCCGGATCACGCGCTCCGGATCCGCCTGCGGCAGATCGATCTTGTTGAGTACCGGCAGGATCACCAGATCAAGCTCGGCCGCGGTGTAGCAGTTCGCGACGGTCTGAGCCTGCACGCCCTGCGCCGCATCCACCACGAGGAGCGCACCTTCACAGGCCGTGAGCGAACGCGACACCTCGTACGAGAAATCCACATGCCCCGGCGTATCGATCAGGTTCAGCCGGTACGTACGGCCATCCCGCGCCTGATAATTGAGCGCCACGGTCTGCGATTTGATCGTGATTCCACGTTCGCGCTCGAGGTCCATGGAGTCCAGTACCTGATCCTCCATCTCGCGCGCCTCCAGACCGCCGCATTGCTGGATGAAGCGGTCTGCCAATGTTGATTTGCCATGATCGATATGAGCAATGATCGAAAAATTCCGGATCAGCTGCCTGTCCCACGCGGTCATCAGGTAATCTCTTGCCTACACGCCATCAGCCCGCATCCGCCGTCCCCGGGACCCGCAGCAAAAGGGCGCCCTTGGCGCCCTTTCTCGTGACCCCGATTGATCGTGCCGGATACCGCCACCGGCTGTTCATTCAGCAAATGATACCCTTTTTCCGCAAACCCGCGAAGGCGCGGCGTCCCGTCCGGTTCGTGCCGGATGAGGATAAATTCCCGCCCGCCTGTTTTGCCAAGGCGCCGTCCGCAGCAAGCCGCGCCCGGATCCGTGGGGACCGAGAAGAAAGGCCCGGCGGCCGCCACCGACCAGCCATGAAAGCCGGGCAAGGTCTGCGGGGCAAACCCGGAATACCGACCCCGGACCCAGGCGCCTAGTGGACCGGCACCACCGATGTGCCCATCATGTCGACGGTCTTGGCAGGCACCTCTCCCACGACGGTGATCTGGTGATTCCCGACTATCTTCCCGAAAACGTGCACCGCACCCACGTGCGTCAACCCCTTGATCCGGTCCATGGGCGAGCCCGTGCCAGCCGGCTCGACAAACACCGAGACAACGGCAAGGCCATCGGAATAGACAAAATGCTCGACACGGGTCTTGTGCCGGCGTGACGTACGGACCATCCGCAGGGCCAGCCGGAAGCCCGGCGGCAGCCGTTCTACCTTCCAGTCCAGCTTTCCATTGATGGGCTCTTCGACCCCGCTGCCTTCGCGGTACCAGACCGTACCTTTTTGCGGCTTGTTTGGCCTGAGCTCGGAGTCCGGAATCGGCCCTCCGATCTTCACGTTCGTGAACATGAACCGCTCGACCACATGGTTACGTTCATTGAACAGGGTGGACTTCAACAGCAGGTTGGTCCTGCGGTCGGCCCACAGCTGGTAGCCATACCGGTAGGAATCCCGCGGAGTGATGAGGACGGTTCTGACCTCGTGGCCCGCCACCCGTCCGCCACCGTCCCGCTCCATCGAGTAGTATCTCTCCAGCCTGTGCAGCGACTGCGGGATGACCGCCGGAAAGCTGCGCATGCTCAGGCTGCGGTGCTCGACCAGTACGGACTTCTCGTCCGGCAGATAGCATTCCACTTCCCGGCGATTGCGTATCACCTCGCGCGCGGCGCCGTTGAGCGACACGAGACGTTCGCGCGTATGGCCGTTTTGCACCTGGTGGAATATATGCATGGTGTCGATTTGATCACCATGCTGGTAGATGAACGTGCCCTGGTAATTGAGGGTATGGGCCGCCCGACTCATCTGCTGGAGCAGCTTCTCGGCGCTCTCGCCGCCGCCGACACCGGCGCTGGCGACGCGGACAGCCAGGAGCATGATGAACGGCGCCCAACGCAGAGACAGTGGCCGGATGCTCATCGATGGGAATTGTCGTTGCGGTACCCGACGACACGCACGAATGACATCATGCTGCCCATTCCGGCGGGTGGCGTCACCTCGCCATGCTCCACCAGAAACGCATTGAGGGCGTCCTGATAGGCGGCGCGTTCGGCCGGCGCCTGGGCTGCAGGCGGCGTGGCGGACGCCAGGGATGCCGCCGCGATCCGACGGTCGGCAGCGCGTCCGGCCTGAACCCGGGCCTGCGTCCCGGTCTTGGGCTGTAGGCTGACGATCGCCACCGTCGCCACCGATGCCGCGATGGCCAGGCCGGCTGCAAATTTCGCCAGGCGTGGCGTTGCAATCCGGTACGGCCGGCGTTGCATCGGCACGATATTCTCGGTTGCGAGTATGGTGCCGATACGGTCCGCAATCCCGGGATGCACGATAACACTCAGCTCCCCGCGCATCGCGGCACGGATCAGATGATATCGCTCCCAGGTTCCGCGCAATTCCCGGTCTTCCGCCATTCCCTGCAACACGTGACGGCAGTCGCTTTCGGGAAGTTCTTCATCCAGCAACTCCGAAATTTTCTGCTTCATCGGTACTCCGATACTCCAGATACTTGCGAATCTGCCCCGTCATGGACACCCGGAAACTCCGCAATTCCGATGGCCCTGACCCCGACTCCGATGATCCTGATTCAGCCCTCTAGAAGCGGCCGCAACTCCGAATCGATAGCCTCGCGCGCCCGGAATATGCGCGAACGTACCGTACCGATCGGACAATCCATCACCACTGCAATCTCATCGTAGCTCAACCCGTCGAGCTCCCGCAGCGTAATGGCGGTACGCAGATCCTCCGGCAATGCCGCAATGGCCCGTTCCACCGTCCGCGCAATTTCGTCCGCGAGCAGGTGCCGCTCGGGTGTGGTCACATCGCGCAGGCTTGCTCCGGCTTCCGTCAACTCCGCCTCCTCGGTCTCCATGTCCGACGCCGGCGGACGCCGGCCCTGCGACACCAGGTAGTTCTTTGCGGTATTGATGGCAATCCTGTACAACCAAGTATAGAACGCGCTTTCACCGCGAAATCCGCCGATGGCGCGGAAGGCCTTGATAAAGGCCTCCTGGGTAACATCCTCGACCTCGGTCCGATCTGACACGTATCGGGACACCAGCTTGGCAATCCGATGCTGGTATTTCCTCACCAGCAGGTCAAAGGCGGCCTTGTCTCCTTTCTGTACCCGCACCACCAATTCTTGATCGACACTGCGCTCGACCATGCCAGTACATCCCCTTTACCGTGAAGGCCAACGCAGCGCGTCACTTCTTAAAGACCATGGCTGCAAAATAAAGTTCGCGTTGCCGAGCCGATCATGGTTATAGTTGTCTTTGTAAATCAGTGGTCCCGGCACATCCGGCCGGACTGAAATTGCGCAGCATGATATCGCAAAACCACGACTAGCGCCTTCCCTTGTGGGTCGGGCCGTCGTAACAAAATACCTATGCCAAGCGAAATCGCCGTCAAATCCCCCGAAGTCACGGCAGATGTCCTGGTCCTCGGGGCTGGGATGGCCGGTCTCGGCGTCGCGCTCAGAATCGCGCCCTGGGCACGGGTCGCGGTAATTGCCAAGGCCGACCTCACCCAGGGTTCGAGCCTGTATGCCCAGGGCGGAGTCGCTGCCGTGGTCAACGAGGATGACTCCTATTCGGCCCATATCGAGGACACCCTGCGGGCGGGCGCCGGACTGTGTCACGCAGATACCGTCGAATTTGTGGTCCGCCAAGGGCCGCAGGCCATAGACTGGCTGGTCGGCCAAGGGGTGGATTTCACCCGGGAACCGGGGCCGGCCGGTACCCCCTATCACCTGACACGGGAAGGGGGTCACAGCCACCGGCGCGTGATTCACGCCGCGGACGCCACGGGGCGGGCGATGGAAACGACACTCGAATCCCATGCCCGCCATCACCCGAACATCCAGCTGTACGAACACCATATCGCAGTCGATCTGATCACCAACCGCAAGCTGGGCCGCCCCGGACCCAATCGCTGTCTCGGCGCCTACATCCTGGACCGACGCAGCGGCGAAACCCGGGCATTCAGCGCGCGGTTCGTGGTCCTTGCCACCGGCGGCGCCTGCAAGGTTTATCTATATACGAGCAACCCCGACACCTCCACCGGGGATGGGATCGCCATGGCGTGGCGTGCCGGCTGCCGCGTGGCCAACATGGAATTCATCCAGTTCCACCCGACCTGCCTCTATCATCCCCACGCCAAGTCCTTCCTGGTTTCGGAGGCCGTGCGCGGCGAAGGCGGCGTGCTGGTGCTGCCAGACGGCACGCGCTTCATGCCGAAGCACGACGAGCGCGCCGAACTGGCGCCGCGCGACATCGTGGCACGCGCCATCGATTTCGAGATGAAGCGCGCCGGCCTGGACTGTGTCTACCTCGACATCAGCCACAAACCGGCCGATTTCATCCGCAGCCACTTTCCCAACATTTATCAGCGCTGCCTGGAGCTCGGGTTTGACATGACCCGCCAGCCGATTCCGGTAGTACCGGCCGCCCATTACACCTGCGGCGGCATCATGACGGATCTGCATGCGCGAACGGACATCGACGCGCTCTATGCGGTCGGGGAGTGCGCATTCACCGGACTGCACGGGGCGAACAGGCTGGCCAGCAACTCGCTCCTCGAATGCGTGGTGTTTGCAGCCGCAGCCGCCGCTGACATCGCGGCCCGCTTCGATGCTGCCCCGCCGCCGCCCGGGCTACCGCCCTGGGATGAGAGTCGCGTCTCGGATCCGGACGAACTGGTCGTGGTGTCGCACAACTGGGATGAGCTGCGGCATTTCATGTGGGACTATGTCGGTATCGTGCGCACCACGAAGCGTCTGGAACGGGCGCAGCACCGTGTGAACCTGCTTAAGGAAGAGATCCGGGAATACTACAGCAACTTCCGCATCCACACCGATCTGGTGGAACTGCGCAATCTGGCGGTGGTCGCCGAACTCATCATCCGCTCGGCGCTTGCCCGCCACGAGAGCCGCGGGCTGCATTACACCCGTGACCACCCCGGTCTCGCCTCCGGACCAGCGCGCGACACCGTGCTCGTCCCGGAACCGGGCACCTCGGCCTGAGCCGTGGCGCGCCACAGGCAGTACCGGCCGCCTGCGGACTTCTAACCGATCTTGCCGACGATATCCTTCAGGTCGTCCGGTGGCGGAGCGCCCTGCTCCAACCATTCGGTGAGCAGACGATCGGGCTGCGCCAGAAGGCGCTCGAAATCCGCCCGCTCCGCCGCCGATAGCTCCCCATAGCAGCGTGCGAAGAAACGGCCCAGGATCGTATCCAGCTCAAGCGACCCCCTGCGGCAGCGCCAGTGCACGCGGTTGCGGTCGGAGACACCCGTCATAAAGCACGCTTGAGGAGCATCTGCCGGATATGGCCGATCGCCGCACTCGGATTGAGCCCCTTGGGACAGACATCCGTGCAATTCATGATCGTATGACAGCGGAAGAGACGATACGGGTCTTCCAGGTCGTCCAGGCGCCGCCCGGTAGCCTGGTCGCGGCTGTCGGCCAGGAAACGCCAAGCCTGCAGCAGCGCGGCCGGCCCCAGAAACCGGTCGGGATTCCACCAGAACGACGGGCAGGCGGTGGAACAGCAGGCGCACAGGATGCACTCATATAGCCCGTCGAGCTGTGCCCGCTGCTCCGGCGTCTGCAGCCGCTCGATCTCCGGTTCCGGGTCGTGATTGATGAGCCAGGGCTTGACCTCGCGATACTGGCGGTAGAACTGGCTCAGGTCGACGACCAGATCCCGGATGACCGGCATGCCCGGCAAAGGCCTCAACGTCACCGGCTGCGCCAGCGTGTGCAGGGGCGTAATGCAGGCAAGTCCGTTGCGGCCATTAATGTTCATGGCGTCTGATCCGCACACACCTTCGCGGCAGGAGCGGCGAAAGCTCAGGCTGTCATCCTGCTTCTTGAGCAGCAGCAGCGCGTCGAGCAGCATCACTGCGCCGTGACTTTCATCGAGCTCGTAATCCTGCAGGTGCGGCCTGGTGTCCGTTTCCGGATTGTACCGGTAGATCCTGAATCTCATCGCCCTGGCTCCTTCCGGCTGTCTGTCAGTAAACCCGCTGCTTCGGCGGAAAGCTGTCGACCGTGAGCGGCTTCATGCGCACCGGTTTGTAGTCCATGCGCCGCCCGGCCTTGTAGAACAGGCTGTGCCGGAGCCATCTGAGATCGTCGCGCTGCGGATAATCCTCGCGGCTGTGGGCACCGCGACTCTCGGTGCGTGCCGCTGCCGACACCACCGTCGCCAACGCCACGTCCACCAGGTTCTCGAGTTCCAGGGCCTCGATCCGCGCGGTATTGAACACCTTGCTGTGGTCCCTGAGCCGCGCATCCGGCAGGCGCTGTTCGATGGCGACGATCCTGCGCACGCCTTCGTCCAGCACGTCCTGGGTGCGGAACACGCCGCAGTACTGCTCCATCGTGAGTCGCAGCTCCTCGCCCAGGGCGTCAACCGGCTCCCCGTCGCCCTCGCGGTCCCAGCGCCGCAGCCGTTCCATCACCTGCTCCACGCCCTGAGGATCGAGTGGCCGGTGATACGGATTCTCGGAAAGGTACTGCACCATGTGCTCGCCGGCGGCCCGGCCGAACACCACGATGTCCAGCAGGGAGTTCCCGCCCAGACGGTTGGCACCGTGTATGGATACGCACGCGCATTCTCCTGCGGCGTACAGCCCGGGAACCGGCTCTTCCGGCCCATGGTGCTCCGGAACCACGACCTGCCCGAAGCGGTTCGTGGGTATGCCGCCCATCATGTAGTGCAGCGACGGATAGACCGGGATCGGCCGTTCCACCGGATCAACGTGGGCAAACCGCATGGCGGTCTCCCGGATTCCCGGCAGGCGGCTCTTGATTACCTCCGCCGGCAGGTGATCGAGCTTGAGCAGCACATGGTCCTTCCGGGGACCACAGCCGCGGCCCTCGCGCACCTCGACGGCGATGGCGCGGCTGACGACATCGCGGCTTGCCAGATCCTTGGCGTGCGGCGCATACCGTTCCATGAACCGCTCGCCGCCGGCATTGATCAGGTATCCCCCCTCCCCGCGCGCACCTTCGGTGATCAGCATGCCGAAACCCGCTATCCCGGTGGGATGAAACTGGATGAACTCCATGTCCTCGAGCGGGATGCCCGCCCGCAAGGCCATCGCCATCCCGTCGCCGGTATTGATCAGGGCGTTGGTACCGGTGCGGTAGATGCGTCCGGCCCCGCCGGTGGCAATCAGCGTGGTGCGGGCTTCGATAACCAGCGGCTCGCCGGTCTCGATCTCCAGAACCAGCGCGCCGAGCACGTAACCGTCACGATCCCGCAGCAGATCGACCGCGAAATATTCGTCAAAAAAATGGGTGCGGGCCCGAATATTCTGCTGATAGAGCGCATGCAGAATCGCGTGACCGGTGCGGTCGGCCGCCGCACAGGTACGTGCCGCCTGTTCGCCCCCGAAATTCTGGCTCTGGCCACCGAACTTGCGCTGGTAGATCCTCCCGTTGGCCAGGCGCGTGAACGGCACCCCGTAGTGCTCGAGCTCTACCACCAGCCGCGGTGCCGTCTGGCACATGTATTCGATCGCGTCCTGGTCGCCCAGATAATCGCCTCCTTTGACGGTGTCATACATGTGCCACAGCCAGTTGTCCGGAAGCACGTTTCCGAGGGCGGCGTTCATGCCCCCCTGCGCCGCCACCGTGTGGGAACGTGTGGGAAAGACCTTGGACACCACCGCGACATGCGCCTCAGCCTGCGCCAGCTGCAGCGCAGCCCGCAGCCCACCGCCGCCGGCGCCGATCACCAGGCAATCGAAGCGGCGCCGGGCGATGTTCATCCGCCGGCTCCCCAGATCACACCGAGGGCCCACGCGAACAGCGCCGCCAGCATGACTGCCGTCATGATGACGACGATAAGCCTCAGCCAGAGCAACTGCAGATAATCCATATAGACGCTGCGCAGCCCGATCCAGGCATGGACGACGGCGCTGACGAAAAACAGCGTGACGGAAACGCGCACCGGAAGCGTGCCTGCCCACTGCCGCCACGCCACGTAGCCAGGCGCCGGCCCGGCAATCCAGCGCAGGACCAGCACAATCACGTAACCCGTCATGTAGACGGCGGTGAGGCGCTGCAGGATCCATTCTGCGAGACCGCGGTGGGCGCTGCCTGCAGGACGCATTTCGATCACAGGAGCCTCGCTGCCGCGTACGCGACCACCGCTGCCGAAGCGGCGAACACCAGCCACGCACCGGCGCGGCCGGCCTGCCTGCTGGTGCCGATATCCATGTCCATCAGCAGGTGGCGGATGCCGGCGAAGAAATGCTGGCCGAACAACCACAGCACCGCCAGCACCACGATCTTTACGAGGATTCCGTGCGTGGCTGTCGCGACACGCTCGAAGGCTGCCCGGCTCTGGAGCATGCGCTGCAGCAGATAGACCGATACAGGAAGTACCATCACCAGCAGCACACCGCTGATGCGGTGGATGATGGAAACCACCCCGCCCACCGGCAGGCGGATCTTCAGAAGATTGAGATATACCGGGCGCTTCCTGTTCAGATCCATGAGTGAGTCCGTGTTGTCCTGCACAGCACTTGTCTCACGAGCACCTTCCGGGCGCCGCGGCCCTGCGCTAGCCCGGCGGCGGAACCAGCGTGCGCAGACCCCCGCGGATCGGCGTGGACGGAACCGTCCCGAAGCATTCCCGCAGACGCGTGACATCCGCGCATGACCTCAGAATGTCGCCGACACGGGCATCACGGTGATTGCGCGCCACCTTCCTGCCCGCCAGATCCTCGAGCGCCTCGATCAGCTGCAGCAGCGAACTCTCGACACCGGTGCCGACATTAACCGTCTTGCCCTCGAGACCGTCACGCTCCAGCGCGCCCGCGAGCAAGGCCACGAGATCCCCGACGAACACGAAGTCGCGCGTCTGCCGTCCGTCGCCGAAAATCGTGACGGGACTGCCGGCCCGCACCCGGTCGACGAAGATGCTGATCACGCCGGAATAGGGCGACGAGGGATCCTGACGGGGCCCGTAGATGTTGAAAAAGCGGAACGCCGTCGTTGCCAGCCCGTGCTTCCTGAAATAATAGTAGAGATAATGCTCCCCGGCCAACTTGTCGGCCGCATACGGGGACAGCGGCTGCAGGCTGCACGTCTCCGGAACCGGAAGCCGCGACGTGTCCCCGTAGACCGCCGCCGAACTGGCGTAAAGGAAACGCTTCACGCCCCGGGCCCGCGCCGCCTCCAGCAGATTCAGGGTTCCGTCGAAATTCGTCCGGTGGGTCGCGATCGGGTCATCGATGCTGGCCTGAACGGACGCCACCGCAGCCAGATGCACCACGGCATCAACACCGCGCATGCAGCTGTGGGCCGCGTCCAGACCGCTGATGTCGTCCGCAATGAATTCGAGTCCCGGGTCGGACAGCGGCAGGTTTTCGCGCTTCCCCGTGGAGAGATTGTCGAGCACCCGGACCTCGTTTCCTCCGGCAAGCAGCCGGTCCGTGAGGTGTGATCCGATGAAACCCGCCCCGCCCGTGATCAACACCTTCATGCCGGATCCTTTCTCCTTGTTGTTTCCGCCCGGCGCCACCGCGATGGTGCAGGTCACCCTGCATGCGGCATAGCAAACCGTAGGTATCTGTCCGCAGATGCCGCCGTCTCGTGGAAAGTCGGGGCGTCTTTGTGCGATTATAGCGTCCGGTCTGAATAACAAAAGGGGCATCAGTGCCCGCGAGGCGGCACGACCGCAATCCGGCGTGGCGCAGCCACACGATGGTCGGAGAGATTCCGAGCGCGCACCCTGCTGTTTCTCTCATGCCGCGGCATTTCCGGATCCCAGTCCGGCCACAGCGAGAGCCTTTCAATCATCAGGAGAGAAACACCATGAGTGTCGTCGCAGTCGTCGGTCTCGGATACGTCGGGCTGCCGCTCGCCGTCGAGTTCGGAAAGCAATACCGCACCATCGGATTCGACCTGAGCGCGGCCAAGGTAGAGAGTTACCGGCGGTTCATCGACCCCACCGGCGAGATGTCAGGCGCCGAGCTGCGCGCGGCCGACAAGCTCCACCCGACCACCGATGCGCAGGAGCTCGCATCGGCCGACTTCATCATCGTCGCCGTTCCCACTCCGATCGACCGCGCGCGCCAGCCCGACTTCTCGCCCCTGGTGAGCGCTAGCCAGGCGGTCGGACGGCACATGAAGCGCGGCGCGATCGTCATCTACGAATCCACCGTCTACCCGGGCGCCACCGAAGAGATATGCGTGCCGGTGATCGAGGAGTACTCGGGAAAGAAGTGGAAGCAGGACTTCCATGTCGCCTATTCACCCGAGCGCATCAACCCCGGAGACCGCGAGCACACGCTCACAGCCATCGTAAAGGTCGTCTCGGGCGACGACGCCGCCACACTCGATGCGGTCGCTTCCCTCTACGCCTCGGTCATCGCCGCCGGCGTGCACCGCGCATCGAGCATCAAGGTGGCCGAGGCCGCCAAGGTGATCGAGAACACCCAGCGCGACCTCAATATCGCACTCATGAACGAGCTCGCCGTCATCTTCGACAAGCTCGGCATCGACACGCTCGAGGTGCTCGAGGCAGCAGGAACCAAGTGGAACTTCCTGCCCTTCCGCCCGGGGCTGGTGGGCGGACACTGCATCGGGGTCGATCCCTATTATCTCACCCACAAGGCCGAAATGATCGGCTACCACCCCGAGGTCATCCTCGCCGGGCGGCGGATCAATGACCACATGGGCAAGTTCGTCGCCGAGCAAACCATCAAGCAGATGATCAAGCTGGGCAATCCGGTCAAGGGCGCCTGTGTCAACGTGCTCGGATTGACGTTCAAGGAGAACTGTCCGGACCTGCGCAACTCGCGGGTGATCGACGTAATCGAGGAGCTCAGATCCTACGGCGTGGAAGTCCATGTCCACGATCCCGTGCCGCTTGCGGCCGAGGCGCGGCACGAATACGGCATCGAGCTCGTCGACTTCGACGCCCTGCCGGTCGCCGACGCGATCGTACTGGCCGTCGCCCATGCACCGTTCCGGGAGCGTGCGCTCGCCGACTACCGCGCAAAGCTCAAGGCGACGGGCTGCTTCATTGACGTGAAGTCCCAGTTCGATCTGCGCGCCCTCAAGGCTGCCGGCATTGCCTCGTGGCGGCTGTAAGGCGCGCTCCCAGCAAGCGGGGCGCCGGCCTCCATGCCGAAACAGTGACCCCTGAATCAAGAGGAACATACTGACCATGCGCATCATGATCACCGGCGCCGCCGGATTTATCGGATCCACCCTCGCCATCCGGCTGCTCGATCGCGGCGATGAGGTTGTCGGGATCGACAACCTGAACGATTACTACTCCGTGGCGCTCAAGGAATCGCGTCTCGCCCGGCTCTCTGCGTACCCGAACTTCCGCTTTGAAAGGCTCGACATCGCCGAGCGTGAGGCCGTGGCAAAACTCTTTCGCGAAGATCACTTCGATGCCGTGATGAATCTGGCTGCCCAGGCCGGCGTACGCTATTCCCTCAAGAATCCGCATGCCTATGTCGACGCCAACCTTGTCGGCTTTGCCAACCTGCTCGAAGGTTGCCGCCACACTCAGGTCGGCCATTTCGTTTTCGCCTCCTCGAGTTCGGTCTACGGAGCCAATACCAGGCAGCCCTTTTCGGAGCACGACAACGTCGATCATCCGCTGTCGCTCTACGCGGCGAGCAAGAAGGCCAATGAGCTCATGGCGCACAGCTACGCCCACCTGTTTGCGCTGCCCTGCACGGGGCTGCGCTTCTTCACCGTGTATGGCCCCTGGGGGCGCCCGGATATGGCGCTGTTCCTGTTCACAAAGGGAATCCTGGAGGGCAAACCCATTCCGGTATTCAACCGCGGACAGATGGTGCGCGATTTCACTTATATCGATGACATCGTCGAGGGCGTGATCCGCGTGATAGACCGGCCGGCAACGCCCAATGCCGAGTGGTCCGGGGACCGGCCGGATCCCGCGACCAGTCGCGCTCCGTACCGCATATTCAACATAGGCAACAACAGCCCGGTGGAGCTGATGCGCTACATCCACATCCTGGAACAGGAGCTCGGCCGGGAGGCCATCCTGGAGCTGCTTCCGATGCAGGACGGCGACGTGCCAGCCACCGTCGCCGATGTCAGCGAACTGGCCGCAGCAGTCGGCTTCCGGCCCGCAACCCCGGTCGAAGTCGGGATCTCGCGCTTCGTACGGTGGTACCGGGAGTATTACAAAGTATGACGGTCACCGGGGGGTTCCGGTCTACCCCTTCCACCCAGATCCGCGCTGGGATCCTCCCTGCGCGGCACGCTCGCGGTACATGCTGAACTTGCCCGGATTTGTCCGATCCTTCCGGCACCCCGCTCACCTCGGGCGCCATACGGATTGCGACTGCCGCACGAACCCGCCTGCGCAGTTGCCCTAAAGGGGCAATTCTTCGCAGGACAGAAGGCGGTGATACCAGGCGCGGTCCTGAGCCGACGCGTGCCGGTCGAACTCGTACTTGAGGCGTGCCAGCTGGCGCAGGTGCTCGATCTTGTTGAGCTGCGTGATATCGCGGTTGATGTCGAGCAGATCGTTATTGATGTCGAACCGCCGGTTTTGCATCGCAACCAAGTCCGGATAGTCCCGGTCAGCCAGGATGAAGTTCTGTGCGGCATCCAGGTCTTTGTTGAGGAAGTGCACAAAATTGAGCGTGTAGGGCGAGAGCGCCCCAGGCCAGCGCATGCCGATTCGTCCTTGAATCTTGCCCTGCAACAGACGGATAACCCGCTTGAGGCTGCGCTTCTCCAGCTTCAGCCGATCCTTCCGCCTGACCAGTTCGCGCCTGCGCGCGCTGATCGCCCGGATAAGCGCATGTCCGGACTGCGGCAACCCGTTGTTCTTCGCCACTTCGCGTGCCAGTCGCCCATAGACATTGTCCGGCTCAGCGCCGGTATCGACCCAGCGCAGATACCAGGGCTGCCAACGCTCGAGAAACATCTCGCTGGTGGAACGCGGCATGTCAGTACTGTGCGCCTGCGACAGCGCGTAAAGATGCGCTTCGTACAGCGACACCGTACCGTCATGGTTCAGGTCCGGATTGACCGGCAGCGGCGCCCCAGTCCGCGTGCGGCCCTTCAGCGCGGCGAAGAAATAGGTCGTGTAGTCCCGATAATCACCCACTTTGACGCTCGGCGAACATCCCTCCGACTCCTTGTACGGGGACACTGCGAAAAAACCGCAGCGGTCACTTTTCCCGAGCGCCAGCCTGTCTTCGGCATGCGGATGGACCAGGCGGTCAAAGGCGCCGGCGAAGCATTGGGTGAACACAAATCGCACCGGGACCTTGGGATTGATGCGTTTCATGATCCGATACATGGTGCGCGCGGAAATGTGGGTGTTGTTCCATAGTCTCAGGGCATTGCGGGATGTGTCGTCGGAATAGTTGTACGACCCGTGGCCATTGTAGATGATGAGCGCCCGGTCTCCCGGCTTGAGCCGAGAGAACTCCCGTTCGAGCCGTTTCTTGAGCTCATTCGCGTCGGTGCTGCCCACGACATCAGGAACTTGCTGGCGGTAATAATGATTGCCGTTGGCCATGGTGTCGCCGAAAACACGCGCAAGAGGCTGAAGCGACGCGCTGGACTCTTTGGGTGGGCGCCAGGCGACAACGTCCTTCAGGGGTTTGCGACCGGCCGCAAAGAAAACGCGCAGCTTGCGTCTGCCAGGATACTTCTTCAGTATCTGGATGACCCAGTTCACATTGGATTCGATTTGTGCCTGCGACTCCGTGGGATTCGGGCCGCCGCCGATGACCCAGACGTAGTCTGTGGCAAACGCGTACGGGGAATTGAGCAGCAGCCCAAGACACAGGATGGCGAAAAGCGGACGCATTTCAGGTACCCCCGAACGCGCGAATGCCACAAGCGATCCAACCCATCAGGCATCCCAGGAGCAGCCCAGAAAGCACTGACGGTGTTATGGCACTGATATCGGTGCCGGTGAACATGCCGGCCACCACCAGGCCGCATGCCGCGCCGACGGCCCCAGTCAGAACCACCACCTGGCGACCAAGCCGTTTCACCAGCGCCCACGCAATCAGCAGAAGAAGAAGGCCCACGGCATAGAGCATCGGAACCGCATGCCAGCCACCGTAGATTATCTGCATGACCAGTTTCCGCCGCGATTTCTGGATGGAGTATTCATACAGCATCTCCTGATCACCCGCAAAGGTATCGAAGAGGAACAGGAGGAAGATGTACATCCCATATACGAACGGCGACGCCAGCAAGAATGCGGTCCACGCTCGCGCGCGCCCCTGCCTGCTGCTCTCGGTCATCTGCGCTTAATAATTCGTGTTCATTTTATTGTAATCCGCCAGCCTGGCGGCACTTGCTCCCGCACCCGGAACAGGATAATCGATACGACCGGCAATTCAACTCCAGGTTCCGAAGTCGTGTTTTGCCCCGACACCTCCGATTAAGCAGGTGAAAATGCGCCACATGAAGATCCCGGTCAACCATAAGGCAAAGCGGAACCCGAAGCTGTCGCCCGTTCTTCGGTGGACCCAGCAAAATCGCGCCGGAGATCAGCCACAGCGCATGCTGCAAGACTCCGGTCCGCTGCCCGCCTGTCGTGCCCTGGCTGCCGGCGTCCTGTCGCTCTCGGAAACTCCGGCAGGTGCGATTTCCCCCGAACGCGCGCCCTCGCCGCTTCCTGAACCGGCGCGGCTCTGTTCGCCATTTCCGATTCACTCCAGGACCGAAACGCCGATACAGACAAGGCCGGCATGGTCCATCGACATCGGTCGCAGTCCCGAGAAACTGAAACTCGAATTCGTCGAACAGACCGGCGGAGTCCAGCCAGTCGCCCGGCTGTTCACAAGCAATACCTCATATGCTAAAAATGGTTTGATGAAACGCAAGAAGACTGCTGGCGTGTGGCGTCTCCCACCAGAGACGATCAAGGAGGCACCCCAGGGCGCGATCGATCGTGTTCCGTCGGGAAATGGTCCCTGCGCGGTCTCGGCCGGCCGTCTCGTCCATTGCCGCATGAATAGCCGATGCTCCTGGAACGAACCCAGGCCCCACCCCGCTCACCATGCCCGCACCTGCTGCGCGCGGGTCGACCGCATAATAAGGAACGGTCAGCACCCCCGGGTCAGCACGCGCTCTGCCGCCACGGTGCCCGGATGCTGTCATCGTGCGGCAACCACCGAGGATATAAATCGATTTCTGTTCTGTGCGTTCCCGTGGCGACCGATTGCCGGGTCAGACCGTGCGGTCTTTCCCGTCGTCGATGGATTTCCCGCGCCTCGGGGCAGGCACGCGCTGCAATTCTCTGCCACCTCCCCGGCCCAGACTGAATTCAACATTCCCTCCTCCTGCGTTGCGCCAAGGCGCACGGAAGGGAATTCCCGGGTATGCGCTCAGTCTAAGCTTGCACCGCACCCCGGTTCGGGATGCGCGCGGACCAGATACCGAGGCCAGCGCGCGACTGCCCCGACGGCCAATCCGGCAGGGATCTGGACGGATCCCGCTGCAATTCACGGTGCAGCAACATGTCGGCAACAAGCGTGAAAATGGCCAGCCCGCCCGAGCCGTAACGGCATCGCGCTGCCTGCGCGTGGCAATGTCCCGCACGGCATGCCATCCTGAATCCGGAGACGACGCAAATCATGTATCTCGAGCACTTCAAGCTTCGCGAATTTCCTTTCCAGCTCGTGCCGGATGCCGATTTCCTGTACATGAGCGATACCCATCGCCATGCCAAGGCGTACATGGACTACACCGTCTGGAACCACGACGGCTTCGTCGTCATAACGGGAGAGATCGGCTCTGGCAAGACAACGCTCATCGAGAAGCTCTTGTCGGAGCTTGACCAATCGGTCGTAGTCGCCAAAATCTTCCAGACGCAGCTCGATGATGTGGAATTCCTGCAGGCAGTGCTGGTCGAATTCGGGCTCGACCCCTTCAGCGCCAAGAAAGTCGAGCTGCTCGACATGCTGAACACCTATCTGATGAACGAATTTTCCGCCGGGAATCAGCTCGTTCTCATCGTCGATGATGCGCATAATCTGAGCCCCAGAGCACTGGAGGAGCTGCGGCTCCTTTCCGGCCTCGAGACGCGCAAGCAGAAGGTTCTGCACGTGATCCTTGCCGGCCAGCCGCAACTCAACCACATGCTCGAGACACCGGAACTCGAACAGCTGCTGCAGCGGGTGCGGCTGCGCTATCACCTTACGCCCCTGTCGCTCGAACAGATCCGCGCCTATATCGTCCACCGGCTGGAAATTGCGGGCCGAACCGGTCCGCCGCTTTTCTCCGAGGAGACGTATGAAATGATATACCAGTATACCGGCGGTATCCCGCGTCTGATCAATGCCCTGTGTGACACGTCCCTCGTATGCGGCTACGCCGATGACGAGCAGATCATCGATAACCGCGTGCTGAAAACCGCCATCAAGGAACTCCAGTGGCAGCCCTACGCAAAACGCCCGGCAACGCGTCGCACAACTGCGGCGATCGCCGCCCGCAGCGATTCGACGCAAGGCGCGTTGCGCGAACATGCGCGCGCATTGCTGAGCGTCAGCCGGCATCTTGACCAGCTCCATGAGCTGATCCCGGCCCTGACTTCTATTTCCGTTCGGATGGCAACCATCGAGACTCAGCTGCGACGCATCGCGGAGGCCGGCGCGGCGGGAGGCGCCCAACAATCCGCGGGCGCGCCCAGCGGCGCCGCGCAGGATTGGACAGACGTCGGCGCGCAGGAAGAGCTGCCGCCCGGCAGCCGGCGTGCGGCCAGCGCCGGCGGCACGAACGTCGTCATCTTCAATATCGACGGCACGTTCCACGCGCTCGGAAATGCCTGTACCCATGACGGAAGCGACCTGAGCGCAGGCGAAATCCGCAACGGGGAA
Source organism: Gammaproteobacteria bacterium (assembly GCA_028068195.1). Lineage (GTDB taxonomy): Bacteria > Pseudomonadota > Gammaproteobacteria > Acidiferrobacterales > UBA6901 > JAJYCY01. The sequence continues at coordinate 31,012 of JAPTTX010000100.1, forward strand.
ATCATATGCCCGCGTGACGGCGCCCGATTCTCAATCAAGACCGGGGCCGCGCTCATGCCGCCTGACTACCGGCCACTTCAGATCTTTCCCGTGCGGGTCGAGGGCGGACGCATACAGGTGCGCAACCGGCACCCGGAATAGCTGCCACCGGTCATAGCGCCGCCGCAGGCTATGGGCCGGATCAGGGCTGGATCGGCACCATCGTGATGCCGGACGCCGGGGGCCGGCCGGGCACGGCCAACCGCCCGGATACCCGGGCCAATGGCGTTCGGGAAGCTCCGATTCAGGCTCGCCAAGGCGCCGGTATCCGTGGAGCGGGATGGTCGGAAAGCCCGCACGCAGTCCCCCACATCCGTGCCGGCAGGCAGTCTCTATTTCCACGGGAAATTAGCAGCTTATGAACCGATCCTCGGCCCAAGCTTCAATTCCCCGCACGCCGCGACCGATGCTCGGCCACGTGGCTGCGCATGGCTTTTGCAATTTGTACTCCGTATAATGGTGTCCTGGTGGCGGCTGCCGCAGAACGGTCAGGCACAGTGTCAAAAAAATAGACCGCAAGTGCGGCCGCGGCAATCGGGGGCATTTTCCGTGACGGCAGGGCAGGAACCGGTTCTATCTCCGGTGCCCGTCTCCGGCAGGATCCGGGTCCCCGGCGGACAGCAGCAGCCACACAACATAAAAACGAGACAGCGGTTACGGGGCGGCACAGACTTCCGATGAGGGCGCGGCCTGACATCGGGCAGAAAGTGTTTTTTGGGGCACCTCGCCAGTCGGGGGGCATGCCGACGGGAAAGAGTCCTGTCTGGTGTGCAAGCCTGCAGATGCTTGCCGCAAGGCGGAATGCGACTCGCCGATCCCCGCTGAAAGCGGGCATCGGCCGAGATTGACGCGCAATGCCTTGCTTACGGCCATCCTGCATTGGCGGCGCTGACGGGGTGATAGAATTCGTGTTGTGGGGTGCACAAAAATGAAAACCAGAAGTGCGATTCATTCCTTGATACTGCATTCAGCCGCGACGATTTCCGTTGGGCTCCTGATCAATCCACTGGCTGCGCACGCGGCCACCGTCACCTGGGGCTGCGCGGCGGGCAACTGGGCAGACAGCGCATGCTGGAGTTCGGCCACGCCCCCTACCGGCGCCGACACCGTCAATGTATTCACCGTATCCGGGGCCAATACCAATCTGGCCATCGACGGTTCGACCGGTACGGCCAGCGCCGGGAATTTGACGCTCGACGCATCATCGGGAACAGCGGTCGCGCTTCAGCAGAGCGGCGGCCAGCTTGGAACGGGCTACGAATTCATCGGATATTCCGGGTCCGGCCTGAGCAGCTACACTGAATCCGGCGGCACGAATTCGGCGAGCAATTTTCTCTATCTCGCATACGGCCTCGGCAGCGATTCAAGCTACGCGCTGAGCGGCGGCGCTGTCACGGCAGGCAACGAGGTTATCGGCAACGCAGGAGCCGCGACGTTCACCCAGAGCGGCGGTACGCATACGGTAACCGGCCTTCTTTCCCTGGGAGCCGTTGACGGTTCGACCGGCGTCTATTCCGTGAGCGGTAGCGCCAGCCTGAACGCGGGCAACGAGACAGTAGGCAATGCCGGCACCGGCACGCTCAACCAGAGCGGCGGCACCAACACCGTAGCCGATACCCTCACCTTAGGGGGGAGCACCGGGGGCAGCGGCACCTACACGCTGAACGGGGGTAATCTCAACGCAGGAAATGAATACGTCGGGGATCCCGGCGCCGGCACCTTCATCCAGAACGGCGGCGCCAACGCGATAACCGGGTACCTCATCGTCGGCTACCAAGGGACCGGCAGCGACAGCTATGCGCTCAATAGCGGCGTGCTCGCCGCAGGCAATGAAAACATCGGTGAATCCGGCGTCGGCGCCTTTGCCCAGAGCGGCGGCACGAACAGCGTGAGCGGATCTCTGGTCCTCGGACATAACAGCGGGGGCAGCGGCACCTACACGCTTGATACCGGCGGACTGAGTGCCGGCTATGAATACGTCGCCGACTCGGGTTCGGGTTCGTTCAGCCAGAGCGGCGGCACGAACACGGTGACCTATGACCTGGTCGTCGGCCGCTCCACCGGCGGCAGCGGCACCTATGCCATCGGTGCCGGAACCCTTGCGGCACACAACGAGTTCGTCGGCAATTCCGGAAGCGGCAGCATGGTCCAGAACGGCGGCACGAACACGGCGAGCAATATTCTCTATGTAGGAAACAACGCCGGCAGCCAGGGAAATTATGAACTGAACGCCGGCACGCTGAAGACGGCCTATGAACTTCTGGGCAACAGCGGAACGGGCAATTTCACCCAGAACGCAGGCAATCATGTCGTGACCGGAACGATGTGGCTCGCCGCCAACGCGGGCAGCAGCGGCACCTACACCCTGAATGGCGGAGGCCTCAATGCCGGGACGATCTCCGTGGGCAGCGGCGGCACGTTCAAATTTAACGGTGGGCTGCTGACCGTCGGCAATTTCTCCGGTAACCTATCCAACGCTGGCGGAACGCTCGCGCCCGGAGGCGCGCTCATCGGATCCACGGCGGTTAACGGCAACTATCTCCAGTCGGGCACAGGCTTCCTGACCGTCAAGATCGGAGGGACGGGTGCCGGGCAATTCGATACGGTGGATGTGAAGGGAACCGCGACCCTGGGCGGCACGCTCAACGTCAGTCTCTTCGGTTCCGGCGCCGGACAGTTCGTGCCGACGTATGGCGAGTCGTTTGACATCCTCACCGCCGCCGCCCTGGGCGGCCAGTTCGCATCGCTGAGCTACGCACCCATGAGCAACGGCCTGCGCTGGGATCTGCGCTATCTTACGGATGGCAACATCGACATCGCGCAGCTCACCGCCGTCCCGCTGCCTGCCTCAGTCTGGCTGTTGGCGTCCGGCATGGCCTTCCTGATGGCCATGCCACGACGGCGCCGGAGGTAGATACGCACCCTCTGCGGCCCCGGATGCCGGCTGCTGCAGCCAACACGGGCCCGGGACCCGCGGTGGCGCAGCAGATGCAAGAATAACCTACTGCGCCAGGACTGCCGCGACCGCGCTCGGCACTGCCCAGGACGATACATGCATGGCCAGCCTCAAAAGGGACGAAACACGATGGGGCGCCTCGCTGGCCCCCCGCCAGCCTGGCCGGAGTTTTCTGGCCATGCGGGCGGGACAACAGAGGCCCGGCGATAGCCGGGAGCGGTTTGCCTTGCGGCCCATGCCCCACACCTGCCCGGCCAGTCATTGAATTTCTGCAGGCAACACAAGGGATACGCGGTCCGACTGCTGGAAGACGCAGCCGCGCGCGAGCGGTTCGAGCTTGAACTGGCACAGTCCGGCATTACCCTGCCCATGGCGCATCGCTGTGCCTGGATACAGTCTCAGCCGTCGGTGCGCAGCGCAGTCTTTGGCATCCGTGACTCCGCCGGCAAGGCGGTACAGGCCTTTCCCCTCGTCATAACCCGCAGCCGGGCGCTTCCCGGCCATTCCAATGGCTGGGTCGAGCGGTTCAGGCCGATCGGCGCCGACGCCACCGAGGCCGGCCTGCGCGCCCTGGTGGATTTTGCCCGGACACATCATGGCCTGCTCAGAATCCACTTCGAGGTCTTCTCGAGAGACCCTACCGCCCGGGACGCGACAGCGAAAATCGCCGCGCAGCTCGGATTCTGTCGGCGCGTCACGACCCGCACCTATACCCGGACGGTATCCGTGGAACTTGCCGCCGATGAATCCCGGATCTTGGAATCGCTTCACCCCACCGCGCGCCGGCATATCCGCGCCTTGAGCAAGCACGGGCTCCTGCTGCAACCTGTTACGGATCGGGCCTGCGCCGGCAGGCTGTCCGAGCTCTTGCACGAGACCATGAGCCGGACTGGAGGACATTCCTTCGAGATCGACTGGGCGTCCATCATTGAACTCTCGACCCGATATCCGGATCAGTCGCGCATCATCGGCGTCTTCCGTGACAGCAGTCTTGCGCCGGAATCGCTTCTGGCCTTCGCCTGGAGCCGGTACAACGGCGACGACGCCGATTACGCGGTTGCCGCCTCGACGCGCGCTCCGGACCTGAAGCTGCCTCTTGGCTATGCGCCTGTATGGGACCTCATCTGCTGGGCCAAGCGATCCGGCGCTAACTGGTTCGATTTTGGCGGCATCAGCTCCGGAAGCCACGGTAGCGCCGACCCCCTGGGCGGAATCTCCGACTTCAAGCGCTACTTCAGCAAAGATATCGTCACCGTTGGCGAAGAATGGACTTTCGACGCCAGGCCGGCCCGCGCACTGCTCGCGCGCACGCTGGGCAAAGGAGCCGCCTGGGCCAGAAATCTGAAAGCCGGATGAAGAACAGATTGGCACGAGCCTCCGGCGGCAGGCGGCAAGATAGTCCTGCGGATCGGCGCTTCCAATGGCGATCCTCGCAGCGCGGGGCGGATCCGCGGCGATGCCCTGACGGTAAGGGGCCGTCCGCACGAAAGTCCGCTGATCGAATGGAAACAATCACACGCAATCCTGGCCGGGATCGGCCTCTAGCATCCGCCGTGCTGCGGCCTCTTGATGTCCCGTCGAACACGGCTCCGGGTACCCGTGGTCACGTCCCAGGCATTGGCGGTCTGGGGTGTCCGTTGTCCTATGTCCTGGACATCAACAGCTCCGGACGAATACCGCCGCACGGGCCACAACGAGATCGGGCGGCCTGACCGGCAGACGGCAGGCCGGAGGCCGGATGCCCGTCGATTCGGCTGAATCGAGGATCGGCGGGGCGTTGTGAGCTCCGGCTCAACGATCACCCAAGCTCAGGCGCCGTACCCGGCGGCGCACGATAAAGGGGATCATGAAGCTTGCCGCATGGACCCACCGCCGCAGGAGGATCAGTCGATTACCCGATCCGATACGATCCGCAACCCGCCGCACCCAACACTACTCGCTGCATGACCGCTACCTGTCTTCCAGACAGTGCGCGCGCAACGCCCGACACCACTGGGACCAGCGAAGCAAATCGCCCGACCTACGGCAATTCCCGCGCGACGCCGGTCACAGCCCTGTCACGCGCCACGCCATCCATCGGTGCATGGAAGTCGACCGTCTGCTTTCTCTTTCATCACGTACGGTTGAAGCTACACTTTGCTCGGATGGCAGACACTGTGGGTGATGCCGCCCGCAGGGAAGAAATGCATGGGAGGAATTGTGACCAGACTCTTTGGGTCGCGTGGCAGGTATGGTATTGGTCTGGCCGGAGTCGGTGTGCTGTGTACGATACTGGCCGGCTGCGGAGGAGGCGGCGGCGCAGGCGGCGCGCCTTCCAGTCAGGCGGGTACCGGCTCTTCTTCGATCATTGCAGGCGTCTCAGCGGCAACGCTGCAGTGGAATGCACCGAATCAGGATATGAGCGGCGCGTGCATAAACGTCGCGTCTTATCAGATCCACTACGGCACGTCGTCAACCAACCTTACGCAAACCGCGACTGTGCCGGCCGGCACAGTGTCGTGCACGAACAGCGGCACCACAAATGCCTGCGGTCCGATACAGAGCTGCACCTATCCCATCAAGAACCTGTCTTCCGGTACCTGGTATTTCGCCGTTCAGGTGACGGATGTGTCCGGGCAGCAAAGCGGCTACTCAAGCATCGCGCCTGATTCGATACCGTGACACTGCGGGCATCACTTCGGGCGCGCTCAGGCCGTGCAAACTATGGCGTGCGATGCGTGAATGAACATTCGCCAGCGCACTGAATCCGAATTTTCGGGGCGATGTTTCGCCGGTTGAAACTTCGTCTGAACAGTGGTATTTGTTCCCGGACTGCGGGCCATATGGGTGACAGTCATCCACTTGCCAGCCCGATGTCAGCCGGGTCCGGACCCAACGACTGAGAGGACCGACACGCTATGTTAACCGCGGCAACCGTGCGCAGAACCTTCGCCTGGAATACGCTCGTCGCGCTGTGTCTGCTGAGCGCCAAGGCTGCTGCCACTCCCGTCATCACAGGAGTGAACGCTACCGGCGGCCTGGTCAACGGCGCATCCCTCACGATCACGGGGTCGGGATTCGGGACCAAATCACCCGCCGCCCCCTACCTGTGGGCCGACTTCGGGCAGGGGAATCTCAATCCCTCGCCGCTCGGACAGGATCAAGCCTGGTCGAACATCCAGAACATGGTCTACAGCGCCACGGGAGGTCCGGACAACGGCCCGTACGCTGAGGGCGTGCCGCAATCCGGATCCGGCGTTTACTGGACCCTGATGCTTTCGCCTCCCTACAATGCCGCGACAGGCACCTGGGGCTTCACCTGGAACGACCTCAGCGCAAGATATTACGTCTTCCGGAAAATGAAGAAGAATTTCACAACCGCGAACACGATCAACTGGAAGGACTTCCGCATGGGCGTGCAGGGCGCGGGCCTAGACTGGGCCTGGGGACCCTGGAACGGCAACGTCGTCGTGGAGAACCTGCCGACCGGAGTAAACGGGGAGTCCAACGCGTATGCCGCCACCTATGTCAACGGCGCCACTACCGGCACGCAGACAAGCCCGTCGCTCCTTGAGGGGCCGATCAACCAGTGGTTTTCGGACGAAATCGCCTACCAGGTCAATTCATGCTACACCTGCTCAAACGGGCAGATGCAGTGGATTGTCAACGGGGCGCTGGTCGGACAGGAACCCATCAACATGGGCTGGACCAACTGGACGCTCCAGTTGCGGGACTCGGCATCCAACGAGAACATCACCACCATGTCCATCCAGGGGGTTGCGGACAATGACGCCGCGTTTCCGACCACCAACACGTTTGGCCTGGCCGACATCTATGTCGACAATACCTGGGCGCGCGTGATGATCGGAAATGCTCCGACTTGGGGCCAGAGCTCGATCCACGACATCGAGATCCCCACCGCCTGGTCCGATAATTCCATCACGGTGGTCCTGCACAACAATTCGCTCCCGAGCATCGGCGGCGCATACCTCTACGTCTTCGATGCGAACGGAAACGTCAACCAGAACGGCTATCCGCTCTGTTCGAACTGTCCGCAGACTATCAGCAGTCTGAAGGCCCAGTAACCCAGCGGCCCCAGTTTTTCGCGCGCCGCACCAGCCGCTTGGCCAGACGAACACAGTCTGCCGCTGTAGCGACGGGCAAGCCGCAGGCCCACGGAGACCAGGCGCCCAGCAGCCTTAGTACCGATGCCGCGAAGGAATGGCTCCGGGCCCATTCGAGAGCGGCATCGGCATCCTTGCGATACCGCCGTGCGGTCATGGTGTAAGGCGAAAGATCGCAGTACAGCCGTTCCAGCCGCGCCCTAAATCCGCTGTTTTTGGCAGCCCAGATATTCCCCCAAGGTTTGGTAACTTGGCTGTGAATAAAAGGGCACATGCCCTTGACAAGGTGCGTCATGCGCTCGCGCACCGTGTACCCGTAAGGGCCGAAAAACTGGATGACTCCGGCACCGCGGTATAGAAACTGCACCGGAATCTTGGCGAACCGGGTGGTGCATAGGAGAGCCGTCAGGGCGTCCTGGTCCCCGTACATGTATGCCGGTCTCCGGTCCCACGGAAGGCGCTGCGCCTCCAGATATCGCGGGTCCTGCAGGCGCTCACGCCAGACTTCGAGCAGCTCCCGATGTTGCGCGGTGACCCGGACTACTCCGGTGTTTGCCGTAAAGGGGAGAGTTCTTCCGACATCGAAGCCCCACTGCCTTGCGCGCCAGGCGTTGCGGTCGTCGTGCCCTCCGTACAATGCCTCCTCGCACAGCACGATCACTTCGGGGTCCAGACCGATCAGGTTGCGCACGCCCGGCGCCGACACGATAATATCGGAATCGATCCATACGACTTCCTCATAACCCCTGTCCAGCATCGTCAGCAGGGCCTGCGGTTTCACGTTATAGCCGCGCAGACCTTCCAGGCGCTGGATGTTCAATATGACTCCCGGCCAGCTCTCGATCCAGCTTCTCAGCCGATCATCATCTTTGGCAAACGGGCAAAATATCTCGACCCGGGCATCGGGCATCTGGCGCTTGAGCGATGCTACGAGCAGTCGCAACGGTTCCTGCTCGGATACCCGATCCTCGGCAATGCAAAATGCCTGCATTTCTCCTCCCACTGACCGTTGCAGTCCAGTACCCGGCGTGACACTTGTCTGCGCCCGCATCCGTTGCCCCGGGAATTGGACACCCGGATCGCCCGCTCACCCCAGCCGGCCGGTCCCCTGGCAGCCACGAAGCCGGTAGCGGTTCTGCTCCCATGGCAGAACCGCCCGCGCATGCGTCACGTCAAAAGCCCCTTTTTTCCCGCGCGCGCCAGATTTCCGTCCACGCTCGATCCGCATCCGGACCGCGGGGGCTCTGCATCGCGACGGCGGGTCGTTTCCGGAAAACCATCCCGAACATCCGTCACCAGGGATCTGCGGCGGTCACAACCGGAGGCCACCCACCCCGCGGCCAGCGCCTTGCCCGCCGAATCCGCGTGACGGCTGCGGCTGGTCCGCTGCCGGAGCCGTCGATCCGGGACTAGCCATCCGACCTTCCATCGACGTAGGCGCATGTGCCCTGCAGAATGTCCCTGGCCAGCCGCTCCACCCCGCCGAGCGAAAGGGCATAATCCTGCCCTCTCCTGGCGAGCCCTTCGCGGTACTCAGGATCGCTCCATAATCTCCAGATAGCCTGATGCATTGCCGCCGGATCCTCTGCCGGTACGATTTCCGCCTCCGCTCCCGTCAGCACTCCCCGGGTCGACACACCTTCCGTGATCACCACCGGCTTGCCGATCGCCATGGCTTCGAGGCTCGCGCTGATACCGGCTGCCTGGATCGCCTGCTTCTGTATTGGAATTACGACCACGCGCGCGTTCGCGATGATCTGATTCCAGGAATTCCGGTCGAAGTCATGTCTGATGACCTGCACGTTGGATGGCAACCTTGCTTCTTCCAGATCGGTATTGTGGAATACCGCAACACCTTTGCCAGGCAGCATGATCTTCGCCGGCACCTTCATCCTGCCCACCGCCTCAACGAATGTCCGGTAATCCCGCAGGCTCGCCCCGCACGCAAGCACGTATCCTTCATCCCTCGACACATACTTGAGCCTGTCGTGGAAGTTGTTTGCCTTGAATGGGATGTAGACGAACTTGGCGGCATCAATCCCGTAGTACTTCTGGTATCCGCTGGTATCCTTGTGGACGCAGAAGAACCGATCGACGCCCGTAAAGAGCGCCTGCTTGATCCTGCTCTTACAGATGCCTGTCAGTCCCACGGGACGCTGCAGCAACGCATCAAAAAAGATGATCGCTGTCTTGCGGCGCAGGAGCCACTTCGCTGCAAACGCCACAATGGCCTCGTCTATATCCGGATTGAATGCGATGAACGCGTCATACCGCTTCAGTCCTTTCAGAACGCGTATGGCTTGGGCCACGCGCCCCCATTTTCCAGACGGCGGCATCGGAAGGATGTCCAGCTCAATCTCGTCTGGAAAACAGTTGACGAGTTTCGCATTCGACAGGAACCTGCGTTTACGTCCGGATTTCAGCGCCGAACATGCCTGTTCCTCGTCTCCGCGCCTCTGCACAGCTGCATTCTCTGGCAACACGCCGGTTCGCTCTCCCTCAGGCCGGAAGATTGGAAATGGAGAACCTGTATTTGCCCGAATTCTCTGACGGTATCATGTCTCGGAACTCGGTCTGTATTTCCATCTCCGCCCCGAGAAATTCCCGTACCCTGTCCTGCAGGACCTCCATGGTCCGAGACGACCAGGCTTCTCCTCTTACCAGATTTATGACGACTTTCCGCGCCTCGTTTTGCACGAACTGTATCTGTCGTATTCCCGGGAGATTCGTGATCACATACGTTGCCACCACGATGCCGGACACCTTCTTTCCGTCGGTCCTGGCGAGAAAGTCCGTTACCCTGCCGCCCGAGAGCTGCAAAAGAGGAAGTCCGCGACCGCAGGCGCAGCTGTGACTCCTGATCCGCCCCACGTCCCGAATGCGGTAGCGTATCAGGGGCATGGCGAAATTCCCGAGGTCGGTGATCACGATCTCCCCGTCCTCCTCCTGGCACGACGACCCGCCGGCAACCACTTCGACAAGAAGATTCTCGGCATTGATATGCATACCGTCGTGCCGGTCGCATTCCGAGGCGATTACCGCGAATTCACGGCAGCCGTACCGGTTGTACACCCGGCAACCCAGGGTGTCTTCGATAAGCTTTCGGTTCTCATCGGTCAGGACCTCGGCGGAACATACCGCAGTCGTCGGCGATACGTCATGGATTCCTTTCTCGCGCACGTATCGCGCAAAAAGCCCCAGCGTATTCGCATAGGCGAGCAGCACCTTTGGACGATATTTCGCAAGCTGGTCAGCGAATCTGGCCATTGCGTCATCGTCCAGCAGCGCCGCATCCAGCGTCAGTCGCCGGTCAAGAATCCAGTCTCTCACCCTGTCTCTCAGCTTGCCGGTGCTCTGGGTGTCGCGCGGAGCCCCCCACAGGATCGCGGCCCGGTCACCGATATCCCAGCCGGCCCAGCGGTTGTGCCGCAGGGTGGCGGCGGCCCGGGTGTCCAGCCGGTCATTGTCGTAATAGAAAACCATCGGGCTGCCAGTGGATCCTCCCGTCATGTCCTTTATCAATCCCTCTGGCCGGTACTGCTCCGAAACAAACCGGTCCCTGTGTTCCTGAATCTCCTCCTTGGTGACGGTAGGCACCCGGTTGATATCCTCGGGCGTACGCAGATCCTCCGGAACGAGTCCTGCCCGGCGATAGGCCTCGCGGTAATAGCTGCAGGTCATATGCGCATGGGCAACGATCTTTCTGAAGCGCACCCACTGCTGCTCCAGCAGCCGCTCCCGCGGCCAGAACTGGCTCTTTTCCAGATCCGCGAGATACCGCAGACGGTGGCTCCCGTTCTTGAGCTCCCACGCCGGATAGAGCAGATGCTTGATCAGGATGCTTGCCGCATCCCTGTGGCTCCCGGAACTGGTCATTCTGCACCCTCCCACCTCTGATTGCGCCGACATGCCGCGGACTGCTCACGCCGACAGGCCCGCCCTTCCTGAACCGCTGCAGGAGCGGTCACTTCCGGAACGGCGGCGATTCCCGATCCGTCGGCGCCCACCCGCGGCGTCCGGAATTCCGCCCGACGCACCGGCTGCGCCATGGCTTGCCATATCGCCTCGCACGCGGTCGATCGAGGCTGGCCCGGCCGATCCGTCGTTTGACCGCGATCTTCAGGTCCTTGGACTTAAAAAGGGGCGATCGTACCACTTGCTCGGACCGCCGCATGCACGCACCGCCAAGACGACTCTGCTCCAATCCGGCGCACGCTGGTCCGGCCCGATCCACGGAATGTTCCCATTGGAAATGTCGTCGAACCCGTTACGGCCCTTGCAACCGGTACGGATTCCGCTCCCGGCAACGGCCGACGTTCCTGCGTCCGGCCGGATTCTCGTCAGATGCGGATCTGCCTTCCGAACAGGCGCTTGCGGACCATATAGAGGAGGCGCGGCCGGTTTCGATTGATCGTAGCTATTATTTCCCGCGTCCTCGGTACCATCACCGTCCTCTCCCCGAATGCCCGCCGCAGGCCGCCGACGCCATCAGCCACCCCTTTCGCCCAGTAGCGCAGGTAGCCGTCACGCACTGAATACACGAACATTGCCGCCAGTCCGCGCGCGAGGACTCTCAGGCCGCTCCACAGGGGGTAATTCCGGGCGACGAGCCAGAACAGATTCCTCGTGTCGAAGTAATAGTTTCGCCATGGCGTGCGCCCCTCGGATGCAGGCGCATGCCTGACCACGATCTGTGGCTGATAGACCACCTCGTAGCCGGCGTTCATGATCCTGATGGCCAGATCCGGCCCCTCGTGACTGATAAAGAAGGATCCGGGGTACAGCCCCGACAGGTCCAGCGTGGCGCGCCTGAAAGCGACCGCCCCCTCTGTGATCTCGTCCGTGACGAAGACTTCATTCTCGAAGCGCTCCACCGCATAGTGGTGGACCCAGTTGATCACTTCGCCTGAGGCGGCATCGACCACCTTGAAGCAGATGCCTCCGAGACGCGGCTGTTCCTCGAACATATTTCTGATCAGAACGATGTCTTCGTCTCCGATTCCCACGACATCATCGTCCAGCGTGATCACGTACCGGCCACGACACATGCGCAGACCGACGTTGCGACCCTCGATCCCGAGGTTGGCTCCTGGCCGGACATGCTGGACCCATGGAAAATCCGCCGCCATCATGGCGGGCGTCGCCTCGTCAGATCCGTTGTCCACGACCACTGTCTCCACGGACGTGTCGGCAAGCGATACACGCAGGTGATCGAGAAGATTGCGAAGCGCCTGTGGCCTGTTATAGGTCAGAATTACAATCGAGATGACCGGCGTCGCGTCATCCTCCCCTGCCTGGGCCACTGATGCCATTCCCGCCTCGCTCTTGTCCATTGCTCAGACACCCCGTCGATACATCGGTCGGCAGGGACGCGTTGCGCTCCAGGCCGGACAGCTTATCCGGCTGAGGTCCGGCGCTCCGCAGCCGATGCGGCCTACCGATCTATCGGGAACAGTAATGCCGCTCATACCAGTGCCCGAACATCATGAGGGAAAAGAGCAGCTTGTTGTTCTTGCTCCGCCCGCTCTGGTGCTCCGCAAGCGCCGCATCGACATATTCCGCGTTGAATATCCCGGTCTTGCCCAGCCTCCCCGGCCCCAGGACTTCCTTAGCGTAGCCCGCCAGATCCCGACGCAGCCACGCTGCCATGGGGGATTCGAATCCCTGCTTCCGGTGTCCCATGACGGAATCCGGCAGCCGGTTTCCTGCAATGCGACGAAGCAGGATTTTCTTCTTGCGCCAGTTGAGCTTGTATCGCGTCGGCAACCGCGCGCTAAGCTCCACCAGCTCGTGGTCCACAAGGGGCACACGCACCTCGAGTGAATGCCACATGCTCAGTCTGTCAGAAAGCGCCAGGATATCCTCGGGCAGATAGGTCTTCATGTCCGCGTAGAGCGCCCTGCTGAGATCATCCGCAGCGTCACAGCGTCTGTAGGGTTCGGTGACGATGGCCCCGGTCGCATCGAAATCGATCCCGGCCGCGACATCCGGCGCGTACAGCCGGCGACGGGCCTGCGGCCCAATCGTGGAGACGAAACCAAGATAGCGCTCTGCCGGATCCTTGAGCGCAGCATCCGCAAAGCGCTTGATGTGATTGATGCGGTCTCCGCCCGTTCCCGGCTCGGGGAGCCTTCGTACCAGGGGCTGAACAAGCCTACGATGCAGGAACTGCGGCACCATACGTCCATAGGCCTCACCCAGCACGACTCCGGTGTATCGTTCATAGCCTCCGAAAAGCTCATCGCCGCCGAGACCGGAAATGGCCACCTTCACGTGCTGCCGGGTGAACTGTGAAACGTAGTAGCTCGGAATGACGGAATCGTCTGCGAACGGCTCGTCGAAGGCGTCTACGATTTCCCCGACGATTTCACGGAAACCGGGCTCCACACGGTAATCCCTGAACTGGCAACCGTATCGTTCCGCCACCTCTCTTGCCAGAGGGCCCTCAGGAACGAGGGCATTTCGCCCGCCGCCGAATTCCACCGTAAACGTCTGCACCGGATCGCTCAGCATACCGCTCATGAGAGCAACCAGAAGACTGCTGTCGATCCCGCCAGACAGGAACGCCCCGACGGGAACGTCGCTGACCAGATGCGACTCGACCGCGCTCTTGATCGCAGAATCGAACTGTTCGGTCCACTGACGCTCGTCCGGCGCCTGGTCGGGCGCTGTGAAATCCACATCCCAGTACGCGCGCTTGGTCGCCTGCCCGTTCTCGTACACGAGCAGATGGCCCGGTTCCAGTTTCCGCACCGCGCGGTAAATCGTCAGCGGGGCGGGAATGTATGTGAACGCAATGAATGCGTCGAGCGCCTGGTGGTCGAGGTCTGCCTCGATCCGGCCGGACGCGAGAATGGCCTTGATCTCGGAACCGAACAGCAGCCCTCCCCCGGCCTGCGCATAGAAGAGCGGCTTGATCCCCAGCCGGTCCCTGGCGATAAGGCCACGTTGGCGTGTTTCGTCCCAGAGGGAAAACGCAAACATCCCCCGCAGATGCTGCACCAGACCGTCACCGTATTCCTCGTAGAGGTGAACGATGACCTCCGTATCTCCGTCGGTGGCAAACCGGTGCCCGCGCCGCTGCAGCTCGGCACGCAAGGCGCGGTAGTTGTAGATCTCGCCGTTGAAGACGACCCAGACCGTACGGTCTTCATTGTGAATGGGCTGCGTTCCACCTGCCAGATCGATGATGCTGAGCCGCCGCATCGCCATGGCAACGCCGGCAGACCGGTACATGCCGCCCTCGTCGGGACCCCGGCGCACGAGTGTCTGATTCATGCGCACCAGAATTTCCTCCGAAACGGGCCGATCTCCCCCGAAACACCCGCAAATTCCGCACACCGCCCTATTCCGTCCCCTCAGGTCCCGCTGCCATCTCTATCACCGCATGCTCCGGCATGCCCCGCCACAGCCCTCGCTCCGATGGTCCCGCCCCGCGGGCATGCCATGCGCGCCGGTCACCGTTCCGGCGGCCGTTACGCCCGGCCGATCTTTGAAATCACTTCCTGCAGTTTGCCGGACAGAGGATTTCTCGGGATCTCCCTGACCGGTGTGACGCGCACGCCAATCTCCTGGCCCACGCGTTCCCTCACCTGCCTGAGCACCGCCGCCCGTGTTTCTTCTGAAAGTTCTTCACCAACCTCCAGCCGGACCTCCAGATCAGTCACGCTCTCTTGCACGAACTGTGCCGCCTTGATCTGCGGCAAGTCCAAAAACAAATATGACACCAGTATGCCGGCAACGATTGACCCGTCCGGCCGGACAATATTGTCCGGCATTCTTCCGTCGAACGACTTCAGCAGCGGCAGCCCTGACCCGCAGGCGCACGGCCCCGCGGAGAGCGTTCCGATATCACCGGTCCTGCTTCTTATGAGAGGCATTCCGTAATTGAGCAGGTCCGTGACCGTAATCTCCCCGGTCTCACCCGGTTCCACGCGGCGCCCTTCCCGCACGATCTCGAGGTAGACGCTTCCGGTATCTATATGATAGCCATCGTGCATGCTGCACTCGAACCCGACGCATCCGTATTCCCGCGTGCAGTACAGATCGTAGACTTCGGCCCCGAATACCGCATTCAGGAATTCCCGCGTCTGCGGGGTGAGCCGTTCCGCGGTCGACATGATTGTCCTCACCCTGATCGGCGCCAGTTTCCGCTCCAGGATAAACCTGCCCAGCCTCGCCATCGCATTGGGATATCCGTACAGCACTGCCGGCCTGAAGCGCAGCAGGCGCGCGTGGAACTCTTCCATGTCACGCTCGTTCATGACCTTGCAGCAGACGGATTCCTGGCTGTCGGCAAAGTGCCGCAGGCGCTGCCGCAGCCCGCGCATTCCGGCGGCAGGCACCTCGCTCTCCACCCCCCACAGAAGCGCCCTCCGTTCCCCGGGACGGTAACCGCACTGCTCCAGTATGCCGGTCTGACGGCCTACGCGGCTGACTGTGCACTGATGGTTCCTCTGGAATTCCGTGCGCCGGCCGGTCGTTCCGCTGGTGAACTCGACATCAAGCTCGTGCCTCCCGAACCGCTCCGAAACGAGCTGCGGCCCCTTCTGCTTGATGATCTCCTTCGTGAGCAGCGGAAAATGCCGAAGATCTTCCAGCGAAAAGGCCGCCGAAGGCTTCAGGCCAAGATCCCTGCATAGGTCCCTGTAATACGGAGAAGTATCGCACGCATGAATTACGATGTTTCTGACCCGGACCTCTGTGTCGCGCGCAAGCATGTCCGCGCTCTTCCGCAGACGCCGCCTGAAGTCACGGCGGGCGGCCTTCCAGCCGGACAGGCCGTCACGACGGCGAAAGACGTCAAAGGCGAGCGACCTTAGACTTCGGTCAAGCACTGCGAACGGGTCGCGACTCACCGTGCGGTCTCCCCGACCGATCCGGGAATCCGCTTTCCGGGCCCCGCCATCTTGCCTCCCATCTAGCGCCTCCCGCGCTCAAAAGCGGGGCGCAGCACCAGCACCACCTTGCGCCTCATACCGCCCATCAGGTTTCTCACGAATTGCCGCTCCCCTGCTTCCAGACCGATAAACCATGCTGCGGTCAGGTACACCGCACCCCCTGCAAGCCCATACAGCACGATCTGCCCGTACCCTCTGGGATACGCAACCTCGCGCAGCCCAATGAGCACTGCCGCCATCATAACCAGCGGGCCAACAAGGCGCAGCGCCGTCTCGCGGAAGTACTTCGGCAGACTCATGTCGAGCACCTTGCATGTCAAGGTGACCTCAAGCCCGGCAAGCACAATGAAGAATCCGGCAACGGCGGCCGCCACACCCTTGATACCCCACAGGTACCCGAGAACGATGCTCACACCAAACGACCCGAGCGCGAGGCCGCTTGTCAGCAGCGCCAGGCGCCCGTGCCTGCCGAGGCTGACCAGCAGACGCTCCCGATTTGCCGCAACGCCCTGCACGAACAGTCCCGCACAGAGTATGTAGAGAATCCACCGTCCGCGGACAGCATATTCCGGACCTATCCAGACCCTTATGAAGGGTTCTCCGAGAATCGCCAGCGCCACGGGTACTCCCAGCGTCACGACCTGGAGAATGCGCGAGGTCTGGACCCAGGCCGTGCGCACCGCATCGAATTCGCCCCTGCCGGCCAGATCGGCGAAGTACGGAGTCAGGGGAAATCCTGCCTGCGAAACGAGAGTGCGCGTGTAGTCCACGAGACGGTTCGGCATCACGAAGTAAACAATTTGCCCAACCCCGGCGGTATAGGCGATAACGACGCTGACCACCCGATCCACAAGCGCCAGAGAACTTCCGATTGCGGCGTTCTTTATCCCGAATCCGAGTAGTTCTTTCAGCATTTTCATGCTGAAAGAAGACACGGCGATCCGTATCCTGCGGTCCACGACGCCGATCCAGACGGACATCAGGAGGACCTGGGCGATCGTGCCAGAGAGCATGGCCAGAGACATCCAGAACAGCGGGGACGGCACTCCCGTGGTCAGGATGTGATACATGGCGAATGTCACGCCCAGGGTTGCGATCAGTACGATCCCGTTCATGATCCGGTGCGCCTGCAGGCCCAGCAAATATGCCGAAAGCGCAACGCGCGGCAGGTAGACCGCAAGATTTATTCCGAATATGAAAAGCACCGGGGTCAGCGAGGCATCGCCCTTCGTGTCGATCCCAAGCGGCAGCCCGGGAATACTCACACCGAGCAGCACAACGAGCAGCCCGAACGCGCCCAAGGCCGCCAGTCCGAACAGGCCCGTATTTACAATACGCTCCAGGGCATCGCGATCCTCGCGCGACTTGGCATCGGCGATGAACCGCACCAGGGCGCTTCCCAATCCCAGTTCCAGCGCACCCAGATAGCCGACCAGCGTTATGATCACTTCCCAGACTCCGTAGCGCCGGTTTCCGAGACTGTGGATCATGATGGGACTCATCACGAACGCGATCGCGGTATTGGCCGAGAACAATGCCACGCCTGACAGGGAATTCAGAAGGACGGCGCGCTTGGTCATGGTTTCCGAGCCGTCCGCGGCTTCTTTGCGATGAGGCGTGAAAAGAGCGCATCCACCTCCTGCGCGGTGCGCCCCGCATCAAAACGCACCCGGGCTTCACTTGTGTATGCGCGCGCCTCGCACGTTCCGGGATCCGCGATTCTCTCTGCCAAAGCGGCAGCCAGTCCGCGGGCGTCACGCGGAGATACCGGGGTGGCAGGAGTTCCCTTGATAATTTCCTCAAGACCCCTGCAAGTAGACGCCACTAGCGGCACGCCGGTAACCAGTGCTTCCATGGCCAGGAGACTCGCCGCCTCCCACAAGGACGGCATTGCCACCAGATCGAGCCCCCGCAACACCGGTCCGACATCGGGCGTAAAGGGAAGAAAACGGAAGTGCTCGGCGAGGCCCTTGCGGCGCAGGTAAGCGGTGTCTTCTCGGATGAATCCGCCACCGCCGAATGCGAGCACCACGGGCATCTTCGATACCTGCGGCATACGGCGCAGCTCGTCGATCGCATCGATGAGATAGACAAACCCCTTCGCCGACATGAACCGTCCGAGGAACCCGACGAGAAACACGTCGGATGGCAGCCCCAGCTCGGAACGGAAGTCGCGCGAATCGCCGGAATCGAATTGCCCGACGTCAATCCCATTCCTGATCGTCACAAGCTTGTCTTGCTGCCGCCGCATTCGCGGGAAAAATTCCAGGATATTGTCCTGGGCGTGTCCCGCTACGGAATACACCGCATCAGCCATTGGAAGGCCTGCGGAGAGAATGGCCTTTCTCAGCCTCCCCTTCAGCCCTTCGAACTGGTCGGCGTTGAACACCTCGTGCAGCGTCACCACATGCGGTGTCCGCGACATGACCGCGGGCACCGCTGAACACATGCCTGCGGTGGCGCCATGAGAATGGATCAGGTCATACTTTCCGCGCAATATGCTGACGGCAACGATGCGCGTGAACGCCGCCATGTCCGCTTCACCGCCGGTGAGGACGGTTCCCGGATGCAGATCCTTGAGGTCATGCCGCAGTACCCGCAACTCCTCCACATCCGGTCCGATGATCGTGAAATCGTACCGCTCCGGGTCCAGCCGTCCATAAACGTAGCGCAGATACGTACGGATTCCGCCAACCGGCCAACGCACTACCGCCAATATCCGTTTCCGCATCACGTATGACGCCCGCAATCCACTGCCCAGTGCCCGTTCCTGCCCGCAGCTCCCATACCACCTTTCCGGTGGGCAGTAGCATCATTGCTGCGGCATGAGGCGCCCGCATCCGCCGCACCCGATCCCGAGTCGCAGGCAATCAACGAGGATCGGACCGCGCAGCCGATTTCCGGGTGACCGCAGCCTTCCTCCCGTCGCAACCGGCCACCTGCCGCCGGGTCCTGAGATGCCAGGCCCGATCGCGCGGCGAACCCGCGTCCGGCTATCCCGACTGCCATTCGACCTCGCTTGCCGATCCGGCCGCCTCCGGACTGACGGCGCACCGTTTGGCGACCAGACGCCGGACCACCAATGCGAGGCCGCCGATCAAGTACCAGTCAAACGTCGACAGTCCATATGTCGCCAGGCTCGTCACCAGATACATCCAGACCCAGATATGCATTGCATTCGTCGCCGAACTGAGAATGTCCGGCGACTCCAGTGCCTTGCCCAGGTCGCGCACACTCGCGCGCACGTTCTTGAATATGGACCAGAGGTAAGACAGGAAAATGACCAGTCCGACTCCACCGAGCTCCTCAAATGTCTCCGTATAGACGTCATGCGACGGCTGCCAGTCTCCGAGCGCGTGGCCGTTGGCTTCCTCGGACGTTCCCAGGCCATGGCCGAAGATCGGCGCCTGCAGGCCCACTTTGAAGGTCTTGATCACCCCCTGGACCCGCCCTTCCGCGGTCGCCCCGCCGTCCACGTGATGGTCAACGGTCGACAAGTACCGGTCCCGCTGCAGCGGACTCATCATGCTCGGGACTGCGATGATCGCAGCGAGCACAATGAGCGCGGCCAGAAACCGGTACCGGCCCTTCCAAATCACCATCCATACAAACACCGTCAACCCCACCAGACCGGTACGGGATTCCGTCAGCGCAAGCGCGTACATCAGGATGCCGAATACCGCGAAATACAGCATCAGCTTCCAGGCCGACCGTCCCGTCAGGAAATAGTGCAGGAAGGGCAATGTCGACAGGATTACATAGGCAAGGCCGTTCGGATTGATGATGTCCACCGGCGCCCCGGACAGGCGGTTCAGAAAGAGGTCGGGGCCCATATAGGTCGAACCTCCCCAGTAGCCGCTGGTCACGTGCATGTACAGCGGCTCGGCAACACGAAACAGCTGTCCCCCTACAAAGCAGGCAATCAGAAGGGCCAGCTTTTTTTCGCTGTCCACGAGATATGCCGTGAAGAAAAAAAACACGATGGACTTCGTCAGGCCCGGAATTCCCGTATGCAATACGCTGCCCGGCCATTTCACGAGAAACAATGTCGCCAGCACGTACGCGATGAGCAGCCACAGGATGCCCTCGGAATTTCCTTCAACCTGTTGCCGCTCCCCTGCGCTGCCGCGCGTCGCGATCGCCAGGGTGATTGCCGCCATCAGGAGAAGATCCGATCTGATCTCCGCCAGCGGCAAGAATCGCGCCGGAAGATGCAGAAGAAAACTGGCCATAAAGACCAGGTATAGCCTGAATCCCACGTTATCCATTGCGTTGCCCACTTCGTTACCCGCTGTGTAACCGGACCCTACCGCTGTCGACCCTGGCTGGCCAGGACACGACGATAGACCGAAAGATACCCCTCCGCCATGCGCTCGCTCGTGTACGATGCAGCAAATGCGCGATGCGCAGAGTCCGCCATCGCCGAGGCCTGCTCTGGATCGTTCATCACCTTGGCGACCGCGCGCGCAAGCAGTTCGGGCTCCGCCGGCTGCACAAGCAATGCTTCCCGTCCGTTCCGAAGTACACCGGGAATGGCACCCACGGACGTCGCTACAATGGGCGTTCTCGCCCGTGCCGCCTCCAGCAGACTCATCGGCAGCCCCTCGGTCAGCGAACTGATGACAAAGACGTCAAATAGACCCAGAAATCTTTCGGCTCCGCGACGGTAACCCGCCAATCGCACGCTGTCCTGCAATTCCAGGCGGTTGGCCTGCGCCTGCAGATTCGCGCGCTCCGGCCCCTCGCCGATGATTATCAGCCGGATCCTTCTGCCTTCTGACCGCAGAACGGCCATAGCCTCCAGAAGGTGATGATATGCCTTTTCCGGTGACAGCCGGCCGATGGCGCCAATCGTGAATCCGCCACCGCTGAATTCCGCCAGATCCCCCACCTCGTCGGCTTCCGGCATTCCCGCGTCAGCCACCGCCGGAATGCCGTTCGGAATCACCGTCATCCGCTGACGGACGGCATTGGCGATGCGGCGGTCCTCGAGCATCTGTGCGCTGACGGCGACAATGGCATCGTGAAACCGCAGGCTTATCCGGTCCATCCGTTCATACAGGCGCAGCGCGCCTTGCGCGCTGGTGGCAGTCCAGCCATGCAGGGTGCTAACCAGTGGTATGTGACGCACATATGCCGGGACCCCGCCGACAAGAATGTTCCCCTTGTAACCGTGCGAATGGAGCACATCGAAGCCTTGCCGTTTCGCGTACCGGAGGATTCCCAGGGCTCCGGAGAAATTCAGGCCGCGCCGCATGCGGACACGGCAAACCGGAATCCCGAGCTCTTCGGCGGCTCCTTCCAGTTCCTTGTGGGCAATATGAGGTTCCGCGATGCTGCAGATCACTGGCGCGATGCCTTGCGCCTGTTGGGCCTTCGCCAGGTGCAGGAGCATCGTTTCGGCACCGTACAGCCCGCCGCTGTCGATAACATGAAGCACTCTCACTGCGGCGGTCCTTCCGCGACGGGCTAGAATTCGAACCCAACGCGCGGCGCGTCGGCACGGCTCCAGCTGTCGAAAGCGCCCCGGAACGAGAGCACGATCTGAAACTCACGCATGTCGCACCCGATCGAGTATCGCCCCACTTCGAAGCGGTCCGCGGTTCCCGCCTCGGGAAACGCCACCGCCGCCGTCTGGTAACCGGCGCTATCGACCATACGCTTCACCCGTATGTCATAGTCGTACCTGCCGCCGTTTGGATACGAAAACGAAAGCACCGGCTGTCCGATCATTTCTTCGATCCTGCGCTTACATCCCACGATCTCATCCGCAAGCTGCGCTTCGGGGATCTTGACGAGCCTCGCGTGCGTGACCGTGTGGGCACCGATCTCGATGCCTGACTGGCTCATCTCCCGCAGCTGCTGCCATGAAACCGGCGCGTAGTCACCGGGCGGCTCCTCCGGCGTTCTGACGTCCAGGCGCTGCGCCAGGTCGGCGAGGAAACGATTCTTCTCCTGTTCGCCGAGCGAAAGGCAGTACTGACAGATTTCGACCCATAGCTTCCGCCTTCCCTCCATATCCGCGGAACTGCAGTAGCGTTCGCGCCCCTCGATACTGAGCGGCCACTGACTGAGTCCTGTGTTTTCCAGCACGTACGCCACCTTGTCGGGCCACAGCCACAATTTCCGGTCCACAAATCCGGTGGTTACGTAAAACGTCGCCGGGACGTTGTGCCTGCTCAACACCGGAAACGCCTGCGTATAGAAGTCCCGATATCCGTCATCCACTGTAATGACGGCGGCGTTGTCCGGGATCCGGTTTCCAGCCCGCAGCATCTCGCCGAGCTCGGCCATCGCCATAACATGGCAATGGCGCTTGAGAAACATCACCTGCTGCTCGAACGCGTCGGCGCTGGTTCTTCGCCCCTCGCTGTCCGATCCGAAACGGTGATACAGCAGAATCCTCGGAATGCGCCTCGTCATCCAGCGGACCACGCGCAACCCGCCGACCGCACAGAACGCATCAGCGGCCCGGCGTTTCAGACCTGAACGTCCGGCTTTTGCCTCACTTTTAGTGTCACATTCGTCCATCCCCCCCCCTTCTTTGCAGCTAAGCTTCTCCCCCCAAGTCTAGTCGGTTCCTTAAAGCAAATCGTCCGGGTCGGCGACACTCGTTCCTGACCCTGCTCCCGCACAGGTCCCGCACCCGGCACGCATGGCCTGTCCCCCATCCGTCCCGTCAGGCCGCCTAGGGCACACCGCGCAGTCCGTGGCGGGTGCCGCTCCCGGTTGGACGCCGCGCAAGCCCCGGCCCCTAAATATCGCGATGCCGACGCAAGGCAGGTTGACGCATCCACAGGGCTTGGCGAGAGGATCCCGCGCGTGAAACGCCCCGAGCAGACCCCGGGCAAGACCGAGGCAACCCGGGCCTTGCACGGGAGCCGCCTGACCCGCTTTGTCAAGGTCTTTGCCAGCCAGGCACCGGGGCGCTCCGCAGCAGGGCGCCGCTCCGGCATCGCAATCTGCCCGCCCGACATCGGGTTCAGCGTGGCAACCTCCTCATGCGGTCAGACGGGCATACAGCTCTTCATGCGCGGCGACCATCTGGCGCATGTCATATCTGTCGGTTGCCGTCCTGTGGGCATTTTCTCCGAAGGTTCTCGCAAGGCCCGGGTCGCCCAATAGGCGCATGATGCGCTCCGCAAGCGCCGCGATGTCACCGGGCGGCACCAGAAACCCGCTGTATCCGTCCGCCACCATTTCAGCGTTTCCGCCGACGTTGGTGCACACCACCGGCTTTCCGGATCCCATGTATTCAAGAATTGCATTTGAAAACCCTTCCGATTCCGAACAGAGGACTCCGACCGTGAACTCCCGCACGATCGGCGTCGCATCCGCCACCTGGCCGGCAAATACCACGCGGTCAGCGACGCCGCTGTCCCGCGCCAGTTCCCGCAACTCGTTCTCGAGTTTCCCGCCACCAACAATGACGAGCCACGCTCCCGCATAGGTGCCGCGCACCCGCACAAACGCCCGGATGAGGTCACCGATTCTCTTGATCGCCCGCAGATTGGCCACGATTCCGATAATGGGGCCTTCGTCCCCGACCCCGAGCGCTCTGCGGACCCCCTCCGGCGACAGGTCCTCTCTCTGCGCCCGACGGCAGCCGTTGTAGATCACCGCGACCCGCCCGTCCGGGTAGCCCTCATTGGCGCGCACCGAAGCCTTCACGGCGTGGCTGTTGGCGATTACCCGGTCGACGAAGAGGCGATTTGCCCTCAATAGCCGCCGGTTCACGGGGCTGTACCAGAATCCCATGTCCCGCCTGGAGACCACCACCTTCAATCCGCTCAGCTTGAGAAACGGTGGCGCAATGATCGACGCGTCGTTGAAAAATATGTGCGCGATCGCAAACTCGCCCTTCCGCAGCGTTCTAGTGTACCGGTACAGCCGCAGCATGCTCGATGCGCTTGCGATCTTGTCAATGCCGAGCACCTCGACCGGGCAGTCGAATTCATTCCCCGACCGGAGGTACTGGCTGTCGCGGAAGACGGCAACGTGCGGCGTGAACCGGCTTCGGTCCAGGCTGCGGATGAGCTCCAGCATCTGCTGCTCCGTACCGGCACGGGGGTGCTCGTACGTGTCCATCAGATAGAGCACCTTGGTCGGCGCGCGATTCATTAACCGGTGCGCGGCTCCCAGATGACCTTCTTCTGCCGCATTACGAACTTGACCACCGCGTGCGCGGATGCAATATTGAGCAGGGCGAAATAATACGCGAAGGTGCTGATCCTGTTCTGCGTCCGTCGACCTTCGAATATCCTGCCCGTCAACGCCAGAAGCCACAGGGCGGATTGAGCCCAGAAGAACCCCTCGAAAAAGACGCCGGGAGCGCCTCCCAGGAGGACAGCATTGGATACGAACAGTGCCACCAAGGGGAGGAAAGCGGCGTAACGCAGCGCCTTGTGGGAGAGGAGCTGCCAGGCATAGATTCCATGCTTCAAGGGATTGAAGAGCTCGCGGACGTCGAACATCGCCCAGAGGGCACGCAGTGCGACCCTGACCCGCATCGCATACTCATCGGTCCCGGATCGCAACGCATCCTCCGTCAGGATCGCCGACGGTTCGTAGACAGCCCGATATCCACGGGCCACGACGCTTAGCGGCAGCACGAAGTCCGGCAACTGGTCCGGACGCATGCGGACGTACAGCGACTTGCGGACCGCATCGATTCCGCCGTCCACGCCCACCACGGATCCGAGCCGGCTTTCCTGCCTGCGGATGAAGTTTTCGTACCTCATAAATGTCGTACAGCCATCCCCGATCGACGATCCATCCGGATTGCCATAGATCATCTTCCCCGTCACGTATCCCACCGCCGGATCCAGGAAATTGCGCACCAATTGCCGGATCGAGTCCGGACGATAGATCGAATTGGCATCGGAAAACACAATGATTTCCCCTCTGGCTTGTGGCACCGCCATGTTAAGCGCGCTGGTTTTTCCGGCGCGAGGGGTCTGCCTGAGCAGCTTCACTGACTGGGATTCGCCCGCGTAGCCCATCACCACCTCATCGGTACCGTCCGAAGAGCCGTCCGAAACCACGATGATTTCAAGCTTATCCCTGGGGTAATCCTGCGACAGCTTGTTCTCGATGGTGGCCCCGATGTGACGTTGTTCGTTATATGCCGCTATCACAACGGTGACGTCGGGAACATAGTCACCCATTCGCACCGGTGCCGTGCGAAACCGCGCAAGGACATACGCCAGCGCCGGATATCCGGCGTAGACATAGACAACGAGACCCGCTGCAATCCAGAAAATGCTCTCTGCCATACTTTCTTCAGCCGTCGAAAACCGCGATCGCTTCCCATCCCGGCCGTGTCTTCCGGCCGTATCGGTGATCCGCCGGGCCCTTAGCGCCTCTCTATCCGGAAAATGGTCGTGTCGCCTCGATACAGCCGGAACAGCTCCCGGCTGCTGCAGATTTGCACACGCCCGTGCGCGCCCATCTTCGGGCCGGATGCCGTCACTTTGCGACGGATCCCGTTCCGCAATCGACCGCGCCCCGCAACAGGCCGAGCCTCGCCAGGCCGTCTGAGACCGTGTCGAAACGAAAATCGGACAGCAGCCTGCACAGACGGCCCTCGCACTTGTCGATATTTGTGTAATGCCGGAATCTCGACAGACGCCCGGCCGGTATGCGCGGCTGAGCCGGGTCGATTTCCCAGGGATGCAGGTAGAATATGAACGGCCGGTCTTCCCGTCTGTTGATGGCCCCCAGGGCAGCACGCGACAGCCAGTAAGGCATCAGGCGGAAATAGCCTCCGCCGCCAACTGGCAATCTGTACTTCAGAAGATTTACGGTCGACAGCGGCCATTCCGCGATCGACCCCCCATTAGGGGCGGATAGACGGTGCGGGAGCCTCTCGGCATCCGGTATGCCGTAGTTGTCGTGAATCACCGGGAAGATACTCGAATCGTACTCGAACCCCAGCTCCACCAGCACATCGAGCGCCCAGACCGACTGCCGCACAATCGAGTAGCTCGCTGCCCGGTATCCAATCACCGGCGCTCCCAGAATGTCTTCCAATAACGCCTTGGCGCGTTCCGTTTCCTTGCGAAACACGTCGGGCGCCTGCTGATAGATCAGCCGATGCGAGTATCCGTGGCACGCGACTTCATGCCCGCGCGACTGGATCTCCCGCACCAGACCAGGCCGCCTCTCCCCTTCCCATCCCAGGACGAAAAAGGTCGCACGTACGCCGAAGCGTTCGAAAATGTCGAGGAGCGTGCGCACGTTTGCCGTCACCCGGGATTCCCGACTGTCCCAGCTGGAGCGATCGATGCGGCCGGCGAATGCCTGAACGTGGAAATAATCCTCCACGTCGACGGACATTGCGTTGCACGGTCCTGAAGAGTTCATGACGCTGGCACGAGCCATCGCATTTTCCCGAAGCCACCTTGTAAATCTGCCGTGTCCGCCCTGCGCCATTCCACGCTGAACAGCAGGCACGCTACCGCCTGCAAAGCAGCGCTTCGCATTGCAAGCAGGCAACCCACCGCGCCCAAAAAGGGGGCCCGCGGCTGCCTTGCGCTTTCAGCGCCGCCCTTGGCCGCCTTCCGAGGGCGTCCCGTCACGCCGGACGCAGCGCCATCGCCCTGTTCCGCCACTCCAAGGCCGCAACGGCGCCGACTTCCGCCGCATCCGGCCTGCCTCTCCATAGACCGGCACGCGGACGGTTCCGGAGCTCAGATCGACACGGACGGAAACTGGTCGGGACTGACGCACCTGAACCAGCCGCTTCCGTGTGCCGCGCGGACCCGACAGCAATGCTCGTGGCGACCTGGAATTCCACGGGGACTATGGTACGGACAGCCAGGGTACGCTGGCATAGAATATGGTGAACAGGATGCGGTTGTCGGCGTATGATTCCCCCGGAGCGGTACTGGTCTGCACCGTCCGGCTCACCTCGATGGCTGCCGAAACGCGGGGTGAGAGATAGTACTGCACCCGCATGCCTCCCGTGCGGTCACGGTCGGTGCGCAACGGAACGAGCGCGGGAAACCTGTTGCGCACATAGTCCGCATACGCGGTCACTGAAAAAGTCGTGCCGCCGAAGTAGCTGCCCTCGACATGCCCCCCCTCCTGCTGCGTGGAGAGGGAAGGGACGGACTCATAGTCCGAATCACTGTGAAACGCGCTGACGCCTCCGCCTAGCTCCCCTACACGCACGGCGTAATATCCGTCTATCTGTTTCAGATAAAACGTGCTGCCGTTCGCTACATAGGTCATCGGAACCGTCGGCGTCGGGACTGTGCCGAACGAGGGAGCGGCGGCTTGCGCCATGATCTGCGCACCCGGAGTCGAATATTCCGCCTGGTAGTTCAACCCAGTCTTGGAGTTCGATGTCGGCAAATACCGCCACTCCGCCTCCAGCACCGGCCTGTTGCGGGCGGCACCCAGCACGGGGTTGTAGCGCGTACTGCCCGCCTCGAGTCTCAGGCGCGAGCTCGGGTCGCGACGCTCGATCCCCGCAGTAACCATTTGCAGCCCGTAGTCGACATTGTTCACTTCGTCGCGAAAATGCACTGTCGAGCCGAAATATCCGAACGACAGCCTGGTAGTCGTCGACAGATCATGCAGCCAGTCGACGTAACCCCCATAACTCTGGTTGTCCGTCGGCTGTCCCTGAGCCACGTAATTGCCGTACCTTGCGCCCAGAACGAAGGTGTCGATTCCCTCCCGTAGAGAAAGACTGGGTCCGGTGCTGAATGCATTGACGCCGACGACATTACCGGGAGTTCCCGGGACCGTCAGTGTCGGTTGCAGTTCCCGGTATTGATCGTCTGCAGCCCAGGTGAGACTTCTGTGAAAGAAACCGAGGAGGCCCGTCGCATCAGCGTAATACAGGGGTCCGTTCGGATAGACGTTGTCCCAGTAATTGTTGTACTGTCCGAACGCTACGATGTTTGTTGACAAGTCCGACCCGCTCTGGCGGTATCCAAGACCCAACAGAGGGCTATTTACGGAATCCGGCCGCGGGTCAGAAGAGGAAAGCGTAAGGTTCGAGTCACGCTCGAAGCTGTATCCGATGCCGTAGCCTGCCTCTGCCGCACGCGCGCTGCGTGTTGCGCCAAATCCGCAAACGGCGGCGCAGCTCACGGCCACCGACCCCCAACAAACCAATCTCAGGGCCCGGCGGGACATCCGGGTCACGTCGTTTCGCCGTCCGCTGACGCGGACAGCCCGCGCTTTGCACGCCGCAAACCCAGCGCATCTCGTAACATTTGGCGCCAGTCAAGCGGAGGAAGGTCGGGCTTGTTGTTGAAGACGAACCCGAGAAACTTCTTGCGGTCGATCACCTTCACCGCGTTCACTGCCTGCGCTTCGGTCACCTTGCCGTAGGGCAACACGACCGCCGCAAAATCGCACAATTCCGCAAGAATATGCGCGTCGGCGGATTCCGTCAGAGGTGGCGCATCGATGATGATGAATCGATCAGAAAAACGCTCCGCCAGGTCGTGCAGCATAGCCTTCATGCCCGCCGAGCTGAAATGCTCGGCCGGTCCGTCCCCGCCCCTTCCAAGCGGTATGACCCTCAGGCGCGGGATGCCGACCGGATGGATGATCTTCGACAGGCCGATTTCGGGGTTTTCAAGATAGTCCGCAAGCCCGAGCGGATCCTGTCCGCGCACAAGGCGGTAAACCCACGGATGGTGCACGCTGCAATCTACCAGCAGTGCGGTCTTGCTGGGATCACGCGCGAACGCCGCCGCCAGGTTGGTCGCGACATAGCTGCTCCCGCATTCCCTGGACAGACCGCTCACCATGACACAACAGCTGCGTCCGTTGGTGTGCTGGACGATCTTCGTCCGCAGCTCCCGGAACGCCTTCACGACGCTGTCTTCTTCCCTCAGCCCGTGAATGATGCCCAGATTCGCGAGGCTCTGGATCGTCAACGGGTCTACTTCGTTCATGCGGGCAATGTCCCCGCGCGCCTGCTGCAACTCACCGCGATGCGCGACCACCGATATGGGCTGCCCGTCGCTGCCTTGACGGCTCTCCCGCGACAGGGATTCCCCCGGCACCATGCCTTCCTGAGGCTTGCGCTGCGCCTTTTGCAGCGCCTGCTCGATCTTGCTCCTGATCTTGCTCATCGGTAGAGCACCAGCAGAAGATGAAGCACTCCAGCGAGACCCACCACCACAATCGTAAACGCGATCACCCAGACGTAGCGAATAAGCTCGCGCCGCACCGACACCAGGGCTACCGGAGTCCATGCATGGGGAACCGTCGCCAGCACCGGTAGCTTGGTCTGCGCCCCGAAAACTTCCGGAACACGCACCCTGGGCCGCAGCTGCAGGCCCGCATATAGCAGACCGAGGGGCAACGCAATGCCCAGACTGATGCCGCCAAGCATGAACTGGATGAACCGGGGTCCGGTCGGCTCCAGTGGCAGGGTGGCCGGATTCTGGATCCTGAATGTCGGACCCTCTTTCTTCAGGTTCAAATTCATCGAGATACGGGCCTCCTCGCGGCGGCGTACCAGACTCTGATATATGCCGTGGTAAACGTTGTAATCACGCGTCAGCTCCGCCAGGGTTGCATCGCTTCCCTGAATCCGCTTGCCCTGGGCCTCCTCTGCCGCGAACTCCTGTTTCGTATCGGCTAAGCGGACCTTAAGCATGTCCACCCGGGTCTGGGCCTTGGACAGATTGTCCCGGAGACGGACATACACCGGATTTGCCGTCGCGATCCCGCCGCTTGTCCGCGCACCCTGATTACTGCGCGTGGCAGCCTCCCGCTGTTCCGACGCGAGCGCCTCCTTGAGATCCCGGATCTGGTTCCTGATGCTGACGATATCCGGATACTTGTCGTGATAGCTCAGGCGCAGCGTGGCCAGGCGCTGCTCCAGTTCTGCGATGCGCTGCAGATAAAGCCCTTCGCGCGACATCGTCACCACCGAGCTTGCCTCGCCGGAAAGCTGCTGCTCGAGCGAACGCTCAGCCGCCTTGGCCTGCTGCAGTTCCTGCGCGGTCTTCTCGATCCGGTCCTGCAGCACCTGAAGGCGGCTGGTCACGTCGCCTCCTGTTCCCGGGGCCGCGTCGATGTTCGCCGCGCGGAAGGCCTGCAGCCGGCGGTCTGCGTCGCTCAGCTTCTTGTGATAGTACTTGGCCTCGGCATCGATGAAATCGAATGCCTGCTGGCTCTCCTCGATCTTGGATGCAGCGCTCTCCGTGATGAACAGCTTCGCAAGATCGCGGGTGACCAGGTAGGCACGCTGCGCGTTTTCGTCGCGGTATTGAATCTGGATCAGATTGTGCCCCACGTCGCTAACCTTGGTTTGGGCACGCAGTCCATCGGCGATACGTTGCTCCGCGAGCGGGCTCGTCCCATGCCTGAGCAAGCCCACATCCTTCATGACGGCATGGATGGTTTTATGGCTGAATATTAGCTGCTGTGCGATCCTTGCCCGATCGGTAATGCTGGTCGGCACCGCAGTGCCCTGCATCAGCGGTTGAATGATGCTTCTGTCCTGGACCAAAATACTCGTCTTTGCGACGTAGTACGCCGGCCACAGGAGTCCCACCAGGACGACCAGGAGGGCGGTGCCGGCGAACATGCCGACCACGAGCTTGCGATGCAGGAAGGCCTCACGGGCAAGGAGTCGCACAAGCTGTTCGAGAGACAAGTTCATGTCGGCTTCAACTCAGCTGCAAATACGGCCCCGTCGGCACCGTACCGGCCTAGAACAGGCGCTCCGGCACAGTAATCACGTCCCCTGGCTGGAGCAGCATGTTGCTTTGTAGATCGCCCCTTTTCAGGATGTCACCCAGATCTATGTGGAAGGTCTCGACCTTTTCGCCGTCGCGGCGGTAGAGCTTCGTTCCGTCGGGCGACGCAAAGCTGTTGGTCCCTCCGGCTTCGAGAACCGCATCAAGCACAGTCATGCCGGGCCGGTACGGAATGGTGATGGGCTTGTTGACTGCACCCGTCACACGGATACGTGACAGAAACTCGTTGCTACGCAGTTTGACGACGATAACCGTAACGTTCGGATCGCGAATATAAGCGGAGAGGTCTGTGCGGATTTCCCTTGCCACGGCCATCGGCGTCTTGCCGCCCGCCTGGACATCGCCCACAAGCGGCACCGTGATCTTGCCGTCGGGTCTTACTGGTTCGCGCACGGACAAGTCGGGGTTTTTCCAGACATCTATCTGCAGGACGTCGTCGACGCCGATCCTGTAGGTACCCTGGACGGACGTGATCACCGGTCTCTCAAATCCTGCCGGACTTGCCGCAACCGACGGCGAATGCGTCGCGCAGGACGCGAGTCCGACCGCGAACACCAGAACCAGCAACCAGCGCATTGCGTTCATCACAGGCCTCTTATGGCTGAGTGTTCCACTCCGCGACTGCAGCGGCGAGCGGTCTCGCCCTGCCGGGCATGCACATGCCCCACAACCGAGACGGCTTCCGCACGCAGACAGAAGTAGCGCCGGACGAAGAGACCGGGATCTTCAGAGACATAAGAGGAGCGGGAACGGCAACACCGTATACCATCCCTGCCGCCACGAGCGGCTGGCAGCGGTGACCGGCAGCAGAAGCGCCGTCGTCGCACGCAGTGGCGTGCTTACCGCCACGATCGCCTCCCCAGGCAACCTTGGAACCACCCCTCTTTCGCCCTGTATTCGGGTCTCTGTGTCATAGCTTCTTGTTCTTGCCTTTCCAAGGCGAATTTTCCCATTTATTTAAATACATTTTAACAGCGGGGACCGTTCAGGCGCAACTTGATGCGATCCCGGAAAATTGCTGTTGAAATCCCAACATGTAGGGCGCCCGCAGCCGAATTTCGGTCGTATTACCATGTTGTGGAGCGCACCCAGGCGTTGCGCTACGCACGGACCCGATATCGGTGAATACCTCGCGCGTGGCCCGATCATTGACCATCCTCTGGTGAGGACCGGGACTCCGGCTGGGACCGGGATCCGACGGCACCAGGCTTCGGCACCGGGCGATGCACCAGGCCTTTCATGCCGACCCAGACCCTCTTGGCGGCCGCATGCAGCGCCGGATGGCGGCGCAGAGTCTCCCTGCTTCTATCCACAAATGTGCCGGCTGCATATCGCGCCATCGCAACGGGCGTCCGGTTGTACAGCCGCACACGGAGCAGCGGCTGGGCGGTTTGCGTCCACTCCTCCTTCCAAGCATCGCGCGCGCCCAGAAGATCGTAGGTCCGATGTGATCCCTTATGGAAGAGCCCACGCAGCACGCTCTTGCGCAATACCCGGCCCGGAGAATTCTTTGCGTAGGCAGGATTGTAACCCGTCTTCAGGACATTGAACGTCTCCCGGTACGGGAGACAGTAGTCAAAAGCAATCCTTGCTCCGTTGAGGCTGAGGAAATAAAGCCGGAAATTGTCGCGCGCACCCATTGCCCGCGCCAGATCCAGATAGAAGCTCGCCGCAGCGGAAGTCCTGTTTATTGCAGAACCTGCCGCGCCCTTCCAGCTCGATTCTTCGATCTCGAAGGCTTCGATCACGGCCTGTTCCGCTCCTGCGCCGCCCGCGATTTCGATCAGGTCGACTGATCCCTCCTTTTGCATCCGCCGCTCGAAATAATCCCAGTTCTTTCTGACTTTGCCGTTCCGCGCGCCCAGGTAATCCTCCCATGTCCCGGCGATTTCCACATACGGACTTTCCATCTGAATCTCATCACGCATTCCGAACGCAACCTTTCCGCACGCTCGCTTGATGAACGGAATGCTGTCCGAACTGGCGGGCAGATGGGTCAGCTCCATCAAATCCCAGCCGCCATGCCGCGAGAGATGCCCCAGCATCGCCTCCAAGACATCGCTGCCACCTTCTTTCGGGAGAACAGGGCTGTACTTGCAGGTATGGGCGTTGGACATCGACCGCAGAACCGACTGCGTCCAGGGACCGATCCGGCGCCGTTCACGTAGAAGCGGCATGATCCCTCGGATGGCGTCCGCTTCCCGCGCGATGACGACACACAGGGAACCGGCTGGCGCAAAATTCCTGGCCCAGGCATAAAACCACTCGTAACTGAGAAAGATCGAATCGAAACCCGACGATTCGACCGCCCTGTTCCAGGCTGCCTGCAATGGGGCAAGCTGTTCCAGCTCCCGTATGACTTCGATTTCCACGTCCGACCCCGCCCCGCGCTACGCGGATACCGCGTTCAGCCCGCCGACCGCCGGTTCTGGGCAGCTCTCTTGTGATCCAGGGCTGCCTGGTAGGACAGGATGGTCTTCGCCGCCACCCGGTCCCAGCTAAGGTGCGATTCGGCGCGTTCACGACCTTTCTGGACGATCTCGAGACGTAACGCCTCATCTGAAAGCAGCTTCAGGATTGCGTCCGCCAATGATCCGGGATCGTTTTCTGGAATCCATACCGCGGCATCACCCAGGTGATCCGGCAGCCCCGCGCGGCGCGTAGCAATGACGGCCGCGCCGTTCGCCAGCGCATTGGCGGCCGCCAATCCGGCGAAACTGCCGGTATAAGGCAGAACACAAAGGAGCGCTTTTCCGTACGCCTCCGAGGTGGCCTGCGCATCTATCTGGTTGCGCCATTGCACGAGATCCTCAATTCCATTCTGCGCCGCGAGCTGCAATCCGTACTCCGGAGTCCTGTCGCCATAGTGGCCATGGATCACGAGACCCGGAGTCTTCTCACCCAATCGCGCCTTCACCATGGCCATGGCTTTGAAGAGCGAGTCGACTCCTTTACCGACATGGAGCCGGTGCGCCCCGTAGAATATGATGGTCTGCCTCGGGCCGTCGGGCATGGGCCGGACTTCCACCCCATGCTCCACCACGTCGATCCGTCCGCCGTCCACGCCCAATCCGATCAGACGCTCCTTCATGTCCGCGGCATGAACGATAATGCGGTCGGCGCGGTTGTAGGCCAGGTTGCTTTGCGGGTGCTCGGTTTGATGAGGATCCAGTTCGTGGACGGTGACGACCCGCGCCGCAACGGCTGGAAGGCGAAGCCAGTTGAACACCGCCACGGACCCATACGCATTGAGCGTTTGCTGGAAATGCACGACATCCGCATCGCCGTTGAAACTCAGATAGCGCTTCGCTCTTTGCAAGTAAATCAGCTGGCGGGCCTGCGTACGTAACCAATATTTGAGCGGGTTGTCCGACTTGAAATACCGGACATGCGGAAACTCAAAATATTCGCATCGCCGATCATGGAACCGTCTCTTGACTTCTTCCGGGTGTCCGCAGCCGCAGTTGGAGGCAATTACGCCGACTTCCGACCCCAGCCGCCGCTCCAGGGCCTGGCGGAGCCCGTCGGTATACTCGCCGTAGGAAGTGGCAAACCAGCAGGAAATGATCTTTATTTTCAATGGTTGAATCCCGTTAGTGATTTCTTCGGAGCACTGGCGCACCACGTGCGCTTCGCGTTCCATCCCGGTGCCGGATGATCAGGCGCCGAACCCCCTGCAAGGTTTTGCAAACTGCAACCTTACCTCACCGTTGAAAATACCTCGCACACTCCAGCTCGACGCGAACATCTGCTGCCAGCCTCCCTCAGCCGGCATAGCCGCATTGTGCCCTGGACTTCCCGGCCGGCGACACAGTCCGGCCGCTGCAACATAACCCTGGCCATATTCCTTCTCGGCCGCGCACCGAGCCGGATCATCGTCACGACCGAACTTGACCACCGTGTCCGCGCGGCCACGTGAGCGCCCCGCCTACCGCTACCTCGATCCCTTCCCGAAGACGATGACCTGCACGGTCTGCAGGATAACCACGATATCCAGAAACAGGCTGTGATTCTTCACATAGTACAGGTCATACTGCAGCTTTTCGATTGCATCCTCCACCGATGCTCCGTAGGAGCATCGTATCTGCGCCCATCCCGTGATTCCCGGCTTGACATTATGGCGGCACATGAAGAAGGGGATCTGTCGCGAAAGCTGTTCGACGAAATATGGCCTTTCCGGACGCGGTCCGACAAAACTCATGTCCCCTTTTAGCACATTGAATATTTGCGGAAGCTCGTCGATGCGCAGCTTGCGTATGACCCGCCCGACGCGCGTAATGCGATCATCGTTCTCCATTGCCCAGCGCGGCTTTCCGTCCTTTTCGGCATCTGCGCGCATGCTGCGGAACTTCAGGACATTAAACGGCACGCCCCCCTGCCCCACACGCTCCTGCCGGTACAGCACGGGCCCCCGGCTATCGAGCTTGATGAGCACGGCCGTCAAGAGCATTACGGGCAGCGATATCGCCAGGAGTACGCCGCTCACCAAAATATCAAAGGTGCGCTTGATCGAATCCGTGAACGGCCCGCGGGGAAATCCGTCGGAGAATATCATCCAGCTCGGATTCAGCGACTGAAGATATACATGTCCGGTCTCGCGCTCGAAAAACGAGGGCAGATCTATGACGTCGATGCCGTTGAGCTTGCACATAAGCACATCGTCGATCGGAAGTCCGCCGCCGCGGCGGTCCCGGACGCCAACGACAATTTCGTCAATCTCGTGCTTCTTCGCGATCGCGCACAGGCTACCCTCCTCGGCAAGGACCTTGTCTTTGTTCACGAAGTGATGTCCGCCACCCAGCGGTAGGTATCCGACCACGCGGAATCCCTGCTGGCCGTTTCCGGAACGCTCGAGGGCATCTATTTTTGCCGCACGCGTGCCGGTACCAAGCACCAGGATGCGCCGCTTGTTGTTGCCAATCTCGCCCAGCGAGAGATAGACGGACCGCACCGCCACAATGCTGGCGAATGCAATAATATAGGCAATACCGAATGCGACCCGGCCGACAAACAGCTTCGGCACCGCATAGAAGATCAGGCTCATCGCGGCGAGCCCGACGACAAAACTCACGGCAATCCGCCCGTAGTGCCACACCCGCGGCTGGTACTCGCGCTGGTAGAGGCCCATGGCGACCATGATGGCCAGCATGGCTACCGCAAAAGTGAACGCCCTCGGAAGTACCATTCCCAGACCGGCGCGCGGAATTCCACCCTCGTCCTTCCAGAACCAGGCCGCCACGCCGGCGTAAATCGACAGGAAGAGCACGCCAGTCTCCATGATACCGAGCACCAGCAACGACGCCGGCATGTAATGCTTGAAAACTCGAATCATGCAGCGCGCTCCCAGACGCCGTGTGCTGCGTGACGGCAAAACCGTTTGAGCGGCCAATCCGTCTAGCAATTCTTCTTCCCGCCACCCACCCCGCATCTGCGCCGCAGATGCGAATCCGGGACTACCTTTTGTTACAGTTACTTCGAGATGGAGAAAAGCGCATTGACCCGTCGCAATTTCGCGACGTCATGCGCCAATTATTAGTTGCGGCATCGGATTTATTGGATGTTCCGGACCGGAAACACCACCATATTGCCGCCAGGCCGTCACCGGCCTGCTCGCGAGCCCACCCGCAAGGAAATTTCCCTCATTTTAACATTAGTCCAGGTCTTCTCAATAGGCGCCGCCCTGCCATTATAGCTTTAATTTCTATGCAAAATTGTGGCACCAGACCATGGAGTGTATGCGGCCAACGGGCAGCCGCTCCGGGCGGCCCGGCTGATCGGGGTTTGCTGTGCGGCCCGCCCTGCGGCGGCCCGCATTGCCGCCGGTGATACCGGCCGAACGGGGTGAAATTCAGCGATCGAGCCGGCCTGCAGTACAATGTATAGGCGATATGTGGCAGCCCGCGCTGCGTGGACCTGGTCGCAACCACCAAACGAACGCGCGCCTGCTGGAACGTGGGTCGACTACATGCAATCGAATCAGGAGTGGCTGGAGTTTCTGAAGGCTGGGGGTGCCGTGCTGGCCGATGGCGAAGTCAGCCACTTCGGGAACACGGAGTCGGAACGCCGCCATGTTGCCGCGGGCGATGTCATGGCGGACCTGTCGCACCTGTCGCTGATCAGTGCCGCCGGAGAGGACGCCGGCAGCTTTCTGCAGGGCCAACTCAGCAACGATGTCTCGCTGGTCGCTGCCACCCGCAGTGAAATCGCGGCATACTGCAGCCCGCAGGGCCGCATGCTCGCCATTTTCCGGATATTCATGCGTGAAGGCACCTATTTTCTGCAGCTGCCCACAGGCCTGATGGAACCGACGCTCAAGCGCCTGCGGATGTTCGTGTTGCGCGCCAAGGTGAGGCTTGAGGATGTCGGCGCCGAATGGGTGCGCATCGGCGTCGCAGGGCCGAACACCCCGACGATGCTGTCGGAAGCGGGGATGCCTGCCCCTGACCGGGTCGATGCCTGCATGACTGCGGCAGAGGTCACCGTCCTGAGAGTTGCCGGACCCACGCCCCGCTTCGAACTCGTAGGCCGCGCGGCGGCGATGGTGCGTCTGTGGACGCAACTGCGTACGCGGCTTGTGCCGGTTGGTGCGGCTTCCTGGTCCTGGCTCGACCTCGCAGCCGCCATGCCGACGGTATTGCCGGGCACGACTGAACAGTTCGTCCCGCAGATGGCAAACCTCGATCTAGTCGGAGGAATCAGCTTCAACAAAGGCTGCTACCCGGGGCAGGAGATCGTGGCGCGCATGCACTATCTGGGTCGCCTCAAGCAGCGCATGATCCGGGCGCGGGTCCGGACTGGAACGCGTCCGCAACCCGGGGCGCCGGTCTATGCGCCGGATTTTGTGGGACAATCGGCGGGAACCGTGGTTGATGCCCAGCCGGGCCCTGAGGACGGATTCGATCTGCTCGCCGTAGTCCAGATCAGCAGCATCCGGAACGCGGAGCTGCATCTCGACAGCCCTTCCGGCCCAAGACTGCAACTGCTCGAGATGCCCTACCCGCTAGAACTCGAATCGGCGGCGGCCAGCGGCTGACGGATCGGTGCAGATGCGGTCACTGCCTGCGGCGCCCGGTCCTCAGCGCCGCGAGGCGCCGCTACCCTCCCCGTCCTGCTGGATGACCTGATAGAAGGTTTCATTCTTCTTCACCATGCCGAGCTGGGAGCGTGCGAGATCCTGCACCGATGCCAGCCCCTGCCGGAGATCGAGCACCTTGGCGTCGAGCGCCTGATCGCGTTCGTTTACCCGCGCATTCTGTGCCTTTTGAATCGCGATCTCGTGCTTCAGCCGCCACAGGCTGACCGCACCTCCGGTGCCAAACCACAGCGTGTACTGCAGCAGCACCAGCAGCAGCCCGGCAAGCAAGTAGGCCGCAATTCTCACCGCACCGTCATCCGACCCCAACCGGGGTAGACGGACCCCATGCCGCAGTGCATGTGGAGCGAACGCAAACCGAAACCGGGCGCGATCCGCCGCACCAGCCACATTCTGCACCTTCCGCCTCCTTCCGCCGTCTCGGCGTTCCATCAATGGACCCGAAA
Source organism: Gammaproteobacteria bacterium (assembly GCA_028068195.1). Lineage (GTDB taxonomy): Bacteria > Pseudomonadota > Gammaproteobacteria > Acidiferrobacterales > UBA6901 > JAJYCY01. The sequence continues at coordinate 69,287 of JAPTTX010000100.1, forward strand.
GTCCCTGACACCCAAGCCCTGCCTTTCCGTAGTATAGGCATTCGCCACCGGATTGCTGCTACCCCATCGCGCCATCACGTGACTCGGCGTGACTGCTCGCAGACGGCATCAGTCCGCCCGAGATGCCGCTCCGCTACCGCGCCCGAGCTTCGGGAATGCCGCCAGTCCGGGATACTGCGCCTCGGCGCCAAGCTCTTCCTCGATGCGCAGCAGACGGTTGTACTTCGCGATCCGGTCCGAGCGCGACATCGAGCCGGTCTTGATCTGGCCGATGCCGGTCGCGACCGCAAGATCCGCGATGAAAGTGTCTTCGGTCTCGCCGGAACGGTGCGATATCACCGCGGTGTACCCGGCGCCACGCGCCATCTCGATCGCCGCCAGCGTCTCGGTCAGGGTTCCGATCTGATTCAGCTTGATGAGCACGGAATTGGCAATGCCCTGTTCGATGCCCTGCTTCAGGATGGTTGTGTTCGTGACGAACACGTCATCCCCCACCAGCTGCACTTTAGCCCCCAGGGTCCGGGTAAGCAGCGCCCATCCCTGCCAGTCGTTCTCGCCCATGCCGTCTTCGATGGTAATGATCGGATACTTGTCCATCCAGGCAGCAAGCTTGTCTACGAACTGCGCCGGAGTGAGCTCGACATGTTCGGATGCGAGCACATACTTGCCATCTCTGTTGAACTCGGAACTGGCCGCGTCGATCCCCAGGAACAGGTCGACGCCTGGCCGGTAGCCGGCCGCCTCGATCCCCTGCAGAATCACCTGGATGGCCGCCTCGTTCGACGCCAGATTCGGCGCGAATCCGCCCTCGTCGCCTACGGCTGTGCTCAGGCCCATGCCCTGGAGGACCTTGCGCAGCGCGTGAAAGACTTCCGCCCCGTAGCGCAGCGCCTCAGAGAAGCTTGCGGCTCCGGCCGGTAGAATCATGTACTCCTGCAGGTCGACGCTGTTGTCGGCGTGCGCGCCCCCGTTGACCACATTCATCTGGGGTACCGGCATGACCGGACGGCGGCCGCCAGCCAGATAGCGGTACAGCGGCAGCCCCGAGTCCGTGGCCGCTGCCCGGGCACAGGCAAGCGACACCGCCAGGATCGCATTGGCGCCGAGCCGTCCCTTGTTCGGCGTGCCATCCAGATCGATCATGGCTCGGTCGATCGCCGACTGGTCGCGCGCATCCTTGCCGCACAGGATCTTGCGGATGTCCTCATTGACGTGCCCTACCGCCTTGCGCACGCCCTTGCCGCCATAGCGTCGGGGATCCCCGTCACGCAATTCCACCGCTTCACGTTCGCCGGTCGAGGCACCCGAGGGAACGGCTGCGCGACCGCGTACCCCAGAGGCCAAAACGACATCGGCCTCCACCGTAGGATTGCCGCGAGAATCGAGTATCTCGCGCGCATGGATTTCTGTGATTTTGGTCATTTCTTCTTCAGACAAGTTGCAATGCTTGATTTATCCCTGACTGTTGCGGCTGGGGCGCTCAGCCGCTCGGCAGGAGCGTTTCCACCAATCCGGAGCGCTTGACCGCAGCATCCAGTTCCTTGAGCGTGACGAGCAATCTCTCCATCTGGTCTAGCGGCCACGAATTGGGCCCATCGCTCAGCGCCCGCTCAGGATCGGGATGGGTCTCCATAAACAGGCCCGAGATGCCGGCGGCAACGGCGGCGCGGGCCAGCACCGGTACGTGCTCCCGCTGGCCACCCGAGCGCGTACCCTGGCCGCCCGGAAGCTGTACCGAATGGGTGGCATCGAAGACCACGGGGCAGCCGGTTTCACGCATGACCGCCAGCGCACGCATGTCCGACACCAGATTGTTGTAGCCAAACGATACGCCGCGCTCGCACACCATTATCCGCCCCTTCCCGCCCGCGGCATTGGCCTTTTCCACCACATTCTTCATGTCCCAGGGCGCAAGAAACTGGCCCTTCTTGATATTGACCGGCTTTCCGCTTGCCGCGACCGCCTCGATGAAGTCGGTCTGGCGGCACAGGAAAGCCGGGGTCTGCAATACGTCGACGACGGAAGCCGCCGCATCTATCTCGTCCGCAGCGTGCACGTCGGTAAGCACCGCAACCCCGATCTCCCGCCGGACGCGCTCGAGAATCTGCAGACCGCCGTCGATGCCGAGACCGCGGAACGATCGGGCCGAGCTGCGGTTCGCCTTGTCGTACGACGACTTGTAAATGAACGGGATTGCGAGACGATCTGTGATTTCCTTCAGACGTCCGGCTGTTTCCTGGGCCAGATCGAGCGACTCTACTACGCAGGGCCCGGCAATGAGAAACAGCGGCCGGTCCAACCCCGCGTCGAATCCGCACAGCTTCATCGCGCCGCCACCTGTTGAAGCGCCTGGGCAGTACGATGCGCCCGGGCAGCAAGCACGTATCCGCTGAACAGCGGATGCCCGTCGCGCGGATTTGAGGTGAACTCCGGATGGAACTGCACGCCGATGAACCAGGGATGATCCGCCAGCTCGACCACCTCGACCAGGCTGCCATCGGCCGAAAACCCGGAGAGCACGAGCCCGTGCTGCGCCAGGACATCGCGATAGCGATTGTTGAACTCGTAGCGATGACGGTGCCGCTCAATGATGACGTCCTTGCCATACAGCTCGCGGGCACGCGTACCTGCGACCAGATGGCATTCCTGTCCTCCCAGTCGCATCGTGCCGCCGAGATCGCTCGCTCCGCTTCGCGTCTCGACAGCGCCGTCCGCGCGCTTCCATTCGGTAATCAGGGCAATCACGGGCGCCGGTGTCCCGGGGTCGAACTCGGTGCTGTGTGCCCGTTCCAGGCCGGCCTTGTGGCGGGCAAATTCTATCACCGCAACCTGCATCCCTAGGCAGATTCCCAGATACGGAATTCGGTGCGTGCGGGCGTGACTGACCGCCGCAACCTTGCCCTCGATGCCCCGTTCTCCGAAACCTCCGGGAACCAGCACGGCGTCAACGCCCTGCAGCGCACCCACGCCGTCACGCTCAATCGTTTCTGAGTCGACATAGCGGATCCGCACGCGCGTGCGGGTGTGCAGTCCTGCGTGCGAAAGGGCCTCCGACAGCGACTTGTAAGACTCGGTAAGATGCACGTACTTGCCGACGATCGCTATCTCGACTTCGCCAGTCGGATGCTCCATCGCATCGACCACCTTGCGCCATTCGCCGAGGTCTGCCGGGTGGGCCTTGAGCCGGAGCTTCTCGACAACGATCTCGTCTAGCCCCTGCTCGTGCAGCAGCAGCGGAATCTTGTATATGTTTCCGACGTCCACGGCCGAGATCACGGCCCTGACCGGAACGTTCGTGAACAGTGCGATCTTGCGGCGTTCGTCTTCAGGTAGCCGGCGGTCGGCACGACACAGCAGCACGTCGGGCTGGATTCCGATCGAACGCAGCTCCTTGACCGAATGCTGCGTTGGCTTGGTCTTGATTTCGCCCGCCGCCACGATATACGGCACCAGGGTCAGGTGCATGTACGCGACGTTCTCGTGCCCGAGCTCCACACCCATCTGCCGGATAGCCTCGAGAAATGGCAGTGATTCAATGTCGCCTACCGTGCCACCGATTTCGACCATGGCGACATCCGCCGCATCTGCCCCCTGCACGATGCAGCGCTTGATCTCGTCGGTGATATGCGGAATGACCTGCACGGTGGCGCCGAGGTAGTCGCCGCGACGTTCCTTGCGTATCACGTTCTCGTAGATGCGTCCGGTGGTGAAGTTGTTGTTGCGCCCCATGATGGTGCGTACGAACCGCTCATAGTGGCCAAGATCAAGATCGGTTTCGGCGCCATCCTGGGTGACAAACACCTCCCCGTGCTGATACGGGCTCATGGTGCCAGGATCGACATTGATATAGGGATCGAGCTTCAGCAGTGTGACCTTGATGCCGCGCGCTTCCAGAATGGCAGCCAGGGAGGCTGACGCGATGCCCTTGCCGAGCGAGGACACGACGCCGCCGGTGACGAAGATGAATTTGGTCATGGAATCCGTTTTCGGGGGCTTCCTAAAAGGGTTTCCGGTGTCGCACCGGAGGAGCCCGAACGGAATCACAGGTTACCAGATGCCGGGTTCACGCACAATGAAAATGAGAATTGCACTGCCCATGGCAGCGGGAATGCCGACAGCACGCCCTAACAGGGCTCCCAGGCGAAGGCCACGCCGGGTTCCTGCGCCATCGCTGCGTACGGTTCGCACACCCACAGGTCGGCCACGGCCGCCAGCTCCCCGCCCACATACACCAAGGGAACGCGATCCCGCAGCCAGGGCTCCAGCCCGCAGCCCTGGAGCAGCTTCTTGAGCTTCTGGTGGTGCATCTTCCCGGGCAGGCGACAGGACTCCCCGCCACGGCGCAGCCGCACCTGCACCGGCCGGCCTGCAAGACGTGCGCGCGCAAGTCCCCGGCCGGAGGCTTCCAGCGGGCGCAGTCGATAGCCGGTTCCCGGAATGGCGAGCGGGGCGGCCAGGTCCCAGTCGAGCGCCAAATCGCTGGCGACCGCCGTCAAGGGCGCCATGACGTGCAGCTCGTCGCGGTAGCGCCAGACCTCGGCCTGCGGCCAGGCGATGCGCGCGTGCCGCGACTTCGGCAGGAGCGCCAGCCGGTCATCGATCTCATCCAGATGCACGGTGCTCGGCGCGAGAAACCCCCGCACCCTCATCCAGTGCCGCAGGACGTTCCGCCTCCGCGCCCGCGACAGGGCCGCAAGCGCCGCAACAGACAATGACGGCGGTCGCAACCGCCCGTCACCGTGGCGGTGGCGAGCGAGGCAGCATGCCAGGTCCTGGGCCCCGACCTCATCGAGCAGCTGCAGCGTCTCGGCGGCATGCGCAGCGCTGCGTGCCAGCACCGCGCGGACACTCGGCCAGTACTCCTCGAGCTGCGGGATCAGCTGCTGCCGCAAACGGTTGCGACGGTAGCCCGTATCCAGGTTGCTTGGATCCTCAATCCATTCCAGGCCCTGGTCCAGGGCATAGCTACGCAGCGCCGCTCGGCTGAAGCTGAGCAGCGGCCTGGCGATTTGCCCCGGCCCGAACGGCGCCAGCGCTGGCATGCCGGCAAGACCACGTATCCCCGTCCCGCGCAGCAGCTGCAACAGCACGGTTTCAGCCTGGTCGTCCTGCTGGTGTCCGGTCACCAGGACGTCGCCGCTGCGCTGTTGACGTGCGAAGGCGGCGTAACGCGCTGCGCGCGCGGCCGCCTCTATCCCCTCGCCGCGCATCGGCCGCACTTCCAGCCCCTCGACCCGGCACGGGACTTCCAGGCCGGCGCACACTTGCAGGCAGTGGCGCGACCACTCGGCCGACGCCGGATGCAACCCGTGATCGACGTGCATGGCCTCCAGGCGCAGCGGCGCAGCGGCGCGCAGCGCCGCCAGGGCGTGCAGCAGGGAGTGCGAATCGAGACCGCCACTGTACGCGACCCGGAACGAGGTATCGGCTGCGAGGCGCAGATCCCCGAACAGCACCTGCCCCAGGGAGGTTGCGGAGAAACGATGCTCAGGTCTCGTCAAACTTGCCGTACTGCATGAGTCGCGCGTACCGGGCCGTCACCAGCTGCTCGGCCGGAACGCTGGCCAGGTTCTCCAGGCCCGACAACAAGGCCTGGCGCAGCGATGCGGCCATGGCATCAATGTCCCGGTGCGCGCCGCCAAGAGGTTCAGGCACCACCTCATCGATGAGCCCAAGCTTGAGCAAGCTGTCGGCGGTGATGCCCATCGCTTCCGCCGCCAGCGCCGCCTTGTCCGCGCTCTTCCACAGGATGGAGGCACATCCCTCCGGCGAAATCACCGAGTAGGTCGAGTACTGCAGCATCATGACACGGTCGGCGACCCCTATCGCCAGCGCTCCGCCCGACCCTCCTTCGCCGATCACGGTGGCGAGTATGGGGGTCCCGAGGGACGCCATCGTATACAGGTTGCGCGCAATGGCCTCGCTCTGCCCCCGCTCCTCGGCACCGACACCGGGGTAAGCCCCCGGCGTGTCGATGAACGTAACCACCGGCATCTGGAACCGTTCTGCCGTTTTCATCACGCGCATTGCCTTGCGGTAGCCTTCCGGCCGCGGCATTCCGAAATTTCGCCGCACCTTTTCGCGCGTGTCTCGGCCCTTCTGGTGGCCAATCACCGCCACCGAGTGGTCCTCGAGCCGCGCGATTCCGGCAACGATGGCGGGATCGTCGGCAAACGCGCGATCCCCGTGCAGTTCCTGAAAATCGGTGAATATGCGCCCGATATAGTCGAGGGTATAGGGCCGCTGCGGATGGCGGGCAAGCTGCGAGATCTGCCACGGCGTCAGGGAAGTGAATATGGACTCGGTTAGCTTGCGGCTCTTGAGCCGCAGACGGTTGATCTCTTCATTGATGTTCAGTTCGCTGTTCTTGTCGGCGAATCGCAATGCCTCGATCTTCGCCTCGAGATCGGCAATGGACTGCTCGAAATCCAGAAAATTGGGATTCATGACTAAACCTGGCGCGTCGCCCCGGCGTAGATTAAACGCACATGCTCTTGTCCTGCAAGCTGCCACAGGCGCTCCAGCACCGCACCGCTCGGTGTGATCCGCCACTCCTCGCCCAGAACGATCTGCGCCTCGGCGTCGGACCGGCGGTATTGAAGGTGCACCGGACACCGGCCGGGCGTCGCCGGTTTCAGAATCTCCTGCAGCTCGCGCGCGAACCCGTTTCCGGCCAGTTCCGCGTCCACGTCGATTTCCAGGCGGCTTGCCATGGCCGCGCGCGCCTGGTCGATGTCGTAGATCTTCTCCGCGCTCATCCGGAAACCGCCCGAGTATTCGTCCACGCTCACCTGTCCTTCGACGATCAGAAGGTTATCCTTGCCGAGCAGCTCTCGGTGGCGCTCGTACAGCTCCGAGAACACGGCCAGCTCAAGCTGGCCGGTGCGATCGTCCAGAGTCACGAACGCCATGCGGTCGCCACGGCGAGTGTTCATCGTGCGCATCCCGACAACCAGCCCCGCCACCACCACAGGGCGGTCCTCGACCGGCTTCAGTTCCGCCAGACAGTTGTCGGTGATGTGCCGCAGCTCGGCTTCATAGCGCCTGATGGGATGGCCGGTGAGGTACAGGCCGAGCGTATCCTTTTCGCCCTGCAGGCGCTGCTCCTCGGACCACGGCGCGACCTCGGCAAGGCGCGGCGCTTCTGCCGGGACGCTGGCCGCGGAAAACAGGTCAACCTGTCCTGCATCGCGGTTCTTGCTGTACTGCCCGGCGGCGGCGAGCACGGTGTTGAGCGACGCCATCATCGCGGCGCGGTCCGGGCCGAGCCCGTCCAGCGCCCCGGCGCGAATCAGCGACTCGAGCACCCGCCGGTTCACCCGCCGCAGATCGATGCGCCGGCAAAGGTCGAACAGATCACGGAATGGACCGCCACTGCGGCGCGCATCTAGGATGGCTTCGATGGCCGACTCGCCCAAGCCCTTGATGGCACCGAGACCGTACAGGATGGTGAGGCCGGGCTGCGGTTCGCCCTCTGCCGCCGGCGCGCTGGCAGCCCCGGGGTCAAGCGGCACAAAGGCGTAGTCGCAGCGATTGATATCAGGCGGCATAAGGCTTATGCCCATGCTGCGGCATTCGGCGATCATGGTTACGACCTTGTCGGTCTTGTCCATGTCCGCCGTCAGTACCGCCGCCATGAACGCTGCCGGATAGTGTGCCTTGAGCCAGGCAGTCTGATACGTGATGAGCGCATAGGCTGCGGAATGCGAGCGGTTGAAGCCATAACCGGCAAACTTCTCAATCAGGTTGAAAATGTCACCGGCGAGCTTACCGTCCACCTTGCGCGCCACCGCTCCGTTGACGAAGACATCGCGCTGCTTGGCCATCTCCTCGGGTTTCTTCTTGCCCATCGCGCGCCGCAGCAAGTCGGCGCTCCCGAGCGTGTATCCGGACAGCACCTGGGCAATCTGCATCACCTGCTCCTGGTACAGGATCACGCCGTATGTGGGCCTGAGGATGGGTTCGAGGCTCGGATGCGGATACCGGATGCGTTCGCGGCCGTGCTTGCGGTTGACGAAATCGTCAACCATGCCGGACTGCAGCGGGCCGGGGCGGAACAGCGCCACAAGCGCCACAATCTCTTCGAAGTTGTCGGGCTGCAGCCGCTGGATCAGATCCTTCATTCCGCGCGATTCGAGCTGGAACAGCGCGGTCGTGCGGCAGGACTTGAGCAGCGTAAAAGCCTCGGGGTCATCTATCGGTAGTCGTTCGATCACCAGCGGCGGCTCGCCGAGCCGCTCGCGCGTGGCGTTGACCGTTTTTACTGCCTTGTCGATGATGGTGAGATTGCGCAAGCCGAGAAAGTCGAACTTCACAAGCCCAATCGTCTCGACGTCCTTCATGTCCAACTGCGTCACGAACTGCGTGCTTCCCTGTTCACAGTATAGAGGCATGAAATCCGTGAGCGCGCTCGGAGCGATCACCACGCCGGCTGCGTGTTTGCCGGCCGAACGCGCCAGCCCCTCGAGGGCGCGTGCCGTGTCGAGAAGAGCGCGCACGTCCTCCCCGCTCTCGTAGCGCTCCCGCAGCATCGGTTCGCGCTCGATCGCCTTGTCGAGCGTCATGTCGAGCTCCATCGGTATAAGCTTGGCAAGCTTGTCCACGTAGCCGTACGGATGATCGAGCACGCGACCGACGTCGCGGACCACCGCCTTTGCCGCCATCGTGCCGTGGGTGATGATCTGGCACACCTTCTCCTTGCCGTAGCGCCTGGTGACGTAGTCAATCACGCGGTCGCGTCCCTCGATGCAGAAATCCACGTCGAAATCCGGCAGCGATACACGCTCTGGATTGAGGAATCGCTCGAACAGCAGGTCGTACTTGATCGGATCGAGCGCCGTGATGCCCATGGCGTAGGCAACGAGCGAGCCGGCGCCTGACCCGCGCCCCGGCCCGACCGGCACGCCGTGATCACGGGCCCACTGTATGAAGTCCGCGACAATCAGGAAATAGCCGGCGAACCCCATCTGCACGATGACGCCGAGCTCCAAATCGAGCCGCTTCTGGTACTCGTCCGCGCATGCTACGCGCGCCTCCTCGGGAAGGAGCTGCAGTCGTGCCTCCAGGCCGGTGCAGGCCTGCTGGCGCAGCATCTCGTCGACACTCTGGCCAGGGGGCAGCGGAAAATCCGGAAGATAATAGCGCCCGAACTCCAGGCGTAGGTTGCAGCGGCGGGCAATCTCCACCGAATTCTCGATCGCCTCGGGAAGATCCCGGAACAGGGCCGCCATTTCTGCGGCGGAACGGAAATACTGCTGTTCGGTATAGCGCCGCGGGCGGCGGCTGTCCGTGAGGATGCGCCCGTCCTGGATGCATACCCGCACCTCGTGCGCCTCGAAATCCTCGGGACGCAAAAACTGCACAGCGTTGGTCGCCACGACCGCCAGTCCGCGCCGCTGGGCCAGGCGCACGGCTGCGCTGTTGTACTCCTCCTGCAGTGGCTGTCCGGTTCGCTGAAGTTCCAGGTAATAGCGGTCACCGAAGGCCTGCTGATATTCCGCGACCAGGGCGTCGGTGAGCTCGCCGTTACCCGCCAGTAGCGCCTGGGCGAGGTCGCTGTCCAGGGCTCCGGACAGAGCCACAAGCCCGCCGCTGCGGGCCCACAGCCAGTCCTTCATGATGCGCGGCCTGCCGCCCGACTGGCCTTCCCCGTAGGCAAGGGTGAGCAGCTGGCACAGGTTCCGGTAGCCAGCCGTGTCCTGGCACAGAAGCACCAGCCGGCTCGGCTTGTTGCGGTCGGCCGGGTTCTCGACCCACAGATCGGCACCGATGATCGGCTTCAGGCCGGCCGCTACGGCGGCCTGGTAAAATTTTACCATGCCGAACACATTGGCCAGATCGGTGAGCGCTACCGCCGGCACGCCCTGGGCCACGGCACTCGCCACCAGTTCGTCGATACGAACAATGCCATCGACGAGCGAAAATTCCGAATGAACGTGCAGATGGACGAAAGGCGGGTTCACAGGGGATATTTCAGCGCAAAAACCGCAACCGGGAAAGGCGGGACGCACCGTGCCGGCCGGCCGGCATCGCTGAATCCCCGATCCCGGAGGCCTGGCAGCAGCCCGACCGAGCCCGCTGCCCGATCAGACGCGGGCATGCTGCGGTGCCAGCAGCCGGCGCACTGGGGCAAAGCTGCGCCGGTGCGCCGGACTGACGCCGATACGCTCCAGCGCAGACAGGTGCTGGGGCGTCGGATAGCCTTTGTGGCGGGCAAAATCATAGCCCGGATGGATTCCGTCCAGGGCGCACATCTCGGCATCGCGCGCCACCTTGGCGAGGATTGATGCGGCCGAAATTGCCGGCTCCGTGGCATCTCCCCGCACGATCGCGCGGGCAGCACACTGCAGGCGCGGCACCTGGTTGCCGTCGATAAGCGCCTGCGCGGGCGCCGGATCCAGGGCGGCAACCGCCCGGCTCATGGCCAGCAGGCTCGCCTGAAGGATATTCAGACGGTCTATTTCCTCGACCGAAGCGGAGGCTACGGCCCAGCCCAGGGCGCGAATACGGATTTCCGCGGCAAGCTCCTCGCGCCTCGCGGGCGCGACGATCTTCGAATCAGCGAGCCCTGCTATCGGATGACCGGGATCAAGAATCACCGCCGCCGCCATGACCGGACCCGCCAGGGGTCCGCGGCCGGCTTCGTCCACCCCGGCCACGAGCAAGACGCCGTGCCTGTCGCTCATGCCATCGCCCGGCCGAGCTCCTGCAGAACGGCCTCAGCCGCTCGCTCGCTGGCGCCACGTCGCAGCTGCTCGTGAATTTGTCCGAAGGCATCGAGCGTATCGCGCGCCGGACCCGGATGGGTGAGCTGGTATTCGATCTCGATCCCGAGCTTCCGGGGCACTGCGTCGTGCTGCAGCAGCTCCGGGACCAGCGCACGTCCGGCAAGATTATTAGGCATCGAGTAGCGGCGCACGTGCGACAACATCTTGATCAGCACATAACTCAGCCGCGACACGCGGTAGGTGACAACCATCAGCCGCTTGAGCAGAAGCGCCTCCAGCGTCGCAGTTCCAGACGCCACCAGGGCCACATCAGCAGCGCCCAGGGCATCGCGCGAATGGCCATGCAGGCGCGTGAGCGGCAGATCCCAGGCGCTGTTGCGTTTTACCGCATCCTCAAATATCTGCCGCGTCTCGCGGTTCACGAACGGCACGATGAACTGCATCTCGGGATGGCGGTTCTGCAGCCACAGCGCCGTCATCACGAAGATGTCGGCAAGCGCGTGCAGTTCACTCACGCGGCTACCGGGCAGGAGCGCAACGATGATCTTGTCCTGGGGCAGCTTCAGGCGCGCACGCACCTGGCGCATGTCCACTTGATCTGGAATCTCATCGGCCAGCGGGTGTCCGACGAACTCGACCGGGACGCCGTGTGTCCGGTAGAACTGCTCTTCGAAGGGAAACAGTGTCAGCATGCGGTTGACCGCCTTACGGATCTTGTGCACGCGGTAGCTGCGCCATGCCCATACCTGCGGACTGACATAGTGGACGGTGCGGATTCCGGCACGCCTGAGTGCATGCTCCAGGCCCAGATTGAATCCGGGTGAATCAATGCCGATGAACAGGTCCGGCGGGTTTTCCAGGAAATGGCGCCGCAGGCGGGCGCGTATGGCGCGCAGCTCGCGGTAACGGCCCAGCACCTCGGTCAGTCCGAGCACCGACAGCCTCTCCATGGGGAAAAGGCTGCGGCAGCCAAGCGCGACCATCTCCGGCCCCCCGATGCCTTCGAATTCAACCGCCGGGAGCCGTTTGCTCAGCGCCGCCATCAGGCGTGCGCCCAGCAGATCCCCGGACATCTCGCCAGCGACGACGCCGATGCGTACGGTCGTATTGGATTGCGGCATTTCTGTTCACATGCCCTAGCGTATGATGCCGCGATCCGACTGCCGGATGAAATCAGCGAGGTACCGGACTTCTTCGTGTTCCTGGGCCAGACTGTCCAGGCGTTCGAGGGCCTCGTCCAGCTTCAGTCCCGATCGGTAGATTATCTTATAAGCGCGCCGCAGCGAATCGATCGCGGTCTCCGAAAAGCCGCGCCGCTTCAGACCGCGCAGATTGAGCCCGTAGGGCCTGGCCGTGTTCCCGGATGCAAGGAGAAAGGGCGGCACATCCTTGAAAGTTATGGTCGCGATGCCCGTCATACAATGCGCTCCGACGCGGCAAAACTGGTGGATGCCGGTGAATCCGCCGAGAATCGCGTAGTCGCCGACGGACACGTGCCCTGCGAGGGTCGCACAGTTGGCGAATACCGTCTTGTTGCCGACCTGGCAGTCATGCGCAACGTGAACATACGCCATGAAAAGGTTGTCGTCACCGATGCGCGTGGTTCCGCCACCGCCTGCCGTCCCGCGGCTGAATGTGCAGTACTCACGCACAGTATTGCGGTCCCCGACTTCCAGGCGGGTCGATTCACCCGCGTACTTCAGGTCCTGCGGCACCTCACCGAGCGAGGAGAACTGATAGATCCGGTTCTGCTTTCCGATACGCGTCGGACCGTTTATGACCACGTGCGGACCGATCCAGGTGCCGTCGCCGATCTCCACCTCTGGGCCGATGACGGAGAACGGGCCGACATGCACGTTCTCTCCCAGACGCGCAGAGGGATCTATGATTGCCTGCTGATGAATCACCTACTCGAATTCCTTGTACGTGCACATCAGTTCCGCGCTGCAACACAGTTCGCCTTCCACCTTGGCGGTGGCATTATACTTGTATATGCCGTGCATCTTCCGGGTCAGCGATACCTGGATGTACAGCTGGTCACCGGGCTCCACCGGGCGTTTGAAGCGCGCCCTGTCAATCCCGACGAACAGATACACCGAGTTCTGTGTCGGAAGGGTCTGCGCCGACCTGAACGAGAGCACCCCGCAGGCCTGCGCCATGGCCTCGACCACAAGCACGCCCGGCATGACCGGACGGTTCGGAAAGTGCCCCTGGAAAAACGGCTCGTTGATGGTGACGTTCTTGATCGCCACCAGGGATTCGTCGGGTGTGAATTCCAGTACCCGGTCAATCAGCAGAAACGGATAGCGATGCGGGAGATGTTTCAGTACGCTGTAAATATCAAAACTAGTCAAGTTTTTCTCCCTCAATGAGCATCTGCACCTTGTGTTCCAGTTCTTTGACCCGACGCACGAGCGCATCCAGCTGGCGCAGTCTCGCCGCATTTTTTCGCCACGAACCAGCCTCTTCAGACGAGATCGCCGAAGAATAGACCCCTGGTTTCGTGATCGATCCGGATACCAGTGACGTGCCAGTTACATGCACATCGTCGGCAATTTCCAGATGCCCGGCGATTCCGGCCCGCCCGCCAAAGGTGCAGCGCTTGCCGATGACGACGCTTCCAGCGACACCCACGAACGCCGCCATTGCCGTATGTTCGCCGATTTGCACGTTGTGCGCAATTTGAATCAGATTGTCGAGCTTGACGCCATCCGCAATGACCGTATCGCCCAGCGCCCCCCGATCTATCGTGGTGTTGGATCCGACATCGACATCATCACCCAGCACTGCTCGTCCGAGCTGCGGCACCTTGATCCAGCGCGCACCATCGTGCGCATAGCCAAAACCGTCACTGCCTATGACCGCACCCGGATGAATGATGCAGCGCTTTCCCACGACGCATCCGCGGCATATCGTCACGTGCGCAACCAGGCGGCTGTCGGCTCCGATCGTGGCGTCGCGGTCGACGAAACATCCCGGTCCGATAAACACGTTGTCCGCGACAATAGCGCCCTCCGCCACCACCGAATGCGGACCGATCCAGGCCGTAGCCGAGACCTGCGCGCCGTGCGCGACAACGGCGCTAGGGTGAGTCCCCGGCTCCCAGGCCGGCTCCGGATTGAGCAGCCCGGCCACCCGCGCGAAACACAGATGCGGATTGTCGACAATCAGCGCGTTTCCCGCGAAATGCCGGACGTCATTCTCGGTCAGGATGACCGCCGCAGCGCGGGTGGTGGCGAGATATCGGTGAAAATTCGGATTGGCCAGGAACGCGATATCGTACGGCCCCGCGTCCGCCAGGGTCGCTACCCCACGGATTTCGCGCGCCCCATCGCCCCGCACCTGCCCGCGAAGTCGCCGTGCCAGCTCTTCTAGTGTGACCACCGCCATCGCCGATCCGGATTATCGCATACCCAGCGCCTGCCGGCTGCCGGCAGCGCCAAACGCCGCCCGCCGCTCCCGTCCGCCTTGCCGCACACGCTCCAGCCGTGCGTCACTGGAACGTCGTGCCCAGCGTAAACTGGAACATCTGCGTGTTATCGCCGGGCTGCTTGTTTAGCGGCTCCGCCACACTAATGCTCAGCGGTCCCACCGGAGAATACCAGTGGAAAGCAAGGCCTGCTGCATAGCGCAACTGTCCGAGCTGTAGCGGCTGGCCTGTGCCGTACACCATACCGGCATCCGTGAACACACTCAAGCGCATGGACTTGTTGTCGGCCGAAGCGCCGGGAACCGGAAACAGCAGCGAGATGTTGGCGAGCACCCGCTTGTTGCCGCCAATGGGGAGCGTCGGGTTTGGGCCGCCGATATCCTTCGGACCCAGGGACTCGGGGCTGAAACCGCGCACTGTGCTGCTGCCGCCGGCATAGAAGTTCTTGTAAAACGGCAGATCCTGGGTATTGCCGTAGCCGCCACCAAAATCGTATTCGGCGCGTCCTTCAAGGGTAAAGCGCTGACTGAGTGGTTGGTAGGCGCCAGTCTTCAGCCGGACCAGATAGTATTCCAGGTTGCTCCCCGGCACTGTCACCTCGGTCTGTACGCGCTGATAGTCTCCCTTTCTTGGGAAGATCGGGTTGTCGAGGGTATTGCGTTCCCAGCCCAGCGTGCCTTTCACGACGCTGTTGTCGGTACCGTATTTGGCGACGAAGTTCTGCGCAACCAAGGCGCTGGCCGCATCGACGCCAAGTGCCACCCGCTCCACACCCAGACCGATATTCACGGTGCGGAATTCCCCGATCGGGATGCCGTAGAGCACGGCGGCGCCGACCGTACTGGAATCGTACGCCGCGATATAGGCGGCTGAGGCGTTGATCTGGTCGTCGTAGATCGACAGGCTGCGACTCACTCCGTTCAGCGTGTAGTACGGGTTGGTATAGGTGACGTCGACGTGCTTGTCGTAGCTGCTGGTATCGACACTCGTGCTGAGCTGTTTGCCGGTACCGAACAGATTCTGGAAAGTCACGCTCGCGGTAAGCATCAGGTGATCCACATCGGAATACCCGACCCCGGCCATGAAGCTGTTGGCCATGCGCTCCTTGACGGTGACGTTCATGTCGACCTCGTCGGACGTGCCCGGTACCGCAGGAGTCTGGACGTTAACGCTGTCGAACAGCCCCAGCCGCTGCAGACGTCGACGCGACAACTTGATCTTGGACGCCGAAAACCACGCGCCCTCGAACTGCCGCATCTCGCGCCGCAACACATCGTCGTCAGTACTGTTGTTTCCGAAGAAGTTCACGCGCCGCACGTACACGCGCCGGCCGGGATCGACATAGAACGTGAACGCCACGGTACCGTTCTTGCGATCGACTTCAGGCACCGCGTTCACGTTCGCAAACGCATAACCGAGATCGCCGAGACGCGTCGATATGCGCTTGCTGCTGTCGACAACTTCCTTGCGCGAGAATACCGCACCCGGCTTGATGCTGATGAGCGACTTCATGACCCGCTCCGGCAGTACCAGGTTACCTGCCAGCTTGTAGCCAGAAACCGTGTAGCGCCGGCCCTCGGTGAGGTTGACCGTGATGTAGATCTGGCGCTTGTCCGGCGTGATGGACACCTCGGTGGAGTCGATGTTGAAATTCAGGAAGCCGCGATTCTGGTAGAAGGCACGCAGGTTCTCAAGGTCTCCGGCAAGCTGCTGCTTAGAGTACTGGTCGTTCTTGGTCAAAAAGCTGAACAGCGTCGGAGTGCTCAGCTTGAACGTGCTGAGAAGTTTCTTCTCCGAGAAACTGTGGTTACCGACAATGGTGATCTGTCTGATCTTGGCGATCTGCCCCTCGGAGACCGCGATATCCACGTCAACCCGGTTACGGGGCCGCGGCGTCACTGTGGTTTTGATCTGCACCGCATAGTAACCGCGCGAGAAATACTGGCCCTTCAGCTCCTGCTCCATCTGGTCCAGAACCGACTTGTCGAGGACCCGGCCCTTCGCAAGCCCCACCTGATCGAGGCCCTTCTTCAGCGTGCTCTTGCTGATCTCCTTGACGCCGGTAATCTTTATGCTTGCGATGGACGGACGTTCGACAACTTTGACGATCAGCGTGCTGCCGCTGCGGTCAAGGGTGACGTCGCGGAAGAATCCGGTCCTGAACAGCGCCTTGATTGCGTCGCGTGCACGTCTGTCAGTCACGGTGCTGCCGACCTTGATCGGCAGGTAGTTGAATACCGTACCCGCGGAAATGCGCTGCAGCCCGACGACACGGATATCCCTGACCACGAAGGACTCGATCGCATAGGCGGGAGTAGCAAACAGCAAGCACAGAAGCAGAACCGCAGGAAGTACTTTCATTATCTAATTTATTTCAGGCGGCGGTAATTGTTGAGTTGGCTATTGCAGCAGTCTGACGAAGTCATTGTAGAATGCCAGCGCCATCAGGGCGGCCAGCAGAATCACGCCGACCTGCTGGCCCCAGTACAGCGCTCGCTCCGGCAGCGGACCGCCCTTGATCGCCTCGATCACGTACACCAGAAGGTGTCCCCCGTCCAAAACCGGAACCGGCAACAGATTCAGCACACCGAGACTGATGCTGATCACCGCAAGGAACATGAGAAACCGCCCGAACCCGATACGGGCGGTATATCCGGCATAGCGGGCTATGGTGATCGGCCCGCTGATTGTACGGGTAGATACCTTGAGTTCCAGCATCTTCACCAGCATCTTCACTGTGATCGAAGACATGAGCCAGGTGTCCTCCGCGCTCTGGCGCAGCGCGCTCCACGGATTGAGCCGGACCAGCACGCGCATGTCTGCGGGCACCTGCGGCGGCTTGACGCCGACCCCGATGCGGCCGATCCGCTGGCCGCCGCTGACGACCGTCTCCGGCGTCAGGGAGAAGCTGATTCTGGCCCCTGCCCGCTCCACGGTGAGGCGGATGCGGCGTTCGGCGCTTGCGCGGATCGTGGAGACCACGTCGTCCCACGAGCGTATCGGCTTGCCGTTGATGCTGACCATGCGGTCTCCCGGCTCAAGACCGGCCTTCGCCGCCGGACTCCCGGAGATCACTGTCCCAATGACCGGCGCCACCCGGGGCGAATACCCGAACAGTCCGGTCGCGGTCTCCAGCATGCCCGAGCTTATGCGGTTGGCCGACAGCGACGACAAGTCCAGTATCCGTGTCTCGATCCGCCCCTGTGGATCCCGCACCCTGAACCGTACCCGAGACTTGTCCAGGGCCTTTGCGAAAAGATAAAGCCGCTGCTGATCCCAGCTCAGCGTCGGCCTGCCATCGATACTGAGGATATCATCCCCCACCTGGAACCCGGCCTTCTGGGCGATCGAGCCCTTTACGACCTTGCCCACGATCGGTTTGATGCCGCTGATGCCCACCGAGAACAGCGCCCAGTACGCCGCCACCGCGAACAGAAAGTTGAACGCCGGGCCGGCCAGCACCACGGCGCCGCGCTTGACCAGGGGCTGGCGGTTGAAGGCCCGATGCAAGTCCCCGGGCGGCACTGCGCCTTCGGTCTCGTCAAGCATCTTGACGTAGCCGCCGAGCGGCAGCGCCGCAACCACCAGTTCGGTCTGGTCGGCACCGAAGCGGCGCGACCACAGCGGCTTGCCGAAGCCCACCGAGAAACGCAATACCTTGATGCCAAGGCGACGCGCAACCCAGTAGTGGCCGAACTCGTGAACGATGACAAGCACACCGATCGCCACCACGAACGCGAGCGCCGAGTACAGGAAAGTTGTCACTGAATGCCTCTCTTGGGCCTGCTCGAATATCCGGCGATGAACTGCTCCGCCGCCTCGCGGGCGCGCGCATCATCCGCCAGGATTACCGCGAGTTCAGCCTCCTCGTTCATCGAGACCCGAGACAGCACGTGCTCGATGATCCGCGGTATGTCCGTAAAGCCCACTGCGCCGCCAAGAAACGCGGCTACTGCCACCTCGTTGGCCGCATTGAGAATGGCCGGCGCCGTGCCCCCGGCGCGCGCCGCCTCCGCCGCCAGACGCAGACACGGAAAGCGCTTCGGGTCGGGGCGTTCGAAGTCGAGCCGGGCCACTTCCACGAGATCGAGCTCCTTGACACCGGACTCCATGCGGTCGGGCCACGCCAGAGCATGGGCAATCGGCGTACGCATGTCAGGGTTGCCGAGCTGCGCCAGCACCGAGCCGTCCGCATAGGAGACGAGCGAATGTATCACGCTTTGCGGGTGGATAACGATCTCAATCTGCTCCGGCACAACACCAAAGAGCCGGCAAGCCTCGATCATCTCCAGGCCCTTGTTCATGAGGGTGGCCGAATCGACTGAAATCTTCCTGCCCATCACCCAGCGCGGATGGGCGCAGGCCTGTTCGGGCGTGACGCCGGCCAGTTCTGCCAGTGGGGTGGTACGAAACGGTCCGCCCGAGCAGGTCAGCAGGATCTTGCGCACCCCCGGACTCAGGACTCCAGCCCGAAATCCGCCTGGCAGGCATTGAAAAATGGCATTATGCTCGCTGTCGACCGGCAACAATTCCGCCCCGGAGCGGCCCGCCTCCTGCATCAGGATATGGCCGGACATGACGAGCGGCTCCTTGTTGGCAAGCAGCACGCGTTTTCCATGGCGCACGGCGGAGAGTGTCGGCAGCAGTCCTGCGGCACCTACGATCGCGGCCACGACGATATTGCTTTGCGCCAGCGCCGCCGCCCTGGCAAGCCCTTCCTCGCCGGAGAGGACCTCGGTCGGCAGCTGCAGCCCGGCGAGCGCGCTGCGAAGCTCCCCGGCCGCCTGCGGGTCCCGCATTACAGCCACATCCGGGACGTGCCGGCGGCACTGCTCGAGCAGCCGTTCGACCTGACTGTTGGCAGTCAGGGCAACGACCCGGAAGCGGTGCGGATGGCGCACCAGGACATCGAGCGCGCTGACGCCGATCGAGCCAGTGGACCCGAGTATCGTGACGCCCCGCATACCTCCGGAGCGCCTATCCGGCGGCGGGCTCACGGTATTCCGCAGGCTGGTCATAGCAATGGCCTCAGCAGCAGCCATCCGAAAACGAATACCGGGGCCGCCGCGGTAAGGGCATCAACCCGGTCGAGCACTCCGCCATGGCCGGGCAAGAGCGTCCCGCTGTCCTTGACTCCGGCGATGCGCTTTGCCCGGCTCTCCACAAGGTCACCCAGCACGGAGAAAAGCGTCGCCACCACCGCGATCACAAGCCACAGCGCCAGTGACGGCGCCTTCAGTTTCCATATGTACTTCCCGCAGGCAAGCGCCAGCACCGATACCATGACCACGCCGCCCAGGAGCCCCTCGAGGCTCTTTCCGGGGCTGATATGGGGCGCAATCTTGGTCCGCCCCCAGGGCCTGCCAACAAAGTATGCGCCGGAATCAGCCATCCACACCAATACCATGATGAACAGGGTAAGCCGCGGGCCGCCGCTACCCCGGGCATGGACGGCGAGCGGGGCTATCCACGCCGGAATCAGAATGAAGAAACCACTCAGGCGCCGGCCGAACGGCGTCGCCAGAAACCCCTGCCGCAAATCGGGATAACGGACAAGCTCATACAGGGCCCAGAGCCACCAGGCCACCGCCGCAAGCATTACCGGCAGCGCCGGCACTTGCCAGAGCGCCAGTCCGGCGGACGCCAGCACGGCGACATACAGGATACGCCACAGCCGCCTGGACAGACCGCACAGCGCCGTCCATTCCCACGCCGCCGCGATGAAAAAAAATGCGAACAAACCCGCGAGTTGGGGGGTGGTGAGCGCAAACGTTGCCCATACTATGAGCGGCACCAGAACCGCAGCGGTCAGGACGCGCAGCCTAAGCACGCTTACCGGAGCTCCCCGATGCGGCAGCTTCGATCTGCTCCCCGGTGTGGCCGAAGCGGCGCTGCCTTGAGGCGTATGACGCCAACGCAGCCTCGAACTGACTCCGGTCGAAATCGGGCCAGAGCACCGGCGTGAAATAGAGTTCGGTGTATGCCAGCTGCCACAACAGGAAATTGCTCACGCGCTGCTCGCCACCGGTCCTGATAAACAGGTCCGGCTCCGGAATTTTTGCCATGCTGAGGAAGGGTTCGAGACTGTCGGCTGTGATTGATTCCGGATCCATGGTCCCGGCCGCGACGCGGCGGGCCAGCTCGCGGCAGGCCTGCCCGATATCCCAGCGGCCACCGTAGTTGGCCGCAATTGTCAGCGTAAGCGCGGAATTGTCGCGAGTGAGCGCCTCGCCCTGCCGTATGCGGTCCGCCAACTTTTCGCCGAACGCCGAGATATCGCCGATCACCCGGAAGCGAATGTTGTTTTCATGCAGCTTTTTCACCTCCTTGTCGAGCGCCAATCCAAAGAGATGCAGCAGCAGCCGCACCTCAGTCTCGGGACGGCGCCAGTTCTCGCTGCTGAAGGCAAACAGCGTGAGGTAACGGATACCCTTCTCGCCGCAGGCAGCCACCAGATCACGGACCGCCTCGACTCCGCGGCGGTGGCCGGCGATCCGCGGCAGACCCCGGCTGCGGGCCCAGCGCCCGTTGCCGTCCATAATGACCGCAACATGCAGCGGCAGCCGCGGGACCGGAGGGGTCGCTGCGGACGAAGTGGACGACTTGCTTGGCTCAGACATCTTGCTGAAACGTAATTTCGGACCCATTTATCAGACGGGGGAGCGTCGGCGGCACACCGCCTAGACCGCCATCAGATCACGTTCCTTGGCGGCAACCAGCTTGTCCACGTCCGCGGTAAACCGGTCGGTAAGTTTCTGGATCATTTCATGGGCACGCTTCTCGTCGTCCTCGGAGATCTCCTTCTTCTTAAGAGCCTCCTTGAGATGCGTAAGGCCGTCGCGGCGTACGTTGCGGATAGCGATCTTTGCCTCTTCGCCTTCGTTGCGCACGACCTTGCCGAGTTCCTTGCGCCGCTCTTCCGTGAGCACCGGAAGCGGGACACGTATCGTCTGCCCGGCCACCGCCGGATTGAGCCCTAGTCCGGACTCCTGGATCGCCTTTTCGATGGCCTGGACCATGCTTTTGTCGTATGGCGTCACGGTGAGCGCGCGCGCGTCCGCCACCGCGATGTTGGCCACCTGACTGAGCGGTGCCCGGCTTCCGTAATACTCCACGTGAATATGCTCGAGCAGGCCGGCATGAGCCCTTCCGGTTCGCACCTTCTCGAGCGCCTGCTTGAGCGTTTCGATCGACTTCGCCATCCTGGCTTCGGAGTCCTTGCTGATCCTGCTGATCACTTCATGCATGATATCAATCTCCGCGTCTGACCAGCGTGCCTTCATTTTCGCCCCGCACGATCCGCATCAGGCTCCCCGGCGAGTTGATGCTGAACACGCGCAGAAGCATGTTTTGCTCGCGGCACAGCGCAATCGCGGTGGCATCCATCACTCCCAGTCGCTGCTCGAGGGCCTCGTCATACGTAAGCACCTCGTAACGCCGCGCATCGGCATGGCGCATGGGATCCTTCGTGTAAACACCGTCGACCTTGGTCGCCTTGAGCACGATATCAGCGCCGATTTCCGCGCCCCGCAGGCTCGCAGCCGTATCGGTCGTGAAAAACGGATTCCCGGTTCCGGCGCCGAAAACCACGACCCGCCCAGACTCGAGATGGGCCAGCGCCGCCCGCCGCGAATACGGCTCGGCAACAGCATCCATGGTCAGCCCCGTGAGCACCACTGCCGGAACCCCCGCCTGTCGCAGCGCATCCTGCAGCGACAGCGCGTTCATGACCGTGGCCAGCATGCCCATATAATCGGCTGTGACGCGGTCCATGCTCTGGGCGCCGGGCGCGACTCCGCGGAAGATGTTTCCTCCACCGATGACCACCGCCAGCTGCACACCGGTATGGACAACTTCCCCGATCTCGCCGACGATACGTCCGAGCACCTGGCGGTTGATTCCGTAGGAGTCTTCCCCCATCAGCGCCTCTCCGCTCAGTTTGAGCAGGATGCGGCGGTACGCCGGCTTGGCGCCATCCGGGGCGGGCCTGCTGGCCAAGGACCTAGCCTCCCCGCACCTGGGCCATCACCTCGGCGGCGAAATCGCTGGCGCCCTTCTCGATACCCTCGCCGACCTCGTAACGGCCGAACCGGACCACCCGCGCCGATGCCTTCTTGAGCAGCTTGTCAACGGTCATTTCCGGATCCTTGACGAAAGGCTGGCCGAGCAACGTGATTTCGCCCAGGTACTTGTTTACCCGACCGACCACCATTTTCTCGACGATGTCGGCCGGCTTGCCGCTATCCGCGGCCTGTGCGGCAAACAGTTCCCTTTCCTTTGCGACCACATCGGCCGGCACATCCTCTCGTGCGACATATTCGGGACGGCTCGCCGCCACATGCATGGCCAGATCGCGCCCGAGCGACTCGTCACCGCCGACGAGTTCCACGAGCACGCCGATCCGCCGTCCATGCAGGTACGAGGCGATATGTCCTTCGGCAGAAGCGTAGCGGACGAACCGCCGCACTGCGATGTTCTCGCCCAGCTTGGCAACGAGCCCTTCGCGCACCTGCGATACCGTTCCGGAGCCGCCCAGCGGAAGCGCGGCAAGCGCCTCGAGCGTGGCCGGGTTCCGCTCGGCGACACATGTGGCGACCGCTCCGGCAAACGCCGTGAATTCATCACCTTTGGCAACGAAATCGGTTTCAGAGTTCACTTCCACCATCGCGGCGAGCTTGCGGTCAGGGCTCAGATATACCGCAATTGCGCCTTCCGCCGCCGTCCGCCCGGCCTTCTTCTCCACCTTGGCCCCGGCCTTCCTGCGCAACAGCTCGATGGCAGCTTCCATGTTCCCATTGGCCTCCGTCAGGGCACCCTTGCATTCCATCATTCCGAGCCCGGTGCGCTCTCTCAATTCCTTAACCTGACCTGCGGTAATAGTCATACACATCCCCGAAAAATCGACACAACCTGTTACGTTAAGAAAAAGGGGGCAAGGGCCCCCTTTTTCCTGTTCGCCCTGACCGGCCTTACTCGCCCTGACCGGCCTTCGTTCGCCCCCGGCCTGCCGGGGCCTTGGCCTTATTGGGACGCGGCGCCGGCCGGCGTGCTTCTGTATTCGCCACCTGGTCCGCCTTGATGTCGCCTTCATCGCGATCAAGCGCGGGGGCCGACTCCTCCGCCAGCGGTGCGGCACTCACCGGCTTGCGCCTCGCTGCCACCTTAATTTTTGAGGGCTCTTCGGCAATTTCGACGAACTCCTCATCATCGGACGGCAGCGATACCGCCACGGTCTGGCGTCCCTGGATGATCGCGTCCGCTGCCGCCCGCGCATACAGGCGGATCGCGCGCAGGGCATCATCGTTGCCCGGAATGACGTAGTCCACGCCGTCCGGCTTGCAGTTGGAATCCACTACTGCGACCACCGGGATGTTCAGCTTGTTCGCCTCCGACACCGCGATATATTCATGGCCGACATCGATCACGAACAGCGCATCCGGCAGGCCGCCCATCTCCTTGATACCCGCCAGACTTCGGTTGAGCTTGTCGCGCTCGCGCGTCAGCAGCAGTGTCTCCTTCTTGTTGAGCTTGTCGAACGTGCCATCCTGCTCCATGGCTTCCAGGGCCTTGAGCCGCTCGATGGATTTCTTCACAGTCTTGTAATTGGTCAGCATGCCGCCGGTCCAGCGATGGTCGACATAGGGGCTGCCGCAGCGCGTGGCCTCTTCGCGGACGATGTCACCGGCCTGGCGCTTGGTGCCGATGAAAAGGATCGTCCCCTTGTTCGAGGCGAGCTTGCTGAGATAACCCATCGCCTCATTGAACATGGGCAGGGTCTTCTCAAGATTGATGATGTGGACCTTGTTGCGCTCCCCGAAGATATAGGGGCGCATCTTGGGATGCCAGAAACGCGTCTGGTGGCCGAAATGGACGCCGGCTTCCAGCATCTGGCGCATCGTAACTTCACTCATGGGTATGCTCCGGTCGGGTTATTCCGCCGTGATCCCGGAACATCCAACTCCCCAGCGCAGCGCGCCGGATAGCACCCGGATGGCCTTCGTCGGATCACGTGTGTATTGCCGGCCTTGGGTATTCGGGCACCGCGGTGCCCAGGCCGGAATTTAGTGCCTTAAAAACGTTGCTTTATACCACAAGCCGGGGGCGGCCAGCAATGCGCACGCGCCGGCGCAACGGGCAGGAAGGCCCGGTCGGGCCGGCCGCCCTGCCGGCGCCCACCCGCCAGGGACTCGCGCCCGGCCCCAACACCGGCCCAGACCTGCGCGACGGTCCAGAAGGAAGAGCTTTGCCCGTGTCCATGGTAGAGTGCGTCTGTACTGGTTCCATCGACCCAGCAAGGCAGCGTACTGGCCCACAGCCATTCAACGATCATGGCAGTCACGATAAAAACCCCGGAAGAAGTCGAAAAAATGCGCGTCGCGGGCCGCCTGGCGGCGGAAGTGCTGCGCATGATCCGTCCGCACGTTCAGCCCGGAGTAACCACCGGGGAACTGGACCGGATCTGTCACGATTACATCGTCAATGTCCAGCATGCCATTCCGGCACCGCTCAATTACCACGGATTTCCGAAGTCCATATGCACGTCAGTCAACCACCAGGTCTGCCACGGGATTCCCGGAGAACGGATCCTGAAAAAGGGCGACATCGTTAACATAGACATCACGGTCATCAAGGACGGCTATCACGGCGACACCAGCAAGATGTTTTTCGTCGGCGAGCCTTCGATCCAGGCGCGGCGCGTCACGCAGGTGAGCCATGACTGCATGTGCAAGGGCATCGAGATCGTACGGGCAGGCGTGCGGCTCGGCGATATCGGCCACGTCATTCAGACCTATGCGGAGCAGAACCAATGCTCGGTCGTGCGCGAGTACTGCGGGCACGGCATCGGACGCCAGTTCCATGAGGATCCGCAGGTGCTGCACTTTGGCAAGCCAGGCACGGGGATGGAACTCGCGTCCGGCATGACTATCACCATAGAGCCGATGATCAACGCCGGACGCAAGGAAGTCCGGATGTTGCCGGACAACTGGACCGTGGTCACCCGCGACCACAGCCTGTCGGCGCAGTGGGAACATACGATACTGGTAACCGAGACCGGTCATGAGGTGCTGACCGTACTGCCGGGAGAGAGCCTGTAGGCGGCCGGCCGGCGCCGCAGAGGCGAAAACCAGGCGATTTGCTGGCACCGGGCATACGATAGGGACCGCGCAATGCCTCTGCACAGGCAGGACATATTTGACCCGCGGCGTTTTGACGTCGATCTTGCCGGGCTTTCCGCAGACCGGCAGACGGGGTCGCAGCCGCCTGCGCAAGCCCTGCCCCTGTTTCGGAGCGCGCTGCAGACCGGCCGCGGGCTGCTGAAGCAGCATTATCTCGAGGGCGCTCCAGTCCAGGACATCCTGGGCACCCATGCCTGGCTCGTAGACCAGCTGCTGAAGCGGGCCTGGGACCTGCACCAGCACCTGGCGCACGGCTGCGGACGCATCGCGCTGGCTGCCGTCGGCGGCTACGGGCGCGGTGAGCTCTATCCGGCCTCCGACGTAGACCTGCTAATCCTGCTGGAGAAGCGGGGACATGCCAGCGCCCGCGAATTCGCGCGGACACTGCTCAGCTTTCTCTGGGACATTGGTCTCGAGGTAGGACACAGTGTACGCACGCTCAGGGACTGCACGCGCGAATCTCGCAAGGACATCACGGTCGCCACCAACCTGATGGAGGCACGCTGGCTGGCCGGCGAGGTGGCGCTATTCGACGCGATGCGTGCGGTCACCGGACCCCCGCGGATCTGGCCCAGCAGCAAGTTTTTCGCGGCCAAGTGGCAGGAGCAGATCGAGCGCCACCATCATTTCGGCGATACTGCGTACCGGCTCGAGCCCAACATCAAGGAAGGCCCGGGCGGGCTACGCGATATCCAGATGATCGCCTGGGTGACTCAACGCCACTTCGGCAGCGCGACACTTCATGACTTGGTGGCACTGGAATTCCTGAGCGAAAGCGAGTACCGCAGCCTGTCACGCGGACGCCAGCTGCTGGCACAGCTGCGTTGCGGCATCCACTACCTTGCCGGACACCGCGAGGACCGACTGCTGTTCGACTACCAGGTGGCACTGGCGGCGCAGCTGGGCTACGTCGACCGGCCGGGCAGTCGCGCAGTCGAGCAGTTCATGAAGCACTATTACCGCGTGGTCAAGGAGCTGGCACTGCTCAACGAGATCCTGCTGCAGCACTTTCAGGAGGCGATTCTTAGCCCTGGCAGAAAGACCGTGCGGGCCATCAACAGAAGGTTCCAGGCACGGGATGACTTCCTTGAGGTGACCCGCTCAAACGTCTTCGAGAAATCGCCATACGCAATTCTCGAGATGTTTCTGGTGCTCCAGCAGCATCCCGACCTCAAGGGCGTGCGCGCCCAGACCATACGCCTGCTGCGCGAAAACCTGCACCGCGTGAACAACCACTTCCGCCAGGACATCGCCTGCCGCAGCCTGTTCATGGAAATCCTGCGTCAGCCCCGGGGAATCACCCACGCCCTGCGTCGCATGAACGCCTACGGCGTGCTGGCCGCATATATACCACCGTTCGGACGCATCGTCGGACAGATGCAGCATGACCTATTTCATGCCTATACCGTCGACGAACATACGTTGTTCGTGGTCCGTAACCTGCGGCGCTTCACGGTACCGCAGTTCGAGCACGAGTTCCCGCTTGCCAGCCGCCTGATCCAGCACTTGGTCAAACCGGAGCGGCTATACCTGGGGGGCATGTTCCACGACATCGCGAAAGGACGCGGCGGCGACCATTCCACGCTCGGAGAAGCGGAGGCGCGCGCCTTCTGCGAACGGCACGGACTGAGCGAGTACGACACGCGATTCGTAAGCTGGCTGGTGCGAAACCACCTGATTATGTCCTGGACCGCCCAGCGCCAGGACATCACCGACCCGCGTGTGGTTCTGGAATTCGCCCAGAAAGCCGGCGACCAGGAGCACCTGGACAATCTCTACCTTCTCACTGTTGCCGACATGCGCGGGACTAGCCCGGCCGTGTGGAACGTATGGAAAGACCGGCTGCTGTCGCAGCTTCATGCCGCGACCACCCGCGTGCTACGTCGCGGATTCGCCAGGCCGATCGACCTGGAGGAGCGGATCAGCGATCTCAAGCAGGAGGCCATGCGGCTCCTCGCAGCGCGGGGCGTGGACCTGGACCTCGTCCGACGGCACTGGGCGCGGATGGAAAGCGACTATTTCCTGCGCCATGACGCCGACGCGCTGGCATGGCATGCCGAGAAGATGAGCGCCACAGTGGTCGCCGATCTGCCGCTCGTCTCAGTCCGGTTCCAGCCGGGAGCCGGAGGCACGGAATTCCTGGTGTTCACACCCGACCGCGACGACCTGTTTGCGGTCATCACGGGCGGTTTCGACCGGCTCAATCTTTCCATAGTGGACGCGCGCATTCATACGACCGGATTCGGCTTCGCGCTCGACACTTTCGTCGCATTGGACCACGCCGGCAATGCGGTCACCGATCCGGCGCAGCTTGTACAGCTGGAAGCGGCGCTGCGCAAGCAGCTGCTGGAACCGAAACCCGGACGAGACCTGAGGAGCACTCGGCTGCCGCGTGTGCTGCGCCACTTCCGGATTGCCACGCGGGTGAGCTTCGCCACCGCCCCCAATGGCCAGCAGACCATGATGGAGGTGGTCGCGCAGGACCGACCGGGTCTGCTCTACCAGGTCGCGCTCGCACTGCAGCACTGCCGCGCGCGTCTGGTGACGGCAAAAGTGGCGACCTACGGAGAACGAGCCGAGGACATCTTCTATATCGTCGACCGCGACGGACAGGCGATCACCGACCGCAAACGCCAAGACTGCCTCGACGCCGGCATCCGGGAACGCCTGGAGGTACCGGGCCAGGATTCCGACGACGGCACCCGCCGTGATGGCGAAGTCATCGAAATCTGACGCGGCACCACTACCGTCGCGGTCACTGGTTCAGGGCGCTATGGCTGCGGGAGTAGCCGAAGTAGACCGTCAGGCCGATGGCGAGCCAGATCACAAAGCGCAGCCATGTGATGAGCGGCAGGCTTGCCATGAGATAGATGCAGAACACCATCCCCAGCAGCGGAATCACGGGGCTCCACGGGGTTCTGAACGGACGCTTCAGTTCCGGCTGCGTACGCCGCAGTATGATCACGCCGCAGCACACCAGCGTGAATGCCGCGAGCGTCCCGATGTTGACGAGTTCGGCCACATCGCCGATCGGAGTAAAGCCGGCGATCGCCGCGATCAGCAGGCCACTCGCCACGATCACCCGCAGCGGGGTGCGGGTACGGGCATTGACTGCGGAAAATGCCGGCGGCAGCAGGCCATCGCGCGACATCGACAGGAATATGCGGGTCAGCCCGTAATAGAGCACCAGCATCACGGTGGTTAGCCCGGCAATCGCACCGGCCGCGACCACCGCCGACGCCCAGCGGTATCCGAGCCGGAGCATGGAATCGGCTACCGGGGACGGAACATTGAGCGTGCCGTAGGGGACGATCCCGGTAAGCAGACCGGCCACGACCATGTAGATCACCGTGCATACCGCCAGGGAAACAAGGATGCCTATAGGCAGGTCGCGCGCGGGATTGACGGCTTCCTCCGCCGCCGTCGACACGGCATCGAAACCGATATAGGCGAAGAAGATAAGCGCCGCGCCACCCATCACTCCCTTCCACCCGAAAGGCATGAACGGATGCCAGTTGAACGTCTGCACGTTGGGAATGGCTACCGCCACAAAGGTGGCAATGGCGAGAACCTTCACGAGCACCATGACGGCGTTAAATCGCGCGCTCTGGCGCACGCCCACCGCAAGCAGCACGCTCAGGACCAGCACGATGAGTGCGGCCGGCAGATTGACGAATCCGCCATCGCCCGGCGCGTTCAGCAGCACCGCCGGTATATGCAGCCCAGCCGCCGTCAGTGCATTGTTGGCATACCCGGACCAGCCGATTGCCACCGCAGCCACCGCCACCCCGTATTCCAGAATCAGGTCCCAGCCGATGATCCAAGCAACCAACTCGCCCAATCCGGCGTAGGCATAGCCGTAAGCACTGCCGCAGCCGCCTATGGCGGATGCAAGCTCGGCATAGGACAGGGCCGAGAATGCACAGGCAAAGCCCGATACCACGAAGGACAGGACAATGGCCGGGCCAGCGCGGGTCGCCGCCGCGATGCCCGTGAGCACGAAGATCCCGGCCCCGATGATGGCGCCGATACCCAGCAGGGTTAGATCGAAAGCAGTCAGACAGCGCCGCAGTCCGGTGTCGCAGTACATATCAGCGTTGATTGGCTTGGTCCGAAACAGGCTCATCTCCCCTCTCTTGTCATTGTGCTCGTTATGCAAAGCGGTTGATTCCGTTCCATCGCCAACCGGCAAACTTCCTGTTGCCGTTGCCCAGGACGCTGTGCGTGCGGACGGCGCCGCTCATCCCCGGTGTCTGGACAGCGGGATGCGGAGCTTCAGCCCCACCCGGATGTCGCTGCTGCTGAGATCGTTGAAGTTGCGCAGCGCAGTCACGGAAACATCATGGCGCTGCGCGATGGAATCCAGGGTGTCGCCGGGGCGCACGACATATTCACCGGCGGCCGGGGCACGGGCAAGCTTCAGCGGAACTCCGCGTCGCGCCAGGAGCCAGGGCTCGGCCCGCTCCAGCCCCTTGAATATCGCACGGGCAGTGGCTTCCTGGAAACGCGGATTGATGAGCCTGCGCTCGTCCCGAGGGTCATTTATGAAGCCGGTTTCGATCAGAATCGAAGGAACCGGCGATTCAAGCACGACGAATCCCGCCTGCTGAACCTTGTTCGAATGCAGCCGAGCGACCCTGCGCAGATAGGGCAGCATGTCGTCGCCGAGCCGCAGACTGTCGGCGATGGTGGCTGATT
The DNA here is from genome assembly GCA_028068195.1 of Gammaproteobacteria bacterium. Lineage (GTDB taxonomy): Bacteria > Pseudomonadota > Gammaproteobacteria > Acidiferrobacterales > UBA6901 > JAJYCY01. The sequence continues at coordinate 99,319 of JAPTTX010000100.1, forward strand.
TGGTCAGATCACCCAGCACCCGGCCGACCCCGCTCTCGACGCCATCCAGATTCACCCCTCCTATCCAGTCGGATTCGTTTTCATTGCTGGCCAGCGCCCTGGCCATGGCGCTGGTGGCGCCCTTCTCGGACAGCGCAAAGACCATGGCACCATGAGCAGTATCCTCGTCGCCCGGCTCGGAATTGGCATGAATGGAAATGAACACGTCCGCCCCCCGGGCCATGCGCCTGCGGGTCACCAGCGGCACATAATAGTCGCCGGTGCGCGTCATGATCGCCTTCCACCCCGGATGGGCCGACACCAGCCGATCCAGGTCGCGGCCAATCGCAAGCACGACGGTCTTCTCATGTACGCCGCCCGGACCGGTCGCTCCTGGATCTTCGCCACCGTGCCCCGGGTCGATGACCACCACGAAATCCCGCGAGGGTGGCGCGGATTCCTGAGCCTGGAGCCGGGCGCGGTCACGCGCCGCCTTGGCGGCATTATAGAGATCCACGACCAGGCGATGGCCATACGGCCCGGCCGGCTTCAGCAGGAAACTGCGGGGCTGAGCATTGATCTTCAGGTCGGCAACGATGCGCACCGTGTGGTCCGGGCGCGCTCCGGTGCGCAAATCGGCGACGATCGCGCTGCTGCCGGCCAGAGGCGGCAGCGGCTGGCGCAGACGCGCATCATGCAGGTCGAGCACCAAGCGGTAAGGGTCGGTGAGCGTGAACAGCCGGTAATTGACTGATCCGCTGAGATCGAAAACCAGGCGCGTGTAATCGGGGGCCGGCCACATCCGTACTCCGTCGATGGACACCAGATGAGCCCAGCAGGAAACGGGGAGCGCCAGAAAAATCGACAGGAAGAAAATCCGTATCGGTCTCATTCCAGACCGCTCAGAATTGCTGCACCGTCGTCGCTGTTCGGAACCAGTCGCACGCTGCGCGCATGATCAACCCTGACTATGAAAACGTCAACATCCGCGGATGGCAAAACGCCGGCACCACGTTCCGGCCACTCCACGATGCACACTCCCTGTCCTTCAAGATAATCACGGATTCCGAGAAATTCCAGTTCCTCTGGATCCTCCATGCGATAAAGATCGAAATGATTGATCCGGCCGGGTCCCAGATCGTACGGCTCGACCAGCGTATAGGTGGGGCTTTTCACCGGTCCTTCATATCCCAGCGCGCGCAGCACACCGCGGACAAACGTGGTTTTCCCGGCGCCGAGATCTCCGTGGAGAAAGATGAGGTGCCCGGCGCGCAGCCGCGGCGCGAGCAGCGCTCCCAGCGCTTCCATCCCTTCCGCATCCAGCACCCGACACGCGATGGTCACGGCTGCGCCAGCGCGTTGACCAGGGAGCGGACACCAGGCAAAAGATCCAGCGCCAGCAGACCGCGCTCGCCATCGAGCACGCTCTGCTCGTCGGCGGCTCGGGCATGGCACCAGACCCCGATCCGTGCGGCATCGGGCACCGCCAAGCCCTGGGCTGCGAGTCCAGCAATGATGCCGGTCAGCACATCCCCCATGCCGCCGCTCGCCATCCCCGGATTGCCGCGATCACACAGCCACACCGGATCATCTCGACCAGACGCCACCAGAGTGCCGGACCCCTTGAGCACGCACACTCCGCCGAAGCGATGGGCGATCGCGCGCACTGCGGCGAACCGGTCATTCTGGATATCGGTGGTGGCGCATCCGAGCAGACGCCCGGCCTCGCCGGGGTGAGGCGTGAGAATCCAGTTTTCGCGCGTGACCGGCTCCGCGGCCAGCAGGTTGAGCGCATCGGCATCGACCACCAGGAGCCGGGCGCTGTCACGCACCCCCTGCCATAATTCCCGCGCCCAGCGGTCCTGTCCGAGCCCCGGACCGACGGCGATTACATCAGCGCTCTCGAGCAGCTGGTGCAGGCGCCCGGCGCAATCGATCCCCTGTATCATGAGCTCGGGACGCGTCTGTCCGAGACAGGCGGCATGGCCGGGATGCGTCGCAACCGTGACCAGCCCGGCTCCGACGCGGTACGCTGCCGCTCCGGCGAGATGGGCTGCGCCTGCCATTCCCGGTCCGCCGCCGACTACGAGCACCCGCCCAGCATCGCCTTTGTGCGCGCAGCGTGGGCGCGGGCGCAGCAGGCCGTGCAGGTTCTCGTCCGAAATTCGACGTGCGAGGGGCACCACGGCCGCCAGATCGTCCGTGGATAAGCCCAGGCTGTCGTAGCTGATGTCGCCGCAGCATTCACGTCCGTGGCCGGTAAACATCCCGGCTTTCAGGCCAATCAAAGCGAGCGTCACCGTTGCCCGCACCGCCTCGCCGAGAATGCGCCCGGTGTCGGAATGCAGGCCAGACGGCACATCTACCGACAGTACCGGCGCGCCGCAATCGTTGACGGCCCGGATTGCCGACAGCCATTCGCCCTGCACCGGCCGCTCGAGACCGGTGCCGAACAGCGCGTCCACTACTACATCCATGCGCGCCAGTTCGGCGGCGTCCAGCGGCTCGGGCGACACGCCGCTGGTGATCAGCCGCTCACGGGCGCAGGCGGTCTCGCCTTTCAGGTCGCCGGGCCCACCGGGACACATCACCCGGGGCACAATTCCGGCCGCCTGTGCCAGGCGGGCCAGGACGTAGCCGTCGCCACCGTTGTTGCCGGGCCCACAGACCACGGCGATGCGCCGCGCCCGCGGCCAGCGCTGGCAGAGCAGTTCGATCAGCGCCCGGCCGGCAAGCTCCATGAGCGGTTCAGCCTGGGGGCCGCGCCTGAGCACGACCCGGCGGTCGATCTCGCGCGCCTGGACGGCGGCATACAGCGCTTCGGGCAGTTCCTCCATGGCGTTATGATAGTGGCTTAATGGCAATCGCTCCAATGCAGAAGATCGACCTTCGCCGCCTGCCCCAGGACATACGGAAGTGGGGGCTGGAGCTCGGTTTCGACCAGATTGGCATCACCGGCACCGAACTCGACCAGGACGAGCTGCACATGCTGAACTGGCTGGCGCGCGGCCGGCATGGAGCAATGTCGTATATGGAACAACACGGCACGCGGCGGACCCGCCCCGGGGATCTCGTGCCGGGCACTCTGCGGGTCATATCGGCACGCATGAACTACCTCCCGCCGGATGCGGCGGGCATGTCGCAGGTGCTTGCCGACGGCACGCGCGCCTACATCGCCCGCTATGCGTTGGGGCGCGATTACCATCGGCTGTTACGCTCCCGGCTGCGGGCGCTGGCGCAGCGCATCGAATCGGTTGTCGGCGCCTTCGGCTATCGCGCCTTCTGTGACAGCGCGCCGGTGATGGAGAAGGCGCTGGCACGCAATGCCGGCCTCGGGTGGATCGGCAAGCACACCAATCTGATAAGCCGCGACGCCGGCTCGTGGTTTTTCCTCGGCGAGCTGTACACCAATCTACCACTGCCCGTTGACGCCCCCGCGGCCGAGCATTGCGGCAGCTGCAGCCGCTGCATCGATGTCTGCCCGACGGGCGCCATCGTCGGTCCCTACCAGATCGACGCGCGCCGCTGCATCGCCTACCTCACCATCGAGTTGCGTACTGCGATCCCCGAGAATCTGCGGCCTTTGATCGGAAACCGCATCTTCGGATGCGACGACTGCCAGATGGTCTGTCCGTGGAACCGGTCCGCCGCCACCTCCACCGTCGCCGATTTTGCGCCGCGTCACGGACTGGATGCGTCGCGGCTGCTGGAACTCTTTGCCTGGAGCGAAGAGGAGTTCCGGCGTCGCACCGAAGGCTCAGCCATACGGCGCACCGGCTACGAGTGCTGGCTGCGCAACATCGCGGTGGCGCTTGGCAATGCTCCCGCGGATGCCGCCGTGACCGCAGCGCTGGAGGCTCGCGCCGACCACCCGTCCGCGATGGTGCGCGAACACGTGCGCTGGGCCCTCGCCCGGCAGCAGCGGGCCCGGGCTGATTCGGCAGCCTGAACCGTCCGCAACGACAGTGGGTGTCAGGACAGGCGCAGGAAATGCTCGCGGTAGTAGCGCAGTTCCGCCACCGACTCCATGATATCGTCCAGAGCCTTGTGCGTGTTTTTTTTCTCGAAGCCGTTGTACAGCCCGGGCCGCCAGCGCTTCACCAGCTCCTTTAGCGAGCTCACGTCGAGATTCCGGTAATGCAGCCAGGATTCCAGCTGCGGCATGAACCGCGCCAGAAACCGCCGATCCTGGCAGATGCTATTGCCACACAGCGGTGAGCGGTTCTTCGGGACATGGCGCTGGATGAACGCCAAGGTCTGCTTCTCGGCGTCCGACTCGGCGAGCGTCGAGGAACGGACACGTTCGACCAGACCGCTCGCCTGATGGGTACGCGTATTCCATTCGTCCATGGCCGCGAGCGCCCCATCGGGCTGGTGTATGGCCAACACCGGGCCCTGGGCAATGATCTCGAGTTCGCTGTTGGTGATCAGCGTTGCAATTTCGATGATGCGGTCTGACTCTGGGTTCAATCCCGTCATCTCCAGGTCTATCCAGACCAGAGCATTAGGATCCTGCGGCATGCGTTTTCTCCCGGTTTCGCTTGATGCTAAACTGCGCTGCTTATAATGATATCACTGCCCGACCGATGAACGGCTTTTCCATACTTTTCCTGGGCGCACTCGCTGCCATGCTTGTGGCCCAGATCTGGCTGGGACTGCGCCATATATGCCATGTGCAGTCCCACCGTGACCGCGTACCGCAGGCATTCAGGGATCGCGTACCGCTCGCTGATCACAGGAAGGCGGCAGACTATACGGTTGCCACCACCCGGTTCGGCCTGATCGATGACGCAGCCGGTGCGCTGCTGCTCGTGCTGTGGACCCTTGGCGGCGGACTGGATCTGCTCGACCGGCTATGGCGCAGCCTGGGCTACGGGCCAATCGTGACCGGCAGCGCGTTCATCCTGAGTCTCTTTCTTGTCACGGGCGCACTCAACCTTCCCTTTTCGGCGTATCAGACCTTTGTCATAGAAGAGCGTTTCGGTTTCAACAAGACCACCATCGGCCTGTTCATTGCCGACCTGGCAAAACAGGCCCTGCTGCTCGCCGTCATCGGAATCCCGCTAGTTTTCGCGGTCCTGTGGCTCATGCAGGCAATGGGTCCGCGGTGGTGGCTCTATGTCTGGGCGCTTTGGGGTGGCTTCACGCTCATCATGGTCTGGGCCTACCCAGTTCTTATCGCGCCGCTATTCAACAAGTTCTCACCGCTGGGTGACGCGGATGTCAAGAATCGCATCCAGTCACTGCTGGATCGCACCGGTTTCCGCAGCCGTGGAATCTTCGTCATGGACGGATCACGCCGTTCTGCTCACGGCAATGCCTATTTCACCGGCTTCGGAAAGAACAAACGCATTGTGTTCTTCGACACTCTGCTCGAAACCCTGGGCGGGGGTGAGATCGAAGCCGTGCTGGCGCACGAGCTTGGCCACTTCCGCCGCCATCACGTCCTCAAGCGCCTGCTCTTGACCTTTGGCGTTGCCCTCGCCGGTCTCTATCTGCTCGCGTGGCTGATGAACCAGGCATGGTTCTATCACGGGCTTGGCATGTCACGGCCCTCCACCTACGCGGCGCTGGCGCTGTTTCTCATGGCCGGACCGGTGTTCATGTTCTTCTTGCAGCCGCTGCGCTCATGGAGTTCGCGGCGGCACGAATTCGAGGCTGACGCCTATGCCGCCGAACAGGCGGACGTGCGCGCCCTGGTCACGGCACTGGTAAAGCTGTATCGGGAGAACGCCAACACGCTCACGCCCGATCCAGTATACTCGGCCTTTTACGACTCGCATCCTCCGGCACCAGTGCGGATAGCGCGTTTGGAGGCGCTGGCAACCTGAGGCGTGTGGAACAGTCCGGCATCCAGCGCCGCTGCCGGCTGCTGCGCGCCGGTACCCGCCCCGACTGATTCTCGAGCCGCAGCGGGGCGTCCATCCGGAAACCAGAAATAACCGTATATGACGTCAGTGAAATGCCCTGGACTCGCGCTGCCACAAGTTCTAGCATTACCGGCATGACCATCACGGATCTCAGCAGCAGACGGTGTCAAGCGTGCGCGCCGGGCACCGCATCCCTGAACCGCGCGCAGGCACAGGCGCTGCTCGCCCACACGCCGGGCTGGTCGTTGGACGCGGGCGCCGCGTCGATCGAGCGCAGTTTCCGCTTCCAGAACTACTACGAGACCATGGCATTCGTGAACGCGCTTGCCTGGGTAGCGCACCGCGAGGACCATCATCCGGACATCGAAGTCGGATACAACCGCTGCCACGTCCGCTACAGCACGCATGCAGTGAATGGTCTATCGGAAAACGACTTCATCTGCGCCGCCAAGATCAACCGCCTGCAGGAAACCTGAGCCGCGACGGCGCGCGTGCTGCCGCCCGCAGATTTGGTCTATGAACGGCAAACCTCAGCGCCGGCGCAAGTTGTCGATAACCGCCTGGACATCCAGCATCCGGATCGCATCCAATGCATATTCCAGGGCGCCCTCCTCACACAGCCCGCTGATTCCGGCTTCTTCGTAACCCGAAATCGCCGCCTGGATGCATGCCGCCTTGACGGCCTCCGCGAGACGGTGCCATTCCGCCTTGCCGTTCCATTCCTGTTCCCCGGTCATAGCCCCTGCCTCCCTCAGACAGTCACTGCTGCACCACGCCCGCCATCCACCGTCAAGGCATCGCCGAATTGAAGCGACGCCAGTCGCGCATACAGCCCGCCCTGCGCGATCAAGTCCTCATGCCGGCCACTGGCTACGATCTGCCCGTCTAGCATCACCGCGATACGGTCGGCCTGCAGCACGGTCGCCAGGCGATGGGCAATGATGATGGTCGTGCGCCCCACCATGAGCCGCTCCAGCGCCTGCTGCACCATGCGTTCGCTCTCGGCATCGAGCGCGCTTGTGGCCTCGTCCAGCAGCAGCACCGCCGGATCACGCAGGATGGCGCGGGCAAGGGCAATGCGCTGGCGCTGGCCCCCGGACAGGCGCACGCCGCGTTCTCCAAGGTCGCTGCCAAACCCCTGTGGCAGCCGGTCCAGAAATTCCGTGGCATAGGCCGCGTCCGCGGCCGCACGTACCTGCGCGTCGCTCGCATCGGGACGCCCATAGCGAATGTTCTCCCAGGCGTCGGCCGCGAATATGACCGGGTCCTGGGGTACCAGACCGATGCGATTGCGCAGATCGTCCAGCCGCACCTCGCGTACATCGATCCCGTCGAGGCGTACGCTTCCGCCCTGTGGATCGTAGAACCGCAGCAGCAGCTGGAATACGGTGGTCTTCCCGGCTCCCGACGGGCCGACCAGCGCCAGGCGCTCACCCGGCCGCACGTGCAGGCTGAACCCGTCGAGCGCGGCCACCTGCGGACGCGTGGGGTAATGAAACAGCACCTGGTCAAGGCTGATCTCCCCGCGCGGCGGTTGCGGCAGCGGCCGAGCCGGCGACGGTGCGATGATGTCGGGACGCGTGGCGAGCAACTCGACCAGGCGTTCGGCAGCACCGGCCGCGCGCTGCAGGTCGCCGACTACCTCGCTGATCGCACCGACTGACCCCGCCACCAGCACTGAGTAGAACACGAACGCCGAAAGGTCCCCGGCGCTCAGGCGTCCGGCAATCACCTCGCGGCCTCCGACCCAGAGAATGACGCCAACCGCAGTGAACACAAGCAGGATCACGAATGCAGTGAGCAGGGCACGCTGCCGGATACGGCGGGTGGCAGTCATGAAAGCAGCTTCGACTCGCTCCCCAAACCGTCTGCGGTCTATGTCTTCGTGGCAGAAGGCCTGCACCGTACGTATGCCGTGCAGGGTTTCGTCCCCAAACGCCCCGACCTCCGCGATGCGGTCCTGGCTGGCGCGCGACAGCCGCCGCACACGCCTCCCGAAGAACAGGATGGGCACCACGACTACCGGCACGCCAACCAACACCAGCGCGGTCAGGGCGGGGCTCGTCACGGCGAGCATGATGGTCCCGCCAGCGAACAGCAGCAGGTTGCGCAATGCGAGGGACGCCGACGAGCCCACAACCGTCTCAAGCAGCGTGGTATCCGCAGTGAGGCGCGACAGGATTTCTCCGGTGCGAGCAAGCTCGAAGAATCCGGGGCTGAGGCTCAGCACGTGGTTGAACACCGCCCGGCGGATATCGGCGCTCACTCGCTCTCCGATCCACGAAACCAGGTAGAAGCGCGCGCCGGTAGCAAACGCCATGACAATCACAATCGCTAGCAACGCAACCAGCATGCGGTCGAGCACTTCCGGATTGCCGCCTGCAAACCCGCGGTCCACCAGCAGGCGCAACCCCTGTCCAACACTAAGCACCGTACCAGCGGCAATGATCAGCGCCACCGATGCGGCGACCACACGTGCCCGATAGGGCCGCAGGAACCTGAGGATCGGCACCAGCCGCCGCACGGTGGTGGCCGGCCGGCCCTCGTGGGAGGCCGCAGCGGCAGAAGATGACCGGGAATCAGGCATAGTGGCGAAGGCGAAAAGGTCCAGACTGATCCGGAAAATTGGCCGAACGATGCAACACGCCTGCAGCCGCCGGGGCTGCAGCGCAGGGCACCACGCCACCGGACGACATCATGCTAACCAGCCGGCATCGGCCTTCCCATCCGGCAGATCCGCCCCCGCATCGGACCGAGGAACATTCCTGGGCAATGCCGGCTGCGCCTCAGACTTCACGGCGGCCGCTGAAAGCCCGCGCCAGCGTGCCGCGATCCGTATACTCGAGCTCCCCGCCAAGCGGCACGCCGTGCGCGATCCGGGTAACGAAGATCTTGCGTTCGCGCGCGAGTTCTCCGACATAGTGCGCGGTCGCCTCGCCCTCCACGGTGAGGTTGGTCGCCAGGATCAGCTCCCTGACTCCGCCACCGTCGAGCAGCGCTTCCAACCTGGGTATCCCGAGCTCGTCCGGACCGATCCCGTCGAGCGGCGAAAGGTGGCCCATGAGCACGAAGTAGCGGCCGTTGTAAACTCCGGACTGCTCCAGGGACACCAGATCGGCCGGCGACTCCACCACGCACAGCAGGCTTGCATCACGGCGTGCCGAGGAACACAGCGTGCAGACCTCCTGCTCGCTCAGGTTGTTGCAGCACCGACACCGCTGCACCCGTTCGAGCGCGTTACCCAGCGCCTCTGCGATCAGGCGGGCACCGTCGCGGTCACGCTCCAACAGATGGAAAGCCATGCGCTGGGCGGTCTTCGGTCCTACGCCGGGCAACCGCCGCAGGGCCTGCTTGAGGTCCTCGATTGCAGGGGTGTCGGACATCCGTTGTCAGAACGGCAAATTCAAGCCGGGAATATTCAGGCCGGCGGTCAACCCCGCCATCTTCTCCTGGCTTGCCTGCTCGGCCTTGCGCACGGCATCGTTCATCGCCGCCGCAACCAGGTCCTCGAGTACCTCCTTGTCATCCTGCATGAGCGACGGATCGATGTGAACGCGTCGCACATCGTGGCGACAGGTCATGGTGACTGACACCATCCCGCCGCCGGCATTGCCGGTCACTTCGATCTGCGCGAGTTGCTCCTGCGCCTTGCGCATGTTCTCCTGCATCATCTGGGCCTGTTTCATGAGATTGCCCAATCCGCCTTTCATCCGAGTCTACCTCCCGTCAGTTGCCAGCAATGTCACAATTTGGAGCGAACCGAGCCGGGACTGACACGGGCATTGAACGTCTGCTCCAGCGCCCGCACATTCGGATCGTCTTCAATGGCGCGCGCCGCGGCCTGCTGGCGCTCATCGCTCGCGCGGATCCTGACCTGTGCCGGCGTTTCCACGGCCGGTACGCCTACCTGAACGCGCAGCGTTACCGGACGCCCCAGGAGTTCGGCCAACGCCTCCCGCAGCGCCCCTTCGCGCTCCTTGTTGAGCAGATGCCCCATGCTCTGATCCAGTGTCAGGCAGTACATGTTGTCGGTACTGGAATCGAGCGTGGTATGGCTGGCCAGCTCGCGCATGAGCCCCGCGAGCCGGAGCTGCGCGACGGTGTCCGACCAACTTCCGGACGCAGGCGTCGGGGCAGGGGCTGCAACCTGGTGCGAAACGGGCGCTTCCGGCACCGCGCGGGCGGCGGCGATGCCTGCTTCAGGTCGCGGCCCATCCTCCCGCACGACATCCGGCCCGGCGACGGGCGTGACCGCCGGCCGGAACGCCAGCATCCTCAGCAGCGCCATCTCCAGCCCGCCGCGCGCATCCGGCGCGAGGTCCAGATCGCGCCGGCCAATAAGGCCGATCTGATAATACAGCTGCACATCCTCGGGGGTCATCCCACGGGCATGAACGAATAAACTTGCAGTGTCTGGAGCGTCCGCATCAAGTGCCTGCGGAGCGATCTGCGCCAGTGCGATGCGGTGCAGCGCGCGCATCAGCTCCTGTAGCAGACCGTCGTAGTCGATGCTGTGTTCGGACGCATCGGCCACCGCTGCCAGCACGGCGTGGGCGTCACCTGCGGCGAGCGCCGCGAGAAGACGATCGACAACAGCGTTATCGATGGTGCCAAGCATGTCCCGGACTTCACGTTCCGAGACCTTGCCGCCGCAGTATGCGATTGCCTGATCGACCAGACTGAGCGCATCGCGCATGCTTCCGTCCGCGGCATGCGCCAGCAGGGTCAGCGCTGGCGTATCGTACGCGACCCCTTCTGCCGCAAGTATGTGTCTGAGTTGCGCTTCGATCTGGGGCGGTTGCAGACGCTTGAGACTGAACTGCAAACAGCGCGACAACACGGTAACGGGGAGTTTCTGCGGATCGGTTGTCGCCAGCAGGAACTTCACGTGCGGCGGAGGCTCCTCGAGCGTCTTGAGCAGCGCATTGAAGCTGTGCGTCGACAGCATGTGCACCTCGTCGATGAGGTACACCTTGAATCGTCCGCGGGTCGGCGCGTACTGGACGTTTTCGAGCAGCTCGCGCGTGTCGTCAACCTTCGTGCGCGAAGCCGCGTCCACCTCGATCAGGTCGACGAACCGCCCCTCGTCCACCTCGGTGCACGCACGGCACGTGCCGCAGGGCTGGGAGGTCACACCTCCCTCGCAATTCAGGGATTTTGCCAGTATGCGGGCGATCGTGGTCTTGCCAACACCACGCGTGCCTGTAAATAGAAACGCATGATGCAGGCGGTTGCGGTCCAGCCCGTTGACGAGCGCGCGCACCACGTGTTCCTGGCCCACCAGGTCCGCGAATTGACGCGGACGCCACTTGCGTGCCAGCACCTGGTAGCTCATGCCTGAACGTTCCTGACCATCGGCACCTGCCCGAATCCGAAAAGGGGTGGCGGCTCCGGCCGGCCGCACTCCACACCCGAGCGGGCTGCTGCGGCTGCTTCCTTCCGGACCTGACCGGGTTCACAACCCTTCGTCGCGGAGGGACCGACCATCACCGCCGTAACCGCTGATAACCAGTGATACCTAATATATTAGGGCTGGTGCGCTGTCAGTCTGCCGGTCGCAGCGATAGCGTCATAGTGTACCTGTACCGCAGGTTCGGGTAAACGCGACGGCTTTGACGCCCTCTCCGGCCTAAAGACTGGAGATTCCTGCCGTGCTCATGCCGGCATCATGCCGGCATGATGCCGGTATGAGTCGCTTCGGTGGGTTCCCGCTGCGGACGGCATTACCGCACCGTTCACTGCACAGGCCAGCCGGGCGTGTCCCGCCCTTGGAACATTGATCGCGCCGACCACATCGGCGTTTTCCTCGAAGCCGCATTCGACACAGGCGAACCGCGCTGGACTCGGGCGGCTGTCCGCCGTTCCATGCCCGCTTGTATTCCGACTGGCGGCGGAACTCGAACCAGCCTTGGTCGCGGATGGACGTGCTCAGGCCAGGCCTGGCCCGAACCTGCTTTCCCGGCTTCCCGATACTGCCTGCCGCCGACTTGGACAGGTTCCTGACTGCCCAGTCCTCGATACCCGCCATCGCGCGGTTTTGGCTGATCGTGGTTGGTGGAGCACCCGCCGAAGGTGCCTGTCTCGAATCCGGTGAACCGTCTCAAGGGCGTATCCAGCCGCCTCTTACGCAAGGAACGGCCAGGCATCCAGAAACGCCACTGGAAGGGCGTGCTCTGGTCGCCGTCTTAACTTTGCTTCATCCTGCGGCGGCGCGCCGATTTCCATGGTGCGACAGTACATCGAGCAACAGCGGAAAGCGCACTGAAAGGCAAAAAGCAAGGACGGCTACGCCGTCCGCGCTATCCTTCCCCGCCCTGAACGACGGGGCTTGTCGCGCAGCGGGCCAGCCCGGCCGGATCCAATACGGCACGACCGCACGCGAAACACCGCACCCGTGCGGTCGACTCGGCCGGGCCTTGCCCGCCACCGCCGGACCGCGCCAGCACGGTGCGGAACGCCGGGCGAGGGGAAGTCGGGTTGCCAGGCACCTGACCGTTGTTTAAAATAACCATAATTCGCTGTTCCCTCCACGGTTCGCTCGAAGCATCGCAACGATGCTGGACAGGGCAAGCCGATGCGGTACCCGAGCCGTACCATTGATTTTCAAGGCAAAGTGAAGAGCCCCGCCGCGCCGATGTGCTCGGCCAGAAACACGGTGGCTTTTGATTCGGATCAACGGCGCGGGATCCCGTCCCGCAATAGAACGAACACGGAACGAGCGCTCTGCAGGGCTGCTCAGCCAGCACCACGGCAACACGGACTACCCGGTTCGTGCTGCACCGCCAACCAAACAGAGGCACGCTGAGACCATGGCACAGACGATCCCACGGCAGGACGGTTTCGAGGAATTCTTCCAGACGTTGAGCGCCGCACCGGAATCAGTGCTGCTGCTCGACTATGACGGAACGCTTGCGCCATTTCAGGTCGATCCGGGTACAGCGCTACCCTACCCCGGAGTGCGCGAGCAACTCGATTGCATCATGCAGCAGGGCCGCACACGCGTCGTGCTGGTGACCGGCCGCTGGATCAAGGATCTCCTGCCGCTGCTCGGGCTCGGCTGCACCCCGGAAATCTGGGGATCACACGGATGGGAACATCTGCAGACGGACGGCGAATACCGGACCTCAACCATCCGCGAGGCAACATTGCGCCCGCTGGTCGACGCGGACAGCTGGACCGGACGGATCGAGGCCGCCGGCGGGCGCTGCGAACACAAGCCCGCCGCCCTCGCCATCCACTGGCGGGGATTGCCGCCCGACCGGATCGCCGCCATTCGCGACATAGTCCGCGAACAATGGCGATGGCAACACATGGAGGAGCACCTCGACTGGTGCGACTTCGACGGTGGCATCGAGCTGCGCGCACCCGGCACCACCAAAGCACATGCGCTGGAAGCTGTGCTAGGAGAACTGGGCCCGGAAGCGGCCGTGGCTTATCTCGGTGACGACGAAACCGACGAGGATGCCTTCCGTGCCCTTCAGGGACGCGGCCTGGGCGTGCTGGTGCGCTCCGCCCCCCGCCCGAGCGGCGCTGACCTCTGGCTGCAGCCGCCGCATGAATTGCTGCAGTTTCTGCAGCGGTGGCATGAGGCACGCGGAGCCTGACAGTGAACTGGCTCCAGGCCAGCTATTGCGGTAACTCTCTTGCCGGCTGGCAGGCCGCGGCGGCACTCGCTCTCATGCTCACTCTGCGTTTTCTGCAGCCTCGGGTCCTTTGCTGCCCGTACTGGATCTGGCTGTTCCGTGAATCCGCTTTCGGCCGCATTTCTGGCAGGAAGGCGCTGGTGGTTCTCCGCAGGCCTGGCGATCTACCTCGGGACGAGCGTGCTCGCCCTGCCGCAGGCGGTCCGGCAGGCGATGGAACGCGGCACAATCGCAATCGTGCTGTTGCAGGCTGCGCCATGGGGCCACCTGACGGTCCGCGCCTGGATCGATCGGTACACGGCGCGTTACCACGACAGCCATGCCGGCAACACCGCCGCGATGCCGATGCTGGTCTTCGTGCTGCGCGATATTCTGTGGTCGACGATCGTGCCCATGCTGCTGGCCAATTTGGACGTCAATATCGCCACGCTTGCGAGAAGCCCCGGCATGATCGTAGTCGCCGTTTGGCTCGCGCCCCGGGACATCCTCGGCGCGCTTGCGGACTCAGGCCCGATGGCGCTTGGCCGCCCGTTCGTCATCGGCGACTTCATCAGCATGCGCGACACGATGCGGATGGTCGGGCGGCCCCAGTCCGGATACTTTCGGGCAAACATATGATCTTTCCCAACCACATGGCTTCTCACGAACCGGATCCACGTCTACAGGCACATGACGGAGCGGTGCAATCGCTATCAGTCTGGTTTGGCCTACCAGACGCTGCCGCAGAAGCTGCGCAACATTCCGGACATGGTCAGGGAAACAGGCACCAGCGAGCCGAAGACGCGTTTCAACCGGGCACATTTCAAAGAATATGCAGCCGGGCGCTCGTGTTCCCTATCGCCTACTTCATGCCTGATCCCGATTGCAATCTCTACATGGACATCCAGCGCGCGATCAATTTTGTCCAGCATATGCGATTTGCCCAGGAAGGTATCGAATCTGTCCAACCAAGCCAGACCGCGCATGTCCGGTCGGGCGCGTCCGATCTTTCCCGCCGGTTCGGCTGACATGCGCAACAACGACCGCAGCCCTGGTCTCGTCGTGGTTTCCAATCGTCTGCCTGTGGTATTGCACCGCGATGAAGACAGTGTCTGCCGCATTGAACCCGCCAGCGGCGGCCTCGTCACCGCGCTTACGCCGGTACTGCGCAATCGGGGCGGTACCTGGGTAGGATGGGCCGGTAGCGGTGCCGAAGCGCCCGACCCGGATGCGCTGCTGCGCACCGCAGCAGACACCTTCGGCTGCCGCTTCCGTCCGGTCCCGCTTACCGAGGCGGAACAGCAGGGCTTTTACCAGGGATTTTCCAATGAAATCGTATGGCCACTGTTTCACGACCTGCAAACCCTGTGCAATTTCGACCCCGATTATTGGAATGTCTACTGTGCCGTCAATCGCAAATACGCCGATGCCATAGCAGCCGAGGCAGACGATGACGATCTCGTGTGGGTGCACGACTATCATCTGATGGCCGTGGCGCAGGAACTGCGCCAACTCCGCCCTTCTGCCCGGATCGCGTTCTTTTTGCACATTCCGTTTCCTCCTCCCGATATCTACTGCAAGCTTCCTTGGCGCCTGCCGCTGCTGCACGCGCTGCTCCAGTACGACCTGATCGGATTCCAGACCCTTCGCGACCAGAGAAATTTCGCACAGTGCGTCCGGACCTTGTCCGACGGCGTTACCCTACGCAGTGACTCTGGGTCGCTCGTCGCCGCGGTCGCGCAGCGACGGGTGCGCATCGGCCACTTTCCAATCAGCATCGATTACCGGAACTTTGCCGAGCGCTCCGCCGCACCGGATGTGGCTGAGCGCGCGGCAAATCTGCGTGCGCTGCTTCCTGACCGCCAGCTCGTTCTCGGGGTCGACCGGCTCGATTATACGAAGGGAATATTGCTGCGTCTCCAGGCATTTGCCTATGCCCTCGACCGCTATCCGGATCTGCGCGAACACGTCACGCTGATCCAGGTGGTCGTTCCCAGTCGCGAGGACATTCCGCGCTATCGCGAACTGAAAGCCAGCATCGAACAGCTCGTTGGCGCCATCAACGGCCGGTTCACGCGCCCGGGCGGATGGGTGCCGATCCATTACGTCTTTCGCAGCCTGGAGCCCGCAGACCTTCTTGCCTACTATCGTGTTGCCCAAATCGCACTGGTAACACCGCTCAAAGACGGCATGAATCTCGTCGCCAAGGAATACTGCGCCTGTTCCATCGAACAGGATTGCGTTCTCATTCTGTCCGAATTCGCCGGCGCGGCGGCGCAGATGCGGCGGAGCGCACTGCTGGTCAATCCCTACGACATCGAAGGCGTTGCCGATGCGATCCGGCGCGCATACTCCATGCCGGTCCGCGAGCGGCGTATCCGCATGAGATCCCTGCGTCGCGGGATCCGCGAACACGACATCTTCCGCTGGGTGGACTCGTTTCTCAGCGCGATATCCGCTCCCGGCCCTCACGATCTGCCCGCGCCCGGATTGGCCACGGCCGGAATCCGCCGGACCAATTCCGGCGTCTGACGGCCGCTTTGCCGCGCGTGGCACCACCCGTCGGTCTGCACCTACTCGAGTGACTTACTGAAACGCAGCACGCTCACGGTGAGCATGACCACCGCCAGCAGCGCCAGCGCCAAAAGTTGCGGCCACAGGACGTTAACCCCGACTCCCTTGAGGAAGACCGCGCGGATGACGACCAGGAAATAGCGCAGCGGGTTGATCATGGTAAACCACTGCAGAAAGCGCGGCATGGCCGCTATAGGGAAGGCAAATCCGGAAAGAATGAAAAACGGGTTGAGCAGGAAAAAGTTGAGCGCAAACGCCTGCTGTTGCGTGTGCGAGAACGTTGACAGGAGCAGTCCCATACCGACGGCCGCCATTAGAAACAGCGAGGCCCCGACCAGCATGACCAGCGGATCACCGATGAAAGGAACGTGAAACCACAAAATGCCGAAGGCGGTCACCAGCGCAATGTCGCCGAATCCGATCAGAAAGAACGGCACGGTCTTGCCGAGAATGAATTCGAACGGCCGGATAGGGCTGACCATGATCTGCTCTAGGGTGCCGACTTCACGCTCGCGCACCACGGCAAAGGCAGTCAGGCTCACCACCTGCAGCAGCGTCAGGGTACCGATCACACCAGGAATGAAGAACCAGCGTTCGTTGAGCCCCTCGTTGAACCACGGCAGCGGCTCGAGCCTGATGCCAGTGGCCGGCGCCGCTACGCTCACCTGCAGGGGTATCGCGCGAGCCGCCCATTCCGCCGAAAACTGCGATGTGATCTGGTTGATGTAACCCAGGGCAATCAGTGCCGTATTAGAGTTCGTTCCGTCAACGATGACCTGGAGCGGCGCGCCGCGTCCGTTCTCGAGATCCCGGCTGAATCCCGCATGTATCACGAGCGCGACCACGGCTCTATCGTGAACGATGTCACTGGTGATCTGGCGGCGGTTCCTGGCCATGTCGACGATGTCGAAGCGGGAAGTTGCA
Organism: Gammaproteobacteria bacterium; assembly: GCA_028068195.1. Lineage (GTDB taxonomy): Bacteria > Pseudomonadota > Gammaproteobacteria > Acidiferrobacterales > UBA6901 > JAJYCY01. The sequence goes on from JAPTTX010000100.1 coordinate 116,288, forward strand.
ACAAAATGCGAAATCAAGCCGCGGCTCGCCTGACTCTGGTCCAGGTCCAGCACCGCGGTGGTAACATGATGTACGGTGAAGGTCGCCGCATAGCCGAAAACGATCATCTGGATGATCAGCGGTACAATCAGCCGGAACATCATCCAGCGGTCGCGCCGCAGCTGGATGAACTCCTTGAACAGCATTATGGGAATACGCCCGAACATAGCTTAAAGCCGCTTGCGAAACGCCCGGGCAGCGAGCCATATGATTCCGGCAGCATACAATGACAGTCCGATCATCGGACCCGCCAAGTCCGACAGACCGCTGCCTTTAAGAAAGATGCCACGCAGTATCGTCACGTAATAGCGCGGATAAACGATATAAGTAAGCGCCTGGATAGGCGCCGGCATCTGGTCAATGGGGAAGGTATATCCGGACAGCAGGGTGGTCGGCAGCATCGTCACCATGAGCGCGATCTGGCTTGCGCCGAGCTGGCTGCGGATGCGAACCGAAATAAGGTATCCAATTCCGAGCACCACCAGGTTGAACAGTGCGGTCGTCACAAAGAGCGTTGCCAAGTCACCCCGGAACGGCACACCGAACCAGAATATGGCTGCAGCCAGGCAGAATGCCGCATCAAACAGGCCGATCAGGAAATACGGTATCAGCTTTCCCAGCATTACCTCGAGCGCGCTGATCGGCGTGGAAATGAGTTGCTCCATCGTGCCCCGCTCCCACTCGCGCGAAATGGTAAGCGATGTGAGCTGGGCGCCTACGAGCGCCAGGATCACTGCCACCACACCCGGAATGATGAAGTAGCGGCTGTCCAGCGTTTCATTGAACCAGACAGTGGGATCGAGCTGAACCTGTCCGACCAGCGATGGTTGCACATCGTGGGCCGCATCCCATTGAGCGGTAATGTCGGCGTCGGCCTGGGCCACCACACCCTGCGCGTACCCGAGCGCGATATTTGTGGTGTTGACGTCAGTGGCGTCGAAGATCGCCTGCACGGGAGCGCTGCCCGTGGCAGCGAGTGTGCGCGAGAAATTCACCGGGATGACGATTGCGGCGATGCACTCGCCACGATCCATGGCCCTGCGGATGCCGGAATACCGCGTGATCACGTGGCTGACCGAGAACCATCCGGATGACACAAAGCGGTCGACTACGGCACGGCTCTGCTGGCTGTTCTCTTGGTTGTACACGCACAGCGGCACATGCTTGATGTCCAGACTTACTCCGTAGCCGAGGATAGCCATCTGCATTACCGGCATTAGCAGCGCAACCGCGAGGCTGCGCGGGTCGCGCCAGACCTGCAGTGCCTCCTTGATCGCCATCGCCAGCAATCTGCGCAGGTTCACGACGTCACCCTGTGTTCCTCTCCGCGCGAAACCAGCTGCACGAAGACGTCCTCAAGACTGGGCACGATTCTGCGCGGCAGGTCGGCCTCTATTCCGTGCTCGCCCAAAAGCCGCTGGATATCGGATTCGGCGGGACCGCTGTCCGCGAGCACCACGTGCAGGCGGTCACCGAAGATCGAAGCTTCAACCACTCCCGGTACGCCCGTCAGCGCCTTCAGGGCACCACCGAGCGGGGAACAGCGCAGTTCGTACAGCCGGCCACTCAGACGGTGCCCGCGCAGCTCGCTTGGCGTGCCAAGGGCGATGAGCTTTCCCCGATCGATGAGCGCGACCTGATTGCAGTATTCGGCCTCGTCCATGTAATGAGTCGACACCAGGATGGTGACGTGCTCCGCGGCAAGATCATGGATAAGGTCCCAAAACTGCCGTCGCGCCTCCGGCTCGACGCCCGAGGTAGGCTCATCGAGAAACAGGACCGGCGGACGGTGGAGAATGGCGCATCCAAGCGCCAGACGCTGCTTCCATCCCCCGGCAAGCGTGTTCACCAGCGCATTCTGCCGACCCTCCAGTCCCGCCATGGAAATGGCGAAACGCATGCGTTCCGCAAATTCTGCCTTGCGCACCCGGTAGATTCCCCCGAAAAACCGCAGGTTCTCCTGGACGGTCAGGTCGCCGTAGAGCGAAAATTTCTGCGACATATAGCCGATATGCTCGCGCACCGCTTCCGGCTCGCGGCCAACGTCGAAGCCCGCCACCGATGCCTGCCCGGATGTGGGCAGCAGCAGGCCGCACAACATCCGTATGGTAGTGGATTTCCCCGCGCCGTTCGGGCCAAGAAACCCCACGACCTGCCCTTTTTCTATTCGCAGATCAAGATGATCGACCGCGGTGAAATCGCCGAACTTCTTGGTCAGGGCCTCGGCCAGGACAGACGGTCCGTCGCCGCTGGCGCTCATGCCGGCCGGCCTTGATCTGCTGCATCGCGGTCTGTGCGCCCGATGCGCGACTGCCGCCTCATGACTGGCTTCCCTCACCCACCAGAGCGACGAATACGTCCTCGATACCCGGCTCGGCGCGCTCGATCGGGGCGGTGGCGGTACCACGCTCTGCAAACAGTGCCTGCAGTTCTGGAATTCGTCGGTCGGCGTCGTCGACACGCACATGCACCCGGTCTCCCATGAGCAGGATCCCCAGTACGCCCGGCTTGCCCGTCAGGACCTCGCGTACGCCGCGCGGATCGGCCGCCGGAATGGACAGCAGCGCCCCCGGCATGGCTTCCTTGAGCCGCGGCGGCGTATCGCAGTACCGGATTGACCCGGCATGCAGCAACGCCAAACGGGAGCAGCGCTCCGCCTCGTCCATGTAAGCGGTGGAAAGCACGATGGTCACACCGCTCTCGCGCAGGTCGTAGAGTATGGCCCAGAAATCACGCCTGGACACCGGATCAACGCCGGTGGTCGGCTCGTCGAGCAACAAGACCTTCGGTGTGTGGATCAGGGCGCAGACCAGGCCGAGCTTCTGCTTCATGCCTCCTGACAGCCGCCCTGCGAGCCGGCGGCGGAAGGGCAACAGACCCGCGGCGCCGAGCAGTCTCTGGCTGCGGGTTGCGCGCTCGCTCCGCGGAACACCGAACAGTTCGGCGTAGAAAAAGATATTCTCGGAAACCGTGAGATCCTCGTAGAGTCCGAAGCGCTGCGGCATGTAGCTCAAGTGCAGCTTGGCACGCTCGGGTTCGGCGGCGACGTTCACGCCGTCGAGGATGATCTCGCCTTCGTCGCTCGCAAGTACTGCCGCGAGCATCCGCATGGTGGTTGTCTTGCCTGCCCCATCCGGTCCTACAAGCCCGAAGATCTCCCCCGGTGCGACATCGAAGCCGATTGAGTTCACCGCCCGCACCGGCCCGAAGCTCTTGCTTAGCCCCTTGACCCGGATCGCGGCATCGGCCGGTACGCCCATCACTTACCTGCCGGCAGCAGCGCGATCGTCGAATCTGCCGGCATTCCCGGGAGCAATTCATGAGTGGGATTGGCGATATCGATGCGAATCCGATATACCAGAGACACCCTCTCTGCGTGCGTTTGGACCGTCTTCGGCGTGAACTCCGCCTCCGAGGAAATGAAGGCGATGCGGCCGTGATAGACCTTTCCCGGATAGGTGTCAGTGGTGACAGTAACCGACTCGCCGAGCCGTACCTTGCCGAGATCGGTTTCGTTCACGTAGGCCCGAAGCCAGACGTGGCCCAGGTCATCTAGCGTGAAGATCGCCACTCCGGGTGCCGCCAACTCGCCGAGCTCGGCCTCGCGCACCGCCAGTACGCCGCTGAACGGAGCACGCAGACTGGTATAGGACAGGGTCACCCGATCCAGATGGACTTTGGCGACCGCCGATAACAGGTTGGCGCGGGCCAGCCGGATGTTCGCCCGGGCGACACCGACCAACGCCTGATCGCGCGCAAGCGCCGCTCGCGACTGGTCTCTGGCGGTGAGAGCCTGGTCGTAGATCTGCCGCGAAATGGCGCCGTATTTCAGCTGGGCCACGTCACGCCGCAGATCCCGCTCCTTTTCCGCCAGGTCGAAGCGGTCACTGGCAACGGTATTGATCGCGGCTGCCAGATTCTTTTGCGCCACAGCGACTTGCGCCTGCGCCACGTTCCGGTTGGAACGGTCTATCCGGTACTGCTGTAGATAGTAGCGGTTATCGACCCGCGCCAGGACGGTGCCGGACTTTACGTACTGCCCTTCGTCAAAAGGCAGATAGACAATGGGTGCCTGGATCTGAGTGAAACTGAGGACACTTTGGTGCGCTTCGATGTTGCCCGATACCGTGATCGTTCCGGGACCGGACGGAGGACCGAACAGCAGGTCTCTCAACGGCGTCCAGAGCAGGTAGGCAACGACGAGGATCGCGGCCAAGATTGCGGCGGCAACGAGACGCCTGCGTGAGATCTTGGCCATTCAGCTCCTGTTGCGGATTCCCGGAATCCGGCGGGACGCATCCTGCCCGCGCGTATCACAGCGTCGGCCGACCCTGCCGGCAATCCCGAACCGAATCGGAAATTTCCCCTGCGTCTGCACCAGAACTGCGGGGATCCACATTGGAACAAGTCTCATTGTTAATCTTGTTTGTTTGCCGTGTTCGCATATCACGGCTACTGCACCCCCGAACTGCATTTCACCACTAATGCGTCACGAAAACCAGCTTGACAAAGGGAACCGGCAAACCAGAACGGGCGTCGGGCGGTTGGGTCTTTTCCACGTCGGCGATTTCGAAGACGGAACAGCCAACGCGATTGAAGACTCGATGTCATTGTGTAGTCTTGGCATCAGCAGGATCGGCCCACACCTCTTCCGCGGTGCCCGGCGGCGACCGCCTCGGCGCCGACACGGGTCGTCCACTCCGAGAAAAATCTTAAGGATTAACGCGGCGAGAGAGAGAAACAACCGGTGGACAGCCGATCGAAGTATGCGGTGTCCGCACGCTCCAGTACCAGACCCATGTGCGGCAGACCCGTCGCGGCGCACCCACGACCGCCGCAACAGGTCCGCACGGCACAGCCACCCGGGTAACCCGGCGGGCCACGCTCCGCGCGACGAGAGGGTCGGCCTGCTCCCGCTAGGCTTCCTCGCCGCGAAGCAACGGCGCATCCAGCTCGGCTGTCTCGCCCGAGGCCCTGCCACCTTCCACTTCGTAATCCGCGTCCTTCGTATGGTCCTTGCCGCGCGCCACCCCCATCGCATTGAACACCACGGTGAACACGGCCGCCACGACCAGGTTGATGATCAAAGCGTACAGCGCGGCATAGCCCGGAACTACCAGTCCGTTCAGGTGCAGGGGGTAGACCGTACCCTTGAAATGCAGCGTCGCCACCATCCACGTTCCGCTGACCATTCCAACTGCCCACCCCAGAACGAGCGCCCAGCGATGCAGCCAGCGGCTGAACAGGCCGATGACGATGGCCGGCAACGTCTGGATGATCCACACCCCGCCGAGGAGCTGCAGCTGGATGGCGTATTTCAGCGGCAGGAAGATGACGAACGCCAGCGCCCCGACCTTGACAACGAGCGAGACCAGCTTTGCCATCTTGGCTTCCTGCTTGTCCGTGCAGTTCGGCCGCACATAGGGCCGGTGTATGTTGCGGGTATAGAGATTGGCGGCAGCTATGGACATGATAGCGGCGGGAACCAGGGCGCCGATTGCAATCGCGCCGAATGCGAAACCCGCGAACCAGGCCGGGAACGAGTGCAGCATCAGTGCGGGCACCGCAAAGTTCGGACCATACTGCTTGAAGTACGGCGCATACTGCGGCATATCATGCACCCCGGATACGATCGCCATGTATCCGAGCAGCGCGATCAGACCGAGCAGGAACGTGTAGGCCGGCAGCAGCGCTGTATTGCGCCTGATGACCTTGCGGCTGCTGGCGCTCAGGACACCGGTGATCGAGTGCGGATAAAGGAAAAGCGTCAGCGCCGAACCAAATGCCAGCGTGCCGTAGGCGCTGTAAGCACCCCAGCTTCCCGCTGGCGGAGTCGCGAGCACGAGTTTCTTCGCCGGAATGCTGGCAAAGATATGACCGTAGCCTCCGAGCTGTTCCGGAATGATGATGACGGCGGCGATCACGGTAATGTAAATGAGCATGTCCTTCACCACCGCGATAATGGCGGGCGCTCGCAGACCGCTCGTATACGTATAGGCCGCCAGTATGGCAAATGCGATGATGAGAGGCAGGTCGCCGACCAGTCCGGTCCCGTTGAATCCCATAGCGCCGATCACCACCTGTATGCCCACGAGCTGCAGGGCAATGTACGGCATGGTCGCCAGTATGCCGGTAAGCGCGACTACCAACGCCAGCAACGGGCTGTCATACCGGCCATGCACAAAATCGGCGCCCGTGATATAGCCGCGCTTGTGGGCCACCGACCAGAGGCGCGGAAAAACCAGCAGCACGAACGGATAAACGACGATGGTGTAGGGCAGCGCGAACATCCCTATGGCACCGGCTCCGAACATCAGCGCTGGCACTGCGATGAAGGTATAGGCAGTGTAGAGGTCTCCGCCCAACAGGAACCATGTTACTACGGTGCCGAAACGACGCCCGGCGAGCCCCCACTCATGCAACTGATCGAGATCGCCCTTGCGCCAGCGTGCAGCCACGAACCCCAGTACGGTAACAATCGCGAATAACAGAATGAAGACAGTCAATGCGGTCCAGTTCACACAGGTCTCCTCGTTTCGCTCTCAGTGCCCAGGCACCGGATTTTAGTTCGACGGCGATTTTGCTCCTCTAGCGGATTGCTATTCGGTTGCGCGATAAACGATCCACGTCACCACTGCACTGATGATGACCCAAAGGAACTGGTACCAGTAGAAGAAGGGTATGCCTTTGAACTCAGGCTGCAACGAGTTGTAGAACGGAACCCAGAGCACACCGATATAGGGAATGATCAACAACAGATACCAGAGCTTGCTGCCACGACTGGTCGACGCGCTTGTCATGCCGTTACCCCCTTACTCTTATAGTTAGTGAGACGGGTTGAGCGATGGTTCTGGCTGACGCAGTTACTAGCGTACACACCACCCTGTGCAGTTTCAAGCAATTTGCACCAAATCCGTGCATTACCCGCGGTCAGTACCGCATAGCACCGGCGATTCACCATTTATATTAACAATCAATTGCTTGGAAACAGACCCGAAAGAGACTCCTTGTTTCCGGCCCGAAGCAAGCTCGCCGTGCACGGCGCACAGGCGAAGTAAACGGGACCCCATACAGCATCGGCGATCCGACCGTCCCGTCGATACGGGAGGTCCAGAAACGTACATCTGTTCGTACCGGTGGCCACTGTTGCATCACCGTTGTCCGCTGCCCGGCCGATCTTCCAAGGGTATATTGCGCGTCGATCGGTGCTCCTTCTCGTTTCGCCGAACAGCCCGACCGACTCGTACCTTCTCCATGCCTACGGAGCGCCTTTCTTGGCACCCCGCTACCAGGACAATTTGCGGAAATCCAAATGCCTTGCTCCCAGCGGGCTGCCGGAGGGGCGCCGGACTGTCCTTCCAAGACATAGAGGTGAATATCCGCAGCAGACGATTGCGCGGCCACCCGGCACCAACGCATGCGAAGAACCCTGGAGAGCGGAATCTCAATCTGCAAAGTGAGCTCGGATGGAGCAATGTTATCGTTACCACCAGGCAGAGATCCTCCGCGGCGGATTATATATTGACGGTCCTTGGCACATCGAAATGCGCACCGGAGCGACCTGTCTTTGACGCCTCCGGCTAAACTGGCACATCGGTCTAGGCATAACGTAAGACCGCTTGCCGCATGCGGAACCCAAGGCGCACGCGTTCTCTACCAACGCCGCAAAACTCCGGCTGCTGCGCATGCAAGCGGCGGACACCCGTCGGCGCGATAGCGTCGGCCTCAGTGCACATCCGGAGCCGAGCCGATATACCTGCGGTAGGCCGCGATCCAGTCGTGCGCAATCAGGTATTGTGCTTGGGACAGCGCGATCCGCCCGTGGCACACCATCCAGTGCAGCCGGTCTTCCAGCCTGTCCTTTGCGTAGCTGCCCCACCCGTCCACGACACGGCGCGGTTCGGGCCAGAGGTTCCGCGGCGAGTCCGGACTGCCTCCCAGTTCCAGACTAATGAGATGATCTTCCTCGAAATCGCGCAGCCGGCGGTCCCGGTACCCGTATTCACGAATCTGCCTGCGCTTGAGCTCCTCGGTGTAGCGTTCCGGGGGACGAATGGATCGGGTGTAGCCCCCGCGACGGCAGATTGTTTCACGCAGCGTTGCCTGCGTCACCGCAGGATTGATCGCGCCCCGCGTAAGCCGCGGATCCGGCAACGCGCGCGATAGCGGAAACACGACCATGGCGCGCTGCCCGTGAGGGCTGCGCACCCAGAAACCTGCCCCATCCCTTGCCCGGACCGGCTGGCCAGCCATCAACAGCAGCGTCAATGCGACCATCCTGAACACGACATGCCGGGATTTCTTCATGGATAACATCCGCCACCTGAAGGTCCGCACGATACCGTGTCTGGCGCCTCACAGCCAAATTCGCCCGGGGCTCACGGGAGGCGCGCTACGCGCTCTGTCCCGGAACACGGCGCGCAGGAAATCTCCCGGCAAACAGGCGCTCGCCGATTCCGTCGCAATCAATGTTACGGTGCGGACGGCTTCCTGCTGCAGTACAGTAGCAAGTCCTGTTTCCGTCGCGGCCGATTGCCTGATCGCATTGCGGTCGAAAGCAGTAGGCCCCAATGAACATGGCATCCAGACCGTGCCCTACAAATCGACTGAAGACCTTCCGGAGTCGGTGCGAAAGCGCCTGCCGTTCCATGCTCAGGAAATCTATCGTAGCGCCTTTAACAGCGCCTGGTTCGGCTACGCTGATCGCGGCATGTCAGAGCGCGAGGAGATAGCGCACCGGGTAGCCTGGGCGGCGGTAAAACGGCGCTATTATCGGACTCCTGAGGGCTGGATTGAGAGATAGCGCGTAGGCCGACCTTTCGGCGCTCATACACCGCAGCAAAGCCGTGTGGCCAGGCGGCCGACTCCGGACATCGTACATCTCGTGACGGCCGGCGGTCAGTCCGGTTTCCAGCCGGCACCAGGATCGTATTCCCGCATCTGCCGGGCTATGCGTTCCGTATCCGGCCCCAGATTTTTTTGGTACACCACGCCATCCTGATTGACGATGAACGTCATGACGCCTGAGACGCCGTATCGGGCGGGAAACGCCACGAGCGCAAACCCGCCGATCATGCGGCCGCCCACCATGTAATCGTGCGCGCCACCAGGAGCGTCGGCCCCCTGCTGCTTGAGAATACGGTAGTAATAGCCGTGGTAGGGTTCGCGCTTCGTGCCGGATCGCGCGGCTCCGTAGCCCTCGTCCCGGGCCAGGGCAATCAGCGTCCCCATCGGACTGGGTTCTTCGCCGGCCTTCGCCGGCCAATAGAGTCCATCATGCCGGTTCGGCCGGCTCATGAAGTGCTGGGCATATTCGCGGCTACCTCCAGCGCTGCGCGTCCGGGAGGCATATTCGCGTTGCGCATCGACGTAGGCACGACAGACTTGGATCGCGTTCAACTCGTTGCGGCCGATGCGCCGGTCGATAATCTCCTCGATTCCGGCTGCCGTGTCGAAGCGCCAGAATCGGCCCGTCCGCACGAGCGGAATCGGAAATGGCCAGCGGTCCTTGCCGAGAACCAAGACAACTTTGCCGCCGGCCTGCATGACAAGCGCATGCTCCTGGTCGTAAGAAGCCACAAACCGCTCGCGACCATTCCGGTCGGCAACCGAATCGCCGGAATTGACCAGCGGCCCGGACTGCGGACCGAAAATCGCAATGAGGTCAGACCTGCTTCCGGCACGGACCGCTGCGACCAGCGCCGCGACCGCGTCCCCGGGCGCCAAAAATTGCCTCTGCCCGGGACCGGCAGCGAGCAGTGGCGGCGCCAGCGATACCAGCAGCAGTAGTCCAGTAATTGCAGCCAGGGCAGACAGCGCGCCGTATCGCGATGTGCCGCCGGCTGCTTGCGGATTCCGCTTGTTCATTGCACCTCACCTCCCCGCCGATCCATCCGTCGGATCAACGCCCGGGCCGCTGGTCGCTGCGGGATCGGCCGTTCCCCTGCGACTGCGAACGCGACGGCGCTCCCTGTCTGGGCATCGACTGCCGGCTTTGCCGGCCACGATTCGAATATTCGCGCGCTTCGGCACCGCTGCGGGACCGCTGGTAGATCGGCGCCGGCGGACGTTCCATCACCGGGGACGAAGGACGCTCGGCCGGCCTTGGCACGTTGCGCTCCGGAGGCCTCGGCACGGGACGCGCGGGAACACCAGCGGACGGCTGCCTGCGTTCGAAGCGCTCCCGCACCTGCGGACTGACATTCGCGGGCGGCTGCCTATAGCCGCGATACTGATAGCGGTTCTGCAGCGACCCCGGTTGACTGCGTTCGAAACGCTCCCGCACCTGCGGACTGCGGTAGGGCACGCCGACGCGATGCTGCGGACTGTGCCTCCACTCGCGTCCCGTGAATTGCGGCAGATGAAAACGCTCAATATAGTAGCGGTTAATGAGGTTCACACGATGCGCATCCACATCGATGCGGTGATGCTGCCAATCGCAGTGATCCCATCCCCAGAAGGTCTGCACGATGACGAAACCGATGCCAAAGCCGATGCCGTTCGACAGCGGCCCGTAGTCATAGCCTGGCGGGGGCGGAAAGAAATAAGGCGGATAGTCTGGGTACGGCCATGCGCCATAGACCATATCGGGATCATAAGCGGGCACGTACAGCACGTCTGCGCTGGCAGGTTCTATGTAGATTATCCCGTCCACGGTGGTCACAGTCTGCTGCGGGGTGGATACGAGCGTCCCGGCATTCACGGCCTGGCGGCGCAGTCGCTGCACCGCGTCCATCACTTCAGCTTGCTGCGCAAGAAACGCATCGCCCAACTGCTGCATCCATTCAAGCTGGCTGCTCATCATCTGGAGAACGGAGGGAAATGGCGCCAGCGCCTTCACGCTCGGGTCCCAGTTAATTGGCTCCAGCGCGCTGGACAGCGCATCGCCCCGGAGTGCGGCGTTCGCCGGGTCCTGGGTCCAGCGGGCCGCTTCCACAACTTCCAGCGGGTAGGTGGACGCCATCAGGATCTGCCCGAGCAATCCGTCCGGATAAAGCGCGATCGGAGACACCAGCTGTTCGAGCTGCGCAGTACTATACGACTGGACCGAAGCGGGGGGCGGCTGGGGCTGAGGAAACGCCACTGTCGGAACGACGCACATCGCAAGCACAGCCAGGAGCGTGGCGGCGAAGCGCTTGATTCCCTTCTGCATGCCTGGTCACCTCCTGGTAACTGTACTGCCGGCGTCGATACCGCAGGACGCAGATACCACACGACTCCTGTGGTCTATTGAATCACAACCATGCACGCGCGTCGAGGCGCCAAATCGGCAATGCCGCCCAGCGCAGCTGGCCCGCCGGAATCGAGTTTAAGCAGTATGCGGTTATCGTCGGCATATTCAGTGAGGCTGACTGGGCAGGTCCGCATTGCAGCCGTGCCGAATCTGGATTCAATTTAACACCGAGATACTGCCCGCCACCAAGCTTGAATCCAGGCAGGGCTGCAGCAAGCAGAGACACCAGGGAACACGCCGCCATTCCTCACTGCACGCTGCTGCGGTTCTGCCAGTCTTGGACGGATATCTCGCCGTGGATTTTTTTTAAGAAATCGAAACCGTCTCCTTTGGCAAAACATTCCCATTCAAGATGGAAGTGGTCAGCGTCCAGTACCTTTGACGGGACGCCAGAAGATGCCGCGGAAAATGGGCGCGCCTTCCGCCTGATGGGCGATTGCAAAGCCGGTATGCCCAATCCAATAAGCCCAGACAAAATAGGATGCGACCGCGTGAATGGCGCTGGCCTCCGTGAAGGCCTGGAAGTCCGTCGACGCATTCTGCGCGCCATGGCCGCCCGGGATGATGAAAAAGATCCAGATCCCGCTCAGGGCCATGACCGTGGCACCGAGCAGGCCGAGTCCATGACCAAAGCTCGCGAGCCCGACTGTCTGGCCGCCTGGCGGGAGGGTCTTGTTCCGAATAAGGGCGCGAATGTCGGCCCACACTGCCGCCATGCCGGCACCATTCCACGGAAACAGCAAGCCAGTCTCCTGGTTTGCATAGATCCAGAGCCAGAGGACCAGAATGAAGAAACTGGCCGCCAGTCCGTCATATTCGTGGAAATAGAAATACATCCGCGTATGAGGATCGGAGACGCGCAGCCCCGAGAAGAGCTGTGCACTGATGGTAATGACAAGCCCCCAGTGCGTAAGGCGGGTCATCAGACCCCAGTCGGGATGAGTGTCGCTAATGGCATACTCCTGCGTTGATAATGGAATCCGGCGAGGCGCTCGCGGCCGATGCACCGCGGGCGGTGCCCTTCGTTCGGAGCACCCCAGTCTACCGCCTGCATGGGAACCGCCCCGCCTTCTCATGCCAATACTCCTTGTATAGTGCGGCAAACGGGGGAATTCGGCAATGTTTGGGGGAAAGACAAAGACCGCAAACACTTATCAATCCATGACATGGAATGTGGCGGAGAGGGAGGGATTCGAACATTACATTTTTTCGTATTTTCATATGGTTACGAGGGCATCGAGTCCGAATCATGTCTAGCAGCGGCCGAGGAATTCTAAAGCTTCGCGCGCCCGCGCTTCTGTGTTATTCTTCTACTTATTTCTACAATTCTGTAGTGGAGTTTGTTGCATGTCCACAAACACGCAAGTTTCCGCCTACATCTCGGAAGAGACCAAGGCAGAGGTTGAGGCGTATGTGAAGCGCCACGGCGTGAAGAAGGCCTACCTGATCGAGGAGGCGCTACAGCATCACCTGCAGGCACTGCGCGAGATCCCCGAGGATCTGATCATCCCGTCTCGGCTGGTGTTGACTGGTGATGCGATGGCAGAGACCGCCAAACGCATCGCCCAGGGTGATCAGCCTTCGGAGGCCCTGACAGCATTGTTCCGTGAGTAACACGAGGCTCGAGGTTCGCGTCCGGCGTCTGGAATCCCGCGACAACCGATCCGGATTTCGTAGCGGGAGCATCGACCTCGATCGCTTTTTTCAGCGCTATGCCGGGCAAAACCAGTTTCGATACCACATCGGAACAACCTATGTCGCCGTCCAGGGTGACCACATCGTTGGTTTTGTCACCGTTTCCAGCGGGGAGATGGTTGCGGAAAAGCTGACGGCAACCCTTCGCCGACGACTGCCGGCTTATCCACTCCCAATCCTACGCCTGGCGCGACTGGCAGTGGACATACGTTTCCAGGGCCATGGCATTGGCCGGTTGTTGCTGCGCGCCATGCTGGAACTTGCCTTGGAGATGCGTGACCGCGTCGGTTGTATCGGCATGGTGGTGGATGCCAAACCAGATGCGACCACCTTCTATTCGGCCTTGGGCTTCAAACCGCTAGAGCTGATCAGTGGGGCTCTTGGAGATCGACCTGAGCCGGTCGCCATGTTCTTACCCGTTGGCCAGATCGCTGCCGCAATCGAAGAGGCAAGGAAATGAGCGAGGTATTCATAGTCCGCATCAACGTTCGGAAATGCATGTTCAATTCAACGCGGCATAATAAGCTGAGCCATAGCCGGCCTCCCTGACCATGCCGATTGAGCAACGAGAACTAGGATGTGAAACCCATAAACACCATTTTGCGTAAAGTGACCTTCGATGACCTGCGCAAATGGGCCGGCGAGACGATTCCCAATCGGGGCAAGGGTTATATGAAGCGGGTCGACCGGCTCTCCCGTACACAAGACAATGTCCTTGTCGCATGGGTCACCGGAAGCGAACGCTATGCCACTTCGGTCCGTGTCGACGAAGAAGGCGACTTCGAGCATATCTGCACCTGTCGTTATACCTGGGACCGTGTAAACATGCGGTGGTGGTGATTCTGGCGGCTGCGGAACATGCAAGAAGCAACGAGACCATCCCCATACTCTATGGCAACGACGATCTCGGTCATGCGCTGTTCGGTGATTCAGACGAAGAAGACGACGAGCGGGAGGATGATGAATCAGCACGTTCCCCCGCGCCACGGCGCAGGAAGACGCAAGCCAAGGTAGGAAAAATTATCGGGGACAAAACCCGGGACGAACTACTTGACCTGCTGAACGATTTGAGCGGCCGGTCCCCGCAAGCCAGGCAGCACGTCATCGAATCCGGCCAGATCGCCAGCGGCCAGGTGGATAGACTCGCGCGCGCGTACTGCGATCGGAGATCAGGAAGCTCACGGCAGAACCGGCCTGGTACAACCCCTGGCGCCGTGAAGGCAACCTCCCCGATTACACACACGTTCAAGAACAACTGCGGGTGCTGGTCAACCAAGGTCATGCCATGCGGTGCTGCAGCTTGGCGCGGAACTCTGGGTCAAGGGTAACGCCCAGGTCGAACAGTCCGATGACGAAGGTGAGAACGCCATGGCAATCGCCACGTGTCTGGACACCGCGCAGACAGCATTGCCACGCTCCTCATTGTCGCCGCCTGAGCAACTGCTCTGGGTAATCGACCGGATACTGGAGGATGAGTATTCCCTGCTGGTTTCCGCCGACGAGCTTTTCAAGAGGCGCGCCTACAGCCGTGCCCACTGGCAGGAGGTCGCGGGTGCGCTCGAAACGCGGCTGCAGGCCATACCTAAACCGCGCACCACCAGATTTTCCGATAGGGACCGGCGTGAACGACTTCTGAACCAGTTGCTTGATGCCTATGGCCGTGCCGGGTGGAGAGACAGGATTATCCCGCGGCTCGAAGACGAGGTGGATGCATGCCGGCGCTACACACGTCTGGTCGATGCATTGCTGGCGGCCGATGAGCGTGATCGGGCTCGTCATTGGTGCATCCACGGTTATACACACACGGTGGCAGATGCGTCCGGTATCGCAACGGCCCTGCAAGAGCGACTGCGGACGATCGCGCAAAAGGCGCGGCGATATGACCTGGTCGCGGCCTATCGTGCACAGGACTTCTTTGCCCGTCCATCAAGCACGAGTTACAGCGAACTACGCAAAGCCGCCGAGAGTGTGGCACACTGGCCAGCCATACGGACCGCAGCACTCCACTATCTTGAAACCGGCCATCTCCCCACCTCCAGCGGCCAGACGGGAAAGAGTCGCGGCTGGCCCATGCCCTCCCCCGAGGTCGGGCCGCCAACGACCAAGGAGCGAAGCAGCTACGCACGATTTCCCGATCTTGAAATGCTCATTGACATCGCCATCATGGAAAAATGTTTTGATGATGTGGTCGATCTTTACCATCGTCTATCCAAGACCAAACGGTGGGGCTGGGAGACGGACAAGTCCGTGGCGCACGCCGTGGCCGATACCCACCCCGACCTCGCTCTCAGCGTTTGGCAAAACATCGTCGACAGCCTAATCGCACAGGTCAATCCGGAAGGGTACGAGGAGGCGGCTGTCTACCTGAGGTCCATGAAAAAAGTCTACAAGCGGAATCACCACCCAGGAGACTGGCGGGGAATGCTCAAGGGGTTGCAAAAAAACACAAGACCAAGCGGCGACTCATGGGAGTGCTCGATACCCTATCGAGAACGAGACTCGTTGACTCACCGGCCAGTGAATCGGTGAAAGGCTATTAGCGACCCGGGATATTAGCTCCAATGCCATAAACACGAATGGCATATCGAGAAAGCCTTGCGATCGTTGCATCAAGACCTGACGAGATTTGAGGTGCCTGTAATCAACGATATAACAGGCTTGAGAATAGCGTCCGCAATCATGCCTGGCCGGTTGCGACAAATCCCTGGATCAGGAGCGCCCACCGTCAGGCATGTTACGGATTCTGTTGATATTACAAAGTCCGGTACTCACCGTATCGAGGGTTTTTTTAAATTAATTATCCTATTGTTTTCAATTGATAATTTGGCGGAGAGGGAGGGATTCGAACCCTCGGTACGCTTTTGACGTACACACACTTTCCAGGCGTGCTCCTTCGACCGCTCGGACACCTCTCCAAAAAAACGCGACGGGCTTGCTACCCTGACGGGACGGGCAAGGGTAAACTAGTCATGCGTCCTGCGCAATGGAGTATACCCGACATCCCGGCCGATGGTCAGGCAACTGAAGGTCCAGCGTATGCAGTCCTACTCTCCGTCAAATCTTGTGGAGCAGTTAAGCCGCAACAGCACTCCCTACTATGACCCGCTGACAAGAATACACTGGGATCTCCTCAGTACCGGACAGTTCTGGCTGCCACCGGAGGCGATTTCCCTGCATGGAATCCCTGCTTTCATGGAACTCCCCCCGGAGACGCGACGCCGGCTGTCACAGTACGAGTTCCTGAATTTCGTGGATGCCGGCTTATGGCTGGAGGGCATATTCATGGAACGCATCGTACATTCGATGCGTTCCCGCCGTTACAGCCCGGCCACCCTCCGGTATCGGCTTCATGAGTTGCGCGAGGAGGCCGGACACAGCCTGATGTTCGTTGAACTGATGGAACGGAGCGGGCTGGCTGCGCCACCACGCCGTCTTCCGCGGTTGCTGCTCGCAGATCTGTTCGGGCGGCATGCACCGATGGAGTCGGCCGGATTCTGGCTGGCAATCCTGCTCGGCGAAGAGATGCCTGACAGATTGAACCGGTATCTGCGCCGTCATAGCCAAGATATCTGCCCGGCCATCATTGAGATGTCCACCGCCCACGTTATCGACGAAGCCCGCCACATCGCCTACGCGCTAGAGGTCCTAAAGGAACGGCTGGCACAGCCTTCCGCGCTTGCCCGCATGACTCTGAAACCCATTGCACACAAGATGATCAGCCAGTTCATCCAGCTGTTCTATTACCCCTCTCCAGCGCTTTACGAGACCGCCGGTCTCACACCAGGCTACCGCTGGGCACACGCGGCCCGCTCCAGTCCGCAGCGCGCCGCCTTCGTCGGGCAATCCCTCGAGCCAACCCTGCAGCTTCTGCGAGACCGGGGCTTGGATCTGCGCTGGCACAGACCTGCAGTCTAGGCGGCCAGTCCCTCAAGCCCTTCTGCCCAGGCCAGCGCCTCGATGTGCGCAACGCTCACTTCATGGGCTTCGACCCCCGCAACTTCCATCATAACGGAGAGCGGCATGCGGTCCGGATCTTCGCTGGCCCGGCACAGCCTCAGGAACGGGGCATACGGACCGCAGTCTCTGAGAAGGGCGTCCTGAACAGCCTGCGGAAGGGTAAGGTTGGCGAGCGAGTCGACCATCGGCATTTCCAGGATCACGTCGAGCAGCGAGAACATCCCGGTCATAAACAGGAAATCGTGATCGGATTCCGGCAAATGCCTGCGTCCGAGCAGCTCGAGCATGCGGGCACGCACCAGCGCCGTTTTGTAAACCGCCTGCGGCTGCTCGCTGCGGCTATGTGACATCAGCAGTAGGCTCACCCAGCGAGCCAGGCGCGCACGCCCCAGCACCACCAAGGCATGCTTGATCGAGTCGACGCGGTGCAGCAGGTTGAAGCCAACGCAATTGATGTACCGCAGCAGATTGAACGACAGGGCGACATCGTGCCTGAATTCCTGTTCGATCCGTGCGTTTTCCGCCTCGCCAAGGATGAGGTTGAACAGCTGCATCAGTCGCTGCACCGACGGATCGATGCGGCGCATGCTGAGTGTCTCGGGAGTGGCGAAAAAATATCCCTGATACCCGTCCACACGCAGGTCGCGGCAGGCGCGCCATTCGTCGCGCGTCTCCACTTTCTCGGCGATGATCGTAACGCCGAGGGCACGCAGTCGCTTCATCTGCTGTGCGCAGCCCTCAATGCCGAGGGCGCGTACGTCGAGCTTGACGTAGCGGGCGAGCGCAAGCAGCGGCTCGAGTTCCTCCCGATAGACGAAATCGTCTAGGGCTAGGGTATAACCTGCAGCACACAGCGCCCGGCAACGCTCCAGGACCGCCGCCTCCGGATTTACATTCTCGAGGATTTCCAGAACGAAGGTATCGCATGGGAGCGCTTCAATCACATCGCTTTCGAGCATGGCGGCGGAGACATTGATGAAGGCCCGCCTGCCACCAAGCACCCGTTCGATGCCGAATTGACTGAACGTATTGACGAGCAGGCGGCTGGTAGCCCGCACTTCATCGTCAATGACTGCCCCGGTTGCGGCTTCCGCGTGACGGAACAGAAGCTCGTAGGCGACCAGCTGTTCTTTGCCGTCGAGAATAGGCTGACGCCCCAGAAAAACCCGGGGCGGCGTTCCAGCGCCTTGGTCCGTCTCGCTTTTCTGATCCCGACCGGCGGTTCGATTTTTATTGGCCATGCACTTGCCGGAAAAAAAAATTACACC
Source organism: Gammaproteobacteria bacterium (assembly GCA_028068195.1). Classification (GTDB taxonomy): domain Bacteria; phylum Pseudomonadota; class Gammaproteobacteria; order Acidiferrobacterales; family UBA6901; genus JAJYCY01. Next base: position 134,480 of record JAPTTX010000100.1, read on the forward strand.
TACTGATGAGCCGTGACATTTGGCGCACCGTCCACGCCCCGGAATGCGCAAACCGACCTTTCGAATAGGCAATCCCCAACGCTACGTACGGGCCGACTGAATCCCTGCCAGCGTGGACAAGATGTGCAGGAATTGTGCCAAACGGCAGTGTGGTGACCGAAAGAAGGCGTTACGGCAGCGGCGCCATATTGACAAGCCGCCGTGGCAGCAGAAGCTGCCGCCCCGGGCATCGACAGGCCTGCCGCCGCGCGGGAGTTGGGTGCGAATCGTCACATATCGACAGACCCAAACGTGACCCGGAACCGGTCCGGCCCGAACGGCCCGAACCCGGAGACAGATACCGGAAATTGTCACCCGCCGGCCCGCTTCCGTCCGCACCGCGTGGGCCGGCTTAGTGCTGGACGGGCGTCCGCGGCTTTGTCCCACACTTCGACTTTGCCCGCTGGGCGGGGAATTCGTCCGGTTCGCCCCGATGATCCACGCGTTCCCGATCCGGGCAGGCGCACCACGGCAGACGCGCCGTGCTGCGGCAGCACGGACCTGCGTTCCGGTGACGGTCAGTTCATGCCGGTCTGGACCTTCCGGTCATCGACGACAGCGCATTGCGGCTTTCCAAAGTAGTACCCCTGCCCCCAGGTTATGCCGATCTCCCGCAATTGCTGCGCTGTCGCCGCGTCCTCTACCGATTCGGCAACCGTAATGATGCCCAGCTCGTCGGCGAGCGCGGCAATGCTTTGAATGATGCGCAGCATGTTCTTGTTCGAATTGAGGCTGCGCACCATCCATCCTTCGATCTTGATGAAGCTCACCGGCAGCTCCGCGAGATAGAGAAACGACGAGAAGCCGCTGCCGAAGTCATCGAGCGCGATGCGGCATCCGAAATCCAGCAGCGGTTGCAGTTCCTCGCGCAGGAGGCGGATATCAAGAAATGCCGGACGCTCCGCGATTTCGAGGACAATGGGACTCGCGCCACCGGCACCGGTCTGCGCACATACGGGGAAGACGGACTTGACCTCCTCAAGCAGCTCGACCATGTTCTGCCTCTGGGCAAGGAACTGTGGAGACAGATTCAGGAAATACGCGCGTCGCGACCCACCGTGAGGACCGTCCGCAAGCCCGGCGCAGCGTGCGATGGCCTGGCGGGTGATCACCGTGTCCACGGAGTGCGCTAGATTGATGTCTTCCGCTGCGTCGATGAATTCCCCGGCCGTAGCGATCCGGCCGTTCGGCAGCACGATGCGTGCCAGAACTTCTTCGGCCACAGGACGCCCGGACGCAAGATCGACGATGACCTGGTAGGCCGGCACCACGCGACTATCCAGCAAGGCCTCACGGAGCTGCCCCGTCTTCCAGGCGAGATTGCCGGCGATCTGTTCCGCGTGCACGACGCGGTCGCGCCCGCCTCTCTTGGCTCCGTACAAGCAATGGTCTGCCTCCGAGAGCATCTGTGCAAGATCGCGCGTCGTCTCACGCAGGGCGCTGAGGCCGCCACTTGCGCGAACCGTCATGGGCGCACCGTTGAGTTCGAACACGGCCGCCCGCAACGCGTGGCAGACCCGCTCCGCAGCCGCATACGCCCGCACCAGATCAGCATCACGGAACACCATCAGAAACTCTTCACCGCCCCAGCGCGCCACCCAGTCGCCGGCACGCAGGGCACCGCGTAAGGTGCCGGCACAGTGCTGGAGCACGAAATCCCCGGCATCATGCCCATAGCGGTCATTGATAGCCTTGAAGTGATCGAGATCGAACAGCGCGATCGAGAGCGATGCGCCGGCGCGGCGGGACGCCGCGAACTCCTCCTTCAGCCGGGATTCCGCGGCACGGCGGTTCGGCAACCCCGTCAGCGCATCGGTCATCGCGAGATTTTGAAGGGACTCGTTCAGCTGCGAGACCGACAACACCGCCCGCTCGTGCTTCTCGAGCACCTCCTGCTGGCGCGCAATCATCCGGTTGAACGCCTCCTGCAACGCCCCGATTTCGTCCGCTCGGTCTACCTCGACCCGCCGGGATGTGTCCGATGAGCGACTGATCTCATCTGCCGCAATCGTCAGGCGCCGGATCGGTTCGATGAGCCGCCGGGTCGCCATCCCGATGAGCAGCGCCATCGGAACCGTAAGCACGACGCCGAGCAGGGCGATCTGCTCGAGGGCCATGTGGATCGGCGCGGTCACCCCTGCCCCGGAAGTGACCACGGCCACCTTCCATCTCAGTGATAGCGGACCTGCAGGCAACCGCACCCGGCTGACCGAATAGGTCTGTCCGCCCAGCCGCACCCGGCTCTGATCAAGCGCTTGTCGTACGGCCCGCGACGACAGGCCGGGAAACGCGGAAAAAATGGGGACGTCGTCGCTGCGCGCAACCAAAAGATGGACGTTGCCGAATGACAGGATCGATTTTACGGCTGTCCATCTATAGACAAGCACCAGGGTGCCGATTCGCATGCGGGGCGCATAGGTAGCGTAGACCGGAGCGCTGAACGCAACCACCTCCTCGCCGCCGTAGGGGTCCAGGGACTTGTCGATGAAGCGCACACTCCTGCGCTGATCGGGGTACCAGAGCTGCGGCAAGTGCAGTCCCGAATGCGGAACGGCGGCGCTCGAAGCGACCAAACGACCGGCGCGGTCGAAAGCATAGAGCGTCCCCGGAATCGCATAGTCACGGCTCAACTGCCGCAGCGCATGACCGACACGCCCGTCTATGTCATCGGTAACGAGGTCGTTCATCTCGTCGAGCCTCGCCCAAGCGCGGACGTTGGTGGCCTGCTGGGCGAACAGCCGCTGGACGCTCGCGAGCCGCAGCCGCGCACCGTCGATCAACGAACGCACGGCAGCGCTCTGCAGGTGATCACGGACGCGGGTCAGTACGATGGCCGAGATGCTGAAATAGGTGAGCAGAAAGATGCCCGCGAGGAGCGCGAACGTCCGCACCGCTATCGAGCGACGGAAAACACCGGTCGGGCTCATGGCAGGTGCCTCAGAATCTTGACGCCATGAGGACACGCGGTCGCGACAACATAACCGATTGCACCGGCGACGCGCGCCACGAATGCGCCCACGTCACGGCCAGAACCGAGCACGAGCGGCGGATTTTCCCCCTGGAAATGCAGACGCGCCCAGTACCCGGCAAAATCCCGGGGCGGGGCACCGAGAACCAGCCGCGAAAACCGGTCACGCAGCGCACTCTCGCTATCGCGATTCACTGGCACTATCGGGGTTCCGTCGGGCCATAGCGTCATCTGCATCAGGTAGATCGCTCGCAGGCTGGCTTCGGATATCGCGCTGACAGGTACCGCAGGGTTGGCGATCACCAGGATCGTTCTGGACTCTGCCGCGCACACGCCCGCCAGCGCAATCCAGATCCACAAACCAAGCACAAGGCGTGCCATGCGCACGTCAGAACAACGCCGCCCAGGCGCCGTAGAGTCCGCTGGATGTCACGATCGGGATACCCCGCGCCCCATGTACTCGAGCTTCCCCGCGGTCGTCGGACTGGAGCGGTAGACCATGCCGGCCGGAGACTTTCTGGCTGATGCGAGATAGTCACGCGCCTGGCAATCTTCGGCCTGCCAGACCACGAACCAGCGATCAATAATCCGATTTGCCGCCTGCAGGGGAGCGCTGCCCTCACCGTGGCGCATCCGCCCCTCGGCATTTCCGTGGATGCATGTCTTCTCCGCCTGGAATTGCCGCCACAGCAACCCGGTCACGAATTTGCCGTTGGCGCTGATCCGCATATGGTCACTGTCGCGCGCCCGGGTTGAAGGCATGGATACCCCGAATCGCCCGCCAGGAGGTCGCAGATAGCCCAGACCCGGTCCGGCGCCATCTTCCATACTGGCGCGACTGCCGTTCCGCGCTGTTCGAAAATCGGTCGAGGCCCGGCGGGATGTGCACCTACGCATGAGGTATAGCAGCACCGATGCGCCGGACGGCCGATGCCGCACCGGTAAGGCATTGCGAAAAGGAATAACAATAGGCAGTCGGCGGTTGACTCGCCGTCGAGTCGAGGACCGAGGTGTGGGTCAGGTTCCATTTCCCGACCGGGGTCAGCAATTTGCCAGCGCGTACTGTCATGAGCGGCGAAATCCGGAAGTCATTATACAGACGCTTGACGCACATCTTGGTACCGCCGGCCCCGCGCTGTTCGGAAATTCAAAGTGTCGCGTGATCGAGTTCCGCCTCGAAAGACGGGTTAACAACGCAACCGGCATGGTCGGACACCGGCAGGTTCAGGCCGTGGAGATCCAGGACATCCGGCCAATATTGCGGATCACCGGCGACGTTGTTGGCCCAGCCGCCGGAGTTGGACGGACCGATGCTCCTGCTCATCTCGGGCACTCCGTCGTGGTCAGACACATGCACGATGCGGCAAGAAACGGCCATGGCGACGAGCCGAAACCGGGGCATCTGGATCCGGAAATCCAGGCAGAGCCTGGCCCTCGCCAACGACTGTCATGGAAATCTGTCCCCCATTTTACGCGCCGGCTTGACCGGGCGGCAATCTCTCGACGGCATTTCCCTGCCATCTCCTACCTACCGCTCTGGCTGCAGCGAGCCCCATTCGGGTGACTGCAACCGGTCCAACATTTTGTACTGGACCACGTTGCACTGACGCTGCGGGTCAACCCGGTGACCGCGACATACTTGAAAACGGATACGAGCACACGCACATGCCCGCTGGACGGCACCGAAGGACTTGACTTCAGGATAGGTTAAGCAAAAGCGATGCCAGGCGCGACCGCGAGGCTCTGGCGCCACAGAATCCTGAGCGAAGCGTGCAGGCCCGGCGGATGATGAGGCGCAATCTCTCGCTGGTGCACCACCGTCGACGCACCATGCCCGGCAAGTTCATTACCTGCCGGGTGAAAAGCCGCGGCGAAAGCTTCAGGGGTTCTGGGGCATGCCGGCGCCCCCGCGAGATCCGCGTATCGGCTACGACGAATCCGCGCGGGGGTCGCCCGGCAGACACACCGGCTTACTGGCTCAGCTAGCGGGCAAAGACAGCCACACTGCGACGGAAAGCACCCAGCCGATGATTGCAAACATCACAAGCGACCACGGTACCATAACGACCTCCTCTTTATCTTTTGTGTGGGGATTGTTGTAGCTGATTCCGCCTTCAGAACGGACCCTGGTGCCCCGGCGGCATCGACCACAGCAGTGCCGGCACGGCAAACGTATAGACCGCGGCAAAGGTCACGACCCAGCCGAGCAGCTTCTCGTTCATGCGGCCCTGCATGAACAGTCCTGCCAGGTTCATTGCGATGAACCACACCAGCGCGATCGTAAAGTGGTAGACCCAGGTTCCACCACCAGGAGCGGGCGCCTTGAGAAAGTACCAGGCATAGGCTCCCGTCAACCAGCCGATGAAAATCGCCACCGCTCCGAGTTGCTTTTTCGGTACCTGAAAGACCTGCGAGAGCCCGAGCGCGATGAAGAAGAACGAGTACATCCCTGCCAGCCCGGTCACAAAGTTGGTGAGAGGTCCGAGCCCTTGGGCCATGATCATGCCGATCAGGAACGGCCACCACATCAGCCCCGCCGTGGCCGTAATGATGCCAACACCGATTTCATTGGCGCGCTTGCGTTCGGAATCGAGGTGCATCAGTCCGTTGGCAAGCAGCGCGAAAGAACCGATGTACATGAGCGGGGCAATCCACTTGCCAACCGACGTCGCGAACACCGGCTTCCCCGGCTTCAGTTCGCTGGCAATGATCCCAAGTTCATGGCCCGCCGTGGCTGCATGCGCAGCGCCCGCCTGGGCTGCGGCGGTGACGGCGCCGGCATCTCGGGTTACCAGCATCAGCGCACCCGCCGCCAGTGTCGCAAGCGCTCCCGACACCGCCGAAGCGCTGAACATGCTATTGCTCGAAAAACGTGTCATTTTTTGCTCCTCTTTTAATCCAGACAGTGGTTGAAACGTTTCGCCATTCGGACAAAAAGGGAAGTGCCATACAAATTACTTTTCTCCCCATAGACATTCTTACGCTAACGCACATCCGCAGTCTGTACCTATTGACACCGATGAGACTGCATCCAGACGCGTGCAGCGTCTCCCTGTCATTCCGGGCGCATCGGCGCTCAGGGCGCATGCCGATGAAGCCGGCATGAACTTCCGCAATGGGCATCGGTCTCATGGGCTTTCCCAAACATCTCACAAGGAGCACGAATATGACGTTGGCGGGCCACCCTGATCATTTGCCTTCGCATGCCGCACCGAACCCCGCTGCACTCCGCGCAACCCTGGTCGCATGCCTCCTGTGCATCGGCATGGTCTCCGGGATCGTACCCGCATTCGCCGCCCCGTCGGCGATGCGCCATCATCCCTGGGTCGCTGGCGCGTTTCTGGCGCCCCCGATCGGCCCGGGAAGCGGGCGCCTCGAGGCCTGGAGCTCCGGCACCGCGCTGACCAAGACAGTACAGTTCGCGGCACCGAAGACGCTGCAGGGCAACAGCTTCTTCGTGGCCTATGACGCGCTGCGGCACAGTATCTACATCCCGACCCTGGCGGGACGCACCTACATTGTGGGCAGCCGCGCGTTCAAGCCCGTAGGCAGCTTTGCGAGCATCAAGGGCGCACGGGTCGCAGCGGTTTCCCCGGATCACCGGGAGCTGCTGGTTCTCTCGCCCAGACAGACCGCGGCCTATTCGATCGTGGGACACGAACGGCTGTACGTGCTGCCGTTCGGCGGCAACGCGATTGCTTTTGACGCCCGCACGAACCGTGCCTTCATCGGCGGCAATCCAAGCAACCGGATCACCGAAATTGACGTGGCGTCCGGGAAAACGCTGCGGACGCTGCCCGTGGGACATCCGGGCGACATGATCTGGGCCAACGGCAAGTTGTTCTCGGCCGACATGAAAACCGGCGTCATGACGGTCTTCGATCCGGCCACGAACCGAATCACCCGCATCCGGACACCGGAAGTCGATCCGCACTTCACTTACCAACGCATCCCGCAGGCCACCGCAGGATTCATGCAGCTCGCCGCCGATCCGGCACATCACCGGGTGTACGCTGCCGGATTCTCCGGCCATATTCTGGCCTTCTCCTCGCACACCCGTCCCCGCTACCTCGGGGAAGTGGCGGTGCGCGCCAATCCGCACGTCGACAAATTGAGCGGCTTGGCGGTCATCGACCACGGCCGGGATGCGCTCGTGACCGTCGAGAACCTGAAGACCGCGGTCGTGGTGCGGTTGTCCGACGGAGCTATTAAGCAAACACTGCCGGGAATCGCGAGCAACCGCTGGGTGCGCCTGGCGGCGGATTGATTGCGCCACCTCCCCAGGCACGGCTGGCAGGGACGCCGCCCGCCGTGCCTGGGGAGGGCAAGTCCCGACGGACCTGCTACACTCAGCCGGGAAAGCGGATTCGGCGAACGCTTAAAGCGGGATCGGCGGGCATCTGCACTGTTCGGCGCCTCCGGATCCGGTCCCGTTGACTCTGGCTGGAGTCTCGGAACGCCAGCAACCCGCACACCATTGAAGGAGATTATTATGGCAGTTACCCGTACCGTCATCTCGACCATGCGCAATGACGGCACTGACGTGATGGGGCTCGAGACCCTCGCCTGGAAGTATCCCGACCCCAACATCGTGTCCGGATCTTTGCTCACGGTCGAAAGCAATCACTTCGCCGTCCTCAAATCGCGCGGCGCGGTGCTCGACGTATACGAAACGGGCCAATACCCGATACAGACACCGGACAAGCCCCTGCTCGGAAGCATCACCAAGGCGTTCTTTTCCGGCCAATCTCCCTGGGAATACGAGCCGATCTTCGTTCAGCGCAGCAAGCTGCGTGTACAGAACAAGGGGTACGCCACTTCCTCGGAAATGGCCATGATGGAATACGTGGTCGACTATTACGTTCATGTTGATTCCAAAGAGGATGCCGTCAAGCTCATCACGCACATGCCTTTCAAGAAGGACTCGATCCTGGTCGACGAACTGGCGACCTACGCCGGACCGGTGATAGAACAGTCCATCAACCAGATTGTCCAGGTCACTCCGATGGAGCAGATCAACGCGCACATCCGCGAGATCATCGAGCTGGCACAAGGGCACCTAAAGGATTTCCTTTCCATCTACGGCGTGCATCTCAACGACCTCAAGGTACTGATCCTGCCCGCCGACGCACGCATGCGCGAACTCATATCCCTGCGCGCCTTCGGCATGTCGGAGATGGACGCCGTGCGCATGTACCTGGCAATCAAGATGGCGGAAAAAGGCCTGGTCTCGGCGCCGAACGCCGCAGTAGGAAAGCCCTATTTCGTCGGCGGCTCGATTCAGGGATTCTGGGACGCCAATCCCTCGGCCAACCCGACGCCGCCGAAACAGACCTAGGGTCATGCCACACGATCTGTCACTCTCTGGGGTACCGAACCCGATAGACGGCGCGCCGGCGCTGAGGCGGTTCGTGGTCAACCTCTTCTACGGCTACGGCTACAACGCCTACCGTCAGGAGAACAAGGACCGCTCCGACGACCTGCTGGTCCGCGCCGAAGTGTCGCACTGGCTCACGCAAGCGCGTGCCGCAATCTCTCGCATGGAATCGGAATATCGCCGCGACCACCTTATGCCACCGTCGCGGGAGCGCCCGTATCCCGACCCCTCCGCCGTGACAAAAGCACAGAGCTTCGTCCGTGCCCAGCAGGCTATCGAAGAGGTGGAGGTGGCCGTACGCAACGCCCCGGTTCCCCAGAACGACCGGGTATGGCAGCGTCACCGCAACGAGGGCGACGTGCTCAAGCAGCTGACGGAGGCCGACATGGACGTCGCGCAGTGCACGGTGGGTCTGCTGCGCGAAGTCTCACAGGCGGAATTCGATCCCGACCAAGTGGTAGCCGCGCTCCTGCCTATCACGGCGGCGCTGGAGGCGCGCGCTAGACTCCTCTCCGTCCTTCGTTAGGGTCACTGCAGCAACGGCTGCATCGCGCACGTCCATGCACCACACGCGCGACGGAGGCGTACATCCCCGCTCCAGCGGTGGCGAGGCGCAGTCGAACTGCTTGGTCGGAACCTGCCGCAAAATTTGCGGATTCCGATGCAAGACGGCGGTCCCGATGGGACTTGCGGGTAGGACTTGCCGGCCCTCGCAAGCTGGCATCGGACGCGACCTCCTTGGCTTCCCGTTCCCGGTCCGATACGAAGGCTGGTGGTGGCTTCGAGAACCTGGCCCTATCATTCGAATCATAATTTACCCCGGATGACCGCGCTGCCTTCGGCGCATTGCTGGAACCCGCCGGCCGAAAGTCTCGTCTGCTGCATCGGTTGCGCCCTGTCCCAAGAGGCATCTCTGCCTTGGAGTCTGTGACACCACAAACGTTTTCACCCCCGATTCAGGACCTCAACTAGGTTGAATCATCCGTTTAATCAAGCACGCTGAGCATCTGGCTCACGATCATCTTGGCCCTGCTGTAACTGGGCCTGGTAACGCCGAGTACGCGCAGTCCCCAGATGTTCACGATCAGGAAAGCCGCAATCGCCTTAGCGTTCTTGTCGCATGACAGCTCCCCCTGCTCTTGAGCCCTCTCGATCGCCGCCCTGAAAAGCGCCTCGATCTCCTTGAAATAGACATTGACCCTCGCTCGAATAGCCTTGTCATGGCGCGCCACCTCCAGCGCGGTATTGACCAGGAAGCAGCTTCGCTTCCAGCCTGCTCCCGAGGAATCAACGGCCAGGCCCAGAAAGATGGACCGTATCGCCCTAATGGGCGAAGAACTGTCCGACAGCGTGTGCCGGACCTGACTCACGCCTTCCTGCCCATATCGGTCGAGCGCCTCCATGAAAAGCTGCCGCTTAGACTTGAAGGCGCCATACAGGCTGCCCGGTCTGAGCTTGGTGACGGCTCCGAGCTCCGCCACTCCGGTGGCGCAATAGCCGCGGTCCCAGAAAGCATTCATTGCCTTCTCCAGCACCTCATCACGTTCGAACTTGGCCGGCCTCGCCATTATTGGGTCTCCTCTACTAAATCAATTCTAAATGCTTAAGGAGCATCCGCTCAACGTATTTCTTGAACGTTCGATCCAAATGATTATTGAGCGATTGTTCCATATATGACAAGATTTGACTTTGTCTACCTGCGATCGAGGAAGCTGCACGATGCCGACGCTACGCGAAACGATCGACGCCTACAAAGAGGGGATTTCCAAAGCGCTTCCTGCGGCGACATTCGCCACAATGAATAAAAGCACGATTGAACTGAAGGCCACAGGAATCGAAAACCGGGCGCTCAAAGCCGGCGACACCATGCCTGATTTCGAGCTGCCCAACCAGAACGGAGAAATGCGTCGACTCTCCACCTACCTTGCGGAATCTGCAGTCGTCTTGAGTTTATACCGTGGCGGATGGTGCCCCTATTGCAACATGGAAATGAGATCACTTCATGGCGCTCTCCCGGAAATCATGGCGCGTGGCGCGCGGCTCGTAGGCCTCACCCCCGAGTTACCAGACAAGGCGCAGCTCACCGCCGCGCGCAATGAGATTGCGATCGATATACTGAGCGACGCCGGCAACCTTGTCTCCGAGCAGCTGGGGCTGGTTTTCGAATTGCCGGACGCCCTGCGCCCCATCTATGAGCAATTCGGTATCGACTTGCCCGCGTACAACGGCGACAGCAGTTTTAGGCTGCCGGTCCCAGCCACCTTTATAATCAGGCGAGACAAGGTGGTCGCTCATGCCTTTGTGAACGCCGACTATACAATCCGTATGGAACCCGCAGAAATCGTGGCAAAACTGGACGAACTGAAACTGCGATGAAAGCCGACTCAAGGAGGACAATCCGTCGTTGCTGCGGACCGCAATCAATGAACTTGACCGGCCTTGCCGCTTCAAGCCCTGGCTTTCGGTGCCTATTGAACGTTGCTTGAGGTACGCTGAAAATCGACTTGCGACGAATCTCACTGGTCAGGCTACGGCGTGGTCCTAATCCCGCCTGGTAAAACAAGCTTTTCGAGCAGTGCCGGCTCGGAACCATCATGGGGCACTACGACGGGCTTAATGAAGTCACGGCCAGTGCGCTGTACTGCACACGCGCATCCCTCGGCCTCCTATGCAGGGATTGGCGGATCGCAAGTGCGGTAGAGGTCCCTCGCAATCCGGACCGGCTTCCTGAAGTGCCTGCCGCCATAGCCGATCTTGCTGGCCGCAAACAGGCGACTTCGTGAAAACAGGCCACTTTGCGCAAGATACGCCAGGGATGCTCGACGATGCCGCGTTGAACAGCCGGTTGAGGATGGCATTTCATTACGTACCGGGCGTCGATGGCCTGAGGATCTACAGACCCGATCGGCTGGCGGTGAATGTGCCCGCCATTTCGCGCGATCGAATCGGCTTCATGTCGTCAAAATGACAGGATGTCCTCGGTGCACGGAATTTTGGCTTCCATGCTTTCCGGATCGACCGAAACGGCCTCGAGGTTGATTGAATCGGTATCGAACCAGAGCAGGTTATCGCAGACCTGCGAGCATGTGCGGAGTTACTGGATTGAATCGATGCCGCATCGGGCTGCGAAATATTCTGTCTGGATAGACCACGGTAAATTCACTGTAACGGCGTATATACGGGAAAATCATGACCAAGGTATTGATGTGGTTGGCGTCAGGAGACCGCAGCAAGTTGATGCCGGGCATTCTCTGGGGTGTCAATGCAAAGCGACGCGGATGGGTTGACGAGATTCGGGTCATCGTTTTTGGTGACAGCGAGCGGACCCTGATGAACGACGAGGTCCTATTCAACATGGTCCAGGAGATTGAAGGCACCCTGTTTTGCCGCCATGTGGCGGAAACCGAGGGTACAGTCGGTGACCTCGAGAAGCGCGGGGCAAACCTGGCTTATGTCGGGGAACCCATCGCTCGGGCAATTGCTGAAGGCTATACGGTATTGACCTTTTAGGTCCGGATATCGGGCAGATGCGCGTGTCCTTGCGACAATCAGAAACCGGACGGTCCGAGTGCTCAGCGCATCATTAAAGTCGGAAAACGACAACAAGCCGAATCACGACGACGCTGTCGCGCGGATTCAGACACCGCATCGGCCGATAGCGCGCTCCAATCCGGGCCGGGGGCGGATCCGCGCGGCATTCCGATTCCGCGCTCCCCATCCCGCCGCGGCGAAATCGCCGGCCCCCTCCGGATCCACATCGGTTGTTCAGGTGAAAATCTCACCAAAGAATCCCAGCATCATGGCCCAGCTCCGGCGTGCCGCGCGCTCGCTATAAGCAAATCCCTTTTCGGGCTCGTTACCTGCCCCAGGGTTCGTGAAACTGTGTACTGCGTCGCTGAATTGCACGAACTGCCAGTCGGCCCGGGCTTGGCGCATCTCCGCCAGGAAAGCAGCCACTTCCGCGGCCGGGACAAAGGGATCCTCGGCACCATGGAGCGCGAGTATCCGGGCCTTAAGCACGCCCGCGGCAGCGGGACGCTCCGTGTTCAGTCCGGCATGGAAGGTCACGACACCCTTGAGGTCGGCGCCGGAACGGGCCAGTTCAAGCGCCACCGTTCCACCGAAACAGAACCCCATAGCGGCAATCCGGTTGGGGTCGCATAGAGGATGGGAGCTCAGCGCCTTCAGGGCCGCTGCCGCCCGCTGGCGCATCAGGGCCCGGTCACCTGCCCGGTAACGGTTGGCAGTGTCGGCCGCCTCCTGCATGGTCGCCGGGCGATTGCCCTTGCCGAAGATGTCGCCAGCCAGCGCAATATACCCAGCCCTGGCCAGGCCATCGCACGCAGTCTTTTCGTGGTCCGCCACACCCATCCATTCATGAAACACGAGCACACCGGGACGTTTCTGCGGCTTCGATTGGTCGACTGCGAGATACCCCTCGAGCCCCGTCGAGTCGTCTTGATACATGTAGGCTGAGCCGGTCATTCGATATTCCTCCATCCAAAACGCAAATTATAAAGTATTTGTGTGCTAAAGCCTGCTGCGCAAATTGCCGACGGATTCATCGCCGTCGCTCCAGACTGGTCACGCACTCCATTACCCCATACGCCACGCCAAACGTTGCGCGGGTACTCCGCGGGGTCCGATACGCCGCCCGTTCACTGTCTCCTGGCCCATCGAATCTTCTGACCGGTCGCCGTTCGCAACTTCAGCTGTCCATGCCTAGGAGGGCTTGTTTCGGGCAGATTTGGACTAGCTATAAGTAATTTATTATATTGTTATATTATTTTTAATTTAACTTTTTATTTATTCTTGTTCATAATTGCATGCAATGTGAATGGTTCCTTGCCTGCATACGGTATGAGGACATGATGCCAACTCCTTATATTTTAAAAAAGAATGAAGCGCCCTGCCGGCCTGTATTCTCAAGCGTAGAAACCCTGCTTTCTACCGGAGAAATTGCATGACCCGTCTGGACAGGGCAGCCGATTCCGCCCCCGACCCCTATCGGACGCCACATTCGAACACTGTGCGGCGCAGATTCCCCCGGCTGACCGGACTGGCACTATTAGGCCTGGGAATGCTGCTCACAGGCTGCAGCACCCACCACCTGTGGCTATTCCACCCCAAGGGGCCGATCGCCGCCACCGAGCTGCGCATGATGGCGATCGACGTGGCCATCATGCTCGGAATCATCATTCCGACCGGACTAATGGTCGTTTGGTTCCTCTGGCGCTATCGTGCCTCAACCGGCAAGGGGCGCTTCGATCCGAATTGGTCCCATTCCACTGTGATCGAGATCGTCGTCTGGGGCATTCCGCTCATCGTGGTTGGAGTGCTGGGTTATTACTCCTACAAGGGTGTATACGAGGTCAACCCCTACGACCCGACCGTCCTCTCCCGCAGGTCCAGCAATCCACTCGAAGTCGACGTCATCGCCACCGACTGGCAATGGCTGTTTGTCTATCCCAAACAGCATATTGCGGCGGTTGACGAACTGGTGGTCCCGGCGCATACGGAGATACAGTTCCATCTCACCTCGGCTTCGGTACTCAACAGCTTCTTCATTCCGGAACTGGTTGGCCAGATCTACGTCATGCCGGGCATGCCTACCGAGCAGGCCATGCTGGCGAGCGACCCCGGAATTTACCACGGATTCTCCGCCGCACTGAGCGGTCCGGGCTTCTCGTGGATGCAGTTTCAGACTCGGGCGATCCCGAGAAAGGAATTCATCCATTGGGTGGCGCAGATGCAGCATGGTCCGCGCCGCCTGACCTATGCGGCGTTCAATGAGCTCGCCAAGCCCACCATCAACGTCCATCACACGCCGCAATATTACTCCCATGTACAGCCCAGCCTCTTCGACCATGTGATGCAAGAGGTCAGGATGGGCAAGGTCTTTGCCACGCCGATGGCAATGACTGCGCACATGTAATCCTTCAGGACAGATTCTCAGGAGATAAACCGGCATGCTCGTCCACCTGCAAGGCCCCTGGACCCCCCTAATTGGTCGTCTCACCCTCAACCAGGTCCCCTACGACAATCCTGTCATTGTGGGCGCCTTCCTATTCGCCGCTCTTGCTGCCATCGCCCTCGCTGGCGGTGTCACCTATACCGGCAAATGGGGATACCTCTGGCGCGAATGGTTGACCACCGTCGATCACAAGAAGATCGGCATCATGTACATAATAGTCGGCTTGGTGATGCTCTTCCGCGGCTTCATCGATGCAGTACTGATACGTACCCAGCAGGTAATGGCGGTCGGCGCGCATTCAGCGGGTCACCTTGGCGCGCTGCATGGCTTCATGCCCCCCTACCACTTCGACCAGGTCTACAGCGCCCACGGCGCGATCATGCTGCTGTTCGCGGTGACACCAATCCTCGTGGGTATGATGAACATCATCGTGCCGCTGCAGATCGGCGCCCGCGACATGGCCTATCCCTATCTCAATGCCGTTGGACTGTGGCTCACGACGGTAGGCGCCGGGCTGATAATGCTCTCCCTGTTCGTGGGCGATTTCTCGCATGCCGGCTGGGTCGGCCTGACACCGCTTACCGAACTGCCCTACAGTCCCGGGGTCGGCGTCGATTACTGGATCTGGTCGATACAGATCAGCAGCGTCGGCACCACGCTGGGCGCAATCAATCTCATAGCCACTATAGTCAAGATGCGCGCTCCGGGCATGACGTGGTTGCGGCTGCCGGTGTTCACCTGGACCTCGATGGCCACCAACATCATCGGACTCACTGCCTTCCCGGTCCTCGCCGCCACACTTGCGTTGCTTACGTTCGACCGGTATCTCGGTACCCACTTTTTCACCGCCGGCATGGGGGGTAACCTCATGCTGTACACTGATCTTTTCTGGGTCTGGGGTCACCCCGAAGTCTATTTCCTGGTGCTGCCCGCATTCGGCATCCTGTCCGAGATCATACCAACGTTTTCGGAGAAGCCCCTCTTCGGCTACACCGCCATGGTGCTAGCTTCGCTGGCCATTGCCGGCGTCTCATGGATGGTCTGGCTCCATCACTTCTTCACAATGGGGGCCGGGCCGCTGGTCAACGCCTACTTCAGCATCGCCACCATGCTGGTCGCCATCCCTACCGGTGTGAAGGTTTTCAACTGGGCATTCACCATGTACCGCGCACGCATGCGTTTCGACACGCCGATGCTGTGGGCCGTGGGTGCGCTGTTCCTGCTGCTTATCGGCGGCCTGACCGGCATGATGCTGGCGGTTCCAGCGATCGACTTCCAGGTGCACAACAGCGTGTTCGTCATCGCCCATTTCCACTCGATGGTTCTGCTCATCGCCTTTGCCATCATGGGCGCCATCAGCTACTGGTTCCCGAAGGTTTTTGGATTCAGGCTTGATGAGCGTCTGGGAAAGCGCGTGTTCTGGTACTGGGTTGCCGCGTCGATCATGGTTTTCGTCCCCATGTATATCCTCGGCTTCATGGGCATGACACGGCGTCTGGACTACATTTCCCATCCTGCATGGCTCCCGCTGATCATCGCGGAAGAGGTCGGCATCGGACTCTACTGGATTGCCCTTTACTACCAAGCCAAGCAGATCTACGTGAGCATTCGCGACCGCCGCAAGTACCGCGTGAGCATCGACCCGTGGAGGACAACGCGCAGCCTTGAGTGGATGACGCATTCTCCGGTTCCGTTCTACAACTTCGCTGTCACGCCGGTCATCCATGAACGCGACGAATGGGCCTGGCGCAAGGAGCAGGGTCTCACGAGCCTGCGCCCTGAGCGCTATCAGGACATCCACATGCCCAAGAATACGCCTGTGCCATTCATTCTCGGCGCTCTGTCGCTCGCATTCGGGTTCGGCATGGTGTGGCGCATCTGGTGGCTTTCTGCCTTTAGCCTCGCTGCGATTGTGTCCGCACTCATCCTGCGTTCCTTCGATACGGACACCGACTATGTCATTCCGGCGGCGGACGTAGAGCGTATGGAACGGCGCGGTTCGGTAGTGGCCGTGGCGCAGGACGCAGGTCGCAATTCCGGCAGCGGGCACGCTTCTGGGAGCCGCTTTCGCGCCACTGAGCAGGAAGGGCAATGACCGTAGACGCGCCTTTGGCGTGGAGCTGGCGGGATATCGCGGATGATCCCGCCGCCAATCAACGCTGTTCAACCTATCGGAGTAGCGACTCATGGGCTTAGCAAGAACCAAGACCGCCGACCTGGCTTCCGAGGTGCTGTGGGACGACGGCCATCACCCCTCTGACGCCGTATCATCAGGCACGACCCTGCTCTGGGACAGCGCACCCCACCAACACGATGCGATCTCAACCCGCACCTTTGGGTTCTGGCTGTACATGCTGAGCGACGCCATGATATTGGCTGCGCTGTTCACTGCCTATGCCGTGCTCAGCCACAGCTACGCTGGCGGTCCGACGGCTGCGGACATCATCCATCCACGTTTCGCGTTCCGCGAGACGCTGCTTATCTTCTCGAGCGTCCTCGCTCTCGGCCTATCGATGTCCGCCCTGAAGCAAGGCAACCGAATCGGCGTCGTCAGTGGGATCGTCACTGCTTTTGTTATCGGCGCCGTCTTTCTCGTTATGGAATTCCATGAATTCGCCGGACTGATAAGCCACGGAATCACTCCGGAGCGCAGCGGCTTTCTGTCGGCCTACTACGCGATGGTTTTGGTACACAGCCTGCATCTTGTCTTCGGGCTGCTGTGGATGGGTGTGATGCTTGCCCAGATCATGCGTGAAGGGTTTACCGACAACGTCGTATACCGGCTGCTCAATCTTAAAATATTCTGGCAGTTCCAGGCCGTAATCTGGGTCTGCGTCTTCACCTTCATCTATCTGTAGGAGGCCCATAATGTCATCCGGTCACCGAAATCCGCTTGCCCATCCTGAGGTCCAGCTTGCCAGGGCCGGCAACTATCTGGCCGGCTTTCTGCTGGCCACTGCGCTGATGGCTGCTTCCCTTCTGCTCGTCACCCAGCATGCACTGCCGCCCTTGGCCGAAAAGCTTTCAATATCCGCCATTGCGCTCGCAGCGGTGATCGCCCAGCTGCGCCTGCTGTTTCATCTGGACTGGTCTCCGACTCAACGCTGGCACACCGTTGCCCTGGTGCTGACGGTCCCTCTTTTTGTCCTGCTGATTGGACTGTCATTGTGGATGTTCCACTCCCTAGACGCTCACATGCTCGCCCACGGCTTCGGTCCGGCAATGTAAGGCATAGCCGGTCGCCTGACTTATGCTGAAGACAATACAGCAAAGGGCACCATCGCCCGGAGGACAGGGCATGGCTGGCTGCGGTCGGACCAGGCAATCGGCAGCGCAATAAGCAAACATTTTCCACGGAGGTTTGCCCGCGACCATAAACCTCACGCACGGGGCATCGGGCAAGCAGTTCGGGTTTCTGCGACCCCGACAAAGCGGCCGCTTCGCAGTTTTTGTTGTTGCTCAACACAACCCCGCGCATTGGCCCGTCCACTCCCCGAGCAAGGCAGCACCAGTTGCCGCTACCGGCGACTGGCGCGGTGCACCCGAATTGCGAGCCTGGGTCACAGGCGGCCCAGCGGAGCGCGCCATCCTCTGAGAGCGCGCCATCCTCTGATCCGATTCCCAGCAGGCCACAAGCCAGGCGCAGGCGCAAAGAAAAGCGTCATGCCAACCTAACCAGTCGCAAGAAACTCGTCCGGCAAAAAGGCCTCCGGAAATTCCAGCCCCGGAGTTCCTGCTATGGGCCATGCGAAAAATGTGCTTTGGGGGACCGATCGCGATAAAACAGATTAATTGCTATTTCTCGGATCGCGCTACGATGACCGCCCGGATATCGGTGGCTGCTTGAGTCATCAGCGCATAGATGGTCTTGTGCGTGAGTTCGCTGATTCTCTCTCCCGGAGATCCGCTCACCATGTATGCCGGCCCCTCCCGAACACCGGAGTTGTAGCTTTTCTCCCAGTAAGTCTTTCCCTCTTTGTTCAGCAACTGCACTTCAAGCGAAAGCTGGACTGTCGGGGTAATTGCAAAGCCCAGATTTTTCGCCTGATTGTACTCGTAGGTGAATTTGATTATTTTCGGGCTTACCACAGCATCGTACCTGTTCAGATCGCCCAGGTTGTTGGCCGAATCGACTCCGTCCCTGAATACGCCGCGAAACACCGATATGGCGATTTCCTTAGTGATCGCGCCGAGCGGTATCGTCAGCTTCGTGGCTCCGCCTGTGAAACTCGTCGGGCTTCCTGTGTACAGGCGCAGATCATCCGCTTTCGCTGTATACACCAATCCTTTGCCCGGCAAACCAGCCTGGGCGCTGCCCTGATCGTTCGGGAGATAGCCAGGATTGTAAGTAGAAACGTATGCACACCCGCTGACCGAAAGCGCAAACAACCCAATCAGTAAGCCGCGTCGCCAGTTTTGCGAAAATCGGTGGGCCGGAATGATTCGCATCGTTCGCCGTCTCTCGATCGACATGGTCAGGGATGCTGACACCGCACCGACTCCTTGTTACGTCTCCAGGCAGAGTCGATTACCGATGAAACCAAGTGAAGCTTACCTGAGAGTTGATTCAGATTTCATTGCGCCTCGTCAAATAAGACCGTGTCCGTGCGCCGAATATCGCTCGAGAAATAAATTACCTGAACCGCTCCAGGCTTCCCAGAATCGCTACAACGAAACAGCGAACTGCTGGCTGGAACACTGGCTTGGGAAAAAGGCGCGGCATCCGGAAGCTGGGCGGAATGCCGCAAACAGTCTCCAGCGGATCCCGGCACACGAGCGTCCGCGTCAACCTCATCATCGTCAACAGCCGGCGTGATACGCGGACAACATGGGCTCGCGCGTCAGCAGCTCACCAAATGGCAAAACCGAACCGCTCCGCATTGCGCTGCTTCCGCCCTTGCGACTCCCCCCATACCAGCACCCGGCTCCGCTTCCGGACCAGCGAATGCAGTCTGGATTTCTCGGCGAACCGAGCCACCGGAAAGCAAAGGACCGAAGCCGTTCCTTTTGAAAAGTGCCCTGGCCCATCATCCAGATTCTACGGGTTGCTGATAATTCCCTTATTGACGCAGGGCGGCGCGGAGTAAAAAACGGTTCCGAATCGGCGGTATGCAGAAGCGTTCAGCACGGGGCCATGCGACAACATCCGGCAAGCTCGGCTTCAACGAGGCTGCCGGTCCTGGATGTCACCACGAGCCCTGTGCAGCCGATTGTTTCTCAAGCGCACCGGCCAGCAACAACTTCACTGGATAGGGGTTACCTCGTCCGCACCCGACGGCTTCAAGTCAATGGCGATCGGCCGTTTCACCTAGGGTACACTGCGGGTTCCCGGCGGAAAGTGCCCGACAGCACCCTCCGGGAGCCAGTCCGAACGACCGGCGACGAACCGTCGAGACTGGGCACTCTGTCCCTGCTCCTGCCCAAAGAGGCCTATAGGCATGAAACCCAATCGGGTTCTGGTGACCTGGACGGTGATGATCGCCGCCGTCATGCAGATCGTCGACACCACCATTGTTGTCGTGGCTTTGCCGCACATGGAGGGGTCCCTTTCGGCATCCCCAGACGAGATCACGTGGGTGCTCACCAGCTACCTAGTCGCGTCGGGCGTGTTCATGCCGCTGACCGGATATTTGTCGGACCGGCTCGGGCAGAAGCGGTACTTGATCTACAGCATTATCGGTTTCGTCATTACCTCGGCACTCACTGGGCTCTCCACCACTTTGGACCAAGTGGTCCTGTTCCGGCTACTGCAAGGGGTCGCGGGCGCGGGGCTGATGCCCCTTGCGCAGGCCATTCTGATCCAGATTTATCCACACAACGAGCGCGGCCGGGCAATGGCGATCTTCGGGCTGGCCGCCATTGTCGGACCGGTGCTCGGTCCCACGCTCGGCGGCTACCTCACCCAGGTGCTGAGCTGGCGCTGGGCCTTTTTCATCAACTTGCCCATCGGCATCCTGGCGCTGGCTGGATCGGTGCTGTTCATTCCCGAGACACCGCTCAAGGAGCGGCGCATGGATTGGATGGGGTTCGTCTATCTGCTCATCGCCTTCGGGGCGATGCAGTTCGTGCTGGACCGCGGCACTGAGTACGGTTGGTATAGTTCACCAGTCATTGTGGGAAGCACGGCAATGAGCGCCATCGGTTACCTGCTGCTGATCTATCACGCCAGCGCCAAGAAAGGCAAAGGAATTCTCGATCTGAGGCTGTTCAAAGATCGCAATTTTTTGGTGTCGAACCTGCTTTTCGGGGCGATCATGTTTACCCTCTTCGGGGTGCTCACCCTGCAGCCGATGTTCACCGAATCGCTGCTCAACATCCCGGTTCTGACGACTGGACTCCTGTTGGCGCCGCGCGGTGTCGCAGCGGCGGTCACCATGCAGATGGCCGGGCGTCTACTCAACCGGATCGGACCGCGGCCTTTGGTCCTCGCCGGAGTGCTGTCAGCTGCCGTCGGCACGCTGGCTATGACCCAGTATAACTTGAACGTCGGAATATGGTGGCTGATTTGGCCTATCATCCTTCAGGGACTGGGGATGGGTTTGGTGTTCGTGCCGCTCACCACCCTGGCTTTTGCCACGCTGAAACGGGAACAGACGGCGGAGGCAGCTGGCTTGCGGCAGATGATTCGCACCATCGCCGCCTCTGCGGGAACCGCCGCCAGCACTGGACTCACGGCACATTTTGCCCAGCAGGACTGGAACCGACTTGGCGGCTTTATCAACCCGTTCAATACCGCGGTGCGCCGCTACCTGGCGCAGCTGCGCCTCTCCTCCCACTCGCCGCTGGCCACCGCGCTGTTGGAACGACTGCTGGGTCGGCAGTCGCAAATCGCCGCCCTGGATCATGT
This sequence comes from Gammaproteobacteria bacterium, assembly GCA_028068195.1. Taxonomy (GTDB): domain Bacteria; phylum Pseudomonadota; class Gammaproteobacteria; order Acidiferrobacterales; family UBA6901; genus JAJYCY01. The sequence continues at coordinate 155,685 of JAPTTX010000100.1, forward strand.
ATTCGAGATGTTTGGCATGGCGCTGGTAGCCAGCATGCCCCTGTTGCTGCTGATCGGACGCGGGCGATCTCATCTTGGCACTGCTTCGGCGGTACAGGAAAAGGCACCGCAGGCACCATCACGCGGGGTTGACACCGAGCAGGCAGGTGCCCACTAAGGTCCCGGGATACGCCGATGCCATGAACTCAAACAACGCGTTTAGCTCAGGATTCGCTTGCGCAGGATTTGCACCGTAAAGCGGGAGCCCATGTTCGGAAAGCCAGGCCATACCGATGCAGAAGCCGGCGGGCCCGGCTCGCGAACTCCTGTTCGACGTCAGGAGCACCATGGCAGTGCTAGCCGTGGCGAACCCTGCAATCGCCCGGGGAATTGTCCTGTCCCTGCGCCCTACGCCAGATTACTTGGCTTGCAGGTATTCCGGAAAACGACGCACCGCGATTGCGACCCTGCTTTCAATGGAGACGGGCCGGACCAAGCGGCACACGAATCGATGCGGCCGGCGCCACATACGAAACGACCGCCGCTATGGTCCTCTGCGACGGCCACATGAGGCGCACGGCCCCGGCCTTGAGCTCCTTAGCATATTTACGACGCTTTACCTCCGGCATGACCACCTCCGATTGCACGATTGTCCATGCATGGTCCGCCCCGTTTTGTCAAACGATCTTTTTCAAGCAGGCAAAGAAGTAGATATTGCCGCCATGTATCCGGACTTTGTATGAACACGACGGAGGCGATCTGTCCCTGCTGGAATCCGCTGGTTGGACTCTAATCACCTTATCGCGCTGTCTGCGCCGGGGACAATGCAGAGCACCCCAACCACGGTCTTACCCGTTTCGCCATCACCGATGAGATCGCCTGAGCAATCGTAAAGCGAGCCTTCCTCGTCCGACGTCGACGTGAACTTACCGTTAAGCCGCGGCCTTGACCCTCCGGGAACAAGAATTCGCCTCATACCGCCGCTACGGATGGTTGAGCAGCGCCCAGGCGATGCGGACGTTCCTGTTCGCGAGCGCCGCGGCCGCGACGTTGGCGTTGCGCCGGAAAAGCAGCTGCACCAGCCAGTCCTTCGAATCGGCCGTGCCGGCCTTGACGCGCTTTTGCGTGACGCGGATCACTGCGCGCGCCCCGTGAATGAGCAGCGTACGCAGGTACGCATCCCCCGCTTACATAGCTCTGATTGCCTTGATCCTAACCCATGACTACCCGATCAGCGAGGCCTTTGACCAGGCGCAGACCCTGGCACCGATCCAGAATCAGAACGTCGAGCGCCACAAGACGGTGATGACTGGAGTGATTCCCTTGACCAAAGATGATGAGGGATTCGAAGGGCTTGGCGTGCGCGTCGATATACGGGCCATGTATTTTTCACGCCGGAGATTGTCCGGCACGAACAGGGCCCGACGAAACTGAACCTGCAGGATCGAAACAGATCATTGCCGTCCGGGAACAACAGCCCCACCAAAAGGAACGCCCGCCCCAAGAGCCGGTGCGGATCCGGATACCGGCTCGCGCCGCCCCCAAGAACACCGCCTATCCCTCGATCATTATGATGTGGCGCAGATTGCAATGTGTCCCAATGATTACGCACCCACAGGCTGTTATTCCCAATCCATTCAGTCTATTCACAGCCACCAGCATCACGGCCCAATGAGATCTTGACAGACCCATTCATCTGATCGAATCGCCTCAAGCACGGCACGGATATTTTCCGCCGTGACCGTTACAAGCGCTGCAATGTTGGTCAGGCGCCCTATTCTCGGGAATTTTCAACATATCGGCCGCCTTGGGTGCGTATAGATCACGGCATTTCTGTAGTCTCAGTTCCCGGGTTACCGGAATCAAGTTCTGCCCGAGTGCGTGGTAGGCATTGCGGATAATTTTTTTGAATGTAGCCGATGAATTGTTCGCGAATGGCGCAACGCAAGTCCCACGATTTCGATGAATCTGCAGCAGTAGCCAGTACGCGCAGTTGCATGGTCTTGTCGTCAGCGTCACTGACCTGCAGATTCCAAAATCGCTTATCCCACAGCGGTTGGCTTTCGATGATTTCCGTGAGCGCCTTACGTGCCTCATCGACGGGAAAGGTATAGTCCACCCAGAAAAACACGGAACCCATCAGTTGCGCCGACGCACGGGTCCAATTCTGAAACGGCTTTTCAATGAAATAACTCAGCGGAACAATAAGTCTGCGGTCATCCCAAATGTGCACCACGACATAGGTCAACGCGATCTCTTCGATTCGCCCCCACTCATTTTCAACGATGACCACGTCGTCGAGCCTGATTGGCTGCGCCATGGCGATTTGGAATCCTGCGAGCAGGTTTCCGATGGATTTTTGCGCGGCAAACCCCAGGACTACGCCGACGATGCCAGCGGATGCAAGCAGGCTCGTTCCCAGCTCTCGAACCTCACGAAACAGCATCAGACCGCACGCGACAGCGAAAAGGCTGATGATAAAATAAAGCGCCTTGCTCAGAACATGTACCTGCGTGTAGAGTTTTCGCGCTCGAAGATTATCGGACACATTGATGTTGAATTTGGCGAGTACAAGCCGTTCACCAAGATTGACGACTTGAAAGCAAATCAGCGTTGCCGCCCCAATAAGAAGGACGCTGCTACCCTTGCCAACCACCTCGGAATACTGCGGCGGCAAATTTAGCACCGGCAACGCGAAAATAATTCCGAGGACCGGCAGGAGGATGCGCAGACTTTTCCCGACCATCGGCCCGAACAGGCTGGCGGACTCACTTTTGTTTTTTGCCGCCCAACCCTCTAGATGTCTCTCCATCGCGCGTGTTGTCCGGAAGAAGAACCACAGCAGCACAATGAAAATTCCAAAGCCAATCAGTCTGTTGAAGATCGACCAAATCAGCCCAAGTGGCTCTTTGGGAAGTCTCAGAAGCAGCGGCGTGAGGGAAATGTAGCTGCCGAAAATCCAAATGAGGAGATAGATCGGTTTGCCAGCTGCGTTGAAAACGCTATGTTTCAAATATTTCGCGCCTGCCTCTGCCTTTCCGGCCTCTGCTCGCAAGAAAATCGCCGCGACGGCATGTATGATAAAAAATAACACCACAAAGCTCGCGGTGACGCACAAATCCGACAGCGTCAACGGACCCAAGACGGGATGGTTGATGCGAGGGCCAAACAACCGCTCCAATCCATTGGCGACCAGCACCGCGAATACTGCGGCAATTTTGTCCAGGATGTTTCCGGTGCTCATATCGTTTCCTTTACGCGCAACATCCGTCGCACTGGCGTGTTAATGTCAAAATGATATTGCACTGCCGTGTTCTTGAGACCAACCCGCATGGAAATCACTGCGGTAGCGACTTTCGGAACAAATCCTTTGCACCGTCTTTAGGCGCATTAGCCGCCACCTACGGCAATGGCGTTTGATGGACAGCATCCGCCGAACAATTCTGCATATATTAGCGATGGTGGTGCTGGGCGGCTAGACTTCAATCGTCCCGGTGGCATTTGAGCAACGGTGGCGAGATGTATCGCCCCTGCATGTCATAGCATGCCGCCAGACGGCAGGGGCTTCGGAGGCATCGTGTCCTTAACTGCCCGGATGGTCCGCACTGCTGGGCTTTGTCTGGGGTCGAACCCGTAACCGTTCCGCGTGCCAGCCAGTGTTTCCGGAATATGTTCTGAGGAAGATTCTTTCACGGCAAGAGGCGCACGCGCCTTTGATCCGCCGAGCAACGAGGCATAAATCGAACGCCCGTGACGGCGCTTTGGCTATTCGAAATCGGTACCCAGCATTAAGCGTACAGGCTCGATTGCGAATGTATTCATGTTTGCGCTTCGAGGTGATGGCTACGCCGGTGCATCCTTAGCACTTGGAGAGCGGGTGGAACAGTCGCGCCCCGCCAGCCTGGTTGAATGGCGGGTAGCCGAGCCCACCCGGAATCATAAGATCGGCGTACATGAGGTGGCAGGTGCGCTGTCCGGGTTTGCCGGCGACCTTCTCCTGCTCCAGGGCATTGACGAGTCCGCTTGCACGTGAGGATCACAGCCGATTCGTCGTCCTCCGGAACATTCGCATCGGCAGGAAGATTCTCATTCCGGGTCGCGCACTGGAAGGGTTTCCGGCCGCCGCCCGGCTACCGCGACGACAACTTGGGCGACCCCGGAAGGGAGAAAAATATAACGGCTGCCACAGTAGGGTGCGGCTATGGCGTGCCCAATCATTGTCCATTGTTGGTTGTGGACTGTTCACGCCGCATGCTTAGCCATGGTCCGACACCTCCAATGCGTCATTCCCAGAGGGTTGGGTCTGCCACGTCGCGTTCACGAAGACGTCGATGGTGTCCAATTCCTGGGATCGATTGGCGCCCGCTGCCTGGGGCGATTTCCCACAGTTCGTCCAATTGCTGCGTGCCAAATTACGGAGACTACAATGCGACAGCTTTGTGGTATTCGTAACTGTTTTGCAATCGCCCCGCCCACTGCCCTTCGTCAGCCGCGCTGCAAAATGGGTTCAGTGCAGGGAAACCTGTTGCCGCGTGCCGCGCGCGATACCTGTCGCTCAATCTGGTCCCGCTCGGATGGGAACACGTCAAGGGAAAATGTCATGCCACAACACAAAGCAAATTACAGTAGACCCTGACCTGTTGTCTGTTTGACACTACACCAGGCTCATACGTGCACAGACATCAATGCCGCCGTCCCGCCTTGGGGCAACATCAGGAAACACGGTTTCGGGGTCAGGCAGGCAGCGCTCAGCGGGTGAGCCACGACCGCGCACGGACGGTGACGGCCGCATAGGGCATGATCCACCACAGCGCGAACATGCTGTAGTAAGAAAATGGGATCGTGGATATCCAATTCCAGGAGGGCTCGCTGCGGAGGTAATAGAGGGCTGGTAGCAGCGCCGAGACCCCGACCCCGAGCAGCAGCATCGGGATCACTCCGGGATGATGCAGGACGAGCAGCATCACGAACAGGCCCACCGCGTAGCGCAGCGGGTAGCTCAGGTTGGTGATGATCTTGTCGATGAGGGTGACGGCGCGGGCGCCGGCGGGTCGTCTCCAGACGATGCCCGCCAGGCGGATCTCCTCGCGGACGAAGCTGCGGTCCCACCGCAGAAACATCTTGCACAACTTCGCGTAGCGGGTCGGCACCACCGTGTGCACGATGGCGTTACCCTGGTAGACCGTGTCATAGCCCTGCTCCAGGATGTAATTGGTCAGGGCCCGATCCTCGCCGTAGGTGCAAGCCGCACCCAGGAAGGTCTGCCGCGCCCACTGATCCAGCACCCGGCGGACCACGCTCACGCGATACGCCGCGAGCGCCCCAGGACAGCAGTACACCGTCCGGTACTGGGATTGGGCGGCGCGCATGAAGTCGAATGACAGGATGTACGCAACCTGAAGCATACGCGGGATCAGACCCTGGTCGAGATTGTGCACGACCACCTTTCCGGCCACGGCCCCCACCCGAGGATCGCGAAACGGCGCGGCCATCGCCGCCAACGTATCTGCGTCGATGACGCTGTCGGAGTCGATCGTGGCCACAATTTCGCCGCGGGCGCGCTTGAAGCCCTCCTGCAGCGCGGCGCGCTTGCCGCGATTCTCGGGGAAGCGCACCGCAGTCACGAGCCGGGGATGCTCGCCGGCCGCGCTGGCAATATGCTCCCAGGTGTCGTCGCGGCTGCCGTCGTCGACAACGATGATCTCAAGGCGCTCGCTCGGGTAGCGGGTGCCCACCACGGAGGCGATCGATTTGGCCACCATCGGCCCCTCGTTGTAGGCCGGAATGACGACGGTCATGGGCAGTGCGGCGCATGCACCCGAGACCGGCACCGGATGATAGCGGAACCATAGCCAGGTCTTGTACGTGAGCAGCAACAGCTCGAGCCAGGCCCAGAAATAGGCCAGACGCACGAGCGGCCGGGCCCATGGATAGGGAAGTGCAACGTGGAACGACCGGTGAAAGATGTGGTGTATCAGAGCGATGAATAGCCACACGAGCGCCAGTGCGATTGCCGCGCTGTACAAGAGGCGGATCCTGGCGGCGGTGTCCCCCTTTGTTTCCAGATTCACCGTGCCGTCGTTCTCATTGAGATTAGCCATATAGGGCTGACGCCATGAACAGATCATGAATTTGCGCGCTGTGCCTGAGCCCTTCCGCGCGTGGGCCGATACGTTTGCGGCCTCCCTGATCGAAGCAGGCTGCCGTGCTAGCAAGAAAGCATACTGCGCCGGCCATCAGCTTACGGGCGTTGACCTGCGTCAAATCCGCCGGGCACGTTTCTGTTTGATGGCGGACAGCGTTCTGACGGGATGGCGGGCTGCATGCCCAGCCCGTTGGAACCCTCATGCCCGGCGCCCAGTAACAGGTTAGGTCCAGACGGCCTCTCGGTAGCGCTTCGACGCAAGCCTTAAGGCGGTCGCCCTGACACCATTTTCGGATTCACTGAAGAGGAGGATGGCTGTAGCGCACCCAGGACTTGCCATGCGACACATATAAGAGCCATCCTGCGTCAGCACTATCTCGGCGGTATTGGCAGCCACCGCTGCCATCGTTCGCGCCGTGGGAATCCGCAAGACGGCGGTCGCCAACTGCATGAATCGCGCCCAGGCCGCTGGACTTGTTGCGGCCTGCATATTCGCGAAGTCACCTGAAGTTACCCTTGATATACCGAAAGGCTGGACCCGGTCGTTGCTTCTGACTGCTTCGGCTGCTTCCGGCAGGGACGACAGTTGCCGGGCGGAGTTTGCACCCGCTGGAGGATAGCGCCTTTTCAGGGCGCACTAAGTTATTGATTTGGCGGAGAGGGTGGGATTCGAACCCACGTGGGGCGTAAGCCCCCAACAGATTTCGAGTCTGCGCCGGTATGACCGCTTCGGTACCTCTCCCGGGCCGGGTAGCTTACGTGGACAGAGGGCGCGAGACAACCCGTTCTGGCTTATAATTTCAATAATGCTTTCAAAATCACCGATAACCCGTACCCTTGGCATTACCATCGGGGCATTAGTGCTGGCTGCGGGACTGCTTACCGGGTGCACGCCATTCGGCGAAAGCAAGCTCCAAATGGTAAAAAAGGCCGGCGAGCTTCTGGTCTTGACCCGGAACAGCCCGACGACCTATTACCAGGGTCCCGTCGGACCCGCCGGGATCGAGTACGACCTCGCCAGAGCCTTCGCCAAGCACATCGGCGTCGCGCTCCGGATCGAGGTTGCAGACCGCTCGCGTGACATCGTTCCGATGATCGCCAACAACCAAGCCGACTTCGCCGCTGCCGGTCTCGCAGTGACCCCGGATCGCCTCAAGGCGGTTCGCTTCACGCCGCCGTACCAGCAAGTGTATGAACAGCTTGTCTATCGTGCCGGTACTACACCGCCAAAGGATCTGGCTGACCTACAGGGGCAGACGGTCGACGTCGTTGCAGGAAGCAGCTACGTGGAGCGTCTGGAGCAGCTCCGCCAACGCTACCCCGGCCTGAAATGGGAGACGGTGCACGACGCCGAGGCTGAAGATCTCCTGATAGAGGTGCAGCAGAAGCAGGCGCTCTTCACGATTGCCGACTCCAACATCGTCATGCTCAGTCGCCAGTTCTACCCTGACCTCAAGGTTGCCTTCAATTTAGCTCCCCCCGACAATCTCGCCTGGGCTTTCCCGATCAGCAATGACAACAGCCTGTACAATGCGGCTGTGAAGTTCCTCGACCGTATGCGCCGTTCGGGCAAACTGGCCGCACTGATACGCCGCTACTACAGTGCCCGCAACAGCTTCACGCCCATGAACATCGAGGCCTACAAGCAAAAAATAAAAACCACTTTGCCGATTTATAAGCCTCTGTTCCAGGCCTCCGGAAGAAAATACAACATCGACTGGAGGCTACTCGCCGCCATGGCCTACCAGGAATCATTTTGGGACCCGAACGCAGTGTCGCCTACGGGTGTGCGCGGGATCATGATGCTGACCGAGCCGACCGCGGACAACCTGCGCATTTCCGATCCACTCAGTCCCGCGGGAAGCATCGACGGCGGTGCAGAATACATACGGGACATGATAAACCAGCTTCCTTCCCACATTCCGGAACCTGACCGGACCTGGATGGCGCTGGCAGCCTACAACGTTGGCATCAACCACCTCGAGGATGCACGTATTCTCACCCAGGAACAAGACGGCAACCCGGACAGCTGGCAAGACGTGCGCAAGCGCCTTCCACTGCTCGCCTTACATGCCTGGTACAGCAAGACTAAGTACGGCTACGCGCGCGGCTATGAACCCGTGGAATACGTCAAACGCATACGGATCTACTACAACGTTCTCGTAAAAATGGACCGGGAACTGCGGGCGAACCAACGTAATGGCGCCCTCCATCTCAGGGCACCCGCGATGTGACGCTGGCCGGACCGGGAGAAAATCCGGTCCGGATCCGGTCAGCTCCGGCGCGCCCTGAAGAAAGCCCGGAGACTGTCTCCGCACTCTTCCCCGAGCACTCCGCCCACCACCTGCGGATGGTGATTCAGGCTGCGGGCACCGAGAATATCTATTGCCGTCCCGGCGGCACCGGCAAGCGGATCGCGCGCGCCATACACGACGCGCGCCACGCGCGCGTGCACCATGGCACCGGCACACATGGGACAGGGTTCGAGCGTAACGTACAGCGTCGCGCCTGTCAGCCGATAATTGCCAATGTGGATGGCCGCGGCGCGTATCGCCGAGATCTCTGCATGCGCGGTCGGATCACAGCTTGTGATGGGGCGGTTCCAACCTTCGCCGAGAACCCTCCCCTCCAGCACCACCATCGCACCAACCGGCACCTCGCCTTCCGCTTCGGCCCGTGCCGCAAGATCCAGCGCGTGCCGCATCCACCGCTCATCGTCGCGTGATAGCGCATCATTCGGCGCGGGACCCGTTACCATACCCGGCCTCCTTCGGAACCCCTTCCAGAACTCGCTCCGCGCATCCGCGCACTCTCGCAACTTCGTCTGGCCAAAACCCACAGCCCAGCAGACTCGTCCGTGGCTCGGCCAGCTGTACCGGGGCTCACCCGGCGTACCCCCGGAAATCCGCGTGAAACCAACGTCAGCCGGCGGTCTGGCGTGGTCGTCTTCTTCAGTCTTGGTGACGGGCGCGGGCAGCAGCTCGACTGCCCGTCAGCCGCGCGCAGCTCAGCGCTCGTCCCCTGCCGGTATTGGTCACGCCTACCCGGCCCGGCGGTATGCAGCAGCTCGAGGCAGCACTGCAGGAGAGGCTTCGCTCGGTACGGGAAGCCTTCGAGGCACGCTACAGCGCCTGTCCGGCGCCGCATCGCATCGAAAAGGTAGTCACCCACAACAGTGCCCGCATGGCGAGAAACGGCAGCGCCGCTACTCCCACTCGATGGTAAAAATGCCCTTTTTTATCATTAAAGGCAATGGCTTAGTTTCTTGTCCGGCCTCAATACCATGAAAAATACCATGTTCAGAAACTTCTAATTGCGACATTCTGACGTCCTCAGCACACCTACAGTGCTGTCCGTTTCACTACGTTCCAAGCGACATGCCAGGCGAGTCGCTCCTGCTCCAGACGAACATTCTGACCCCAAGTATTGCGTTTGATGGCATGATACACCGCCTGCTCAGGATTCGTCAGCAAAGGCAATGTTTCCGCAGCATGTTGATCCTTCTCCTCCACCCAAAGATCCTGATTGCTGCGGAGGGTCGTTTCGTCCATCAAGATGGATTTCAGCTCAGAAAGATAGCTTCTGGCGCGATTGAGAATCGCAAAGCCATGCGTATCCAAGTCCCCCCAGTAGACGCAGTGGGCCTTGGCGACCCAGGGCAGATGACCAAGCACGTCGACCCCATAACCCAGGCGCATGATGACAATCGATCCCGGAAGATCATCGAAGGCGAGACCGGTCTGCAGGTTCTCGACAATGAAGACGTTGCTAACAGGGAGATCGAGTTCAGCCAGCTGTTCCCAGGGTGCAGATATGTCGCTCAGACCGCCAATCCGTTGCCTCAGGCTGTCATCTAGTATGCGCAGACGGATGAGTTCCGGTGGCGATTTGAGCCCGCAGCGTTGAAAGAAATCACCTTCGCGTGAAGACTCGCCTCGCACGCTAGCGACGAGATCAGCCAGAAGCCCTTTGCGTTTTTCAAGCCACTTGCTGTCCAGACCACTTACGGATAGCTGCCTCGGGTAAAGGTTGGAAGCAGGATTCTTCTCAAACCAGACAACCAAATCGACCAGGCGCCGATAATCCGCCTCGCTGTAATCAGCGAGACTGGAAAAATAACGAGGCAGCCTATTGCCGAGCTGGGGCCAACGTCCGATAAGATCGCTATAGCGTTGTTGGGCTCGGCCCCATCGATCTGCCTCTCCAATCCATTGTGCAGCTTCGCTGGGGCCAGACAGTAGCAGTTTCTCGGGAACAGACTGTGTTCCCAGCTTGCGCCAATGCCTTTGGCTCCAGAAAAGTGATCCCACACCATTCCAGGATTGCCAGGCTGCTACCCAGGCACGGACGTCTTCAACCTGCTTCAGCGCCTGGTTCTCGGAGGGGATGCCCAGCGTGACCTCTAGCGGCCAGACACTCGCTTCCGGTTTTTCAGGGTTACCGCTTGCCTCCAGCCACTCTCGATGCTTGTATTTGAAGCTGCGCTTCAATTCCTTTTGGACATCATCAGGAAATTTCAATGCTTGCCTCCTGATGTGCATGAGCGGGAAGCTTCAGGCGCTGCTGCTCCGAATCGTATTCGATCATCAAAACACCGGAGACCCGCCGGTCGCTGATATCGATGAAGCAGGCACCACCAATAAACGGTTCCAGAGTCATGACCGACTTCAGCGGTGTCGCGACGATCATCTGAAAACCGAAGTTCTTGAAGATATTCATCGCCAACGCGGTGAACTCATTGTCTGCCTTGTCAAAGGCCTCATCGAGCACCACCGGCGCATACATGGGCACACCGTGTTCATTGCCGCCCAACTGGTAACGCAGCGCCGCGGCAAGGCAGGTCGTGGCCAGCTTCTGCCGTTGACCACCCGACTTACCAGAACCACTGCGATAGACCTCCACCTCGACACCGCACTCATCGGTCTCCCTACCGATGAACTCCATGTGTTGTCGTACATCCAATACTGATTGCCGCCAGCGTTTATTCTCCGGCTCCTGACTGGAAAGTCGTTCCACCAGACGACGCAACGCCAGAAAGCGCGACTCCGCCAATCCCCGGTCCTCGCTCCAGGCATGGCTCAACGTCTGCTGGATCTCCTGCTTGAACTCGCGCACATCCGGTAACTGGCGGTCGCTGGGGTCGATTTGTAGAAAGGTGGTCTGATTGGCGCTCTGATTGAATGGCACTTGGGCGAGGCTGTCGTTGACCAGATCCATGCGCTCCAGGATCTCCTTGCGGGCATCACTCAGATAGGAGGATAGCGCCGCTAGGTTTTGGTTACTTTGGCTCTCCAACAGCTCAAAAAAGCGCTGCTCATGGGCCGGTAGACCATCGATCTTCAGTCGGGTCAGCTTGGCAAAAAAGTCAGGAGCAGCGGCCAGCGTCGCGTCGAGACCTTCTGCCTCGGCAGGCCACTCAATGACAAACTCCTCAAATCGTTTCTCGATAAACCGTTCACATTCACCAATAGACCGGTCGAGCTCACCGATCTCCTGATTGATCGAACGCTCCACCGATCGAATTAGGCTATCCAGGTTGTCCAGCCGCACAGGATCTCGCAGCGTATCAAATCGCTCGTCCAGCCCCTGTTGCTGTCGGGGCGTCAATGGAACAATGCTTGGATCGTCCTTTAACCCCCTCAAGGTCTCCTCGTGCTCATCGACTAGACCGACAACTTTCTCATATTCGATGGTTGCTTTACGAAGCGCTTCGTCTGCATCCTTGGCGACCTTCTTCTGGCGCTCGATCTGATCGGCCACATTCTTCAGCGCCGTGTTGCCTTCCAGTGCATCACGAATCCGGCGTTCAAGCTTGTCGATACCCGTCAATAGAGGAGCGACATCCACCTCCCGCCACTGCAGATTCACCAGTGTCTGGCAGTGAATCGCGCGCCTGGCCCGGGCCCCATCCTGCTCGGATAGCGCCTTGATTCGTTCATCCAGCTCTGAGAGATTATCGGCAAGTTCCTGGGCCTGTTTTCGGTAGAGCGCCAGTTTTTCACGGTTATCAAACCCCAATACCCAGAAGCGGCGGTCGCCGACTTCACGACGGTCATCCTTCTCGTGTCGGGTCTTGCTATGTTTGACCTGCCCCTCTTTGGTGATCGCTCGGTCTGCACGCCGGAACAATTGAATGGAGTCGACACAGGCGTAATCGAAGCGGCGACGCAGCTCGGTATTCAACCATTCAGACTGGCTGCACTCCTTGATATTTAGCTTGAGCACCAAGGAATCCATACCGACCGGTTTTGCCTGCTGGCGCTCAACCTGCCCAGTGCGGTAATAGACCAGCCGCTGCCCCAGATGACAGCTATTGATGTGATTGGAAAGCGCGGCATAGTGGCGCTCATCGACCAACAGTGAGAGCGCAAATCCATGCAGCACTCGCTCGATAGCCCCTTGCCATTCCGTCTCATCAGACTTGACCTCGATCAGTTCACCGATGAAGGGCAGCGCGCTCTCGGAAACCCCGGTGGCCGTTGCAATCTCCCGCCGCAGATCCAACATGTGCGCAGGGATATTGGAGGGCTGCCGTTCCAGCGCCTTCACCTCTCCGGCTGTTTGGGTAAATGCTGTCTCGGTCTCCCTTTTCTGAATCACCAACAGGTCCCGCTTTTCGCGGATCTCGTTACTACCACTCTCCCAGCGCTCAAGCTCCTGACGTGCATCACCGACCAGCTCGGCAAACCCCTGAGGTGAGTCCGGGAAAACCCAGTCGAGTTGCTGGCATGCACTTTCCGCTTGTGCCCGTTTGCGCAGTCGCTCTTGGCGCTGCTGCTCTAGCGCAGCCTTCTCCGCTTGCCAGGTTTCGACCTGGTCACCGCCAACCTCCCTATGTCGACGCTCCAATTCACGCAAGGTATCGTTGTGCTGGTTGAGCGCAGCCCGTTTCCTGCTGATCTCACCTTCCAATCCGTCGGCCTGAATATTCAAGCGCTCGATTCGCTCTTTCAGCAGGTCGGTACGGCGACGCCCACCGTAACTATCGATTCCGGCCAGAAGTTCGTTGAGGCCACCGCGTTCATTCAGCAACGACTCTCGCTGCTGATGCTTTTCTCGTGCCGGAGCCAGGGTCTCCACTTGCCGGCGTGCAGTAACCACCGCCTGGTGCGCCGCATTAAGTTCATCGAACTCACTGACCAATCGATCGGCCACCTCGAATGTCGCCGGCTTGTCCAGCATGAAGTCCCGCAGGAAGGTATTGAGGTCGCCGAGATTCTTGGCGGATTGTGTTTTGTGCAGCAGGCGCAGCGCCATTTCGCTCTCGATGCCGAGCAAGCGGCAAAATCGCTCCGAGTAAGGCCGGAACTCGCGGCGGCTGAAGGCATCCGGGAATACCTGCTTGAGCTTGCGCACGTCCAGATTCGACTGCCCAAACACTTCCAGCTCATTAATCTCAAATGGACGCTCGAAGATCAAAAAATGGCGATTAACGTCGCCCGGCCCGTTTGCACTTCCCCGCAGCCACAAGACCTGTACCAGCACCACGTGCTGACCCAAAGCGTTCCGGTAGGTCAGAGCCAAGGCCGACCAGGTGGTTCTGGCGCGCAGGTAACGCGTCGCGATCTCGCCCGAAGCATCATCTTTTTGCTCTGCCCAGGCGCCACGGATATAACTCACCAGGTTTCGATCGCGGCCGGTCCTTTCCGCCTCCCGCGCCGCAGCGTTGAAATCTACCCAGCGTGGCGGTACCAGCAATGCGGAGAAGGCATCGAGCAGCGTTGATTTTCCCGCACCAGACCGACCCACGAACAGAAAGCCCTGTTCCGAAATAGGGACATCGTGAAGCCCCGAAAAGGTGCCCCAGTTATAGACCTGGAGCCGGGACATGCGAAACTGTTCCGGTGCGAAGAAAATCTGCGTTCCGGTCGCGGCACTCATTCCCCTTCCTCCTCTAGCGGCGTCTCCTCGGCGTGCTCAGACGACTCCTCAGCCACCCTCATGTTCTGGTAAATCCGGGCCAGCGCCTGAATCTCCTCGGCCGAGAAGAGCAGCTTCAGAGTGGGTGAGATCTCAAAGCGGTCGTCGCTGGATCGAATCTTGCGCAAAATGCTGTGCTTTTTAATCTTCTCGATCGACGCATGAATACGCTTTTCAAAAAGTACTCGATCGGTGTTGCCGTCCTGTTCATAGACGCCAAGAAAGTCGACAATCTCATCGGTCGATACCACGGCACGGTCCCCATGCGCCTCGGCCTGGGTGAGTCGCTGGCGCAAGTGGAGCAGCAGAATGGAGTCGAGAAAGCTCAGATTCGCTCGGCGCAACAGCAAGGGCACTTCCAGATCACCCGTATCCGCCTGGCGGGTAAAGGCCACTTGCAGGTCGCGGTCAATTACCAACTGCAGGAACAGCTCCGACAACCGGCTGCGGATCGCCATTTCATCCCGAATCAGGATGGGCCAGAGTTTGGAATGTCGCTGGCCATCCAGCGACGGACCGGCGAGGAGCTGCACCAAGACACGGCGCGCATCCAGAGACAGTTCGCCACTATCGCCATGATACAGTGCCTGGTCTGACGGCTGCTCCACGCCCTCTGTCTCCAGCGCCTCATCTTCAGGCAGATTGTCAGACCAGCTCATCTTTCCGATCCTTCAAGAAAAAGATTTTTGGGATTCGGGCGCGACGTCCTTGATCGTCTTCACCCACCCAGGACACCGTCTCGACACTATCGCCCTTAATCCCATGACGACTCCCCAGTGCCAGCAGGCCGACCACACTACCCAGGCCCTGCGAAGCCGGGAAGTGTTCCAACACATCGCCGATCGAGGCTTGGTCACGCCGTTCGAGTAGGGAGCGAACATGTTCTTTCAACGTGCGAAAATCGATCTCGGACTGCGCCACTAACTCACTGACCGATTCCAGATCGATGGGTGGCGGATCGCCCTCACGCATCTCATCTGGCGCCGCCTGCAACGACGGGTCAAAGAGCACCCATTGGGACAGGGATCGCAACCGACTACTGGTTAGTTCCAGCGAGTACTCAAGTGACTCTGTTGCCTTGACTTCATTTTTTATCCCCAGTGCAGCGCGTTGCGCCTCCTTTAGCAACTGATTCACACGGCGCTGCTCGAGATACTCGCGGCTTTGCACGAAGTGTTTCAGGCTGCGGGCGAAGGTCTGTAACACCTCATGGACCGCACCACCCTGTTCAAGCAGGTTCCGCGTCAAACGCAGCAGGAAGCGGCGCTCCCGCATATCCAGCTCGCTGACAAACTCGCGCGACATTACGCTGTCGAGGGACACATCGAACATCGCCGCCTGCTCGGGATCGGTAAGCAGGCGCCAGAAGGCGGAGAATGTCCGGCCAGCTTCGCTCTCCGCAATCAGATCGATCCCGGCAAACAGCGAGTCGAGCACCTCGCCCCGATTGCCCTCGCTATCCATAATGCGTTCTCTCAGCTCGCGGTTCAGCTGCTCGAACTGATCGCGCACCCGACGAAAATCACCGGTGAGATCATCGGCCAGAGTGATAATCTCTCGGGTCCGCTCCAAAGCAGAATCCCGCGGCAGGACGCGCATCTGCCCCTTCTGAATTGCCTCGATTTCCTTATCGATGCGGACCTGCTCTGCTCGTAGCCGGTCGATCCGGCGATGCTTATCGGTATCGGTATCCTCTGCCAGCCCTACCAGCGCCTGAATCACCAGCGACAGACGACTCTCCGTCGCCGACGCATGCGGTTCGGCAATGCCTGAAAGGAAACGAATCGCCGCGACGGTGGCCATGGAGAGTTCATATTCCTCCTCGGTGGCGCCAGGCGGAAAACGCCGTTCGAGGTAGCCGTCACTCAGCCAGTTGGCAACATAAGCCTGCGCTGTCTGGGGGAGATCATCGCCCTGCGCTCGTAGCTCTTCCAGATCTCGCGTCAGCCGCTCAAACAGAATCGACGCCGGAAGGCTACGCTCCTTTTCATACAGGTGTGACTGAAGCAGGCCGATAACCGTCGGCCCATTAGCCGAAGCAAGCAATCGCCATAACGGCTGGGCACGCATGCGACGGTAGATGGCGATGTGCTTGTCAGCTTTCATTATCCCGCTCTGAAATACCGCCGCTTCGGATCCTGCGGACTCGTTCCGATTTCCCTCACCAAACCCCGCTCAGTCAGCTTGAGCAGACGGCTTCGGGTGGCACACGCGGTCAAACCAATCACGGTGGCAATCTCCTGGGTCGAAAGCCCGTTGCTTGCGGCCAGAGCATCCAGAATGGCCTGGTCCGTTTTATCAACGCTGAGAGCACCGGTGCTGATAGTGTGGATGGTCACGCAAAAATGGGTACCGATGTCTTCCAGAACGGGCGGCGCCAAGTCCGCATCGCGGCAAGCCGCCATCATGCGCTGGATGCCACTCCCCCACTGCTCGATCAATCCAAGTTCATGGAACACGAGACCGATGACGCGATTGCGCAACTTGGACACGCCGTGGCGCAGATCCTCCACCGTCAGACCAAAAGGCAGTAGACCAGGATTTTCCACTTCCAGCCGGTCGTCAAAAATGGAAGCCCGAATGGGCACCCCGTGTTGGGCATAGTCGGTATGCACCACGGCGTTGACGACTGCCTCGCGCACAGCCACCGGCGGGAGATTCCAACGTTCCTTGCGATGCACGGCGCCGATCTCCATGCCGTGCAGGGCATGCTTCTGAATAAATGCAACGGCCTCTTCCACAGCGCGCACTGGAAAAGTTCTGATTTCCAGCGTGTCGGTGATATGGCTCTTGTCGGTTCCGCGAAAACGGCCTGCCTGAACCCATGCATCAGGAAAATTGCGTTCACGTTCCTTGCCGAAAGGCAGCATGCCGCCGACCGTGGGCACCTTGCGTCCTTGGTGTTTAACCATCAGCCGCAGCGTCTCCAGGTCAGCGCGTTTGAGCTTGTGCACGGGCGCCAACAACTCGGAAGCTACTCGGAAGTCGAGCGCTTCCGAGTCGTACTCAGGCATCGCCTGCTCGTCGTAGGTTTCACCGCGGGCAAAGCGCCGCAACTCATCGACCAATTCGCGGTCGGCGCGGCGGTTGGTGGAACCGACCCGCACATAGACGCCGCCATCAAGGCCGGCGCGCTTGAGATAATGGGGCCGGCCAGGGCTCGGATACACCTGTATCGCCAGGACTTGGGTGCGGCGCCATGGCAATATCTCGATATCCGGAATCAGGCACGGAAGGATGCTATCGCTGATCAGGTTCGCCAGACGTTCTTCCATTTCCAGTGGCTTCGCCACACCACGTACATTGCGCGTGGTGTCCTCCACGCCGAGGAGCAGCACACCACCCGCCGTGTTGGCGAACGCCCCGATGGCGCGCAATACGCCCTCCGGAGATGAGAGATCGCGCTTGAATTCCAGCGTCTTGCCTTCGGGGCGTTTTAACAAGTCGATCGAATCTATCGCTCGGAAGTCTACTCCGAAGAGAATGTCGCCGCCAGACTTAGTCTCTTCCAACGTGGTTTGATCCTGAACAGGGGGCCGTATTTCCAACGAGGTATGAGCCTGAAGGTTAGCGTTTGGGTCGATCATTACCCCCATGGTGATCGACATGAATGCAGAACAATTGTCC
>JAPTTX010000066.1:0-3806 GCA_028068195.1 Gammaproteobacteria bacterium
CCGGAACGATGTTTGCCTGCGAGCAAGCCGGCATACGTCCGGATATTCTGTGCGTTGGCAAGGGATTGACCGGAGGCTATCTACCGCTTTCCGCGTGCCTGACAAGCGATGACATATATGCGGCCTTTTATGCTGAATACACCACACAGCGGGCGTTTCTCCATTCTCACAGCTACACCGGAAACTCGCTCGCCTGTGCGGCGGCGCTCGCCACGCTCGACATTTTTCGTGATGACGACGTCCTGAGCCGGAATCGGACGCTTGCCGCACACATGGCACGCGCCATCGCGCCGCTCGCCGAGCACCCGCATGTGGGCGAGGTGCGTCAAACCGGCATGATCGCCGCTGTTGAAATGGCGAAGAACGGCAAGACCCGCGAACCCTACCCCTGGCAGGAGAGACGCGGTCGACTGGTGTACCGCCACGCCCTTGGACGTGGCGCCATTCTGCGCCCTCTGGGAGACGTCATTTACTTCATGCCACCGTACGTAATCACCCCGGAAGAGATTGAGCGCCTGGGCGTAATTGCGCTGGAAGGAATCGAAATGGCAACGGAAACCTGAAGCTGCGGTGTTCTGCACAGGCGGGATTGCCCGGCCTCACCGTCGTGCGGCCGGGTCGCGCTGCACAGGGTCAGGGATACAATACCGCTGCGAGCGCACCCATGTCCGGAATGGCCACCACGGAACTGCCGAGCTGAACGGTCATGGCGATGATTCCGCCGTTCGGGGTGCTGACAGCACTGGCGAGGGCGGCACTGTCGACCACGTGCGATTGCGGCTCGGCACAGGTGACAATCCCGAAAAATTCCCACGGCTTTCGACCCGGCAAAGGATAGAACACAACGATCTTGCGGTTGCCGCGCCGTCGCGGCCCGGTGTTTGAATCTGGCAACGGCCCAGGAGAAGCTGCAACCACGCCCATCAGGGTCTCCAGGGAAATCACGGAGACTGGCTTCGAACGCCATCCCATGACGCCCAGGACCCACTGCGGGCCGAGCGGAAGCGCCGCGAGTGCGCAGTGCGACACCACCTCAGCGACACAAGCGCTCGGAACAAGCAGCGACAGGGCCTGGGTCGGTATCTCGAGAGCGTGCAGCGGCTGCACAGTTGGGCTGCTCATTGCGAAGCCTCTAGCTGGCGCAAGAAGGCCGCCAGGACGTTGGGGTCGAACTCGAACAGGACCTGCCCACCACCGACCGAAGCACCGGAAAACAGATGTCCCTTGCGCGTTGGGGCAGCCCCGGGCGGAGTGAAGGGTTCCACCAGCACCTCGGACCGCGGCAGCAGCTGCACTTCATCGGCAACCAGGCCGACAGGATGCGGGTCAGACTGGAGAAACACGGCCCACTGCCAGCCACTTCCGGAAAGCAGCTGCAGATTCCGGTCAACACAAAACGCCGGCCAGCGATCCTTGCCTGCAGCCCGCCATGCGCTGACAGTACCACCACCTTCGTTAACCAAAAGATTCCCACGCTGCTCTACAGCAAGGCTTGCACGGCGCGGGAGCAGAAAGGTGGCGCCTCCGAAGCCTATGCGCAGGTACTCGTTCTCGCCAGGCACTCAGCGTTCTCCGTGACCCGATGGCTGCCGCGCATGGCTGCGTCGCTGCTGATGCAGACAGCCGCCCTCACGCCACGTCATAGGATTGGGAGCGCGGAAGCAGCAATCGGATATTGGCAAGCAGCTCATCTTCCTGATAAGGCTTGGTCATATAGAGATTAACCCCGAGCTGCAACGCCCGGTCGCGGTGCTTGGAGCCGGCACGCGAGGTAATCATGATAATCGGTACATGCTTAAGCAACGGATCTGAACGGACGTTGGAAGTAAGCTCATACCCATCCATGCGCGGCATTTCGATATCGACCAGCATCAGATCTGGAACCTGCTCACGCAGCTTCTCAAGGGCCTCGATGCCATCCTTCGCAGCCAAGACATCCATGTTGTGCTTCTGCAGATGACGGCTAGTCACCTTGCGCACAGTAATCGAATCGTCAACGACCATTATAAGTGGCGGGCGCTCTACGGGCACCGGTTCCTGAGGTTCACTACGAGCCACTACGTGCAGGCGCTCTTCCGTCAACCACAAACCGGGGACATCCAGGATAAGAATCACCCGCCCGTCCCCAAGTATGGTGGCGCCCGACAGGCCGGCGATTCGGCTCAGTTGCGGCCCGACCGATTTGATTACCACCTCCTGGGTGCCTGCGAGCGCATCGACCTGCATGGCCATCTGCCGCGATCCGCTGCGCGTGAGCAATACCGGCACCTTTTTGGTCGACCGCGGCTGTGCCTGAATCCCGAGACGTGCGGCAAGGTGCATGAACGGATAAGCCTGATCTTGATGGTTCAGCAGTGGCTTCGCGGCTCCCGAGATTCTCTCGACCTCTTCGACTGACACTTCGAGAATATTCACGACCGAAGCGAGAGGCACGGCAAACAAATGTTCGCCGACATGCACCATCAGGGCCTGGGCGATGGAAAGCGTCAGCGGCAGGCGGATAATGAAGGTCGTTCCCTGCCCCTTCCTGGTGTCCACGGTTATGCTGCCGCCAAGCTGCTTGATCTCATTGTGCACCACATCCATTCCCACACCACGACCGGAAAGATGGGTAACCTTGCTGGCCGTCGAAAATCCGGAGACCAGAATGAACTGCATCAGCTCCTCGTCCGACAGGACTGCATCCGGGGCCATCAAGCCGCGCTCGACAGCCTTCGTCCGAATGGCCGCGATGTTCAGACCTGCGCCGTCATCCGCGAACCGAATCGCGATTTCGCTTCCTTCGTGGCGCGTATCGATACTGATCGTGGCGATCGCCGGCTTGCCGACGCGCCTGCGTGCCGTCTCGTCCTCAATGCCATGGTCAATGGCGTTGCGGATCATGTGCTCGAACGGACCGATCATGCGCTCCAGCACCGTGCGGTCAACCTCGACCTCCGCTCCGCTGAGCTGCAGCTCGACACGTTTTCCGAGCTCGCGTGCTGTCTGCCGAACGATGTGACGCAACCGGGCAGCCTGGGTGGAGAAACTGATCATGCGTGTCCGCATGAGTCCCTCCTGCAGTTCCGTGTTGACGCGCGCCTGTTGCTGCAACACGGTTTCGGCCTCACCGACAAACGTGTCCATGCTGGACTGGATGGTGTAAAGATCGTGCAGGCTCTCCGCCAAACCGCGCGAAAGATGCTGCAGGCGGGAAAAACGGTCGAACTCGAGCGGATCAAACTCGGATCCGGCACTCGAAAGACTCTGTTCCGCACGATAAAGGATCTGCGATTCCGAATGGATCTCCAGCTCGCGGATCTGGTCCCGGAACCTGGTTACATTGCGGTTTAACTCCGCCAGGTTCTCACGGAATCCGTAGATCTGCTGCTGCATGCGCGAACGCGATATGCTCACTTCACCCGCGTAGTTCACCAGCCTGCTGAGCAGGCTGGTCCGCACCTTGATCTGACCACGGCGGTCGGCAGATTCGGAACCGCTATCGAACGATTCAGGGGGCTCGGTACGCCGCTCCAAAATGTCTGCGCCTGTCGAAACGGCCACTGCATCGGCCGTAGCCATCGCCGGCTCCGCCACGAGTTCCTCTTGTGCTTCGAATTCCGGTTCCGCTTCGGGTTCCGGCTCCGGCGCTACAAGCGGTTCCGGTATCGTTAACGGTTTCGGTACCACAGTCTGCTCCACTACAGTTATCGGCTTCGGCTCCACGGCGGACTGCGCCCCTGCGACCCCTCCGGAGATCACGGTCAGCTCATCCCCTGCACGCCCGGGCACGGGCCCTACCCCGATGATCGCAGGCGGCGGAGCCG